>NZ_CP187368.1:658909-1317819 GCF_049810355.1 Rubrivivax soli
GTGCTTCTCGCTGGAGGCGATGACGCAGATGGTTGGCTTCGCGCCTTCGTCCGCCTCGGCCTGAAGTTGTCGAATGAAGCCCCCGGCCTGCGTAGCCGCCGATTCAAGACCATCCACCGACACGACGCTGGGAGCGGGGCCATGGGACAGTGACTTGTACCGCTTGGTCTCATCGTGGCCATCATCGAGGTCGTCCACCTCGCAGCCCTCCAGCAAGGCCACCGCCTGCCGCCGAATCTCGTCCGTGGTGCGGTAATTCAGGTACAGCTTCTTCGAGCGCCCGCGGATGTCGATTCCGCACTTGCTCATCGCGGCTCGGTTACGGCTGTAGATGCGCTGGTGACCATCGCCGACGAAGAACAGGTCGTTCGGCCCCGGCGGAATCATCGCCCGGATGAGCTTCAACGCCTGGGGCCCGAAGTCTTGCGTCTCGTCGATGACGATGGCGCTGTACTCGCTCGGCAGGGTCTGAGCAGAGAGCAGCGCCGCCACTTCGCGGTACGCGTCGTCAACCTCCTTGAGTTTCCGCGATGCCAGCTGGCCTCGGTATTCCTCGAAGACAGGCCACACCGCATCGCGCTTGCCCCGGCTCAGGACGCCGGAGCGACCTGTCCGACGTGCGACCCGGTACTCCTCGAGCGTCGTTATGCCCTGCGCCAGGATGACCTGCTCGAGTTCCAGCTCATAGAAGTCGTCAGGCAGGTCCAGCTTCGTGTCTCGCACAGCCATGGCGGCCTGCCACGCCTGCAGCGCAGCGTCCTGCTTGCGGTCGTAGACGATGCGGTGTTCGAGCTTCTGGGCACGCATGAAGCCGTGCACCCAGGCATCCAGGTTCCGGACCTCCAGTTTCGCGAGGGTGCTGCTCCCGCACAGCGTCTTCAGGTTCTGTTCGATGTCCGCGGCCAGGTTTCGGGTGAAGGTGGTGAACAGCAGCTTCTTGCCCTCGGGCGTGCGGTTCTCCGCGAGCCACTTCGCGCGGTGCATGGCCAGGACGGTCTTACCCGTCCCTGCGCCCCCTAGAACACGCACCGGCCCGCTGCGGTCGCCACTGGCCATCTTCTGCTGGGTGGGGTGAAGGAAGACGCGCCACTGGGCCAGCGGGGCGTTCATGATGGCCATCATTGCCTCGTCGTTGTCGACGATGACGAAGCGCGACTTCGACTCTGGCGTGGCCAGCGCCGCGGCAAAGTCCGCGGTATCCACTTGGCGGTCCACCCGTGTCTCGCGCGCTCCGAGCACCTGGCTGACCGAATCGCCTGCGGCCACAAGGAACAGGCCCTCGTAGGCCTCCACGGGTAGCACGGCCTGCATGGCATCGAGTTGCTCGTCGGATTTGATGGTCCGAACGGAGGCCAGCGACTCTTCCGGCACACCCAGGCTGAGCAACTCGCGGTCGCCCAAGGCGGCGAACATGGGTTCGAGAACGGGTTGACTCGCGGGCACTGCCGCGGGGGCGGGCACGGGTGCGGGCGCAGCGGCAGGCTCCTCCTGCGTCACGCGCTCGAGCACAACCAGCTGCATGGCGCCCGTCACTGGGTTGATGGAGAGCTTGCGGTTCTCGGCCCAGCGGTAGGCCTGGTCATGGTGGTCGACGTACAGAAGCACGTAGACGTCGCCGGCATCCGGCTTGAAGACGATGCCGCGCCAGTCCCGGTCCAGCCGCACCGACTTCAGGTTCGAGTCCCGCGCACCATTGATGTTTTCGTAGTTGATGCCGGGGCTCGTGGGGTCCGACTGGAACTGGATGGCCCACTTCATGACCTTCGACTGCACGTTGGCGGCGAGCTTCGCCAGCTGCAGCAGGAAGTCCTGTGACAGGGCCACCTTGGGCTTCAGACTCATGCCATCACTCCTTGTTCTGCTGCAGGGTCACGCCCAGCCGCTCGGCAACCGTTACATGCCACAGGTTGCCCTCGACGGCCGTGGCCGACTCATCCAGCAGCGCGACGGACCACCCTGCTGCCTTCCACGCCCCGACCAGGTCCTCCTGGTCGGCTCGCAGAACGGCCAGCTTGGCAGTGACCCAGGTTAGTTCCGCGTCGGCCAGCACCATGCCCTTGTCGTCCGCGAGCTCTGTGCCCACTTCCGGCAGCGCGGCCCCTCTTTGTGCCAGTGCCTTCAGACCTTCGACCAGCGGGCCAAGGCACTGCTCGAGCACCTGCTTCCAGGCTCCATTCAGCGCGGCCAAGTCATCCGCCTTGGCGGGTCCACTCGCGTCGGCGCCCAACGCCCCGAGTACTTCGTAGTCGTGCGCATCGAGGCCAGCGGCCGTCGCCAACAGCGTGCCCGGGAGAAACTGGGTTGTGTTGAACAGCTGGAGCCACCGACGCCAACCTTGGTGCAGGGCCTCTGCCTCTGGCGCCTCGCTGTCCGCGAGCACGACTGCGCCGGGCGCCATCCACGCGCCTGCCGCAGGCAACCCCTTGGCCAACGCCAAGGGCCACCCCCCGACGTAGCTGACCGGCCCACTGGGCCGCGACATCACCGGCGCAAAGCCGGGCCCGGTTTCGCGCGCATAGAGGGGCAGTCGCGACAGCCACTGCGCGCGCTGGGCGTCGCAAGCGGCCTTGTCCTCTGGCGAGGAGGGCACCATCAGGAAACCCGCCCACGCTGCGTTGCGCTGCATGGCTGCCACGCTCGGGTCTATGCCAGCGCCGTCCGCCGGGGCGGCCAGCCATTGCAGCAGCCTTGCCACCGCATGCTGCGTGAACGCCTTCTCCTGCGCGCGCGGCACCGTCGGCGGCGCCTTCGCCCCGTCGTGCCGCGACATGGCCACGAGCGGCGACTCCAGGTCGGTCTCCAGGCTGCCCTTCAGCGCCGCGGCGACGTCCTGATGTGTCACCGCCCAGACCCAGAACCTGCCGCTCGCCAGGATGGCGCTGCGCTTCAAGGCATCCTGCCGAAGGATGTCCTTGTGATACGCCCACCCGTCGCAGAAGACAGCCACAGGTTGCCGCTTCGAGCCGCTGGCCCAGGGCCAGACCAGGAAGTCGGGCTGGCTGGCCACCACGACGCCCACATCGCTGTTCAAGACGGCCTGCGGCTCCACGCGGTAGCGCTGGCCACCGACCTCGAGCACGTAGCCCGACTTGCCGTTCACCACGTCCTGCACCAGCTTGACCGCGGGCAATCCGCCCACGCCGCTGAGCTTCTTCAGGCTCTCGATGAACCGCGCTTCGAGCACCGAGTCGAAGTTGGGGTTGATGTAGATGTCCGAGATAGTCTTCACGCGCTCGAGCGAGCCCAGCGAGCCCACCAGCTCGGACAGCACTGCCTTCGCGTTGTCGCGTGACACCAACTCCATGCTGCGGCCCAGGCGGTACTGGTACAGGCAGCGGTAACAGCCGTCCTTCTCGGGGTCCTTGTTGCAGGAGCACGAGGTCAGCGCATCGAGTGCCAGGCGCATCACATCGCCCAGCGTCCTGGCATCGTGCGCCAGCAGCTGGTGCAGATAGCCGGTGCCGCCCGGCACCGAGTCGTACAGCATCACGTAGTGCTTGCGCGGCCCGCCATCCTTGCCGGGCTCGTCCTGCAGCACCATGCGCAGGTGGTCCACCTTGCCGCCGAAGCGCCGCTTCAGACCCAGCTGCACTGCTGCCATGAACGACTGCACCACCCGCTCGTCGACGCCACTCTTCGTGTATGGCACCAGGATGCGCAGCGCCTCCGACTCGAACTCGCGGTACAGGTAAAGGCAGTCCAGCAGGTTAGCCGGGTCGTCGGTGCCGTGCTTCGGGCAGTCGAAGCTGTGATTCTGCTCGGCGGCCAGGGCGCCACGGCGCGGCGGCTTCTGCACCTTGCCGCAATGCTTGCAAAGCCGGAAGCCAGGCCGCTGGGCATCCTTGTCGGCCACCTTGAACGCGTCGCCCGGCTTGGCCAGCTCCCCGAAGTTCACGTCACGGAAGGTCACGCGCGAGATGAACTCGAAGCCGAACGGCGTGCCGCCAGTCGGAATCTGCCAGGCCTCGCGGATGCTGGAGGGCAGGAAGTCCGCCATCAACTGCCGTACGTAGTACTTCGGCTCGCGGTCTTCCGAGCTGTCGTCGATGCGGACGTCGGTGTCGTTGCTGTTGGCAATCGCCTGCCGGAAGCGAAGCAGCGTGTGCTTCTGCCCGCCGTCCGACCACATCGGGTCGCCGCAGTGCGGGCAGGTGGTATGGACATCGGGCTCGACCACGAGGTTCTGCATGTGATGGCAGCTCGGGCAGAAGCGCCAGTCCTCGGTCTTGGCCAGATTCATGTTTATCTGGTCGACCTCCACGCGCCTTTGGTTGGCGTAGAAGCGGTTCTCCGGCGCGAATTCCGACAGTGCCGATTGCGCCGGCCGCTCGTACTTCTGCGTGGCCAGCGACACGTAGGCACCCTGCCCGGGCTCGTCAGCACCTCGCTTGCGCCACAACACGGACTTCAGCTGGATGCCCGACTCCGGGAACGCGTAGTTCGGAATCAGCCCGGCGTCGGTCAGCGTGTTCAGCAGGTCGCGCCCGTTGATTTCCTTGATGAGCTCGAGCATCTTGTCGCGCTCACGCAGCAGGTTGTCGATTTCGTTCTGCGTCGCCTCGTCCTGGGGCTTCTGCTGCGCCTTGGCCTTGGCTCGGTCGAGCTCGTCCTTGCGCTTCTTGTAGGTGCGGCGCTCCTCAACCAGTTCCTCCAGCGCCTTCGTCAGGCGGGAGCGCAGGCCGTCGGACTCGCCCTGCCCCTGCATGTAGTCCCACAAGCGGCCGCGGACGACCTCGTCGACGTCCTTGTCCAGCAGCGCCATGAAGCTTTCGAACAGGCGCTGCTCGTGCTTCAGCACGTGGTCGCTGAAGATGTAGGGGAAGCGGTCGAGCTTCGTCTGCTCCATCGCGTCCAGCGCCTGTGAGGTCTTCTCCGGCAGCGCCGTGGCGTTGCTCAGGCTGGACACCCAGTCGTCCATGCAGAAGGCGAAGAGCTGGCGCCGCAACACCTCGGCCGCCTGCAGGAACACGCCGGGCGGCGCCACCTCCCCGGCAATCATCTCCTCGGTCTCGGCGAAGAAGTACAGGTCGTGCGGGCTGTTGCCGTCGGCCAGCGTGGTGGTCATCGCATTGCCGTCGCGACGCCCGGCCCGGCCCATGCGCTGCAGGAAGCTGGCCTGGTTCGGCGGCACCGAGCACAGCAGCACGGACGACAAGTCTCCAATGTCCACGCCCATCTCCAGCGTGGGCGTGGCCGACAACAGGTTCTCGTACCAGGGCCTGGGCTTCTTGTCCTTGAACCGCAGCTCCAGCGACTCCCGCTCCTGTCGCTCGAGCAAGCCCGTGTGCTCGGCGGCAATCACGCGCCGCAGGTCACCCTGGCTGAAGCGCCGAGCCCACCAGTCGGCTGCTTCGGGGATGAGCTGCTCGTACTGCGACTCCACCGCATCGAGGCAAGGCATCCCCAGCAGATGCTCGGCATCCTGCCGGGGAACGGCCAGGCGCCGCTTACTGCCCAGTGTGGCCACGAAGGCGACTTCGGTGTCGAGCTGCAAGACCTCGGGATTGATGGCCAGCGTGTCCCCAAGGTGATGCGAGGTCTTCAGCAGCAGGCCCGCTGCCACCATCACGTCGAAGGCGGCCCGGTACATGTCGGCCGCCTGGCCTTTGGCGAGCAGCATCTGCTGGCCCAGCGCAGCCTCGGCCCAGCGGTCGTACCAGTTCTTCCGGCTGGTACCGGTCAGCTTGTCGAAGTCGCGATGCTTGCCCAGCGTCATCAGAACCGGGCGAGGGCCGTAGTCCCCCATCTTGGGCATCCACTCGGCGCGGCCGCCGCCCTTGGAGAGCATCCAGATGTTGCCGTCGGCCGCGTAGTTCACCATCTCGGCATGCATCACGCCGCCGCGGCGGCGCATGTACGCCAGCGTGCCCCACAGCCACTGCGTCAGCACGGACAGGTCCAGCCCTTGGGCACCGAACTGCTCGTGGAACACCGGCAGCAGGTGCACAGCCATCTCTTGCACGCGCGACCACGGCACGTTCAGCGTCGCCTTGCCCACCCGCTCCAGCGTGCGCCCGCGTTGGCTTTGGTACGTGAGGTCGCTGAACAGCTGCCACAGCAGGCGCTTGCGCACCTTGCCCGGCAGCCGTGAGCTGGCAGGCAACTGCCCGTGCTGCAGCAGCTCGACCGACCAGTCGTGCTGCCAGGTCATGTTCGGCGCCAGGAACTCAGCCACCAGCGTCTCCGGTGCCACGTTCAGCACCGAGCCTGCTTCATCGAACCGCTTCTCGGCAAGCACCAAGAACTGTGCCCAGGGCATGCTCGACACCTTCAGCTCGTCCAGCACGTGGGCCCACGCGGTGCGCACGTTGTTGAGCCAGGTGCGCGCACCGAAGAACCCGGCGCGGTGCGCAGCGTCCTGCACCGAGTCCGAGAAGGCAATCAGCTTCTTGTCGTCGTTGAAGATACTGGCCCAGCTGGCCTCCACGATTTGCGAGCCGAGCGTCGCGTTGCGGGCGCCCAGCAGCAGCAGCTCGTCGCGCTCCCCGCAGCTGGGGCAGGCGTCGTCGTGGCGCGTGTACTGCGCGGTGCCGACCACCTGGGTGCGCTGCGCCGTCACGCGGTAGATGGGCAGCAAGTCCTGATGCGCGCAGGCCAGGCAGGCGGCATCGCCCGGCTGGACGTTGCCGCAAGCCACGCAGACATGTTGGTGGACCCCGTCGACATGAGGCCGGCCGACACTGGTCGCCGCGTACAGGCGTGCCGCCTCGGGCCGCCGCGAGAACCAGGTGTTGTAAATCTCGTCGAGCTGCGTCGAGAGCTTGTTGCTGCCCTGCACCAAGCGAGACAGCCAACCGGTGGTGCGGCATTGGCTGCACTGCACCATGGGCAGGTAGACGCCGTCGCGTTCGCCCGGCAGGTCACGCTCGCTGCGCAGGCGCACATCCGGCGCCTGTGTGGCCAGCTTGCCGACCATGCGGCGGAGCTCTCGCACCCAGAGCTGCATCCGCAAGGTGACGAGCGGCTGCTGCCCATCACGCAGCGCCCAGGCCACCAGCACCATCAACGCATCCAGCACGCGCGCCACCTGGGCTCTTGTAGCCGCGGGCATATTGCGCGCGAAGGCCTCCTCCAGCGCTGCATAGCTGACCACGCCACCCTTCATCAGCCTCAGCAGGTTCACGAAGAGCTGGTGGCGCTTCAGGTGCTCGCCCAGCGCATGGCGCCAAGCGGCGGTGGCTACCTCGGCCTCGTCAGCCGGCTGCGGCAGCGCGGGAAACAACACACCGAACCAGGCCCGTACGGCCCCCTGCGGTGAGCTGTAAAGCGCCGGCGCCAAGGCTGCATCGAGCTCGGGCCGCCAGATGAACATGTGGTCCACCGTCGCATCGCCGAGGAAGGCATCCACCGACAGCCGGTTCTCGGTGATGACGGAGTCTGCGGGGAACGGTGTGCCGAACACCTGGCGCGCGTACTCGCGCAGCGGCGCAGTGTTCGACGCGCCGCCCAGGGTGGCGGAGGTGCCGGCACAGATGAGCTGGTCCTTGTCCGCCTTCAGACGGGCGCGCAGGCGGCGCAGCAGCAGCGCGAGGTCCGTGCCCTGCGCGCCGTCGAAGGTGTGCAGTTCGTCGACCACCAGGTAGCGCAGCGTGGTGGGTGTGTTGTGCGCCCAGAGCTGCCGGTCTTTCGGCCGCAGCATCAAGTAGTCCAACATCTTGTAGTTGGTAAGCAGGATGTCGGGCGGGTGCTTGCGCAGCGTGTCGCGGTCGGTGATGACGCCGCTGGGCGTCATCACCATGCCCTCGCCCGGCCTGCCGGCGACACCGCCCACGTACAGGCCCACGCGCAACCCGGCGAAGGCCTGGTTGCCAGACACCAGCTCGGCCATGCGGCGGGCCTGGTCGGTGGCCAGCGCGTTCATCGGGTAGATGACCAGCGCCTTGATGCCCGCGCGGCCAGCAGCGCGCTCGCGTGCGCAGTGGTCCATCACCGGGAACAGGAAGCATTCGGTCTTGCCGCTGCCCGTGCCGGTGGCCACCAGCGTACTGGCTGCCAGATGCTGCGTAGACAGGCGCTGCCAGGACTGCTCCTGGTGGCTCCAGGCCGGACGTGGCGTCTCGAAGGTCTTGAAGAAGTTGCGCCCTGACGCCCCTTGCGCGAAGGGCAGTCCGACTTGCACATACGGGCCCTTCAGCCATGCCTCTTCGTCCTCGACGAACCGGCTCATCAGGCCGTGCATGAAGGCGTCCGCCGGCTCGAAACCGGAGACGAGGAACTGCTTCAGACCGACCTGGATGTCTCGGGCAAGTAGCGACGGCAGCACGCTCAGGTCTCCCCTGACTCTTCTTCGTAGTGCGCGCCGTCGACCAAGCCGCAGTAGTTCAGGAAGGGGAGCCCGTCTTCAAAGGTTGTTGGGGATACGCCGGCTTCCTTCTGGGAAAACCTAGCCTTGCGACCGTAGCGTCTGCCACCCATCGCCTTGCGCAGCAGCTTTTGGGCTAGGTCCAAGTGCTTGGGCGTGGCCGACAGAATGCCGATGGGCATCCAAAGCCCAGGATTCCCCGGGCTCGGCAAGTGAATGAGAGCGGCCATGAACCCCGTGGGATACAGCATGAGCTCCAGCCGCCCGCCCATCAGCATGCCGTCTGGCGGCGCAGGTCGCGAGAAGTGGAGCTCAGTCAAGCCCTGCACCCGGAAGCGACTCAGAACCGCCTGCTCCTGACCTGGCTCGGCATAGGCCAGCACGTGTAGGTTGTCAGCGCCCTTGTCGCCGCGCACCTGAGCCGTCAGCTCCGAGACCGTCCTAGCAAAGGCGTCTCCTCGACCCCAGAGCAGGTCATCGGGGGTCAGCCAAGCCAGTGATGTCAGCAAAGGCCCGTGCCGGCGTCGGCCATGGCGGCGGTCCTTCAAGCGGGCGACGATTCGCTCGCGGTTCTCCTGCAGGTACAGATTCCCGAAGACTGCCTCAACGCCCACCTGGTAGCGCACCGCTCTGGTCAGATGGACTTCGGTGAGATACCGAAACAGGTCGAACTTCTTTCCTTGAAGATACTGACGCAGCAGCGGGAGGTCGAACGTGTCGATGAACTCCTCGAGGTCCGAACTGCCGAGCGCGATGGTCTTGGGGATTGCTGCCGTGACTTGCTGGTTGACGAACTGCACGAGCTCGGCCGGAGCAGCTCGCTCAAAGTTCTGGTCAATCTGCCGCTGAACCTGACCATCGCTGTCGAGCGCGAAGCTCACCGGAATGGGGATGTATGTCCGTCGTCTGCTCTCAACATCCTCGACCGAATACACGCCGAAAGAGCGGTCGCGCAAGTCGCCGCGGAGTGCTGCCACCTCCGGAAAGCGCTGGCGGTAGGCCATCCGGGCGCGCTCCGCACTCTCGCCTATCGCCTCGTCCGAGGTTTCCAGCTTCAGCAGGTTATCCGTTGGGGCTTCTCCTGCTTGGGGTCGCAAAGGTGTGAAGGAGATGAGGTCGAAGGTCACCGTGTCGCTTCGAAGCTCCACCTTGCTGAACCGCGGATGGTCTCCGCCGGACTCCTCGAAGCGCTCAATGGCAAATCGCGTCAAGTGAACATCCTCTTCAACGACCTCGAGCAGACCCTGCCTCACCAATGAATCGATGACAGCCACCGCCTCGTTGTTCGTGAAGCCGAAGTAGTTTCTGAAGGCGGTGAGGTTCACCGAGCCGCAGATGCGCAGCAGACGCAGGACAAACTCAGTGACAACGGGGAGACGTTCCTCGAGCGCGATGTACGCGTCGACCCGAAAGGTCTCGACCGGAAGTCCGAAGGTCACGCGGTTGAACTCAGATGGAACGCTCATACCCCTTCTCCCAGTTGCTCTGCAGGTATGACTACGGCGCGGCCCTGCTCGGCCAGCTGTTTGGTGTACTTGAGTACGCGCCCCAAGGGTGCTTCTGCGTGCCTGCCTTGCCAGAGCTTGCTGGCGCCAACCACGAACAGCCGCTCCATCGCGCGCGACATCGCAACGTTCACCCGATTGGGGCTCCGTAGGAAGCCGATTCGTCCATCCGGGTTGTTCCGAACCGTGGACAGGATGACGATGCGGTTCTCCTTGCCCTGATAGCTGTCCACCGTATCGACCTTCACGAGCCGCCTCGCTGACCCCAGCCAGGGCGCCTCAGCCTTTAGCTTGTCGATGAGAGACCGCTGCCTGCTGTACATGCAGATGATGCCGATTGGCGGCTCCTGCGGCTTGAGGTCCTCCGCCATGAACGCCATGAACTCATCGGACTCGATAATCTGCCGCAGCAGTTCCATGACCACGTGCGCCTCGGCAGTATTCCAAGTGTCATCACGGGCGTCACTTTGCTGCTCATAGCCACGGCGGCCGAGCGTCGAGGTGTCGACCCAGGTCACCTCCTTCGAGAGGTGTGCTGGCAGCAAGTCGTAGTACTCGGGTGGAGCGCCTCTGCCTGTCTCAAGCTGGCCGCCGTAGAAGCACTCGGAAACCAACTCCCCGATGTCCGGCGCCATTCGGTACTGGGACAACAGTGTTGTCCCAACCTGCTGACCGTAGGCCGAATTGAACAGCCGTTCGAAGTCGCTCCGCAGCAGCGTTGAATCGTCTGCAACGCCGTACCGTTCGCGGACCGCTTCGCGAACCTGGTCTGAGAAGGTCGGCGGGAGCTGCAGGTGGTCGCCGACCAGAAGGATTCGATGTCCCGCCTGCATCGCAACGGCCAGCTCGCTGGGTGCTGCCCGTCCAGCCTCGTCGATAATGACCCAGTCGTAGATGTTCTGAACGACCCCTGCGCCTCGGTAGCCAACACCGACAAGAGTACCCGCGACGACGGTTCGAGACTTGGCCAAGAACTCGGCAAAATTGGCATCTGACGAGCCCAGGGCGGCAACCCACTCCTCGGAAAGCTTGATGACCCGGAGGAGTCTTGAGATAGCGTCTTGTGAGCGGACCTCGTACTTCTCGGCCAAGCCGTCGCGAATCCGGTTCAGGAGCTCGATGGGAGACCCCTGTGCATCGACCTGGTAGAAGTCGGCAGCGATGTCATAGAGTGACTCCGTCAGCGCGCGCACGCGAGCATCCAGCGACGCTACGGAGCGTTCGTCCTCTCTGCCTGTGCGAGCTTGCAGCGTCGCAATCCGGTCGCACAGCATCCCAATCCTGAGATGCAGCTCGACCACTTCCGCCGCATACCCCTTGGGCAGCCCGAAGGCGCTTGCGAGCTCAACGATGCGCTCCTTCTGCTCGGCCTTGAACGACTCTCGGTATGCGTTCTCGATGGATGAGGCGTGCAGGTGTCGAATCTCGTCCGAGGCTACAGACTCGGCGCCAAGTCGCACGGCGTTGAAGTCCACGCCCATCGTGCGGCAGACTTCCATGCCCTTCTCGAGCGCATTGTTGACCGCTTCGTGGGCTTGGCTGACCAACAGAATTCGACGGGCTCCTTCCTTGGTCATCAAGTAGTGCAGCAGCGACGCGATGAACCAGGTCTTGCCTGTCCCTGGCGGCCCTTGAAGCAGACTCACAGGTCCGTTGCCGAGAACGCGCTTGAAGGCTTCACGTTGACTTGGATTGAGGCTCTTGCCGTGCTCTGAATACACCTCCAAGTCTTGGTCGGAGGGTGCCGAGAACTTCTGCGGCGAAAGCTCGGCGGAAGGTGATGCTTCGAAGTAGGAGATGAGGTCCGGCACAACCGCCTTGTCTTGCAGAATCCGTTCAACCGCGAACCTCCTTCGCGTGAACGACGCCTTCTCGTTCGTGCTCATTAGTCGCAATCGACTGCCAATCTTGAAGTTCGCTCGGAGGTGAGGTTGGTCGATGGCCAACTCTGCGTAAGCACCGACCGTGGTGTCGCGAAGATTGAGCTGACCGCAAGGCTTCCAGACTCCATCGTTGGTCTGGCTCTCGACCACCACCTCATCGGGTGGCTCGTAGTTCAACACACCAGAATCGGCGTGGTATGGAATTAGCAGCTGGCCCGAGCGCTCTGGGTTGTGCCTCTTTTCCCCGGCGACCGTGACCGTGAAGAAGGCGTCCTCTTCAGCGTCGAGAAGCGTTTGCCATAACTCTCGCACCGGGACAGGCCCAAGGTCATCGACGCTGGCGTCCGCAGGCTCAAGCTCAGGGTCGGTGGTGACCTCCTTGGCCTCAGCCCGCTTGGAGCTCTCAGTCGCCGGCAGCCGCCTCTTCAGCTGCGCATCGTCCAACAGGAACAGCACCAGGTCCTGGGCCTCCGCCGCCGGTCCTTCGGCGAGCTCAATCTCCATGCGGACGGAGGCGTCTCGCATCATTTGGGACCGCAACAGCTGGCTCTGCGACACGCTGCTCGCCTTCACCGATTCGACAGCCTCCTGACCCGGATTCCAAATCAGGGTGAGTTGGCGGCCGACGCCAGTCACATAGAGCCGAATACGGCCCTCGGACTGGCGGTCGCGCTGTGCGGCGATATGGAAGGCGCCGTTGTCGCTCCGCAGTGCTCCTGCAGGCACGCCAGAGTAGGCGAGATTCGGAACGACCACCGTGAAGTGCGGCGCCTCTGCCTTCTCGCCCTGTTCTACCTTCTCGAGCGCCTTCGAGAGCGGGTCAAGCGTAGAGAGCGTCTGTGCATCGAGAAGGTTTGCCAGCTCTTCGTAAACGCGAGGAATCGGAAGACTTCCGCTGGTCGGAGCGCTGCGGCTTGAGTCCAGTACCTCGACGAGCACGGCCGCAAGGCTGTATCGGTCTCGCTCCGAGGGCGTCAGGGACTTGTAGTTGTCGGGGAGGTATGCCGTGGTGTAGGCATCTCCCTGGTCTCGTCTGAAGTCCAGAACATCCACCAGCACGGCATCACCCGAACTGCGAACGACGACGTTGTCAGGATGGATGTCACCATGCGAAAGCTCTACCGCGTGCAGCTTCAGGAGCGTTCCCACGAGCGACCGGGCGACCTGCATCCTGGCCTCGTAGGTCGGTGAAGTCAGTAGCCAGGCCGACAGTGGCTGCCCCTCGACCCACTCGGTCACGAGCAGGAGGCTGCCCCTCGACAGGCCGAAGTCGACGACACGATGCAGCCCCGAAATCTGCATGCCCTTGACGACTCGCGCTCGCTCAAGAAATGACAAGAGGCGCAGCGAACGGTCGGGCTTCCTGGGGTCCGGCTCCACGCCATACCAGACCTTCACAAGGTGGTCACCGTCTTCAGTGGTGGACCGGAAGCAAAGGTACTCCTTGGTCTCCGCGCGTAGGTCCGTCTCGGAGTAGTCGCGCTCCTTGCTGTTGGCACGGTACGAGTCGAAGGCAGCGACATCGACAATCTGAAGGGGCGCGTCAGTGGTAGCGGCGTTCAACGCCTCCAGCATCTCCCGCGCATTGGGATACCTTTCGCTGGCCGCTGGGGACAGCGCCTTTCTGATGACTTCGGTGACTGCCGCGCTGAACCCCGCGTCTGCTCGGTCAGACCAAGCATAGATATCGGCAGGCTTCGGCGGTCGCTCTCCAAACAGCACGAGGTGCGCCAGGGCTCCGAGCATGAACACATCGCGTCGGTAGGGGGTCGCCGCGGTATCAGGCTGGCCATCCTCTGGCAGGACTGACTGCTCCACCTTAACCTTGTCGCGGAAGGCACCGACGGTCTTCATCTCCGGGTAGTAAGCGGCCGGAAAGCCCGACATGACGACCTTCGAGGACCTGTCCACCCAAACGCTGTGGTCTCCGATGTCACGGTGCGCCACGTTGAGCGCATGCAGCTCGCCGAACTTGTGCAGCACGGCCTTCACCAGGCTCAGTCGCTCGTCGGCGGAGAGTTTGGGAAGCACCGAGTGCGTGAACTCCGCCAGCCGGGTGACGCGACCCGGCAGCGCGTACAGCTCCGTGAAGTCGAGCGTCACGTCCCGGTCGGCCTTGCGGCTTATGGGACGCATCAGGCTCAGGGAGAGCTCTTCGTTCTTCTCTGCAACGTACTCATAGACCCGCTGCTCCCGAAGACCGACAAACGGGCGGTCGCGCTCGCCGATGAGGTCCAAGCCCAGTGCTGTGAAGTCCCACTGCCGCAGAAGCGCATGCTTGAGCGGGTCGTCCTTGGCGCTGGCTCTGAACTCCGAGTACAGCTTCTTCGGGTGGATGAAGATGGGGTCGCTTTCAGGCCGGAACCCGTCGACCAAGTAGTCCTTCGGCTTGAACGACGGTCCCTCGAAGAACGCGTCGTACCGGTCCAGATGGTCCAGCGGATTGAACAGGGGCCTCTTCCAGAAGTAGTCCCTGTACACCTGCTCGTAGCGCAAGGCCAGAAACTCCGTCATCGTGAGGACCGACTTCTCTTCGTCGGGGGTGAGCTTCGTCTGTTTGACGTTGCCATGCATTACGACGAAGGAAGCTACGAACGGGGTGAAGTTCGTACCGAGCTTCTGCTTCATCAAGCTCGCGAGCCGTTTGGCGTTCAGGTTTGCCTTCAGAACCGGGGAGGTGTCTCTCGACTCGCCATCCAAGTACCACTTTTGGCCGTCTGACTCCAGCAGCTTGCCGTTCCAGTTCTTCAACTCGACGACGATGACAACGTTGTGCGTGATGAGGACCAGGTCGAAGTCATCGTCACCGGCGCCTCGCCCACCTCGACTGATGGCAAAAGAGGCGTATCCACGCCACCCCTTGCTAAAGGCCGTGGTACTGAACTCCCGCCGAATCTGTTGGTGCGCCTCGACTTCGGCCTTCGGCACGCCGCTCTTCTTGATGAGCTTGATATCCATGTTCTCCCTTGCCCGCTCGAACTGAATCCTTCAGAAGCCGCCAACCTATGGCACTGCGATGAGCGCCGCTCGAGGATGCCGGGTCACTGAGATGGCCCACCCTCGAAGAACGCCCAAGCAGTGCGGTAGTCGGCCTCACGGTCGGCGCGGGCGAAGGGCGCGACGTAGCGGCGCTCCACCGTGCGCGGGCCACCGGGCAGCGTGTCGTCGCTGACCCACTGCGTGACGACGGTGCCATCGGGCACGAGCCACTGGCCGTCCTTGTAGAGGTCTTCCCAGCCCAGGTTGCCCTCACGGACCCTGCCTTCGGGCGGCTGGATGCGGGTCTTGGGTGTCTTGGCACCGCCCTTTCGCGGCAGGCCGACGCCGATTAGGCCCTTGCTATTGGTGAAGACGATGCGGCCGTTGATGTCGTACCAGGTGTCGCGTTCGTAACCTTGCATCACCGGGAACTGCACGCGGTAGATGAGCAAGAGCTCCTCCAACGTCAGGCCCAGCGCCTGGGCGACCAGCACGTCGATTTCCACCAGCGCCATGCGGCGGGCGTAGTCGCTGCGCAGGGCGCAGCTACGCGTCCAGGTATCGGACAGGTTCACCCAGAAGCCCTGTGGCAACCGAGGGTTAGTGGGCTGACTCCACGACTCATCTGCGAAAGCAACGCTGTAGGCTGCTTCCCAAAGCGATGCGTAGTGCGCCGTAAGGCAAGTCAAGGCCGCTGAGCGGGCCAGAGCCGAAGGGAAATTCGTGCATGTGAGCGGCAACCTCAGCAAATCCACCCCATAGAGGTCGCCACGGCCAGTCGTCTTGACCAAGAAGTCCAACGGAACTGAACTCAGGGTTGCATTGGCGCCAAGTAGGTCGTTTGGATGCCGAAACACTGAAGTGACGCTTGAGTTCACCGCTACTGCGCCTTGCGGAGCCACGGCAGGAATCAAAGTTCGCTCGCCGGACTGGGCCAACCTTCGTCGATGCAGCAGTGGATAGTGGTCCGTAAGCAAGCTCGGACCTGCTTCAGATGGAGGCGCCCAAAGGACGCGGGGCAGCGATGCCGCGTAGCCGTCTTTGTCGTCTCCAGGAAGGTAGCTTGAGCGTGGCAAGAACTCAGCCGGAGCATCATGATGGTTCACGATGTCGTAGTGCCCATTCGCCCGACAGACCTCGCGCGGTGTCTTGTAGTAAGGATTGGACACGTGATAGTGAGGACCGGAGAGAACGAGAGTACCGGTAGTTTTTGCGAAGCCGTCCGCTGGCTCACGCTTGCGCAGCAGCTTTGCCTTTTGGGCCTGTGTCTCGTCAAACACCACATCGAACGTTCGAAGTTCTCCACCTAGTGAACCAATTCGACGCTTGCAGTTGGCGAGCTTTGCGAGCACGTTGCTGAGCGTTTGCGCGTGCAGCGCCGGCAAACGTGCACGGCGTGCGGGCGTGCCGGGTTCGTCGTAGAGCTGGGCGAACACGGCGAGGGCCGCATCGTCCACGCGAACAATTCGGAGGAGATGACCGGCAGTATTCCACTGGCCCAAATCGTTCTTGTAGCCACCCACAGCGCCACTACCGTCGTGCAGGTAGCAAGCATCGACCGTGGAAGGGGCGAAGAGGTTCGCTAGGTGGTCGAACGCTGAAGTTGTTCGCCGAGTGCCATACACATTGATGCTGTACTTGGTGAGGTGGTGCACTTCGGCAAACAGCGCCAATTCATTGACGAACTGAAAATGTCGCCGCAACCGCGCATACAGCGCTTCGCGCAACTCCCCGCCGTTCGGGTCGTCGTATGGTCCCTCAGGATGCAGCAAACCCGTGACACCCTGCGTGCTGTTGAGCCCCCAAGCAAGCGGCATGAAGCACTTGTAGAGGTTGGCCTTCATGCCCGCCAGCAGCGGGTAGTTTTGGACCGCCTTGAGAAAGTCCTGCGTGCCCTCGGCCTCTTCAAGCTCGGCTGTCCACGCCGCCCGCAGCCCCGGGTGCCCTGCGAAGGCCTTCTCCCGCTGCTTCGCCAGTTCGGTGGCACTGAAGCTGCGGATGGCGAAAAGTGGATTGAACTCGCCCAGCACGCCTGCTTCGTTCCAGTCCACCTTCAGCCACGGCGGATTGCCAAGCAGGAGGTCGAAGCCCCCGCGCTGGACCAGCACATCCGCGAAGCACAGTTCCCAGTGCATGAATCGCCGCCTTGCGGCAATGGCCTCGACCTGCCCCACCCGCGGGAACGCGTCGCGCAGCCGGCCGATGCGCAACTGGCCGTAGCGGTCACGAAGTTGTGGCGCTTCGGCAGCCTGCTGAAGCGACAGTTGCGACTCGAATCCAGTAAACGTGCCCTGACCCTCGGGTACCCAGGGTGCTGGTGGCTCGTCGGTCGCCGGCTGCAGGTCTAGCCCCGGCTGCTCCGTCACATCGACCACGTTGCCTTCGAGGATGGCCCCCACCTCCAACCACCAGGCCTCGCGGCTCGGCAGACTCGCGCTCTCGGCGATGGGCCAGAACCACAGCGCACACCAATAGTCCATCACCAGCTTCAGCCGGCGGAACGGCGTGGCCAGGTCGCCGTCTTCGTTCAGCAGGCCTTCGCGGCGGATGGCTTCCTTCTGCGCGCGCGACAGCGGCCCAGGTTCGTCGTGCCGGCCCTTGCGGTGCGGCCAGACATCCAGCGGGTCTTCGGTGCGCGCCCGGTCGCGCGCCAGCGCCTTGGTGTGTTCGTCCCACAGTTCCTGCACCACCGTGCTCAGCTGCTGCAGCCGGCCGACCTCGACGCTCGACAGCGGCGCGGTGAAGGCCCGGCGCCAGCGCTTCAGACGTTCGAAGTCTTCGGGGTACAGCTTCTTCGCATCCTTGTCAGCATAGTCGGCCATGCCGGGGTCGGGCAGCAGGAAGTGCCAGATGTCGTCGGCCCTGCGCGGTTCGGCAGCCATCACGCGGCGCGGTGGTTCTTCGTACCAGGCGGGCTTGGCGCCCCGCACCACGCTCGTGGCGCGATACACCTGCCGGCGCGCGCCGATGAGGCTGTTGCCGGCGAAGAGCTGGTAGCCGAACCAGGGCACGCGGGCCGGCTTCAGGGGCAGCGGATTGCCGTCCTTGTCCTGCGTGGGCTCGCCGTAGATGGCGTTGAGCCACAGCGACACCTCGGCCAGCTCCACCGCCACCGGGTTCAGGTCCACGCCGAACACGTTGCGGTCGGCCAGCACCATGCGCACCTTCTGCAGCTCCTGCGCATATTCGTCGTGCGGGATGCGCCGGCCTTCTTCGGCCTGCTTGCGCTCCAGGTAGGCGTCGGCCAGCTGGTTGACGGCCTCGTTCAGGAACGCGGCGCTGCCCATCGCGGGCTCGCAGACGGTGAGCGTGAGGATGTCGTCGGCCTTTTTCACGCGGCCGTTCTCGGGCGCCAGCAGTTCCTTCAGCGCGTACTTCACCAGGCACTGCGTCAGCACCTGCGGGGTGTAGTAGCTGGCGCTCTTCTGCCGGTCGCGCCCGGCCAGGCGGTAGATGAAGCTGCCCTTGGGGTACAGGCGCAGCTTGCGGTGGCCGTTGCCGTCGATGTCGTAGACGCGCTCGTCCTCGTGGTACTCGGCCAGGCGGCCGGCGGGCACGAACCAGGCGTTCTCCAGCTTGTCGGCCTCGCTGTTCTGCGCACCGCCGCCGCGGCGGCCCCACGCGCTCGGCTTGTCGGAATCGTCTTCGTCCTCGGGACCTTCGTCGTCTTCGTCAGCGTCCGCGTCCGCGGGGGCAGCGCGGCCCCTCTTCGGCGCAGGCTTCACCTCGTAGAGGTCGTCGGCCGCGAAGAACCCGCGATAGCTGAGTAGGGCCTCGTAGACCGCGCCTAGTTGGTTGATAGACAGCAGCTGGTAGCTGACGCGACCGCTGCGCCGGCCGCGGCCTTGGCCGCGGCTGAGCGACATCAGGCGGATGACACGCTGCCACAGGTGGTTGGGGAAGCGCACCTTGTTCAGCAGCGGCAGCGTGGCGTCGTCGAACAGGCGGCTGTCCAGCGGCGCAAGCGCGAACACCTCCTTCGCCCCAGCCACGGTGGGGCTCAGCTGCTGCGTGGCCGGGCCCAGCCCGCAGCCTTCGGCCACCAGCTTGAACAGGCGCCGCAGCGTGGCGTCGAAGTAGTGGCCGTCGTGCGCCCGAGGGCTGGTCAGCGGTTGCAGCTCCAGGTCGCGCAGGCTCTCCAGGCTGTAGCCCTTGAGATAGACCTCGCTGCGGGCGATGGGCACGTAGCCCAGCTCGGGCCGCGCCTCGATGTAGAACATGAACAGCAGCCGGTACACCAGCCGCAGACATTCCAGGCTGAGCTGCGAAGGGTCCAGCTTGTACTGGCCGGAGTACACGCTCTTCTTGCTGCCGCTGGCCTGCTCGTCGAGCTGGCGAGCCGCCTCGTTGCCCAGCAGCTCGATGGCCTCGCGCAGCGCGTACTTCAGGTCTTCGCTGACGCCGAAGGCGTGTTTGTGCGCGTTCTCGTCCAGGCTTTCGAGCAGGCTGCCGCCTTCACCGGGGGCAAAGCAGTCCTTGTGCAGCAGTGCGGCGCAGGCCTTGAGGGTGTCGGCATCCTTGCGGTCCAGGATGTCGCCCCAGTCGAAGCGCAGGGCGCGGTTGTTGGGCCACTTGTAGCGGTCCAGCAGCAGCCAATGGTCCAAGCCCAGCAGCAGCACGTAGCGCGGCGGCTGTTCGGCGCCGAACACGGCATCGGACAGCAGCTCGGCCCAGGTTTCGCGCTGCATTGCGGGCGGCACGGGCTGGCCGCCGAGGTGCAGGCTCAGCAGCCGGTGGTCGAGCAGGTCTTCGTTCTCGGCGCCGGGCTGGTAGGCCGGGATGATGGCCAGGCGCGGCGGCAGCAGGTGCCACAGCGGCAGTGGCAGGCCAGGCACCAGCTCGTGCACCACGGGTGCCTTCGGTGGCGCGTCGTAGCCCATCGCCTGCAGCAGGCCGGCTTGCAGCTGCGTGAAGAGCTGCCAGCGCTCGGCTTCGTCGTGGCCACGGGCCACCTGCCCGCGCAGGCTGAACCACTTCTGCGCCCAGGATTGCAGCCGCTTGTGCGGCGCGCGGAACGCGTCCTCGCCCGGGTGTTCGGATTCGGCGGCTTCCCAGGCCTCGAGGCGGGTCTTGATGTCGCCCTTGAAGACCTCGGCCAGGTAGTGGTGGCTGTAGAACTCGTTCTCGTTGGCGATGCCAGCGAAGGTCTGGACGGCGTCGAGCACGGGCATGGTCAGGCGGCCTTGACGGCGCTGGGGTGGCACACGGCGGCCAGCACCTGAATCCAGGGCTGGGGCTCGGTGGTCAGGGTGTCCTGCACCCACTGGCGGTACTCGTCGAAGACGCGGTTGATTTGCTGGCTGCGCTGCTCGAAGCGGCCGCGCCTGACGGTCTCCAGTTGGTTCTCCAGTGCCAGCTTCAGCTGCTCGAGCTGGCGGCCCTGAAGGCGCTCCAGGTCTTTCAGCGTGCCTCCCAGCCGCTCGGTGAGGCCTGCGGCAAACGCCGCCTGCTTGGCGAGCATGTGCTCGTGCATCGCGCGTACGGCCTGCGGCAGCGCCTGCTGCAGGCGCGCGGTAGCTTGCTCCAGCCCTGGCACGTGCCCGCGGTTGGGCAGCTTCCCGGCCTTAAGGCCGGCCCGGGAAGCGAAGGCGTCGAAGGCCTCCAGCGCGAAGGCGCCGCTGCCGCCGCGCCGCGTCGCCACGCGCCACTCGAGCAGCATGGGCTGGCCCTTGCGGTTCGGCACCAGGCTCATCTGCACGAAGGCCTCTTCGTCGGGCTGAATGGACGGGCTTTGGATGAGTGGTGCGCTGTGGCGCTTGACGCCCGACATGACCTGGTCACCCAGCCACTCCATGATGGGATGCTGCGGCCAGAGGTAGTGCAGCTGCGGCCAGGTGTCGTCTTCGGCCTTGGCCTGGCGGGCGCTCTCGATGGCCTGGGCCATGCGGACGGGGTCGGCACACAGAGAGTAGTAGTCCTTCTCGTCCTGCACCTCGCGCGGCAACTGGCGCAGGCGCTCCTGCAGGTCATGCGGCGCGGTGATGGCGATGATTCGCTCGGCATCGTGTGCCGTCCACTGGCACATGGCACCGCCCAGGTTCAGCTGCGTCAGCGCGGTCTTGGCGTAGTGGTAGTCACTATCGAACAGCGAACCGGGCTCATCGATGTGAGCGAGGCTGCTCGTGGGCGCTGCCGGCGCGGCCTCGCCGCCGAACAGCTGCAGCAGGAAGTCGCCGTCGTCGTTGCCTCCGACGCTGGCGGCTTCCTGGTCGAGCTTGGCCTCTATCTGTTCGGGGGTCAGGCCATCGGCCAGGAAGCCGGTGACCTTCTCGTCTTCCTTCTCGGGGTCGAAGACATTGAGGAAGGCCGACGGGTCGCCCAGGTTCAGGTAGGCCTGTTCGTCCTTGCGCTGCAGGATTTCGTAGGTGCGCAGGTCACCCTTGATGCGTTCGGTCTGGGCCTCGGTGAAGAGGTAGACGATGTGCGGCTGGTGCTTCTGGCCATAGCGGTCCACCCGGCCATTGCGCTGCTGGAACACCATCAGCGAGAACGGCAGGTCGAAGTGCACGAGCCGGTGGCAGAAGTAGTGCAGGTTCAAGCCCTCGCTGGCCACGTCGGAGCACAGCAAGATGCGGATGGGGTCTTCCAGGCGGCCGAAGCGCTCGACGAGCTTCTGCTGCTCGGTGTCGGTCATGCCGGCGCCACCGTGCAGCACCTCGAGCTGGCCGGTCTTGAGCTTGAGGTCGGCGGTGAGCTGGCGCTTGAGCCACTCCAGCGTGTCGATGCGCTCGGAGAAGATGACCAGGCGGTCGTTGGCATCACTCACATCCCACGCGAAGTCCTGCGACCGCAGGAGACGCAGCAGACGCTGGTAGCGGCTGAAGTGCTTGGCCGTCGGGTCTTGCACCAGCGGGGCCAGCGCATCGCGCAGCACTTCCAGGCCGGCCACCTCGTTCTGCTCATCGGGGGTGGCGTTCGGCTTGGCGGTGAGGAGCTGGATGCGCTTCTGGGTCGACATCAGCGCCGCGGCCGGGCTGGAGAACAGCGCCTTCTGCATGCCGACGCGCTGCAGCTCCTGCTGGCGGCCCGCCTTGTGCTGGCCGCCCTGGGTGAAGGCGACATCGAGCAAAGCGCGGTAGGCCTCCTCCTCTTGCGGTGACGCGGGCTCGCGCAGGCAGGTGGTTTGGCGCTCCTGGAAGTCGGCGCTGACCTGGTCCTTGATGTCCTTCTTGAAGCGCCGGATGACCAGGCCCTTGTTGCGGAAGTCGTCGGGCGTGTAGTCGTCGGGGTCGGAGATGGCGGTGGGGTCGAGCAGCGTCATCAGTGACGCGAAGCTGCGCGCCGAACCGTCGTGCGGCGTGGCCGACAGCAGGATGAGCGTGTCGGACCGGGTGGCCAGCAGCTTGGCCAGCCTGGCACGGCGCGAGAGGCCAGTTTCCGAAGCCCGTGCCGCAACGTTGTGGCACTCGTCGATGACGATGAGGTCCCACCATGCGTTCTCGAGGTAGTTGCGGTACTCGAGGTTGCTCTTGAGGGTGTCGACCGAGATGATGCTGCGGTCGAAGTGGTTGAACGGGTTGTGGTTGGCCGGAATGCGGTTGCGCACGCGGGCCAGGCCCACGGAGTCCAGCCGCACCAACGGAATCGAGAAGCGGCTCCACCATTCCTTTTGGAACTGGGTGAGCATGGCCTTCTGCGTGACGACCAGGATGCGTTTACCGCGGCCGCGCTGGATGAGCTCGGTGGCCAGGATGCCGGCTTCCAGGGTCTTGCCGAGGCCGACAGCATCGGCGATGAGGATGCGCGAGCGCGGCTGGCGCAGCGCCTGCAGCGCCGGGTCGAGCTGGTACGGCACCAGGTTCATCATGCCCCGGTGGCCGAGGTGAATCTTCTCGTCGTTGGCCACGCTGCGGCGGCGCTGGCTCTCCAGATACAGCAGAGCCGTGTTGTAGGTGGGGCTGTCGTCGGGCACCAGCTTCGTCGCGGCCGGGTCGAGGACCTCAATTTGCTCTTCGAGCTGGGTGAGGAAGAGCGCGTCCTGACCACGGACGAGGTCAGAGATGCCGTCGCAGGTGAGCAGCCAGCCGCCGTCAGTGGAGGGGTCAACTCTGCGAATGAGCCATTCTTCGTCGCGGATGACAGCGCGGGAGCCTGGGGCGAAGGCGAGCATGTGAGGCGCTACGTGAACAAGTCGAATGCGGTGGCGTGACTGGAAGGTGCTGGTCAGCGACGACGGACGTTAGCCCATCACGATGCGCGGGCCTTGGACTTGGCACCCGGCAGGGTCTGCGTTGGAACGCCTTCGAGCGGATAGCCATTGGTCCGGCAGTAGGCGACGACCATCACCTCCAACATATTGGCCAAGCTGCGCATTTCTCGCTCCGCGGCCCCCTGCAGGGCAGCCTTGATGGGTGGCTCGACGCGCACGCTGACCACTTCCGACTTGCCAGCTGACATGGGCTGCTCCTGTGAGTAGAACGCTAGCGGAGTGCCAGCTTATCGGACTTGTCGCGGAGGTCGCATAGGGATTGGGAGCGCTTGGGGCCCGCGCTCGCTAGACGAGGTGCCAGGCATCCCCACAACTAAGGAACCCCATGCAAAGCAAGAAATTGGTCGAGGCCTCACCGGTCGAGGCCGACCGCCACCTGCGCGACCCGCGACACCGGGCACGCTTTTCCGAACTGCTCAACCCCAAGGAGACCGCGACCCGCATCGCCACGTCCTTTCCTGAACTCGTCCACGAGGGCTGGGCCATCCGTGTCGAGCTCACTTCCGAGGAGCTCGAGCTGCTCCAGAACGATGGCCAAGCCGGCTTCCTGCAACTTGACATCGTCCACTTCTCGCTGGGGCTGCCGGTGGCGGTGCTGCGGGCACAGGCAGGTGGCGTGGAGTTCAGGTTCGCCATCCCTCTCTGGCTGGCAGGTGCTCAGCAGTGGCTGCTCGATGCCGTGGACCAGGAGCAGTTTCTGCTGCTCCTGGACCCGACGGACGACGACTTCAGCTTTGCCCTGAAGGGCTTCGGCAACTTGCTGGACGACCAGGTCTCGCTCGTCTCGGCGGCGACGCTCACTCGAGAGCTCAGCCCCACCGAATCGCAGGAGCAGATGTACCTGGCAGGGCTGAAGCTCATGCAGGACCGTTCGCTCCCGGCGCCGTTCCCCGGCTCGGAACCCCTCGCTGTTCGGGCAGCCGTCGCGGGCCAGGGCAAGGATGCCGTGGCCGTGATGGGAGCCCTCATGGCCGCGGAGACGGCCAGGGTGGCGGTCATGGGCCGCGACGAAGCACTCTCGTTGTAGGGCCTTGAGGGCGCGGACTCGCGCAATTGATTCAGAAGGGGTGGCCGTCTCGGCTGCCCCTTCTTTCTTCTGCCTCGGTAGAGGTAACGAGGTAACGCCGAGGCAGCGATGGAGCACGAGCTGTGACGGCCGACCCGCGCCGTGGCTTGCCCTGGACCGGTAGTACGGGCGCTTCGCGCCCTTGGCTCACCAGGCGGGCGTAGCCGCTCCGCGCCGCTGCCTATGTTCAGGCTTGTCTTGCCACTGGACGCGGAGTCCGGACTGTGTAGAGCTACAGGAAGCTACAGGAGCTAGAGAAGGCAGAAGTCGTTGACTGGCGGGCCTTTAGGGCCGTCGCCAGCGACCGGATGACGCGGCCCGGGTGGTGAAGGCAACGACCGTTTGACGCGAGGCCTTGCCAGTGCACAGGAGCCCGCCGCTAGAAATCGACCGCGTACACCCGGTCAGGACAGTTCCTGCGGCGGTCCGAAGACCCATATCGCCACCCTTTGATGAGCCCGGCGCTCGTCAACCGGTCGTGCGCCGTGTCGAGCGCGGCCTTCAGGTCGGTGTCGCGGCCCATCGTCGAGCCCAGGAAGCGCCGCAGCTCCTGGACCGTGAACGGCCAAGGCCTGACATGCGAGCGGTAGAGCAAGTAGAGGCGCCTGACCGTGTCTCCTTCTCGACGGCGCGTCAGCAGGCCGTACTCACGCTCGCTGAACCAGCTGCTCAACCTTGGTCCGAACGCCACCCGCACTTCGCGCGGCACAGACACCGACCACATCCGTCCATCGGTAGAAGACGGCCCAAGGAGTTGGAAGCTCACCTCGATGGGCCCGCGCGCAGACGACTGCGAGAGCGGGTCGTCCGGGAACATCGCCCGAAACTGTTGGCGCATGGGTTCGAAACTGCTTCGCACGGCCAGTCGGGCTCCCTGGAGCCGCGCAATCTCGGCGCGGAGCGCTTTGTAGGCGGGGCCTCCGGTGCCTCGTCCGAGAGCCGTCAGCAGCTCCTTCGCGGACACCGTGACTCGGGAACCCAGCGGGAGCGGAGTCACGAGCTTGAGCAGTTGCCCCCAGACTTCCATGTCGCCCGTACGCAGCTCTTCGCCCAGGTACGTGACCGTGGTGTCGCCATAACTCTGCCCCGAGAACTCGACAACGTGGAGTGGCGCGTCTGGCGTGTACTGGCGGCGGGTGCTGTTGCGAACGCCGATTTGCACCAGGCTCCCGCATGTCCACAGGTGAGGCAGCTGGAACTGGCCAGGGCGCAGGTCAGGCAGGTACCACTCGGTTGAGACGGTATGGGACTCGCTGTTAGCCGAGGCCACTGCGCAGGTCGCAGATGTGGCTGCAGCCAGGGCGGCCTGCACCGACTGCGATGTATCGGCTGGCCCGAGATGCTCCTCGATGGTGGCTAACATCGCTGCCAGCCATCTGCGGCGCGTCATTCGCTCGCGCGTTCCCTTCCACTGGAGCAGGTCCCCGTCGAGGGGCGGTCGTTCGCCCACCGGGCCGTCGCAACTAAGCAACTGCCAGATGGCACTACGAACATGCGCGAGGTGTGCCGGGCCACGCCGGGCAAGCTGAGGTACGGCGTCGAGGCTGAGCCTGTACACGAAACACGGCTGCATCTCGAGAAGGACCTCCAGCTCGGAGGTCGACGTACGCACGATGTTCCTCTCGGTCCACTCGTCTCCCTTCGAAAACCGCGCGCGGCTGGAATAGTGACGTTCGAGTGCCGTGAGGTCATGCAAGGAGTGTTGGGTCATGGTGGTCCGCTTCGATTTCCTTCTGCCGACCGTTTGACGCCGGTCGACAATTGGTGGAGCGAACCGGTTTATCTGCGCGCTCGTGTAGACCGGCGCTACAGGCCTGCGCAGGAAGAAAGAGACGGGCCGAAGCCCGCCCCCGAATGACGAGGGACGCTCGTCAACGGTCAATCAAGACAGCCACCGAAGCTCTGCTACGCCATTGCACGAGCTTCGTTGTCGTCGTGGACGACAGCAGCGCGCTGGAGCCACCGCAGCACGTCCGGAAGTTGCCGGACACCGAGGACATCCTGCCGCGAGCTCTCGGCGTACATCAGCACGATTGAGCGTTTGGCCTCCAGTGGCAACGCCTTGACCTCAGGGGGCAGAAGCGTCCGGGCCACAGGGTCGAGCTTCATGTTGTCCAGCGCTCTGTCCATGAGGTCCTCCTCTGACTGGGCAGGCCAGGCGAAATCGCTCATCGGAAGGACGCCCGCCAGGAGCTTGACGACCACGGGCGGCACACCCAAGTACCTGGCACACGCGCCGGCAACCTCGGAGGACAGGTACCGCGTCTGACGCACGCCACAGCGCAGCTGGTAGAGGTACGAGTACGTGACGCCGAGTTCCTCGGCCATGTCCTTTCGGGTTTGGCCTCGGCGGTCGCACTCGTCGAACAGCCAGCCAAGAAGCGGGCCGCCTTCGGCAGCATAGAGACGCATCAGTCGTTGCTCGGGCGTTTCTGGGGCGGGGGCCGCTTCGCTGCTGACTTGGCAGACAACGCGCGAAGTGCAGCCCGCGGGGGGCACAAAGGTTTCAGACATGTTGGGGGTTCCTAGGAAGCACGCAGGTGCGTGCTGTTCGTATAGCAACCCGACCGTACAGGTTCAGCCGCGGCGTCGCTTCACAAATCCCCGTGCCTGCAGGGCCTCGAGCAGGCTGCTGTCGGCCGTGCCATCAACCTCGGCAACGATTTGCGCCCACAGCGTGTACGTCCGGGTCGTACGCGCGCCGGAGGCTGGTGCGGAGCCCAGCACGCCATCGCGGACCGCGGTGGCGGCGGCACGGACGGCCGAGAGAGCGTCCGACAAAGGGTCTGGACGTTGTGGCGGCGGGCGTGGCTCTGGCGCCCCGACCACACTCACTCGCCCCAGCGCCTCGGCGATGGGCTGAACAGTGTCGCGAGGAACGCGCCGACGGTGACTGCGCTCGACTGCTTCATCGACCAGCCGCCGCGCCTCGGCAAGGCGCCAGACCGGGTCGACCTCTCGCTGCGCCGCTTCCTGCCGAGTTCGCTCGGCGGCCGCGCGTGCCGGTCCGCAGATGCTGCGCTCGACGTAGTCCCGCTCTTCGGCGGTCAGCCCGGGCGCAAGCCCTTCGGGGAGAGCGCAGGAGTCGCTCGGCAAGCTGCCGACATACGTCTGCTCAGCGTAGCCGTGCGTGTTGCCGGCAGTGCCCTTGGGAACCCAGCGAGAGCGGTAGAGGCAGGCCATGCGGCCTCGTCGTTTGATGTGCATCGCAGCGCCTTGCAGTAGTGGAGACACGACGTGTAGCCACCGTGATGCCGATGCAAGTCCCGCGGGGCAGTTGCCCATGCCACGGAGATAAAACGCCCGACTAGACCGAGGGTCAGCACTCCTTGCCTAAGACCCTTCATGCAACTCGATTCCATTGCCATCGCCGTCCCTGATACCCAGGAAGCCACCCCGCATCGCAAGCCTGCACCTGAACTCCAGCGGGATGAGTACGGAGCCATCTCACCGCAGGTCACCCTGAACGACGTCTGCCGAGCGCAACTGCGCGACATCCTCGCCTTGGCGGTCAAGAGCGGACATCTGAACGCGACGTACCTGCACCGGGACCGACGTGAGTTGGAGTGTCTCAACCACGACGTGTACGACGTCTTGCTCGAGAAGGGGCGAATCCGCGCTGTCGTTGTCCAGGAGCGAACGTTCTGGAAGGACCTGCGCAAGACGCGAACCCGGATGACGAAACGCTATGTGCTCTTGACCCGCGACCGACGGAGCCTGCGCGCCGAAGAGCTCGACGCCGCCACCTGCGTGAAGCGCGCCAAGAACACCTCGGCACTGGGCGAACTCGTCCGGCACTACACCGGCGCAAGGCCGGTGCGTTGCGTTACCCCTCGTGTCGTCGTCGAGGGCGCATACAAGGTGTTGGTACGCGACGCGGCCGGTACGCTTCGTAGCGTCTTCGACGGCTCTGAGTACCGAGTGGGCGTTTGGCGGGCCGAAGCGGCCGCGCCCGACCATGGCGGCGGCTTCTACTTCTACTGGTCCGAGCACGATGCGGTGGCCGGCACCGGGACGAACACGACGTTCGCCGCAGGGCTGACAGACGGGTTGGAACTTGTGCTGTGTGAAGTCGAGGTGGCAGGCCGGACTGTCGAGTACGCACACGGCAAGCACGCAGCCTCGCGGCTGCGTGTGCTGCACGAGCTCCGAGTGCTCCGCCGGCCGGCGCCGGAAGCCAGCTGAGGCGCAATCCTCGGCGGCGCCGAGACCTTCGCCATCGACCCATACAGCTTAACGAAAACGACCGGCCCGACGACACCGGACATTCGAGCCTGGCGTCACCAGCGGGTGGACGGCTCGGCGTCCAGCCGAGTTCATTTCCCGACTGCTGCCGCGTGCATGGGTCACGAGGGCCTCGGTGGCACGCTTGAGAGGGCAGGCCTGCTCGCGACAGCCCGGCTGCCGGCGGTGCGAACCGCCGCCGTACCTGCGCGGGCCGGCCTCGGATTTCGTCGCGGCGCGCAGCGACGCAGCCGTGGCCGGGGTCCCCGGGACTCGTCGAAGGGGAGCTGATACGAGACACGGGGCAAGCCACGATGACGCGGCCCGCTGATGACGCAGTTGGGCCCGCCGTTCAGGGGCAGGTTCGCCCCCGATGGAGCGCCTGGGGACGGCGGCGGTTCGCACCGGCAAAGCCGGGCGTATGTACAGCGACCTGGATGGACGTCGCGACGCATACGTGAACGACGACCGGCCCCAAGCCGGGCGAGGCTGTTCGAGGGGAATCACCTCGTGCCCCATGCCCTCGAGCAGCCGTGCGGTCAGACCTCGGCAGAAGACGCGATGCGGCGCTGGCCGCGTGGTGTGCTGGGTGTCGTCCGCGGGTGGCGTGGCAGCCCGATGTCGCTAGACAGGGTTGACCAGCCACTGCAACACATGCACGCCCGGCGCGGGCACGGTGGCCCTGACCAATGAGGGAGCGAGCGACGATGACAACAGCGATGGGCAACCGAGGGGGCAAGCGAGAGCCACTGCGGCATGAGAGTGGTGCAGCAGATGCAGGGAATGGCGGGAACCGTGATGCCGCAGCCGAGGTCCCGGAGGCCGGCATCGATGTATCCGCGGGTGCCGGGACGAAGTCCGATGGAAGACCAGCGGTCACGCGCGGCCTCACGGCGGTAGCGTCTTCGACACGGCTTCGCGCAGCAATCTGGACGCGTGCGCTGCGCTTGGCGCACCGGTTCCGTGTCATCCGGACAGTGGACGTCGTGGCGGCCTGCTTCCCGGAGCGGGACTTCAAGGCCGCGCTGACGGCCGCGCAGCGCGCCATGCGAGGGATGGTCAAGGCGTCGCTGCTACGGCGGTACCGGACCGACCGATTCCAGACGGTATACGGACTCACCCAGCACGGCGCGCGATGGCTTAACGATGCCGACATCGAGGCGTCGGCATCGGTTCGGCGCGTGAGCGACATGACCAATCCGGAGCACAGGCTCTGGGCTCAGTTTCTCGTTCTCTCGGCCGAAGCGCGCGGCCTGCAGGCTTGGACCGAAGCCGAACTGATGCGGTTGTTGAACGGCAAGGTGAAGGACGGCAAGCCCGCCGCGCAGGGGCTGTTGCGCGTGAAGGTCACGACGCCAAGGTGTACGGCGACGAAGTGGTTGCGCCCAGATGCTGTCTTCGTCGAAAGCGACGGGGCGACATGGGTCGAAGTGGACCGCAGCGCGCGCGGTTCCGACCGGGCGGCTGACCTGCGCGCGCTTGTACTCTCGGTCGGCGCGGAGCTCGCCGACGGCAGCCCTCTCCGGCGTGTCGTTCTGTTCACCAGGACCGACCGCATCCTCCGGCGGGTGATGGCGGTTCTGCGACAGGTCGTTCAGCAGACCCGCGAAAGTGCTTTGGTACGCGGGCGCAGGCAGCTGCGGGAAGGACGGGAGGACGGCCTGTTCGAGGTCTGGCTGACCACTGACCGGAAGCATCGGGACGGGCGTGTGAGCCTTGTGGACCGGCTCGCGGGCCATGTCCTCGTCCAGTCTCTGCCGGTCTGGCTCCCGAAGGTCCGCTTGGACGGACGAGGTGCGAGTTCCACGGCGGGCTGGCTGAGCGAGAACTACCTGCCCTACCGTAGGCCCCCCTGTATGGCGCCGTGGGCGCGGCCTGCCTCACCTCTACTGGGTCTCCCCGTTGAAGGCCGCACCCGGGAGGACAGCGACCCACCATCTGCGGCGGGTGTAGCCGAATCTGTGCAGACCGGGACCGACGCCGCGCTCAAGCCACGCAGTGCCAAGTTCGCACCAGAGTGAGAGAAGGCCCTGATGCAGCGTCCGCTAGGTCGCGAGCCGACCACGCCGCGCTGAGCCCGCTACACGCTCGGTCGACTACGCGTCGACGTCGCTCGACAACTACCCGGCTGCACTACGGTTTGAGGTTGCGCATACAACGGTGCGTCCCGTTCTGGCCGGCGCTCGTGACTCGCGAGCGGGTTCCTATACGCATGGAGGCGGCGAAGTTCTTCGTCGTATCAACCAAGGAACCGTCCATGCAAGTGTTTGGCAACGTTGCCACCCAGCCCGAGCGCAAGACTTCGAAGTCGAGTGCAAAGCGCTACTGCGAATTTCGACTGGCAGAGAGCCAGAAAGGTGTCGACACACAGCCCACGTGGTACACCGTGCGCGTCATGCGCGAAGAGCCCCTGGAACTCGACCGCGGCGACTTCGTGCGCGTCACGGGGAAGCTGAAGGCGGACTACTACCTGTCGCGCGAAGGCAAGCCGACGGGCACGCTGCTTATCCTCGCATTCGAGGCTGCGAAGATTTCGAAGCCTTCGAAGCCAGCCGAGGTGCGAGAAGTCGCGTGAGGCACGCCGACCGATAGGCGTCACGACTGATTCGAACGGGCCATCGTCACGATGGCCCGTTCACCCTCCTACAGAAGCCACCAGCATCTCACGCAAGCCAGGAAGAAGGCCGCACCCTTCGGTGCGGCCTTCGAATCATCGAACGGTCAAATCGATAGACCGCTGACGGCTCCTAGTTCAACACACGGGCCTTCGTGCGCCGAGTCGAGGGGTCATGACCGGGACCTGTCTCGAGAACGAGCACAAGGCGGACGTCCTGCGTCTGGAACCCCGGGATGAGGCTTGGCATCGCGTCGACGTTGGCGAGGTGGCGAGCCGCTTCAGCGGCGTCACGCACAAACGCGTCCCTGTCGACGGTGGCGCATTCGCCAATCAACTCCTCGACATCAGCGCCCGCACGAACATTGCAGGGCATGCTCACGACTGCGACTTGATTCGTCTCGGGTATCTCGAGGGAGATGTGCGCGACGGCGTCCGATGTCACCGCGCGAAACCAGTCCTGGGTGGTCGGGCTTGCAAGGCTCGTGAGCAGGCGGACCTGGAGCGCAGCCGCTTGCAGCGTGACGACAGGGTAGAGGATGCCCTTCTTGGACTCGAGCACATCGAGCTTGGAAGCGTTGGGGATGAGCGGGCTCTGCAGGATGCGAACCGTCTCGTCGGGCAGCTGCGTCGCCAGAGCCCAGGAGTTGAACTGCGGACGCTGCTTCATCGCGAGGCAGTCCCTTGCGAACTGGTCAGGCGTTTGAAGCCAGCCCAAGTTGACATGGGCTGCAGTGCCGTCGAGCGCGAAGCCACGGAGCGGGTCGTAGGGGGAGTTGTTCGGCATGTCGATTCCTCTGGCCGGTCGAATGGGCCAGTACGACGTATAGACACTCTGGGGCGTGGCCCTCGGCAGCGTCCGCTGGCTTGGCCGAGCCGAGTGCGCGGCTCGAACCCGCAGCAGAGTTGGTTGCTACACGACCGGTATCAACCGCAATGCTTCGCTGGGAACCTGCCAACGGCCGAAGCAACCCACCTCCTATGCCTCGCCTCTCTGCCGACTGCCCGAAAGGCACCATCGACCTGGATGCCTTCATCCGGCGCCTTCAAGTACTTCAAGCACAAGGCGCGGGTTCCCGCCCAGTCCTCATTGAGACGAGGAGCCGTACGGGGGTTGTCATCTATGCCCACGCGAATGCACGGCTCGACCAAGTAGCAAGCATTGACGGCAAACTGCGAAGTGCGGTGACCACTGGCAGTACCTTGCTCGATGTCATTCGAGTGGGATGAGCTGCACAACGCCGTGCCATCGGGGCACTGCCAGTGCTTCGCGCCGCTAGGACTCGCGGTCCGCATCGCCAACACGTCCGACGTCATCTCCGGTCCAAGGGACCGGGCGTAAGTTCAGCGCTTGGCAGGACGTCAACATGTCGGGCTCGATTCCGGAGGCGACGAAGGCCCAGCAAGTACCACGCTGCCGGAACCACCAGCATGCTGAGCAGCGGTGCTGTCACCATGCCACCGACCATTGGCGCGGCGATGCGCGTCATCACCTCCGAGCCGGTCCCGCCACCCCACAGGATGGGAAGCAGGCCGGCCATCACCACCGCCACCGTCATCGCCTTGGGGCGCACGCGCAGCACGGCGCCTTCGCGGATGGCCGCGAGCAACGTCGCCTGGTTGTCGGGCTCGCCGGCCACCAGGCGCCGGTCGAGCGCGTTCTTCAGGTAGACGAGCATCACCACGCCGAACTCGGCTGCGACCCCCGCCAGCGCGATGAAGCCCACGGCCGTGGCCACCGAGATGGCATGCCCCATCGCCCAGATGAGCCAGAAGCCGCCGACCAGAGAGAACGGCACGGCCGCCATCACCAGTGCCGCATCGCCCGCGGACCGGAACAGCAGGTACAGCAGCACGAAGATGACCGCCAGCGTGGCCGGCACGACGAGCTTCAGGCGCTCGGTGGCACGTTCGAGGTACTCGAACTGGCCCGACCACGAGACCGCGTAGCCCGCCGGCATCGCCAGCTGCTCTGCCACGACAGCCTGCATGTCCTTCACCACCGAGCGAAGGTCGCGCCCGCGGACGTCCACATAGACCCAGCCCGACAGGCGTGCGTTCTCGCTGCGCAGCATCGGCGGTCCTTCGGCCAGCCGCACGCGGGCCACATCCTGGAGGAGTAGCTGTGCACCCCGGTCCGTCACGAAGGGCAGCGTGCGCAGGCGTTCGAGCGAGTCCCGAATCTCTCGCGGATAGCGAACGTTGATAGGGAAGCGTTCGCGCCCGCTGACGACCTCGCCGACGTTCTCGCCGCCGATGGCCGTCGCTACGATGGCCTGCACATCCGTCACAGAGAGGCCGTAGCGTGCAGCCGACGCGCGGTCGACATCGATGTCGATGTAGCGACCGCCGGTGAGCCGCTCCGCGAGTGCCGACGACACACCTGGCACGTTCTTCACGACCGACTCAATCTGCGTCGTCAGCTGGTCGATGATGGCCAGGTCCGTGCCGGCGACCTTGATGCCGACCGGACTCTTGATGCCCGTGGCCAGCATGTCGATGCGGTTCCGGATGGGCGGCACCCAGATGTTCGACAGGCCGGGCACCTTGACGGCGCGGTCCAGCTCCTCGACGAGCTTGTCGGGCGTCATGCCGGGTCGCCATTGCTCGCGCGGCTTGAACTGGATGGTCGTCTCGAACATCTCCAGCGGTGCCGGGTCGGTGGCGCTGTCGGCGCGGCCAGCCTTGCCGAAGACACGTTCGACCTCGGGCACCGTCTTGATGAGGCGGTCGGTCTGCTGCAGCAACTCGGTGGCCTTCGACACCGACAGGCCCGGCAGCGCCGACGGCATGTAGAGCAGGTCGCCTTCATCGAGCGGCGGCATGAACTCGCCGCCCAAGCGCATCAAGGGAACGAGCGTTGCGGCAAGCACGACCGCCGCCGCGAGCAGCGTCGCCTTCGGAAAGCGCAGCACCGCCTCAAGCGCGGGCCGGTAGACGGCGATTAGGAAGCGGTTCACCGGGTTCGCGGTCTCCTTCGGGATGCGGCCGCGGATGAGGTAGCCCATCAGCACCGGCACCAGCGTGACGGACAGCCCCGCGGCCGCAGCCATCGCGTAGGTCTTGGTGAAGGCCAGCGGAGCGAACAGCCGCCCTTCCTGCGCCTCGAGCGTGAAGACCGGCAGGAAGGACAGCGTGATGACCAGCAGCGAGAAGAAGAGCGCCGGCCCCACCTCGACCGAGGCCTGCGTCACCAGCGCCCACCGCTCCGAGACGGTGGGCTGCCGGCCGTGCTGCTCTTCGAAGTGTTCGAGCTGCTTGTGCACCGCCTCGACGAGCACCACGCTCGCATCGACCATCGCACCCAGCGCGATGGCCACACCCCCCAGTGACAGGATGTTGGCGCTGATGCCCTGCCAGTGCATCACGATGAAAGCCGTCAGCACACCGACGGGCAGCGTGACCACCGCGACGAGTGCGGAGCGCAGGTGGAAGAGGAAGACGGCGCACACGAGCGCGACGACGACGAACTCCTCGATGAGCTTCACCTGCAGGTTGTCGACGGCCCGGTCGATGAGCTTCGAACGGTCGTAGGTCTCCACGACCTCGACGCCGGGCGGCAGGCTGGGCTTCAAGGCCGCCAGCTTGGCCTTGACCGCCTCGATGGTCGTGCGGGCGTTCTTGCCAGAACGCATCACGACGACGCCGCCCGCGACCTCGCCCTCCCCGTCGAGTTCGGCAATGCCCCGGCGCATCTCCGGGCCCATCTGCACGAAGGCGACATCGCGCAGCAGCACTGGCGTGGCACCGGCGACGGTGATGGGGATGCCGCGGAAGTCGTCGAGCGACTTCAGGAAGCCCTGCGAGCGCACCATGTACTCGGCTTCGGCCAGCTCGACGACCGAGCCGCCCGAGGACTGATTGGCCTTGCGCAGCGCCTCCATCACCATGCCCTGCGTGACGCCGAGCTGGCGCATGCGGCCGGGGTCGAGCACGACCTGGTACTGCCGCACCATGCCGCCGATGCTGGCCACCTCGGCCACGTCGGGAACGGTCTTCAGCTCGAACTTCAGGAACCAGTCGTTCAAGGCACGCAGCTGGCCCAGGTCGTTCTTGCCGCTGCGGTCGACGAGGGCGTACTCGTAGACCCAGCCCACGCCTGTGGCGTCTGGCCCCAGTGCCGCGGTCGCCCCCGGCGGCAGACGGCTCTGCACCTGGTTCAGGTACTCGACGACACGGGAGCGGGCCCAGTACGGGTCGGTCGTGTCGTCGAACAGGATGTAGACGAAGGAGTCACCGAAAAACGAATAGCCGCGCACGGTCTTGGCACCGGGCACGCTGAGCATGGTCGTCGTCAGCGGATAGGTGACCAGGTCCTCCACCACCTGCGGCGGCTTGCCGGGGTAAGTGGTGCGAACAATCACCTGCACGTCGCTCAGGTCGGGCAAAGCGTCGACGGGTGTGCGCGACACGGACCACAGGCCGGCCCCCACGAGAAAGGCGGTGGCGATGAGCACGAGGAAGCGGTTGACCACCGACCAGCGGATGAGGGCGGCAATCACTTCGCCGCTCCCTTGCGCTGAACAGAGACCAGCTCGTAGTCCAGCGGCCCGCCCTGCCGGAACTCGAACTGCACGGTGTCGCCGGGCTTGACCTCGGCGAACGCCTTCGGGTCGGCCTTGCCGAAGCCCATCGTCATCTCGGGCCACTTCAACGCCGGCACGGGGCCGTGCGAGATGGTGATGCTGTCCGCATCGACGCTCTCCACCTTGCCCTGCGCCGTGAAGGTGCCCGAGCTGACCGTCGACGCTGCCGCGGATGTCGGCGGGGCAGCGTCCATGCTGCCGAGCACCGACCGCAGGCGCGCTTCAGAGTCCACGAGGAACTGACCGCTGGCGACCACCTCATCGCCTTCCGCCAGCCCCTGGACCACCTCGAGCTGCTCGCCCAGTTCGACGCCGAGCTTCACCTCACGCGGCTCGAAGGTCCCGTCGGCCTTGCGCACGATGGTGACGGCGCGCGTGCCGGTGCGGATGACCGCCTCGGCAGGTACGACGAGCCGGACCGCAACCGGGCCAGCAACCTGCAGGCGCAGCAACATGCCGGGCACCAGCTTGCCGCCACGGTTGTCGACCTCGAAGCGGGCCTGCAGGGTGCGCGTGGCCGCGTTCACCTGCGGCAGGACCTCCTGCATTGTCCCGGTGAAGCTTTGCGTCGGGTCGGCCTGCAGGACGGCGTTCACCTTCTGGCCGCGCTGGAGCCGCACGGCCTGCGCCTCGGGCACTTCGGCGACGGCCCAGACACGCTCCAGGCCGGCGATTCGGAACAGCGTCATACCCGGAGAGACCGCTACTCCCTCCCGCACGCCGAGCTCCGCGATGACGCCACTCGCGGGCGCGACGAGCGTGTAGCGCGCCTGTGACGTCCCGCCTTCTTCAGCCTGGCGGACCAGCTCGGCAGGGATGGACATCGCGCGGGTGCGCTCGCGGGCAGCCGCCAGCAGCTCCGGCGATGCGCCCGCCTTCGTCAGGGCGACGATGTCGTTGAGCGGCCCGAGCCAGTCCGGTGCGAACACCGTTGCGAGCACCTGCCCCTTGACCACCCGCTCCATCGGCGCACGAACGGCGAGTCGCTCGACGTAGCCGGCGGTCCGCGTCTGCACGGCCACGCTCAGGCGCTCGTCGAACTGCACCGCGCCCACCGCATCGAACGATGAACTGACCTCCGCCCTCGTCACCACGGCCGTGCGGATGCCGAGGTTCTGCTGGACCTGCGGACTCACCTTGACGCCGCTGTCGCCGGCTTCATCGGCATAGACCGGCACGAGCTGCATGTCCATGAACGGCGACTTGCCCGGCTTGTCGAACTTCTGGCCCGGCACCATCGGGTCGTGCCAATACAGGACCTTGCGCTCGGCCGCCGATGCGGCCGTCGCGGATGACGCCATCGAGGCGTGGTCGGCGGTGCTGCGGCCCAGGTAGAACGCGGCACCGGCAATCCCGGCCACCGTGGCCAGGGCAACGAGAGAGACTTGAAGGCGGCTCATCGCACGGCTCCTTGCGCAATCGGCTTGAAGGCGAGTTGCGCCTGTGTCTTGGTCAGGTCGCGCCGGAGCGCCAGCAGCTTGCGCTGCGCTTCGACCTCGGCGTGACGCGCCTCGAACAGCATCACCAGGCTGGCCTGGTTGGAGCGGTAGGCGGCCAACGTGGCGGCAGTGCGTTGCCGCAGGGGTGTCAGCACGCCGGCGTCGAATCGCTCCATGCGTTCCTGCAGCCGCCGGGCGTCGCTGACGAGTGCCGCGTACTCGCCCGCCGCTGCGCGTCGAGCCTCTTCGAGTTCTGCCTCCGCCTTGTCCACCAGTGCCAGCCGGGCGGCTGTCTCGCGGTCTTGTCGGGCGGCGGGCGCAACGGGAAAGGGGATGCGCACCCCGAAGGAGACGAGGTCCGACATGCCCTGCCGCTGTCCGTACGACACCTCCCAGGTCCAGTTGGGCTTGCGGTTCAAGGCGGCCGCCGAGGCTTCCTGGCGGGCGACCTCAATGTCGCGCAGCTTGGTCACGACGACCGGGTGTGCGGCGACGTACGCGTCCAGCGCGGGGGCGGCCGCTGTTCGTGGCTCCGACAGCCCCTCGACAGGCATGCCGGTCCAGCGCTGCAGCAAAGTGGCCGCGGCGTCCTGTTGCTGCCGCTGGTCGGCAGACTCGTCCTCAGCCAAGCCGACGGCACTGGCCAGGCCGAGGACTTCGGCGCTGCTGCCGGAGACCGTCGCCAGGCGCCCCTTGCCGGCCTCGAGCTCTTCGCGGGCATGTTTCTCGTTGAGCGCGGTGAGCTCCAGCGCCTGACCCGCGTAGTAGGCGTCGATGTAGGCCAACGCCGTCTGCAGGCGGGCCTCGGCCACCGCCACGTGCTCAGTGACCGACTCGCGTCCGGCGACGGCATTGGCCACGGCCTCGCGTGCGGCACGCTTGTCGGCCGGGACCCACTCCTGGGCGATGCCGATGCGCTTCATCGTCATCTCCTCGGTGCTCGTGCGGAACCGGTCCGACCCGGTCGCGGGCAGGTTGTCGATGCCGACAGCGAGCATCGGGTCGGGCTGCTGGCCGGCGGCCCGCGCCATCTCGGACGCACCAGCAACACCGGCACGCGCCGCGCGTGCCATCTCCGAACGTTGGACCGCGAGGTCCAGGGCCTGTTCGAGCGACAGGGGTGCCGCGGTGGCCCAGTTGGCCGAAAGCAAGGCGGCGGCCAAAGCGGCTGCGCGCAAGATGTGGATGGACATCGAAAGACTCCGAGCACGAGCGGGAACGTGGCTGGCGTGCGGACATGCCGCACCAGCACCGGTCAGTCGACGGAGCGGGTCAGACCCTGAGTCTGAGCGTGGACAGGAAGAGCGGGTCCGGAGGCGGCTGGGCCTCCGGCGTGGCCGTCGTCGGGACGGCGCGGGCCTTCTGGGCCTCGAGCACCAGCGGCAATTCGAGCACCTGCGCGACCGCGGGCTGCCCCACCGCCGGCAGCTTCACCGCCTCGAAGGTCTTGCCAGGGTCGGCGGAATGCTGGTGGCACAGGACCGGTTGGTCCTCGTCCATGCCTTCGCAGGGCGTGCCCGCCTCGGCCAGCGTGGCCATGGCTTCGATATCCGGCTGGCCCGGGCAGACATAGCTCGCCAGCGCCAGCTGCGAGAACAGCAGCGACATCACCACAAGGATTGCGGTGCTGAGGCGGAATGGGCGACGACGCAGCATGGGTCAGGGCAGTCTAGCGCCGTTGCTGGATTCGCGGCCGGCGCGGCACCGGTAGCTTGACCTGGGTCATCTTCACCACCTGGCGCCTGCCTCAATGCCGATGCTTGTGCGCACCCGCATCGGCGACGTACCCGCGCGCGACGTTGTATGCGGTGACCTGGTCGACCGACAGCAGGCGCTTGGTCTTGAGATGCGCCACCAGATGCACGGCCCGAAGCTGACCCTGCAGGGACGCGATGCGTGCGGTCGTCTCGGCGATGGTCTTCTCGTCGGCTGCATTGGACTTGAACGCCGCGTCCAGCTCCGCTTCCGCGGCTATCACCTGGCCACCGAGCTGCTGTGCCGACGTCTTCATCTCGGCCGTGATGCCCTCGAGCGAGACCCGCTGCTCGGGCGTCAGCTTGAGTTGAGGGGCGAGTTCGAGCACGTGCATCGGTCCAGGCACACCATTGAGCTCCGCAGGCAGCGAGGCGCCCATGCCGCGGCCTTGTCGGAGGTCGGCCATCTGCTCTGCCGAGAGAGCCTTGATTTCCCGGTTCTGCAGGCCGGCATAGCCACTGGCTGGAGCGTGGTGACCAGCATGCTGAGCCGAGGCGCCGGCAGCAGCGACAACGAGCGTCAGGGACAAGAGGGTCTTGTACATGCGGTCCTCACTTCGCCATTTCGATGGCCGTGACGGTGATGGCGCCGTCCTTGTTGGACGCTGCGAACTTCACTTTATCCCCCGGCTTGAGGTTGTCGAGCATCTTGGGGTCGGCGACCTTGAAGACCATCGTCATGCCAGGCATGTCGAGATTGGCAATGGGGCCATGCTTCAGCGTCACTTTGCCTTGCTCCTTGTCGACCTTGCGGACTTCGCCGTCGCTGGTCGCAGCGGCGGTGGCAGATGCTGCCGGCGGGTGATGTGCCGAGTGGTCGGTGGTCGAGGTCTGCGCGAAGGCCGCGCCGGACAGTGACAGTGCGGCAAAGGTGATGAGCGAATACAGCTTCATGGGGAACTCCGATTCTCAGTTGTAGGCAGAGAAGACACGCTCGCGACCTTGCTTGTCGACGAGCAGAACCTGGTACGGGTCCTTGCGCGAACCCATCTCCATGCCGGGCGAGCCGACGGGCATGCCCGGCACTGCAATGCCGACAGCCAGCGGCTTCATGGCCAGCAACTTCTTGACGTCGGCTGCAGGCACGTGGCCTTCGACCACGTAGCCGGCAACGACCGCGGTGTGGCAGCTCCCGAACTTGTCCGGTAGCCCGTACTTGCGGCGAGCCACAGCGGTGTCATCCACCATCGTGACCTTCACGTCGAAGCCTGCAGCCTTCAGGTGGTCGACCCAGGCGCCGCAGCAGCCGCAGGATGGGGTCCTGAAGACCTCGACAGGGGGCAGTCCATTGGCCGCAAGCGCAGGAATGGCGGCGGCCGCCATCGCGCCCAGCGCCGCGGAGATGAGAGTGCGTCGATTCATTTGACGACCACCTTTCCAATCATGCCGGCCTCGAAGTGGCTGGGGATGAGACAGGCGAACTGGTACTCGCCCACCTTGTTGAACTGCCAGACGATTTCGCCCTTGGTGCCGGCCTTCACGTGGGCCATGTGCGCGTCGGCGTGCTCCATGTTCGGGAACTTCCTCATCATCTCGGCGTGCTCCTTCAACTCCTGCGGGGTTCCCAGGACCATCTCGTGAAGCAGCTTGCCGCTGTTGCTGACGACGAACTTCACGGTCTCGCCGCGCTTGAGGACCACATCCGAAGGCGTGAAGCGGAACCCATCGCTCATGTCGACCTGGATGGTGCGGGTGACCTTCCTTGGGTCGCCCTCCCTCCCGAAGGCGCGTTGCTCGACCTTGGAGGGGTCGAAGGCGTGCTTCGCCATGGTTTGCTTGTCGTCGCCGTGGGCGAAAGCCGCCGAGGCGAGGATGGCCAGCGAGAACGCAAGGCCGGTGCGTGCAAGGTTCATGTGATTCCGATGCGTCTGACAGGCGGACGGATGTCCGCGGATGCTCGTGCGGCGAGCGCCGTGGGGCCTCTCAACAGAGGCCGGGCGGGGTCAGATGCTTCGGGGTGGCCTGTCCTGGCCGCCGGACTGGAATGTCGGGGCAGGTGCGGCAAAACGGGGGAAGACAGTCGAACTCGCGGCCGACGGCGCTGCCACCGGGGGCAACCCGCTCATGAGCGGCGTTGCGGCGCAAGACGACACGCAGTGTCGGGCCTTGTCGAAACCCTCGTGGTCGTGGCTCGCGCACGCATCGTCCGGCGACGCTGTGCCATGCGCTTCGTGGTCATGCGACGTGACCACCGTCTGCGTGTGCGAAGCCGGTTGCTGCTCGCACACCACCACCGCTGCCGCAAGCCCACGCAGGGGCAGCAGCATCGCCAGCAGCACGAGAACGAAGATTCGCAACGACTTCACGGGTATGAGGCTAGCACGGTCGCGGAGGGCACGTCGGGTAGAGCGGGCTCGCCCATTCAACGGCCGCCCAGGCGGTCGCGTTGACTCTTCGGCTGCAGTCCGGGTTCCACTCTCACGCGACGATTGGGGAGCCATGCTTAGGAGCATTGACCCTCCCACGGGGGCAAGGTCAATCCTCGATGCATCGACCAACCCAAGGAGAAATCGATGCAAGCCTTCCGTGTGGATGACATGACCTGCGGCCACTGCGTCAGCACCATCGCCAAGGCCATCAAGGCCACCGACGGGGATGCCCGTGTGACCGTCGACCTGGCGCAGCACCTTGTCATGGTCGAGCCGACCGATGCGGACGCACAGGAACTGCGCGACGCCATTGCCGAAGCGGGCTACACGCCGGTGCCGGTGGAAGCGGCAACGGTGGCCGCGAAGCCCGCCAAGGCGGGCGGCTGCTGCGGCTGCTGCCGCTGAGTGCACCCGGGTGGCCCGTCAGGCGCCGAGGCGCAGACGCAGCCACCCGAAGAACGTGCCCGCCAGGAAGGCCCACAGGGACATCACCAGCAGCGCCTCGACAAAGCCAGCCCAGGAAAACGGCGCCGAGGTCAGCAGCGGCTTGAAGTCCAGGCCGTGGAACAGGCTGTTCATGAAGCCGAGGAAGGGCCCGGGCGCGACGAGCCAGACGAGGGTGCACAGCGCGTAGAACAAGGCCACGGTGATGGCCAGCGCGATACCGGTGACCAGCGCCGGGTGCGCCGAGGTTTGATTCCGGACGGCAACGACGAGGGTGCTCATGGCGAACCTCCTTTGCGGCGCAGGGCCGCAGATGCAAGCTAGGCGCCGGGAAGCGGCCGCAAGTTGATGGACATCAAGGTCTCTCGTGCCCCTCGCGCGCATCGTGAGCACTGCATCTATCGGAGGTTCGCATGAAGCTCGCACTGGTCGCCCTCGGCAGTTCTTTCGCCCTCGCCGGCTGTGCCACCGGCCCCAAGCCGGAAGACCACGCAGCGCATCACCCGCCAGGTGCTGCTGCGGCTGCGCCTGCCGCCGCGACCCCTGGACAGATGGACTCGATGATGAAGTCGATGCAGGAGATGCACGACAAGATGATGGCCGCCAAGACACCGGAGGAGCGGGCCAAGCTGATGCAGGAGCACATGAAGCTCATGCAGGACGGCATGGCCATGATGGGACAGATGCGCGGCGGCAAGGGCGGCATCGGGATGGGTGGCGGCATGTCGATGGGCCCCGAGATGATGGGCAAGCGCATGGACATGATGGAAATGATGATGAAGATGATGGTCGACCGTGAGGCGATGAAGCCCCCGGCCGCCACCAAGTAGCACGGGCAACGCCGACATGGACCACCGGTACGACGAAGCGCCCCCGTTCCGGCGCTCTCCCGCCGGCTGGGCGCTGGCCCTGGTGGTCGCCGTCGGCGGCTTTTACCTGGTCACCGAGCACACCGCACACCTCTTCGGCGCACTGCCGTACCTCTTCCTCCTCGCCTGTCCGCTGATGCACGTCTTCATGCACCGCGGGCACGGGCACAAGGGGCATGGCCAGCACAGGAGCAGCGACGATGAACAGCGCCGGCAATGACTACGGCCTGTGGGGCCTGGTGGTCGTCAACAGCGTCGTCTTCATCGGCTTCGCTTACAGCTTCTTCAAGCCCGTCAATCTGCGCGACTGGCGCAGCTTCGGGGCCTACAGCGCGTTCATCGTGGCGCTGTTCGCAGAGATGTACGGCTTCCCGCTGACCATCTACCTGCTCTCCGGCTGGCTGGGCACGAAGTTCCCGAACGTCAACCTGTTCGGGCACGAGGCGGGTCACCTGTGGTGGCTGGCGACGGGCCAGCATGGCAACCCGCACTTCGGCGTACTGCATCTGCTCAGCTTCGTATTCCTCATAGGAGGGTTCACGCTGCTCTCGAAGGCCTGGCATGTGCTCTATCACGCGCAGCGTCGCCACGGCTTGGCCCAGGCGGGGCCGTACCGCCACGTGCGCCATCCGCAGTACATCGGCTTCGTCGCCATCATGTTCGGCTTCCTGCTGCAGTGGCCGACGCTGCTGACGCTGGTGATGTTCCCGGTGCTGGTGCTGATGTACGTGCGGCTGGCCATCGCGGAAGAGCGCGACTCCGAGAAGGCATTTGGCGACCGGTGGCGTGAGTACGCCGCGGCAACGCCGCGCTTCATCCCGCACTTCGGCAAGGGCGACCGTGCACGGCCGGTCAACAGCCACTAAGGGGGCAGAACTCGCCTCCGGACTCGGCGCCATCGTTTTGGGCGCTGGCCTCGCGCTCGTTCTTCCCGGTTGGCTTCGCTCCTATGCCCTGCCGCTCCTCGTCGGCGGTGCGCTCGTCCACGGCGTCGGGATGACGCTGAAGTACCGGTTCGAGAACCGGGACGGGCCGCCGCTGTGGTGGGAGCGGGCACTGTTCTGGCTATGCTGGGCGGGCCTGGCCGCGCTCGGCCTGTGGATTGCAGTGTTTCCCGTCGCTCGCTAGCGCGCCCTTGACCTTCCCACGATGGAATGGCCAAGACTGGCCAGCCAGACCAGGAGAGCGCCATGCCGGACACCCGCACGCCCCACGACCATGCACATCACCCCGATGGCGCCCATGTGATGCCCGATGGCACCGTGATGAAAGGCGCGCACCATGGCCACGCGCCGCACGCGCACCACGACCACAGTCACCACGCGCACCAGCCAGCGAAGGCGACGAGGGCGCCGGCAGGCGACCAGAGCCAGGTCGAGTACACGTGCCCGATGCACCCGCAGGTGCGCCAGATGGGTCCCGGCAGTTGCCCCATCTGCGGCATGGCCCTGGAGCCCGTGCTCGCGACAGCGGAACAAGGCGAGAGTCCCGAGTTGCGGGACATGACCAGGCGCTTCTGGATAGGCACGGCACTGACCGTCCCCGTGTTCGCGCTGGAAATGGGCGGGCACCTGACGAATCTGAGCCACGTGCTGGGCCAGCAGATGTCGAACTGGATACAGCTTCTGCTGGGCACGCCGGTGGTGCTCTGGGCAGGCTGGCCCTTCTTCGTGCGGGCAGTCGCCTCGGTGAAGAACCGCAGCCTCAACATGTTCTCGCTCATCGCGCTGGGAACTGGCGCGGCCTGGCTCTACAGCATCGTCGGGACCGTCGCGCCGCAACTGTTCCCTCCCAATCTGCGCATCGCCGATGGCGCCGTGGCCATCTACTTCGAGGCAGCGGCCGTCATCACCGTGCTCGTGCTGCTGGGGCAGGTCCTCGAGCTGAGGGCGCGGGAGAAGACGTCCGGCGCCATCAAGGCCCTGCTGGGGTTGGCGCCGAAGACGGCCGTCAAGGTGACCGCCCAGGGCGACGACGAGACCGTGCAGGTCGATGCCATCCAGGTGGGCGACCTGTTGCGCGTTCGTCCTGGCGAAAAGGTGCCGGTCGACGGTGAGCTCACCGAGGGGAAAGGCAACGTCGACGAGTCGATGGTGACGGGCGAGCCCATCCCGGTCGCGAAGGCGGTGCGCTCCAAGGTCACCGCCGGAACGCTCAACCAGACGGGCGGCTTCGTGATGCGCGCGGAGAAGGTGGGTGCCGACACCCTGCTCGCTCAAATCGTCCACATGGTGGCAGCGGCCCAGCGCAGTCGTGCGCCGATTCAGCGCATGGCCGACCAGGTGGCGGGCTGGTTCGTGCCCGTTGTCATCCTCGTGGCCGTGCTGACGTTCATCGCCTGGCTGGTATGGGGCCCAACCCCCGCGTTCAGCTATGCGCTCGTCACCGCAGTCGCCGTGCTCATCATCGCGTGTCCCTGTGCGCTGGGCCTGGCCACGCCGATGTCCATCATGGTGGGCGTCGGCAAGGGCGCGCAGCACGGCGTGCTCATCCGCGATGCCGAGGCGTTGGAGAAGATGGAGAAGGTCGATACGCTGGTGGTCGACAAGACCGGAACCTTGACCGAGGGCCGACCGAAGGTCGTCCACATCGAGCCGGCGCCGGGTTTCTCCAGCAATGACGTGCTTCAGAAGCTCGCGAGCGTCGAGCGCGCCAGCGAACACCCGCTGGCGATGGCCATCGTGATGGACGCGCAGGAACGCAAGCTCCCGCTGGCACCGGTCAGCGACTTCGACTCGCCTGTGGGCAAGGGTGTCATCGGGACGGTCGAGGGCCTGGTCATCGTGTCGGGGAGCGCCAAGTTCCTCGCGGAGCATGGCCTCGGCACGGACAGCCTCGCTGCAGCGGCGGAAGAACAACGCCGCAAGGCGGCCACCGTCATCTTCGTCGGCATCGGCGGCACGCTGGCCGGCTTCGTGGCGATTGCCGACCCCATCAAGCCGACGACGCCGCAAGCCCTCAAGAGCCTTCGAGCGGCTGGCGTTCGCGTCGTGATGCTGACCGGCGACGGCAAGACCACCGCCGAGGCGGTCGGCCGCGAGCTGGGCATCGACGAGGTGGTCGCGGAAGTCTTCCCGGAAGACAAGGCTGCGGTGGTCAAGCGTCTGCAGTCCGAGGGTCGCGTGGTCGCCATGGCCGGCGACGGCGTCAACGATGCGCCTGCGCTGGCCCAGGCCACGGTCGGTGTGGCCATGGGTACGGGGACCGACGTCGCCATGGAAAGCGCCGGCATCACGCTGCTCAAGGGCGACCTGATGGGCATCGTGCGTGCGCGCACGCTGTCGCAGGCCACGATGCGCAACATTCGCCAGAACCTATTCCTGAGCTTTGCCTACAACGTGGCCGGCATCCCGCTCGCCGCCGGCGTACTCTACCCGCTCTTCGGTCTGCTGTTGTCACCCGTCGTGGCGGCGGCAGCGATGGCGCTGTCCTCCGTCAGTGTCATCGGGAACTCGCTTCGGTTGCGCTCGGTGAAGGTGGACTAGGTACGCGCAGACATTGGCGCCTTTCGTGTGGCGAGGAATTGAGACCGCCTGTACACCAGGGAACTCGTCAGGAACGCCCCAGGTTCCAATCGCCCGGCCGACGGGTTTTGGCCTCCACTCGTGCTGCGGACAGGACCGTTGGACAGTTTGGCGGATATGAGACGAATGCATCTTCGGCGCAGTCTCACGTCCAATCTGCGCCGAGGCTGACGAGACGGTGCTCCACCACCGCTCCCACCAGACTGCAGTCCACAGCCGACCTAGCCGGCAACAGCCTTACGTCTGCGCCCCCTGCGGCGGAGTCGTGGACGCAAAGGTCGTCCTCCGAGCCTAACGCGGTGGTCAAGCTCATCCAGTACTTCGCGAGCCTGATAGGCGTCAATCTCAACCAATTGCTCAAACATCTGCAGGCCCTCCAACTTCGTACCTTCCGTTCGATGCAGGGTGAGCGCCAGGTCCATCATGTCCTGTCCGGCGCCGACCAACGACGAACCGGCATTGGTAAGCTGGTCCCGCCAGAGTTGGACCAGCTGAGTGGCAATCCGTGCCACTGTTTCCGCGTGGCGAGGCACCAAGCCGGCAAGTCGTTCGACCACGTGGGGCTCGGATGGAGGTGGTGCTCGGTCAATCTGCTGCGCTATTCCCTCTACCAACCGTACCGTTTGGGTCTCCGGCTCTAGCTTATCCACGAGGCTGAAGAGACCGAATACCTCACGCCAGATTGCCGCCTCGTTCTTCGCCAAGAGTTGAAGAAGCAAGTCGGTTGCAGCCGGTCGAAACCGCACTTCCGGCCAAAGCAGTTGCACTACTGTTGCCGTCGCACCCGCGCGTGCCAGCGTAGCATCGGGCGTAGCGAGCAGCTCATCTAGCCACAAACGGGCCTGCTGCGCAGCGGGATTCACGAGTGCAATGAGCGCCACAAGTTCGCCATAACCCTTCTGCGCAGCGACCTTCGGTGAACGGCGCCAACTCGGAAGGACGGCCAAGACCTCCTCCAGCGCCTTGCTATGGGTCTTGGCCATCAGCACCGCCGCGCTTCGAGTTCCTTCAAGAGGAACACGCGAGAGAACTTCACCTATGAGCGCCCTGCCTCTCCCTGATTCCTCCCATGCAAGACGCGGCATCAAGTCAGCCATGCACTCCCATACACGAGTGTCGAGAGACGTGTCGAGGTATCGGCTCAAAACTCCGACCACGTCAGCCAGCTCGTCACGAGCGAAGCGCGCGCGTACAAGGCTAGACAGGATTGGATAGTCTCCGCTGGGAACCACTCGCATCCGCGGGTGCCCGGACAAGAGAAATCCCTCGTCCTTTCCCGCGTCCTCAGCCGAGTCCGTGCTTTCTGAGCTCTCTCTGGCTGCGAGTGCTTCAGTAGGCAGCCACTGCTCAAGCATAGAGAGGTGCTCATCGCTTATGCGAGCATCGCGATTCAACAGACGGTCCACGGCGTGCGCGGCAGACTGACGGAACTCTGGGCTGTCGAACCCTCGTCGGTGTGCATCACCGATAAGGCTCATCACTTGGTCGGGAGGGAGTACCTCGGCTAACGCGTCTATGGCGTATCCGACAGCCCGTTGACCGCAGTCGGGAGGCAGGTGTTGCATCAACTCCACCGCTCGCGTTGTGTCCTTCTTGGCGAACTCAGCGAACTCGCGCGAAAGCTGGATGTTGCCCCCGCGGCCAAAGTGCCTGGGGTGGTCCCAAGCGCTTGCGTCCGGTATCTCCTTGAAGGCATTGACGATGTCTTCGGTCGAGGCTTTGGCGAACTGGTCAGAGTTCATCCTCGCTCCGACCCATCCCGAGGTGAAGTCTTCGGGTGCATCGCGCTGAGGAAACGCGCGACGAGCCTCATCGAGCTCGCGCTGGACCTCCTCTGGGCGCACATCTACCGGCAGCGCGTCAAGCAAGTTCTGCCGCCTCCGCTTGACCATCCTATGCCAGTGCTTGATTTCGTCGGGGGCGCTGACGTCCTGCGGACGTACAGGAGAGTAGCTCTTGACCACTTGGACATACCGCGCAACTTCCTCAGGAGACCAGGTTGAGGCACATGCGGAAATCAGCGACCGTGTCGTGCTAGAGGAGTCAGAGACGCCACCCAGGAAGTAGCGCCGTTCGTCTCCCAGCAAGAAGCTCAAGGCGGTTGATGCCGTTGCAGAAGGATTGGCAGCAAGCGCATGGGCTATGAGCCTTTGCACGGGCGCCAAGTCAATGGACTCTTGTTCCTTCGCCCACGCCGCCAGTTCGTGTGGAGCCGTCTTCGCGAGTTCTTCGACGGCGGTGGCAATTGCCTCAAGCAGAGCCGGAGGCTCCAGACTGTTACGGTCTTCACCCTCGAACCGGAAATCGGCACGATACGGCAGCGGAAAGCTCAAGTACGGCGGTTCCGTCGCACTGAGCTCAAGCAGCGAGCGGAAAGCTCTGACGTACCAGGGCCAGAGTACCTCGACAAACTCTCGCGGGGCAGCAGCCGCCAGCGCGGGAACGCTGCCCCAACTCTGCCTGTCAGACAGGAGATTCTCTAGGGGCTCATGCGGGCTGTGCTCAATATGCCAAGAGAGGTCCGGTTCGCCCTCCGCAGGACGCTGCTCGTCGGCGACCTTCTGAAGACGATTCGCTTCGGCTATGCGTCGGGTTAACTCGGCCTCGAGAACGTGCCGCAGCAGTTCGATGGCGACAACTGGCTCCCGTGCTCCCACAGTGCTGACGAAGTGGTCCGCATGAAACCCTTGTAGTTGACTTCGAACGACGACCCTCTTCGCCGCCTCAATCAGCGCCGGCGTCCACTGAGGAGCACCTTCAAGGACGTAGAGCGTACGACGGTCATTCGCCTCCGCAGCGACCCAATGCTCGAGCACGAGTTCGGACACCCTGTCAGGCGCGAACGCCCATGCAGCCTCAAGTATCGGCACGCAGAGGTCTGCGGTCCTGCTATCACCCATTGCCTGAGCAATCAGATTTGCGCCAAAGCGAGAAAACCATCCTGGGCTGCCCGCGATAGCCTTGAGGACGAACGGGAGCAGATTGGGCTCCTCGCCGGCCGTGGCGAGCAGCAGTTCCTCCTTATCAGTTGGCTGGGGCTGTGACCCCATGAATTCGACCAGGAGGAATCGCAGATGTTTGCGAAGGCCGGGAGCGCTCCAGATTGCGCTAAGTTCGACCTCGTAGCTCTCTTGTTCCGCGTCTCTAAGGTAGGCCAATGCTGCCCAGGCTTTCGGGCGCACGAATAGGGAGTCGTTTCTAGCAAGTACGTACGTTGAGAGCCGGCCCTCGGTCTTGGCGAAGCTGCGAGCAAGTACGTGCTCGAAGACCGTCTGATGCGAGAAGCCTATTGCGCCTTGGTCGCTCTTCGTCAAAATGCCGGCCGCTTCTAGGCGGAAAGCGTCTTTGGCGCGGTCGTCGAAACGTGCTGCCGCGAGCCACAGCACTTCCTTCTCCGCCATCGTTTCGGCAATCTCAAACGCCAGTCTTGCCAACTCGTCGGCGCCAGGTACAGCCAAGACTCGCACCGACCAAAGGCTGTTGAGCATTGCGGTGTAGTTGGATACCGGCTCGTGGACTCCTGCAGCCCGGAGTTGAAGAAAGGTGCTCAGATGCTGTGGAGCTCGCAGGACCTCCTTGGCATCGGAGTTCAAGCCAGCGGCTTGAACTCCATGAGCCTCGAGTACTGGCAGTACGTCCTCCCAGGGAGGCAACTGCAATGTGAGACTCGTCGCCTCTATGTGCGATAGACGAATGTCGTGGGTGAACTCGAAGGAGCGACAAGACACGAGGACAAACACGCCCTCAGTACTGCTGACTGCCTTTACTAGGTTCAGAAGAACACTGAGACGGCCCGTCTTCGCATCCAAGTGCCCCGCCAAGGCGTCAAGCTGGTCAATCAGCAGCGCGACGGGGCCCCTTAGCGCAAGCCTGCGCAGCATGATGCTGGGAAGTTCGGGCAGTCGAAGACACCGCTGAAGCCCCTCTTCGCTCTCCACCTCGGGTTCAAGGACATCGCCCTTGATGGCCAGCACGGCCACCTTCTCGTCCACCGAGAGGTCTTGAGCGAGCTTAGCGAGGAGTGCTGACTTGCCGGAGCCTGGAGCCCCCAACAGAGCTACGACTCCCGGCTCCTTTGACTGCGCGCGAGCTTGAAGCTCACCGAGTTCTGGTCGTGAAATGTACGTGCCGTCACCTACCGTAGTCGGCCAGCGCTTGAGTGCGGTCGATGCCTTGCTGAATGCATCGCGCCACGCCTTAGCCGTCAGGTCATCAAGCGGCTTGAGCGCATCGTGTTCGGCCAGAGCAGAGTCTCTGACAGATTCTCGGTCCAGTCTGGCATTGAGGGTGGCAAATCCGCGTTGCACGTCTTGGGCTACACCGGCGACCAACACGGAAGTTCCTGGGTCGCTAACACTCGCCTTCACGCCTGCAGCAAACATCGCGACGGCAGAACTGACTACCGCTGCGGACTCCTGAGCATTTGCCATCGCGGCGGTGCGGTACCTGGCCTCGACATCCGAACGAACTTCGGGAAGCTCCGGAGAACCGACAAGACGCGCCATGGCTAGGGAAGAAAGTCCACGACGGACCTCCGGCTCTGCAAGCCATGCCTGAACGCTCGTGGTTCGCAGAAACTCGGGAGTGAAAAAGCGGTTTGTTGTTGCGTCTGCTGCAATCTTGAAGATTGAGTCGTCGGGGTTGGCAGCAGCGATGCGGCCAAGCACATCGTCAAAGTGCGACTGCTCGAGGGACTTGAACTTCTCGGGCACCTTCGCGGCAGTCATTTCGGCGCGCCGCTTCATGAAAAGCCTGCGCACCGGGCTGAAGATGGCTCGTACGACGGCAAGGACGATTTTGATTGCGGGCTCCATGCTTCGCTTCAGTGGTGTATGCGGACCAACAGTTCGTCATTCTCGACCTTCTCGATTTTCGGCTGCGCCCGGTACTGCGTCCCGGCGAACCGGCGCCTCGATTCCACTCGGCAACATGAGGCGTGAAGGGGAAATGGGGCCCATCGCCGCACCGCCGGTCATCGTCAAGGCCGGTTCACCCCGCGAAGTGTTCGACTGAATCTCCGCTTGGCCTCGGTTTGCGCCGACACTCGTACACTGCCTGTAGCAAGCAGTCCGGGGTGCCTGTAGTCTTGTCGGACACTGAGGTCGGAGGGCTCTTGGGTCAGGCAGTAGGCGTCGACGGCTGCCGGTACGGTTGGATTGCCGTCACCGGCGAAGGCGCTTCATTGGACTACCGACTCTTCACGTCGATGCGGGAGCTGCTGGCCTTCCACAGTGAAGCCTCGCGCGTCTTGGTCGACATCCCCATCGGTTTGCCCTGGAAGGAGTGTCCGGCCCGCCCGTGCGATGTCCTCGCCCGGCAGAAGCTGGGGCATCGCCACGTCTGCGTCTTCGCAGCCCCCAGCCGCGCGGCATACCAGGCCGCGAGCAAGGCCGAAGCGCGAGAGCGCAATCTGGCCGAGTTGGGCAAGAGCTTGTCGGAACAGGCGCTCGGCATCTGTGCCAAGGTCGCCGAGGTGGACGCGTTGCTTCTGAGCGACACCCGCGCCCGCGTCCGGGAGATTCATCCCGAGGTGTGCTTCTGGGCGATGAACAACGGGTCGCCGATGGATGATGCGAAGACCACCCGTGCCGGCGTTCAGGCCCGCTTGGAGCTGCTGTCCCGCCGTCTGCCCCAGGTCACCGACTTCTTGGCTCGGGTGCAGGCGGAGACGCCTCGCTCCCAGGTCAAGGCCGACGATGTGCTCGACGCACTGGCTGGCTACCTGACAGCCCGCGCCGACGACACGGCGTTGTGCGCTCTGCGCGGCGAGCCGAGCCACGACCTAGAAGGTCTGCCGATGGAGATGCTCTACATCGCGTAGGGCCGCTGCGGTCGGTAGAGTCCTGGCATCACAGGTCGTGGGTTCGAGTCCAAGTCTTGTTGCGCTGTTGTTGCGCTACCAGGACCACTCCAGGCCACTTCGACGGCGGCCAGAAACAAGAAGGCCCGCGACGGTTTCCCGTGCGAGCCTCTACTAAGTCATTGATTCTGCTTGACTATCCTGGTCTCCAGTGGACTGGAGTAGTCAAGCTCGAATCGGAAGAAATGGTCGGGGTGGCGGGATTCGAACTCGCGACCCCTTGCACCCCATGCAAGTGCGCTACCAGGCTGCGCTACACCCCGACGAAGCCTCGCAGTATAGCGCAGCTTCATCCAGCTGCCGGGCTCACACGGTGAGCAGGTCGCGAATCGACAACAGTTCGGCACGCAACCCGTCGGCGTCGAAGGCCTCCAGCGCGGCCGTCCCGGCACCTCCGGCAGCGTCGGCGGCGGCTGTGGTCCATCCGGTGTCTTCCGTGGGGCCGCCGCCGTTGTCGTCGTCGTCACCATCGACCGGCGCACCCGGTTCCACGGTCTCCACGGCCTGCAGCGACGCGGCGCGCGCGGCGGCGTGGCCCTCGGCCAGGCGGTTGCGCGCACCACTGATGGTGAAGCCCTGGTCGTACAGCAGTTCGCGGATGCGGCGGATGAGCAGCACCTCGTGGTGCTGGTAGTAGCGGCGGTTGCCGCGCCGCTTCATGGGCTTGAGCTGCGTGAACTCCTGCTCCCAGTAGCGCAGCACGTACGGCTTGACACCACAGAGCTCGCTCACCTCACCGATGGTGAAGTAGCGTTTCGCTGGAATGGCCGGAAGCGCTTTCTCCACTGAAATCAATGAGTTCGGGGCGGGAAACTAGACTTTACTCGAACTCCCCCTCGACCGGCGTGTCACCCTGCACGATGGCTTTCAACTTGTGACTTGCGTGGAAGGTCACCACATGCCGCGCCTTGATGGGAATCGACTCGCCGGTGCGCGGGTTGCGCCCCGGCCGGGGTGCCTTGCGCCGGATGTTGAAGTTGCCGAAGCCCGACAGCTTCACGTCGTCACCCTGCACCAGCGTGCCGTGGACGATCTCGAAGAAGGCCTCGACCATGTCCTTGGACTCCCGTTTGTTCAAGCCGAGACGGTCGAACAGCAGGTCGGCCAGCTCGGCCTTGGTGAGCGTGGGCGTCTCCAGCGACGGCAGGATCACGCGGTCGTTCGCGGGCGGGGTTTCGTCGGCCATGTCGAAGGGGTTCCTCGCTCGTCGGTCAGGCACGCAGGCGCGCGCCGAAGGCTGCCTGCACGCGGGCCACGGCGGCTTGCACCGCGGCTTCGATGCGCTCGTCGGTGAGTGTCGCGTCGGCATCCAGCAACTCCAGCCGCACGGCCAGGCTGCGCTCGCCTGCCGCGATGCCGGACACGGGCTGCGCGGGCTTGTAGATGTCGAACAGTGTCGCGCTGCGCACCAGCGCGTCGCCGGACAGGCACGCGACCAGTGCCTCGTGCGGCACGCCTTCGCGCACCACCAGGGCCAGGTCGCGCGTGACGGCCTGCTGGCGCGGCAGGCTCTCGAACACCGGCAGCGGCCGCGCCAGCACGGCCGCCAGGTCCAGCTCGAACAGCACCGGCGCCTGCGGAAGTTCGTAGGCCTGGCGCCACTTCGGGTGCAGTTCGCCGATGTGACCCACGGCCTGGCCATCGAGCTCGATGCGGGCGCAACGGCCAGGGTGCAAGGCCGGATGCGTGTCGGGCACGAACACCGGCCGGCGCGGCGCGAATAGGGCTTCGAGGTCGCCCTTGACGTCGAAGAAGTCGATGCCTCGCTCCTTGTGCGCCCACTGCAGCGGTTCGGCCGGGCCGTGGGCCAGGCCTGCCACCCGCATGGGCTGGTGCACGCCGGCCACGGCCAGCGGGCCGTCCTGTCCGGCGGGGTCGCGGCGGAAGACCCGGCCGATCTCGAACACGCGCACACGACCGGCCTTGCGCGCCAGGTTGTGGCGCAGCACGGCCACCAGGCTGCCCAGCAGGCTGGACCGCATCACGGCCAGCGGCGCGGCGATCGGGTTCAGCACGCGGATCGGCTGGGCGTTGCCAGCCAACTCGCGCTCCCAGCGCTCCTCGACGAAGCTGAAATTGATCGTCTCCTGGTAGTCCAGTGCAGCCAGTGCCTGCTGGAGTGCCAGCGCACCGCGGCGCGACTCGGTGCGCACTCGGGCCGTCACCGGAGCGACCGGAGGCGTCGAAGGCAGCTTGTCGTAGCCGATGACGCGGATGACCTCTTCGATCAAGTCCTCCTCGATCTTCAGGTCGAACCGCCAGCTCGGCGGCGTCACGGTGACCGTGCCCTCGCCTTCGGTGATCGTCAGGCCCAGGCCGCGGAAGACCTGCGCGCACTGCGCCTGCGTGACCGGGAGTCCGATGACCTTCGCGGCGCGTGCCACGCGCAGCGTCACCGGCTTCGCCTCGGGCAGGCGCAGCACCTGGTCGTCCATCGGACCTGCCTGGCCGCCGCAGATGTCGAGGATGAGCTGCGTGATGCGCTCGATGTGCTCCACCGTGCCTTGCGGGTCGACGCCGCGTTCGAAGCGGTGGCCGGCGTCGGTGCTGAAGTTGTAGCGGCGCGAACGCCCGGCCACGGCTTCGGGCCACCAGAAGGCCGCCTCGACGTAGACGTTGCGCGTGCTGTCGCTGACGGCCGTGGTGTCGCCGCCCATGATGCCTGCCAGCGACTCCACGCCCTGCGCATCGGCGATGACACCGACCTGCGCATCCAGCATGACCGTGTTGCCGTTCAGCAGCTTCAGCGACTCGCCGGCACGGCCCCAGCGCACCACGAGCTTGTCGTGGATCTTGTCGAGGTCGAAGATGTGCGACGGCCGGCCGTACTCGAACATCACGTAGTTCGAGATGTCCACCAGCGCCGTCACGCTGCGCTGGCCGCAGCGGGCCAGGCGCTCCACCATCCAGGCCGGGGTCTTGGCCGTGGTGTCCACGCCGCGCACCACGCGGCCGCTGAAGCGGCCGCAGAGGTCGGGCGCCAGCACCTCGACCGGCAGGCGCTGGTCGTGCTGGGGCGGCACCGGCGGGAAGGCGGGCGTCTTCAGCGGCGCGCCGGTCAGTGCCGACACCTCGCGCGCGATGCCGTACACGCTGAGTCCGTGCGCCAGGTTGGGCGTCAGCTTCAGCGTGAAGACGGTGTCGTCGAGCTGCAGGTGCTGGCGGATGTCCATGCCCACCGGCGCGACGGCCGCCAGCTCCAGCAGGCCGCCATGGTCGTCGGCGATCTTCAGTTCACGGGCCGAGCACAGCATGCCGCGGCTTTCCACGCCGCGCAGCTTGCCGATGCCGATCTTGAAGGGCTTGCCGTCGTCACCCGGCGGCAGCTCGGCGCCCACCAACGCCAGCGGCGCCTTCAGGCCGGCGCGGGCGTTCGGTGCGCCGCAGACGATCTGGAGCGGTTCGCCGCTGCCCACGTCGACGCTGCACACGCGCAGGCGGTCGGCCTGCGGATGCGGCTCGGCGCTCAGGATCTGCGCCACGACGATGCCGCTGAACGGCGGCGCCACCGGGCGCAGGTCCTCGACCTCCATGCCGGACATGGTGAGCAGGTCGGCCAGCGCCTGCGTGCTCAGCGGAGGGTTGCAGAACTCGCGCAACCACGACTCGGGGAATTGCATCAGGCGCTCTTACTTGAATTGCGACAGGAAACGCAGGTCGTTCTCGAAGAACAGCCGCAGGTCGTTGACGCCGTAGCGCAGCATCGCCAGGCGGTCCGGACCCATGCCGAAGGCGAAACCGATGTAGCGCTCGGGGTCGATGCCGAAGTTGCGCACCACGTTCGGATGCACCTGGCCCGAGCCCGCGACTTCCAGCCACTTGCCGGCCAGCGGGCCGCTGCGGAAGGCGATGTCGATCTCGGCCGAGGGCTCGGTGAACGGGAAGAAGCTCGGGCGGAAGCGCACGTCGAAGTCGTCGGTCTCGAAGAACTGGCGCACGAACTCGCTGAACACGAACTTCAGGTCCTTGAAGCTGATGTTCTCGCCGATCCACAGGCCTTCGCACTGGTGGAACATCGGCGAGTGCGTCGCGTCGCTGTCCACGCGGTAGGTGCGGCCCGGCGCGATGACGCGGATCTCGGGCATCGGCTCCACGCCGGCATGGCGCGCCGCGTGGTTGCGCGCGTAGCGCACCTGCATCGGGCTCGTGTGCGTGCGCAGGTTCAGCGGCTTGCCCTGCGCGTCGTTCACGTCGACGTAGAAGGTGTCCTGCATCGAGCGCGCAGGGTGGTTCTCGGGGCTGTTCAGCGCCGTGAAGTTCATCCAGTCGGTCTCGATCTCGGGGCCTTCGGCGACGTCGAAGCCCATCGACGCGAAGATGGCCTCGATGCGCGCGATGGTCCTGCTCACGGGGTGCAGGCCGGCGACGCCGCGACCGCGCCCGGGCAGCGTGACGTCCAGCGCCTCGGCATGCAACTGCGCCGCCAGCTCGGCTTCGGCCAGCGCCTCCCGCGCGGCCTGCAGCGCCGTCTCGATGCGTGTCTTGGCCTGGTTGATCTCGGCGCCGCGGCGCTTCTTCTCGTCGGGCGTCAGCGCGCCCAGGCCCTTCAGCAGTTCGGTCACGCGACCGCTCTTGCCCAGGTAGCGTGCCTTGGCATTTTCCAGTTCCGCCGGGTTCGGTGCAGCGGCGAAGTCGGCCTGCGCACCTTGCACCAACGCTTCGAGATCGTTCATCGTGTGCTCGGAAAACAAAAAAGGTCGCCCCAGAGGTGACGACCTTCGAATGCTCGAGAGGAAACCGCCGGGCCGCAGCCCGGGCGGTGCAACATCAAGCCAGCTGGGCCTTCACCTTCGCGACGATGCTGCCAAAGGCAGCCGGGTCGTTGACGGCCATGTCGGCAAGGACCTTGCGGTCGATGTCGATGTTGGCCTTCTTCAGGCCGGCCATGAACTTGCTGTAGGTGACGCCGAGCTCGCGGCTCGCGGCGTTGATACGCGCGATCCAGAGCTGACGGAAGACCCGCTTGCGGGTGCGGCGGTCGCGGTAGGCGTACTGGCCTGCCTTCATCACCGCCTGCTTGGCGATGCGGAAGACGTTCTTGCGGCGGCCACGGAAGCCCTTGGCGAGCTTCAGGATCTTCTTGTGGCGGGCGTGTGCGGTGACACCACGTTTGACGCGAGGCATGTCTTTCTCCTAGTGCGTGGTGACGATCAGAGGCCCGCGAACGGCAGCATCTGGGCCATGTGGCCCATGTTGGTGTCGTGCACGTTCACCGCGCCGCGCAGATTGCGCTTGCGGCTGGTGCTCTTCTTCGTGAGGATGTGGCGCTTGAACGCCTGACCGCGCTTGACGGTGCCACCCGGACGCACGCGGAACCGCTTGGCCGCGCTCTTCTTGGTCTTCATCTTGGGCATGTGAATGCTCCTTCTTCGTTTGCTGCTGCAGGCGACCCCGGGGTTCCGGTGCACTTGCTGGCCTGCAGCCGCTTCTGTTCGACCGCACGGTGACCAGACCGTGCCGACGAAATGCTGTCGTCCTACTTCCGCTTCGGTGCGAGCACCATGATCATCTGCCGGCCTTCGAGCTTGGGCATGTGCTCGACGACGGCCACGTCGGCGAGCTCTTCCCGGATCCGCTCGAGCATGCGCATGCCGATGTCCTGGTGGGTGATCTCGCGGCCCCGGAATCGCAGCGTCACCTTGCCCTTGTCGCCGTCCTCGGCGATGAAGCGGCGCAGGTTGCGCATCTTGATGTTGTAGTCGCCGTCGTCGGTGCCGGGCCGGAACTTGACTTCCTTGACCTCGATCACCTTCTGCTTCGACTTGGCTTCCGCGGCCTTCTTCTGCTCCTGGTACTTGAACTTGCCGTAGTCCATCAACCGACACACCGGCGGGTCCGCCGTGGCTGCGATCTCGACGAGATCGACGTCCAGCTCGCCGGCCATGCGCAAGGCCTCCATCGTCGGGACGATGCCCAGGGGTTCGTTCTCGACCCCGTTCAGGCGCACCTGCGGCGCCATGATTTCCCGATTCAGCCTGTGCTTGCGCTCCGCATTCGGCGTGCGACGGTCCATGAAGGTAGCGATGTGTCAACTCCTTGCGCGGCCCGCAGGCGCGACGGGCCACAAATCCACGGTGCGGGCGCCTCCCGCGGCAGCTTCAGAGCTTGAGGGCGATGTCGCTGGCGAGCTTCGATTGGAAGTCTGCGAGGGGCATCACACCCAGGTCCTGATTGCCCCGAGCGCGCACGGCAACAGCCCCGTTCGCCTTCTCCTTGTCGCCTACGACCAGGATGTACGGGGCCTTCTGCATTGAATGCTCGCGGATTTTATAGTTAATTTTCTCGTTGCGCAAATCGAGGTGGACTCTAACTCCTTGTTTTTGCAACGATTTCGCCACGTCCGCGGCGTACTCCGCCTGCTGGTCGGTGATGGCGGCCACCACCACCTGCACCGGGGACAGCCACGCCGGCAGCGCGCCGGCATGCTGTTCGATCAGGATGCCGATGAACCGCTCCAGGCTGCCGACAATGGCCCGGTGCAGCATCACCGGGTGCTTGCGCTCGCTGCTTTCGGCCACGTAGACCGCGTCCAGCCGCTCCGCCATCGAGAAGTCGACCTGCATCGTGCCGCACTGCCACTGGCGGCCGATCGCGTCCTTCAGCGTGTACTCGATCTTGGGGCCGTAGAAGGCGCCGTCGCCCGGTGCGATCTCGAACTCGCAGCCGCTGCGGCGCAGGCTTTCCATCAGCGCGTGTTCGGCCTGGTCCCAGACGGCGTCGCTGCCGATGCGGGCCTCCGGCCGCGTCGCGACCTTGTAGATGATGTTGTCGAAGCCGAAGTCCTTGTAGACCTTCTGCAGCAGCGCCGTGTAGGCCACGCACTCGTCGAGGATGTGCGCTTCCGTGCAGAAGATGTGGCCGTCGTCCTGCGTGAAGCCGCGCACGCGCATGATGCCGTGCAGGCCGCCCGTGGGCTCGTTGCGGTGGCACTGGCCGAATTCGCCGTAGCGCAGCGGCAGGTCGCGGTAGCTCTTGATGCCCTGCTTGAAGATCAGGATGTGGCCCGGGCAGTTCATCGGCTTCAGCGCGTAGTCGCGCTTTTCCGATTCCGTCGTGAACATGTTGTCGCGGTACTTGTCCCAGTGCCCCGTCTTCTCCCACAGGGCGCGGTCGATGATCTGGGGGCCCTTGACCTCCAGGTAGCCGTTGTCGCGGTAGACGGCGCGCATGTACTGCTCGACCACCTGCCACACCGTCCAGCCCTTGGGGTGCCAGAACACCGTGCCGGGGCTGTGCTCGTCCAGGTGGAACAGGTCGAGTTCGCGGCCGAGCTTGCGGTGGTCGCGCTTCTCTGCTTCTTCCAGCATCGTCAGGTAGCCCTGCAGCGCGTCCTTGCTCGCCCAGGCCGTGCCGTAGATGCGCTGCAGCTGCTCGTTCTTCTGGTCGCCGCGCCAGTACGCGCCGGCCACCTTCATCAGCTTGAAGTGCTTCAGCCGGCCCGTGCTCGGCACGTGCGGGCCGCGGCACAGGTCTTCGAAGCCGCCTTCGCGGTACAGCGAGACATCTTCACCGGCCGGAATGCTGCCGATGATCTCGGCCTTGTAGTGCTCGCCCTGGCTCTTGAAGTGGGCCACGGCCTCGTCGCGCGGCAGCACGCGGCGCACCACGGGTTCGTTCTTCGCCGCCAGCTCGCCCATGCGCTTCTCGATCGCCGCCAGGTCCTCGGGCGTGAACGGGCGCTTGTAGGCGAAGTCGTAGTAGAAGCCGTGCTCGATGACCGGTCCGATCGTCACCTGCGCATCGGGGAACAGTTCCTTGACCGCATAGGCCAGCAGGTGCGCCGTGCTGTGGCGGATGATCTCCAGTCCGTCGGCGTCCTTGTCCGTCACGATGGCCAGCTGCGCATCGGCGTCGATGCGGTGGCTGGTGTCGACCAGCCGCCCGTCGACCCGGCCGGCCAGCGCCGCCTTGGCCAGGCCCGTGCCGATGGAGGCCGCGACCTCGGCCACCGTCACGGGGCCGGGAAACTCTCGCCGGGAACCGTCCGGCAGCGTGATCTGGAGCATGGGGAGAACCTCGTGGGCAAGAAAAAAGCGCGGGGGTGGCCGCGCTTCGTTCTGGAGAAAGAGAAACAGGAACGGCAGCGCGACCGACTAGACCTCGGTGAAGAGGGGGCTCGTAGTCCGCGGTGTCATAACCGGTGTGCCTTTCTCGTCCTTGTTGGGTGGAGCAGGCCTGCAGTTTAGCGCAGCCGTCAGGGCAGCGGCTGCGCCAGCAGCGGTGCCGGCCGCGCCACCAGCTCGGCGAACTCGTCGGCCAGGCGCTGGCTCTCGGCCACCGCGCGGCGCCACGCGGCCATGCGGCCCGGCAGGTCGTCGCCAAACGCCTTGAAGTCGGCGCGGTCGGGCAGCTTGCCGCCGGGCAGCGTCGCCACCCACGCCGGCGCGGGCGCCAGCACCACCACGTTGTCCAGCAGCGCGCTGGCCCGGTGGCGGCGCTTCCAGGCCTTGTCGAGCCAGCCGGGCACCACGTGGCGCTGGAAGTGCGGGTACAGCACCAGGCCGTCGTCCATCGCCGCGTAGTCCAGGTGCAGGTGGTAGTCGGTGATGCCGCCGTCCCAGTAGGCGCCGCGCGGGCCGCCCGGCACGTCGTGCACGGCGTCCAGCCAGAACGGGATGGAGCAGCTGGCCAGGATCGCCGGCGCCAGATTGTCCGGGCCCAGCGCGCAGTGCCGGCTGCGGTAGTCGTGCAGCGGGAACGGCAGGGCGTCACGCGGATCGCCGAACACCACCCGCTCCAGCCACCCGCCCAGCGCCCGCCGGCTCGCGGCATTGGCCAGGAAAGCGCCCAGGTAGCCCGCGGGCGTGCGCAGCCGGCCCTCGCGCCGCAACAGATGGCGACCGCGGCTGGTGAACACGTGCAGCCGGCGGTGCGGGTGCGCCAGCAGCTCGTGCGCGCGCCGGCCGAGACGTTCCTGGAGCTTCGCGCCGAAGGCCTGGCTCACCGCCCGCGGCGTCGGCGGCCGGCCCGGCGCGTGTTCGTATTCCTGGGTGATGTAGTCCTCGGCCAGTTGCGCCAGCGCGGCGTCGGCATCGGGCAGGCAGGCGCAGGCCAGGCGCCATGCACCGATGGAGGCCCCCAGCAAATGCAGGGTCTGCGTGCTTTCCGCCAGCCAATGACCGAAAATGAAGCGGTCCAGCGGGTTGAGCACCAGCCCCTTGGGTCCCCCGGCAGCGCCGGGGACCACCCGGACGTCGGCAGGAGACAGGCCACGTTCGGCGAGTCGAGCCCGCGCACGCGGGCCGGCGAACACCTGCAGTGCCGCGGATGACGTTGTTGGCATCCGCACATGCTAAGTGCTTGCGATTCGGTACACCCAGATACCGCGCTGCTGCGTTGAGACGCCTGCTGCGTGCCCTAACGTCCTCACCGATGCTCTCTTCCATCTTGCGTGTGTGTTCATTGCTGCTGGCGCTGGCCCTGCCCGCAGGCGCCGGTGCTGCAGCCGCCTTCGGCTTCGACGACGTCGCCCGCGTAGCCGAGACCGTGGCCCGCCAGCCCTACCGACCGCCGCCGCCGCTGGCCCCGGCACTGGCGCAGCTGACCTACGACCAATACCGCAACATCCGCTTCCGCCCTGCACGTTCGCTGTGGCGCGACGCCGCCCTGCCCTTCCACGTGCAGTTCTTCCCGCTGGGCCGCGGCTTCGCGCAGCCGCTGCAGGTGCACGAGATCGTCGACGGCCGCGCGCGGCTGCTGCAGCTGCCGCACAGCGACTTCGACGACCCCGACCGCCACCTGCCCGCGGGGCCGGTGGGCATCGCCGGCCTGCGCATCACCCACCCGCTGAACACCCCCGCGGTGCACGACGAACTGGCCGTGTTCCTGGGCGCCAGCTACCTGCGCGCGCTGGGCGCGGGCCAGCGCTACGGCCTGTCGGCCCGCGGCCTCGCGGTGGACACCGCCGGCGGCCAGGGCGAGGAGTTCCCGGCCTTCACGCGCTGGTGGCTGGAGCGCCCTGCCTCCGGCGCCCGCACGCTGACGCTGTACGCGCTGCTGGAAGGCCCGCGCGTCACCGGCGCCTACCGCTTCGTGCTGCAGCCGGGCAGCACCACGGTGACCGAGGTGCGGGCGCGGTTGTGGCTGCGTGCGCCGGTGGCCATGCTGGGCATCGCGCCGCTGTCCAGCATGTTCCTGGCCGGCGAGAACCAGCCCGCGCGCGGCGACTACCGCCCCGAAGTGCACGATTCCGACGGCCTGCAGATCGCCAGTGCCAGCGGCGAGTGGATCTGGCGCCCGCTGCACAACCCGCGCGGCACCTTCGTCACCTCGTTCGCGGGGCCCACGCCGCGTGGCTGGGGGCTGGTGCAGCGCGACCGCCGCTTCGCCAGCTATGAAGACCTGGAAGCGCACTACGAGCTGCGCCCCAGCGCCTGGATCGAACCGCTGGGCGACTGGGGCCCGGGCCGGGTCGAGCTGCTGCAGTTCCACACCCCCGACGAGACGCACGACAACATCGCCGCCTACTGGGTGCCGGCCACGCCGCCGGCGCCGGGCCAGCCGCTCGACCTGCAGTGGCGGCTGCACTGGGCCTCGGACGGCCTGCCGCAGCCGCCGGGCGCGCGCGTGCTGCAGACGCGCCGCGGCCACGGCTTCTTCCACACGCCGCCGCCGGCCAGCGCGCTGCAGCTGCACGTCGACTTCGCCGGCCCGCCGCTGCAGGGCCTGCCCGCCGATGCGCCGGTGGAGGCCGTGGTCAGCGGCAACGCGCGCAGCCTGAAGGCACAGGCCTATCCCAACCCGATGACCGGCGGCTGGCGCATGACGGTCGACGTGGAACGCGACTTGCACCTGCCGCTGGAACTGCGCGGCTTCCTGCGGCTGCAAGGCCGCACGCTGTCCGAAACCTGGTCCTACGCCCTGTCTCCCGAGTGATGTTCCCAGAGAGCCACCCGATGCAACACGACACCCCCACCGCCCCGCCGGTGCACCGCGGCCACATGCGGCCGCACCCCTGGTTCGGCCTGCTGCGCGGCCTGCTGTTCGCGCTGCTGCCGGGCCTGCAGTTCCGCGCGCCCGCCGGCCGACCTGACTGGGCGCGCAGCGCGCAGCGGCGCCGCCGCGCGCTGCTGCTCACGGTGGCCGCCATTGCCGCCACCGCGGCGGCGCTCACGCCGGCCGGCACGCCGTGGCCGCAGGCCGTGCTGCAGACGCTGCTGTTCGCATGGGTGGGCGCGGGGCTGGTCACGGCGCTGATGGGCGCGTGGGTGCTGCTGCGCGGCGACCCGCGCGCGCTGGCGCTGCCGGCGGGCCGCCAGCCGCTGTCGCGGGCGGCGCGCACCGCGGTGATCATGCCGATCTGCAACGAGGACATCGCGACGGTGTTCGGCGGGCTGCGGGCCACCTGCGAGTCGCTGGCCGCCACCGGCGCGCTGTCGCTGTTCGACATCTACGTGCTCTCCGACACCGCCGACCCCGCGCTGCGCGACGCCGAGCAGCGCGCCTGGGAGCGCCTGCGCACGATGCTGGGCGACGACCCGGTGCTGGCCGGCGGGCGGGTGTTCTACCGCTGGCGCCGCCGCCGCACCAAGCGCAAGGCCGGCAACGTGGCCGACTTCTGCCGCCGCTGGGGCCGCAACTACCGCTACATGGTGGTGCTCGACGCCGACAGCACGATGCACGGCGACACGCTCGTCGGCCTGGTGCGGCTGATGGAGGCCCACCCGGAGGCCGGCATCATCCAGACGTTGCCCGCGGCCAGCGGCCACGACACGCTGCACGCACGGCTGCAGCAGTTCGCCACCCGCGTGACCGGGCGCCTCTTCGCGCTGGGCATGGCGTACTGGCAGCTGGGCGACTCGCACTACTGGGGGCACAACGCCATCCTGCGCGTCGAGCCCTTCATGCGCCACTGCGGCCTGGGCAAGATCCCGGGCCGCGGCGGGCTGGCGGGCGAGATCCTGTCGCACGACTTCGTCGAGGCGGCACTGATGCGCCGCGCCGGCTATGAGGTCTGGCTGGCGCCGCAGCTGCAGGGCAGCTGGGAGCAGTACCCGCCCAACCTGCTGGCCGAACTGCAGCGCGACCGCCGCTGGTGCCAGGGCAACCTGCAGAACGCACGGCTGATGGCCGAACCCGGCTGGCAGCCGGTGCACCGCGTGATGTTCGCCACCGGTGCGCTGTCGTATGCCGTGGCGCCGCTGTGGCTGGGCTTCGTCGCCGCCGGGCTGCTGTGGCCCGCGCCGGCCGGCCAGACCGCCGCGCTGTGGGCGCTGACCGCCACGCTGCTGCTGCTGCCGCGCGCGCTGGGCGTGGCGGCGGTGCTGCTGGCACGCGAGCAGGCGCAGTTCGGCGGCACGCTGCGTCTGCTGGGCGGTGCGCTGCTGGAAGCGCTGATGGCCGCCGTGCAGGCGCCGCTGCGCATGCTGGCGCACAGCGCCTTCGTGCTGGGTGCGCTCACCGGGCTGCGGCTGGAGTGGAAGTCGCCCCCGCGCGAAGCCGCGGCCGTGCGCTGGCGCGACGCGGCGGCGCACATCGGCCTGGTCGCCAGCGCAGCGCTGTGCGGCGTGCTGCTGGCGCTGGGCGACGGTGCCGCCCCGGCCTGGCACAACCCCGCGCTCTGGCCGCTGGCGCTGCCGCTGCTGCTGGCCGTGCCCTTCACGGTGGCCACCGGCAGCGAAGCGCTGGGCGCCGCGGTGCGGCGCTTCGGCTGGCTGGGCACGCCCGAGGAACGGCGCCCGCCACGCACCCTGGCGCGTGCGTCGGAGCACCACGCGTTCCGCGACCTGGTGCCGGCACCGGCCCCTGGTGCGCCGCGGGCAGCGGCAGCCGTGTCCTGGCGCCCGCGCGCCGTGCTCGCAGCCGGCCTGGCGCTGAGCCTGGCGGTGATGCTGCTGCCGCGCCCGGGCGCGACACCCGGCCTGACACCGTCGCTGCAGATGGAACGCGAGGTGCTGGCGCTGCTGCAGACTCTGCCGAGCGCCCAGCCGCAGCTCGACCTGCAACCGGTGCAGCGCCCCGTGCGCACGCGGCCTGCGGCCCGCATCGACGACTCGGTGCGGCAGCGCGCGGCCGACGCCGTGGCGCGCGCGCTGGGCGAGGAAGACTACGAGCGCTTGATCTGGAGCTTGGCGAAGGCCGCCGCCAACGCGCCCTGAGCCGCCGGCTGCGGCTGCCCGCCGCGCTGGCGCTCGTCGCGCGCGGCCGGGCGGTAGCCGCCGCCGCCCGCGCCCGCACCGGCGGCACCACCCGCTCGGGGTGCGGCATCGAGCTTCATCGTCAGCGAGATGCGCTTGCGGGCCAGATCCACTTCCAGCACGCGCACCTTCACGACCTGGCCGGTCTTCACGACCTCGCGTGCGTCGTTGACGAACTTGTTCGACATCTGGCTCACGTGCACCAGGCCGTCCTGGTGCACGCCCAGGTCGACGAAGGCACCGAACTGCGCCACGTTGCTGACCGTGCCTTCCAGCGTCATGCCGGGCTGCAGGTCCTTGATGTCTTCCACGCCGTCGTTGAAGCGCGCCACCACGAAGTCCGGCCGCGGGTCGCGGCCCGGCTTCTCCAGCTCGCCCAGGATGTCCTTCACGGTGATGGCGCCGAAACGCTCGTCGGCGAAGGCCTCGGGCTTCAGCGCCCGCAGCACGTCGCTGCGGCCCATCAGTTCCTGCACCGGGCGCTGCGTGGCGGCCAGCATCTTCTCGACCACCGGATAGGTCTCGGGGTGCACACCCGTGATGTCGAGCGGGTTGTCGCCGTCGCGGATCCGCAGGAAGCCCGCCGCCTGCTCGAAGGTCTTCGGGCCCAGGCCCGCCACCTGCAGCAGCTGCTGGCGGTTGCGGAAGGCGCCGTTGGCGTCGCGCCAGCGCACGATGCTCGCGGCCACCGCGCCGCTGAGCCCCGACACGCGCGCCAGCAGCGGTGCGCTGGCGGTGTTCAGGTCGACGCCGACCGCGTTCACGCAGTCTTCCACCACCGCGTCCAGGCTGCGGGCCAGGCCGCTCTGGTTGACGTCGTGCTGGTATTGACCGACGCCGATGCTCTTCGGGTCGATCTTCACCAACTCGGCCAGCGGGTCCTGCAGCCGGCGTGCGATGCTGACGGCGCCGCGCAGGCTGACGTCGAGCTCGGGCAGTTCCTTGCTCGCGAACTCGCTGGCGCTGTAGACCGAGGCCCCGGCTTCGCTGACCACGACCTTGTCGAGCTTCACGTCGGGCGCCAGCTGCTGCACACGCTTGATCAGGTCGGCGGCCAGCTTGTCGGTCTCGCGGCTGGCGGTGCCGTTGCCGATGGCGATCAGGTTCACGCCGTGCGTGGCCACCAGCCGGCCCAGCGCATGCAGCGAGCCTTCCCAGTCGCAGCGCGGCTCGTGCGGGTAGACGGTGTGCGTGTCCAGCACCTTGCCGGTGTCGCTGACCACGGCCACCTTCACGCCGGTGCGGATGCCGGGGTCCAGCCCCATCACCACGCGCTTGCCGGCGGGCGCGGCCAGCAGCAGGTCGCGCAGGTTGTCGCCGAAGACCTTGATAGCCACGGCCTCGGCCTCTTCGCGCAGCCGCGCGAACAGGTCGCGCTCGAGGCTGAGGCTGAGCTTGACCTTCCAGGTCCAGGCCACGGTCTTGCGGATGAGATCGTCGGCGGCTCGCTTGGCGTGGCTCCAGCCGAGATGGATGGCGATGCGGCCTTCGGCCACGGACACCGAAGGGGTCCCTGACGGTCCCGTGGGCTTGCCCGGCACCAGCTCTTCGTCGAGCACCAGCTTGGCGTCCAGCCACTCCAGCGTGCGGCCGCGGAACACGGCCAGCGCGCGGTGGCTGGGTACCGTGCGGATGGGCTCGGCGTAGTCGAAGTAGTCGCGGAACTTCGCGGCGTCGGCGTGCGTGCCGTCCTTGCCATCGACCAGCTTGCTCTGGAACAGCGCCTCGGCCCACAGCCATTCGCGCAGCTTGCCCACCAGCACCGCGTCTTCGGCCCAGCGCTCGCTGAGCAGGTCGCGCACGCCGTCCAGCACGGCCGGCGCGTCGGCGAAACCACCCTCGGCATTCACGAACGCGGCCGCCTCGGCCAGCGGCTCCAGCGTCGGGTCGGCGAACAGCTTGTCGGCCAGAGGCTCCAGGCCGGCCTCGCGGGCGATCATGCCCTTGGTGCGGCGCCTGGGCTTGAACGGCAAGTACAGGTCTTCCAGCTCCTGCTTGGTCGGCACGGCCTCGATGGCCGCGCGCAGCGCGGGCGTGAGCTTGCCCTGCTCGTCGATGCTCTTGAGCACCGCGGCACGGCGGTCTTCCAGCTCGCGCAGGTAGCCCAGGCGTGCTTCCAGCTCGCGCAGCTGGATGTCGTCGAGGCCGTCGGTGGCCTCCTTGCGGTAGCGGGCGATGAAGGGCACCGTGGCGCCGCCGTCCAGCAGTTCGACGGCGGTGTGGACCTGGGCCGGCCGAACCTTCAGCTCGGCGGCGATTTGCAGAACGATCTTGTCCAAGGAAATGCAGTCCGAAAAACAGGAAAAGGGACAGACGAAAGGGGCGCAGTTTAAGCGTGCGCCACCCCCCATCCGGCCGCGCCCTGGCCCGCCACGCGGCCGGTGCTGAAACAGGCTGTGAGCAGGTAGCCGCCGGTGGGGGCCTCCCAGTCGAGCATCTCGCCGGCGCAGAACACGCCGGGCAGCGCACGCAGCATCAGTTGCGCGTCGAGTGCGTCGAACGACACGCCGCCGGCCGTGGAGATGGCCTCGGCCACGGGCCGCGGCGCCGTCACGCGCACGGGCAGCGCCTTGATCCGGCGCGCGAACTGCTGCGGATCGGCCTGCTCGGCCTTGGGCACCAGCTCCCACAGCAGCGCAGCCTTCACGCCCGACAGGTGCAGCCGCGTCTTCAGGTGCGTGGCCAGCGAGCGCGGGCCGCGCGGATGCGCCAGCTCGGCCTGCGCCCAGTCGAGGCTGCGCGCAGGCAGCAGGTCGAGCTCGAACACGGCGCTGCCCTCGGCGGCGATGCGCTCGCGCAGCCGCGACGACGCCGCGTACACCAGGCTGCCTTCGACGCCGGTGGCCGTGACCACGCATTCACCGGCCTGCTGCCAGTCGCCCACCCGCAGCGCCACCGACTTCAGCGGCTCGCCGGCGAAGCGGCTGCGCAGGTGCGTGCTCCAGCCGACATCGAAGCCGCAGTTCGACGGCTGCAGCGGCGCCAGCGCCACGCCACGCGCCTGCAGCAGCGGCCACCAGGCACCGTCGCTGCCCAGCTGCGGCCAGCTCGCGCCGCCCAGCGCCAGCACGGTGGCCTGCGGCTGCACGGTCGTCTCGCCCAGCGGCGTGGCAAAGTGCAGCGCCGTGCCGCCGTCGGCAAAGCCCAGCCAGCGGTGGCGCTGGTGGAACACCACGCCGGCCGCGCGCAGCCGGTGCAGCCAGGCACGCAGCAGCGGTGCGGCCTTCATCTCGGTCGGGAAGATCCGGCCCGAACTGCCGACGAAGGTGTCGACTCCCAGGTCCTTCGCCCAGGCCCGTAGCGCGTCGGCACCGAAGGCCTGCAGCCACGGGCGCAGCAGTGGCGCGCGCGCCGCGTAGCGGTCCACGAAGGGCTCGAAGGGCTCGGCATGGGTGAGATTCAGCCCGCCCTTGCCGGCCAGCAGGAACTTGCGACCGGCCGAGGGCATGGCGTCGTACACCTCGACGCGGCGGCCGGCGGCCACCAGGGTCTCGGCGGCCATCAGGCCGGCGGGGCCGGCGCCCACCACGGCGACGGCGTCCAGGGGTGCGGGGGTGACTGCGGCGGCGGGAACAACGGGCTCGGACATCGCCGCACTGTAGCCGGCGCAGTGTCAGGATCGGCTGCCTGCGGCGACTCAGGAGCATGCACACCCTGCCCACTTCACGCCTTCTGTTGCTCGCACTGATGCTGAGCGGCACCGCCCCGGGCGCTGCTGCGGCCGATGCCCCCACCGGCGCGTGCCAGGCACGCAGCGCCGCCACCGTGCCCACCGTGGTGGAGCTCTACACCTCCGAAGGCTGCAGTTCCTGCCCGCCGGCCGACCGCTGGCTGTCCACGCTGCTCGGCCGCGACGACGTGCTGGCGCTGGGCTTCCACGTGAACTACTGGGACAGGCTCGGCTGGCCCGACCGCTTCGCCACGCCCGAAGCCACGGCGCGGCAATACCAGCTGGCAGCCTGGAACAACAGCCGCACCGTGTACACGCCGCAGGTGGTGGTGAACGGGCGCGACAGCCGCGCCGGCGCAGCGCTGCCTGCCGTGCAGTCAGCCAGCCCGCTGGAGCTGACCCTGCAGCGCCAGGGTGAGACGGTCACGGCCACCGTGGCCGCGGCCCCGGGGGCGGCCCAGCGGCTGGACGGCTACTGGGCCGTGCTGGAAGACCGCCACGTCAGCGCCGTGCGCGCCGGCGAGAACGCCGGCGAGACGCTGCGCCACGACCACGTCGTGCGCCTGTATCGGCCGGTGGCGGCCTGGCAGGCGTCGGCCGGCGCGCAGCTGCGGCTGCAGGTGTCACGCGGCGTGGCCGCCCACCCGCGGCGCGTGGTCTTCGTCGTCACCGACGCGGCCACGCACCGGCCGGTGCAGGCGCTGGCGCTGGCCTGCTGAGGCCGGTGGCCTACGCCGCCGTGGCCCGCAACGCAGCGCGCAGCTGCGCGCCCAGCTCGGGCTTGGCCGCAAACGGGTCGGTGGGGTTGCGCGGCGTCATCACGTCCTCCAGCCGCACCTGCACGCTGGCCAGGCTCTTGGGGTGGCTGTAGATGTAGAAGCGGTGTTCGTCCATCGCGTCGTAGACGTATTGCGCGACCTGTGCCGCCGTGACCTTGCCGCTGGTGACGGCCTTGCCGCTCATCGCCTGGGCGATCAGCTGGCTGCGCGTGGGCGCCACGGCGTCGGCCAGCGCCGCAGGGCGGTGGCGTTCGCTCTGGTGGATGCCGGTCGGCACGAAGAACGGGCACAGCACGTGCGCGTGGACCTGCGTGCTCACGAGCGCCAGGTCCTGGTAGAGCGTCTCGCTCATCGCCACCACGGCGTGCTTGCTGGCGTTGTAGACGCCCATGTTGGGCGCACTCAGCAGGCCGGCCATGCTGGCGGTGTTGACGATGTGGCCTTCGAACGCCGGGTCGGCGTCTGCCGCGGCCAGCATCAGCGGCGTGAACACGCGCAGGCCGTGCGCCACGCCCAGCAGGTTGACGCCGATGACCCAGTCCCAGTCCTTCGCGCTGTGCTCCCAGATCAGCCCGCCGTGCGCGACGCCGGCGTTGTTGAAGACGAAGCTGGGTGCGCCGAAGCGCTCCATCGTCGCCGCGCCCAGGGCGTCGACCTGCTCGGCCTTCGAGACGTCCAGCCGGAACGGCAGCACCTGCGCGCCCAGGCCGCGGATCTCGGCGGCGGCGGCGTCCAGCGCCTGCTGCTGCACGTCGGCCATCACCACGTGCATGCCGCGCGTGGCGGCGATGCGGCTGGCCTCGAGGCCGAAGCCCGAGGCGGCGCCGGTGATGACGGCGGTCTTGCCTTGCCAGTTCATGTCTTGTTCTCCTGTGTGTCCTGCTTGATCTGGAACCCGGCGCGCGGGAAGTGCACGTGCACGGTGCCGGCGCGCGGGTCGGTGCGGCGCACGACGACCTCGTCGCCGCTCAGCCCCACCAAGGTGCCGGCCACGGGGTCGCGGCCGTAGTCGGTGGCCGTCACCGTGACCGCTTGCCCGGCCTCGAAGCCCAGGCCCGGCAGCACCTGCGTCGGCGCGTGGCTGCTGGCGCCGGCTGCGATAGCCAGGGCCTCGGCGCTGTCCATGCGCTCGGGCCGGCCGTGGCCGAAGGCCTGCATGCGCGCGCCCCAGGCGCGCAAATGCGTGTGCGGCGCCAGGATCTCGGCCACCGGGCCGCCGCGCTGCACGTACCAGAGGCAGTGCGCGACCGAGAAGTCCGCCACGCTGGCGGCGGCGCCGAAGAGGAACGCGCGGCCATCGGCCAGCTGGGCGTCCAGCGCCGCGGCGTACGCGCGCAGATTGGCCGAGGCGTCGGCGACCGTCTGGCGCTGCAGGCCGGCGGTGAACGGCGCGCGGTCGGCCGCGAAGGCCTTCAGCGCCTCGGGCGGCATGCCGGCGAACATGTGCGACACGCCGGCCGGTTGCATCGTGTACGGGATGACGGTCCAGAACAGCGTGCTGTCGGCCCACTGCGCCAGCAGCGGCGCCAGCGGCGCGTCGGCCGGGAACAGCGACGGCGCGGGTGCGCGCGCCTCCAGCAGCCGGGCGATCAGCGCCGTGTCGCAGTAGATGTCGGCCCCCACCTGCACGAAGGGCGTCTTGCGGTAGCCGCCGGTGAGCGCCACCACGTCGGGCTTGGGCAGGATCACCGGCACCTTCACCGAGCGCCAGGCCAGGCCCTTGAAGCCCAGCATCAGGCGCACCTTCTCGGAAAACGGCGAACCGTCGTAGTGGTGCAGGATCAGGTCGTCGGTGCTCATGCGGTCTCCGTGGGCAGTGCGCGGGTGATCAGGACATCGAGGTCGGCACTGGCGGGCAGCAGGCCGTACACATCGGCCGGCGCATCCAAGCGCGCGGCGCAGAAGGCGTCGAAGACCGGCTGCGGCGCGTGCGCGTGCAGCAGCGTGGCCTGCAGCACCAGCGCCAGCTCGCGCGCCAGGCCGCGCGCCTGCGCCTCGGGCACGGTGGCGTCCACCGCGTCGAGCACGCGGGCGATGGCGCGGTCCAGCGCGGCGTGGCGGCCGCGGGCGGGCGCGGTCTCGTGGGCGATGGCGTCGGCCACCTGCGCGCCGCGCAGCGCGCGCAGCAGGTCCAGCGCCATGATGTTGCCGGCGCCTTCCCAGATGCTGTTGAGCGGCATCTCGCGGTAGATGCGCGCCATCACGCCCTCGCCGGCGGCCTCGACGTAGCCGTTGCCGCCCAGGCACTCCATCGCCTCCTGCGCGAAGTGGCTGCCGCGCTTGCAGATCCAGAACTTGGCCACCGGCGTGAGCAGGCGGCGCATCACGGCTTCGTGGGCATCCAAGCCGTGTTCGCTGCGGTCCACCGCCGCGGCCAGGCGCAGCGCCAGCGCGGTGGCGGCTTCGCTGTCGAGTGCCAGGTCGGCGAGCACGTTCCTCATCAGCGGCTGCGCGATCAGCGGCTTGCCGAACGCGTGGCGCTGCGTGGTGTGGTGCAGCGCCAGCGACAGCGCCTGGCGCATCAGCCCGGCCGTGCCCAGTGCGCAGTCCAGCCGCGTCAGCGCGCCCATCGCCAGGATCTGCGGCACGCCGCGGCCGGCCTCGCCCACCAGCCAGCCGGCGGCGGCGTCGAACTCGACCTCGCTGCTGGCGTTGGCGTGGTTGCCCAGCTTGTGCTTCAGGCGCTGCACCGCGATGGCGTTGACGCTGCCGTCGGGCAGCAGGCGCGGCACGAAGAAGCAGCTCAGGCCGGCGGCGCTGTCGGTGGTCTGCGCCAGCACCAGGAACGCGTCGCACATCGGCGCCGAGAAGAACCACTTGTGGCCGGTCAGGCGCCAGCGCTCGCCCCAGGCGTCGCTGCCGTCGCGCACGGCGCGCGTGGTGTTGGCGCGCACGTCCGAGCCGCCTTGCTTCTCGGTCATGCCCATGCCCATCGTCACCGTGCTCTTGCGGTCGAAGGGCACGAAGCGCGGGTCGTAGGCGGTGCCGGCCAGACGTGGCGACCAGTCGGCCGACAGTGCGGCGTTGGCGCGCAGCGCCGGCGTGACGGCATAGGTCATCGACACCGGGCACAGCACCGAGGGCTCGGCCTCGGTGAAGAGCATGAAGCCGGCGGCGCGCTCGAGGTGCCCGCCCGGCCCGCGCGACCACGGCGTGCCGTGCAACCCTGCAGCCAGGGCCGCACCCAGCAGCGCGTGGTAGCTGGGGTGGAACTCGACCTGATCGATGCGGCGGCCGACGCGGTCGTGCGTGTGCAGCACCGGCGCGTGCGTGTTCGCCAGCCGCGCATGCGCCTGCAGTTCGGCGCTGCCGGCCAGCGCGCCCAGCGCGTCGAGCGCCGTGGTGTCCAGCGCCGGCGCGTGGTGGCGCAGCGCGTCCTGCAGCGGCCGGTTCACGCGCCACAGGTTCACGTCGGCCAGCGGCGCGGGCTGATTGAAGACCTCGTGCGTGGGGTGTGTGGTCCCGCTCATGGCGCCCTCAGCATCTCCAGGTGCGGGATGTTGTCTTCCAGGTAAGGCTCGCCCACACCGACGAAGCCGAAGCTGCCGTAGAAGCGCGCCAGGTGCGCCTGCGCGCTGATGCGGATGCCCTGACCCGGCCAGGCCTGCAGGCAGCGGCGCACGCCCTCGCCCACCAGCACGCGGCCGAGGCCGGTGCCGCGTGTTTCGGGCGCGGTGATGACGCGGCCCAGCGAGGGCTCGGCGTATTTCACGTCCGGGTCCACCACGCGCAGGTAGGCCTGCAGCGTGCCCGTGTCGTCGCGGCCCAGCAGGTGCCAGCTGTCGCGGTCGACGCCGTCGGGGTCGAGGTACGGGCCCTGTTCCAGGATGAAGACCCGGCAGCGCAGCGCCAGCGCGTCGTACAGGTTGTCGACGCCCAGCGCAGCGAAGCGCGACCAGGTCCAGTTCACGCCAGCCGCACGAGTTGCTTGCCGAAGTTGCGGCCCTTCAGCAGGCCCAGGAAGGCCTCGGGCGCCGCGGCCAGGCCCTGGGCCACGCTCTCGCGGTACTTCAGCCGGCCGGTGGCGACGGCCGTGCCCAGTTCCTTCAGCGCCTCGGGCCACAGCTGCATGTGTTCGCTGACGATGAAGCCCTGCAGCTTCAGCCGCTGCGTCAGGATCAGCTGCGGCGCGCGCATCGGGATCGGCTCGCCGTTGTAGCCGGAAATCATGCCGCAGAAGGCGATGCGGCCGAAGGCGTTCATCTGCGCCATCACGGCGTCGAGGATGGCGCCGCCGACGTTCTCGAAGTAGCCGTCGACGCCCGCGGGCGCGGCGGTCTGCAGCGCGGCCAGCAAGGCCTGCGCATCGGGCTGCGCCTTGTAGTCGACGCAGGCATCGAAGCCGAGCTCGTCCACCACGTAGCCGCACTTGTCGGCGCCGCCGGCGATGCCGACCACGCGGCAGCCGCGGGCCTTGGCCAGCTGGCCGACCGCGCTGCCGACGGCGCCGCTGGCGGCGCTGACGACCACGGTCTCGCCGGCCTTGGGTGCGATGATCTGGGTCAGCCCGTACCAGGCCGTGACGCCCGGCATGCCCACGGCGCCCAGGTAGGCCGACAGCGGCACGTGCGTGGTGTCGACCTTGCGCAGCAGACCGGGCTGCGCGGCGTCGACCACCGTGTACAGCTGCCAGCCGCCCATGCCGACCACCTTGTCGCCCGGCACGAAGCCGGGGTGGCGGGAATCGACGACCTCGCCCACCGTGCCGCCGATCATCACCGTGTCCAGCGGCTGCGGCTGCGCGTAGCTCTTGCCGTCGTTCATGCGACCGCGCATGTAGGGGTCCAGGCTCAGGTAGTGGTTCTTCACCAGCACCTGGCCGTCGGCCAGTGCCGGCACGGGCAGTTCGACGAGGCGGAAGTTGTCGGCGCCGGGTTCGCCCTGGGGGCGCGAGGCGAGCTGGATCTGCTGGTTGACGAGGGTCATGGTGTCTCCGGGGTGGGATTGCGCTGCAGTTGCTTGGCCATGCGGCCGTCGGTGGGCAGCGCGCGCAGGTATTTGAAGGTGCCGGTGGCGTGGGCGCAGAGGCGGCCGTGGCCGTCGAGCACGGTGCCTTCGGTGAAGGCCATCGTGGTGGTCTTGTGCAGCAGCTTGGCGACAGCACGCAGTTCGCCTTCGGCCGGGCGCATGAAGCTGGTCTTCATCTCGATGGTGGCCACGCCCGGCCCGCGGTCGGGCAGGTGCTGGTGGATGCTGCGCGCGGCGTGCGCCATGGCCACGTCGAGCATCGTCATCAGCACGCCGCCGTGCGCCACTTCCCAGCTGTTCAGGTGCGCCTCGGCCAGGTCCACACGCAGTTCGGCGTGGCCGTCGCCGAAAGCCCAGAGCTCGAGCCCCAGTTCCTCGACGAACGGGATGTGGACCGGGAACTGCAGCTTTCCGCTCATCCGGCGTGCACCGCGCTGACGCCGCCGTCTACGGCCAGGATCTGCCCGGTGATGTGCTTGCCCGCGGCGCTGGCGAACAGCAGCGCCGCGCCCTTCAGGTCGTCGTCGTCGCCGATGCGGCGCAGCGGCGCCGCCGCGTTCATCTTCTCGACGCCGATGGCCTTCATGACGCCGGCGGTCATCTTGCTCGGGAAGAAGCCCGGCGCCAGCGCGTTCACGTTGATGCCGTGCGGGCCCCACTCGCCGGCCAGCGTGCGCGTGAAGTTCACCACCGCGCCCTTGCTCGTGCCGTAGGCGATGAACTTCATGTCCAGGCTGCCGGCGAGGCCGGCGATGGACGCCACGTTGATGATGCGGCCGCCCTTGTTCGGGATCATCGAGGCCTTGGCCACCGCCTGCGCGAACAGGAACAGGCTGCGGATGTTCAGGTTCATCACCTTGTCCCAGGCCTCCAGCGGGTGGTCCTCGGCCGGCGCGCCCCAGGTGGCACCGGCGTTGTTGACGAGGATGTCGATGCGGCCCAGGCGCTGCATCGTCTCGTCGACGACCTTCTGCACGTCGGCGGGCTGGCTGGCGTCGGCGGCGATCCAGCGCGTGTCGATGCCCTTGGCCTGCAGGTGGGCGGCGGCCTCTTCAAGGTCGGCGGCCTTGCGCGAGGTCAGCATGATCTTCGCGCCGGCTTCGCCCAGCGCTTCGGCGATCTGCAGCCCCAGGCCGCGCGAGCCGCCGGTGACGAGGGCGGTCTTGCCGTGGAGGTCGAACAGGGAATGCACGGGAGTGCTCATGGCGGGGTCCTTGAGGGAAGAAGACAGTGATGTGGCGGGGCGGCGGCCTCAGCGCCCCATGCGCGAGCGCACCCACACCAGCACAGCGCCCGCCACGGCGGCGACGGCGCCGACGATGGTGAGCGTCCAGCCGATGGGGTCGTGCAGCTTCTGCACGAAGACGCCCAGGCTCAACGTCAGCAGGCCGCCGTAGATCAGCACCCAGACCAGGGTTTCGAGCTGCTTGGGCGTCATGGCTCAGAACCAGTCGGGCTGCATGCTGCGGCACACCGCCTCGCGGCGGGCGACGACGCCGAGCCAGGCGTCGATCTTGGGCAGTTCGTAGGCGAAGAAGTAGTGCATGGCCGCGAGTTTGCCGGGCTTCAGCGGCGAGGCGCTCTTGTCGGCAGCCAGCCCCACGTCGAGCCACAGCCAGGCCAGCACCACGTGGCCGAAGGCCTGCAGGTAGGGCGTGGCGTTGGCCAGCGCTTCGTCGGGGTTGCCGGTGGCCCAGGCGCTCTTGGTGGCCGCACCCAGGCGCTGCAGCGCCGCCGCCAGTGCGTTGGCCGGCTCGGCCAGGCCGTCGACGTGGCCCGCGCGCTCGATCGTGGCGCTGATGCGCGTGGCCAGCAGCTTCAGGCCGGCGCCGCCGTCCATCACCACCTTGCGGCCCAGCAGGTCCAGGCCCTGGATGCCGTGCGTGCCCTCGTGGATCATGTTCAGGCGGTTGTCGCGCCAGTACTGCTCGACCGGGAAGTCGCGCGTGTAGCCGTAGCCGCCGTGCACCTGGATCGCCAGCGAGTTGGCCTCCAGGCACCATTCGCTGGGCCAGCTCTTGGCGATCGGCGTCAGCACCTCCAGCAGCGTGTGCGCGTCGTGGCGCTGCGTGTCGTCGCCGGTGGCGAGTTCGTCGACCAGGCGCGCGCAGTACAGCTCCAGCGCCAGCCCGCCCTCGACGTAGCTCTTCTGCGCCAGCAGCATGCGCTTGACGTCGGCGTGCTGCACGATGGGGATCTGCGGCACCGCGGCGTCCTTGCCACCCGGGCCCACGGGCCGGCCCTGCGGGCGGTTCCTGGCGTAGTCCAGGCTGGCCTCGTAGCCGGCGTAGCCCAGCATCACCGCGCCCAGGCCCACGCCGATGCGCGCCTCGTTCATCATGTGGAACATGCAGCGCAGGCCCTGGCCGGGCTCGCCCACCAGGTAGCCGATGGCGCCCGCCCCGCGGCCGTCCAGGCCGCCGCCCTGCTCAGCGCGCACCGGGAACCGGCCCTCGCCGAAGTTCAGCAGCGTGTTCGTGGTGCCGCGGTAGCCGAGCTTGTGGTTCAGGCCGGCCAGCGCGACGTCGTTGCGCTCGCCGGTGAGCGCGCCGTCGGTGCCCACCAGCTTCTTCGGCACGATGAACAGCGAGATGCCGCGCGTGCCCGGCACCAGGCGGCCATCGGGGCCGGGGATCTTGGCCAGCACCAGGTGCACGATGTTCTCGGTGAGCTCGTGCTCGCCGGCCGAGATCCACATCTTGTTGCCCTTGAGCCGGTAGCGCGGGCCCAGCGGGTCGTGCTGCCCATCGGCCCCGTCGGGCACGGCGCGCGTGGCCACGTCGCTCAGCGACGAACCCGCCTGCGGCTCGCTCAGGCACATGGTGCCGAACCAGCGGCCGGCGAACAGGTGCTTCGCGAACACGTCCTTCTGCACCGGCGTGCCGTGCGCCATCAGCAGGCTGGCGTTGCCGCTGGTGAGCATGGCGTAGCCGCCCATCGCGACGCTGGCCTTGCTGAAGAAGGCGTTGGCGGCCATCTCGATGACGCAGGGCAGCTGCATGCCGCCGACGTCGTAATCCTGCGCGGCGGCCAGCATGCCCGAGTCGACGTAGGCGGCCATCGCTGCGTGCGTGCTCTCGGGCAGGTGCACGCGTTCGCCGTCGAAGTGCGGCTCCTGCACGTCGGCCTGGCGGTTGAAGGGCGCGAACTTCTCGCGCGCGATGCGCTCGCAGGTGTCCAGCACCGAGGCGAAGGTCTCGGCGGAATGCTCGGCGAAGCGCGGGCGCTGCAGCAGCATGGCCACGTCGAGCCAGTCGTGCAGCAGGAAGTCGAGGGTCTGGCGCATGGGGGTTGCCTGTGTCGGAGTCGGTGGGTTCAGGCCTGGGCGACGATGGCCATGGTGGCAGAGGCCTTGCAGACGAGCACGCGATGCCCATCGCGTTCGGCGTAGACCTCGGCCTCGGTGAAGCTGATCTGGCGGCCGGGCTTGAGCACCCGCGCCTCGCACACCAGGCGCTCGCCCTTGCCGGGCCGCAGCAGGCTGGTCTTGAGCTCGGCGGTGAGCACCCAGTAGCCGTCGGGCGCCATGGTCTGCGCGGCCGCACCCATGCTGTGGTCGGCCATCGCGGCCGAGACGCCAGCATGCACCTGCCCGGTGTGCTGCAGGTGGCGCGGCGCGATGTGCAGCACCGTGACGACGCGGCCTTCGTCCACCGCCACCGGCGACACGCCCAGGTCCACCATGTAGGGCGAGAGGCGGAAGAACTTGCGCAAGCCGTCGAGATCGATCGCCATCGCTTCACCCTCCGCCCGCACGGGCCTGGCCGCCGTGCGCCCAGCGCACGTCAGAGCACTTCGAACACGCCGGCAGCACCCATGCCGCCGCCGATGCACATCGTCACGCACACCCGCTTCGCGCCGCGGCGCTTGCCTTCGATCAGCGCGTGGCCCGTCAGGCGCTGGCCGCTGACGCCGTAGGGGTGGCCCACCGCGATGGCGCCGCCGTTGACGTTGAGCCTGTCCATCGGGATGCCCAGCGTGTCGGCACAGTACAGCACCTGCACGGCGAAGGCCTCGTTCAGCTCCCACAGGTCGATGTCGGCCACCGTCAGGCCCAGGCGCTTGAGCACCTTGGGCACGGCGTAGACCGGGCCGATGCCCATCTCGTCGGGCTCGCAGCCGGCGACCGCGAAGCCGAGGAAGCGGCCCAGCGGCTGCAGGCCCTTCTGCTGCGCGTAGGCCTCGCTGACGACGACGCAGGCGCCGGCGCCGTCGCTGAACTGGCTGGCGTTGCCGGCCGTCACCACGCCGCCGGGCAGCGCCGGGCGGATGCCCTGGATGCCCTCGTAGGTGGTGCCCGGGCGCAGGCCTTCGTCTGCGCTGATCGTGACTTCCTTGCTGCGCAGGCCCAGCTGCGCGTCGGCGACGCCGGCGGTCACGGTGCAGGCCACCATCTCGGCCGCGAACAGGCCCTGCTCCTGCGCCGCGCAGGCCTTCTGCTGGCTGGCGGCGCCGTAGCGGTCCATGCGCTCCTTGTCGATCTTGTAGCGCTTGGCCACCTGCTCGGCGGTCTGCAGCATGCTCCAGTAGATCTCGGGCTTGATGGCCGCCAGCGCCGGGTCGGCCAGCATGTGCTGGTTCATCTCCTGCTGCACGCACGAGATGCTCTCGACGCCGCCGGCGACATACACGTCGCCTTCGCCGGCGATGATGCGCTGCGCCGCCATCGCGATGGTCTGCAGGCCGCTGCTGCAGAAACGGTTGATCGTGACGCCGCTCACCGAGATCGGCAGGCCGGCCTTCAGCGCGATCTGGCGCGCGATGTTGGCGCCGGTGGCGCCCTCGGGGTTGGCGCAGCCCATCAGCACGTCCTCGATGGCGCCGGGGTCGACGCCGGCGCGCTGCACCGCGGCCTGCACGGCGAAGGCGCCCAGCGTGGCACCGTGGGTCATGTTGAAGGCGCCCTTCCAGCTCTTGGCCAGGGGCGTGCGGGCGGTGGAGACGATGACGGCTTGGCTCATGGCAAGGGTCCTGTGGCTGGGGTTCGGGTCGACGTTCGGGGCAACATGCGGAGCAAGGGGTTCAGGAAGCCGACTGCGACAGCAGCCGGTGGTAGAAGCGCACCATGTCGGCCAGCTGCTCGATGGCGATGCGCTCGTCGGTGCCGTGCACGCGCGCCAGGTCCTGCGTCGTGAAACGGATCGGCATGAAGCGGTAGCTGTGCTCGGTGATGGCGTCGAAGTGGCGCGCATCCGACGCCGCGAGCATCAGCCCCGGCGCCACCAGGCTGTCGGGGAAGACCTCGCGCACGCTGCGCTCGATGCCGCGGAAGACATCGGTCTGCGACGACGACAGCTTCGACGGCTCGAAGGCCACGTCCAGCGGCTGCACCGTGATGCCGGCGTCGGCGATCACCCGCTGCACGTGGGCCTGCACCGACGCCGCGGTGTCGCCGGGCAGGATGCGGAAGTTGACGACGGCCTCGGCCTGGCCGGGCAGCACGTTTTCCTTGTTGCCGGCGTTCAGGATCGTCATCGCGGTGGTGGTGCGCAGCATCGCGTTGGTGGCACCGCCGCGGCCCAGCAGGCGCTCGACCAGCGGCCGCGTCAGCCACAGGTTGCTCATCGCCAGGCGCTGACCGAAGGGCAGCTCCGGCGCCACCGCCGCGAACATCTCGGCCGCCGCGCCCTGGATGCCGCCGGGCATGGGGTTCTGGTCCAGCCGCACCAGCGCGGCGCTGAGCCGGCCGATGGCGCTGCTGCCGGCCGCCGGCGGCATCGACGAGTGGCCAGGCGCTGCGGTCGCCGTGAGCTTCAGCGTCACCGAGCCCTTCTCGGCCAGCGCCACCAGCGCCAGCGGCTGCGCCACGCCGGGCAGCACGCCTTCGGTGACGGCCAGGCCTTCGTCGAGCACGAACTCCAGCCGCACGCCGCGCTGCTGCAGCAGCTCGACCGCCTTGACCGCGCCATTGCGGCCGCCGACCTCTTCGTCGTGGCCGTAGAACAGGTAGACCGTGCGGCGCGGCTTGAAGCCCGACTTCAGCAGCAGTTCCACCGCTTCGAGCTGGGTGACGAGGTTGCTCTTGTTGTCGAGCGTGCCGCGGCCCCACACGAAGCCGTCTTCCACCACGCCGGCAAAGGGCGGCTTCTTCCACAGGCTCTCGGTGCCGGGCGCAATGGGCACCACGTCCTGGTGCGCCAGCAGCGCCATCGGCCGCGCCTGCGTGTCGCTGCCCTTCCAGGTGAACAGCAGGCTGTGCGCGCCCACGCGCTCGGGCTGCAGCTGCGCGTGCGCCAGCGGGTAGCGCGTGCGCAGCAGCGTGTGCAGTGCGTCGAACTCGGCCGCGGTGCCCGTGGGGTCGAGCAGGCCGCTCACCGTCCTGGCGCGCACGGCCTGCGCCATCGTGTCGGCGACGGCCGCGCCGTCGACCGCCAGCTTCGCCAGCGGCGGCACCTGCAGCTGCCGCGAGCCCTGGCGCAGCGTGTTCGCCACCAGCACCACGGCCAGCAGCAGCACCAGGGCCAGCAGGCCCAGAACGAGGCGCTTGACCACCGCGATCAGCTGAAGCTCTTGCCTTCAGCCGCCAGCCGCGCCAGCAGCGGCGCGGGCTGCCAGAAGCTGGCGTCGTCATGCGGGTTGGCGGCGAACTTCTTCATCGTCTGCACCACGTTGAACAGGCCCACGGTGTCGGCGTAGCACATCGGGCCGCCGCGGTGCAGCGGGAAGCCGTAGCCGGTGAGGTAGACCATGTCGATGTCGCTCGCGCGGCTGGCGATGCCTTCCTCGACGATCTTGGCGCCTTCGTTGACCAGCGCGTAGACCAGGCGGTGCACGATCTCGTCGTCGCTGATCTTGCGCGGCGCGATGCCCAGGCTGGCGCGGTGGTCGGCGATCATCTGCTCGACCACGGCCGACGGGATCGCGTCGCGCTTGCCCGGCTGGTAGTCGTACCAGCCGGCGCCGGTCTTCTGGCCGTAGCGGCCCATCTCGCAGAGCAGGTCGGCGGTCTTGCTGTAGCGCATGCCGGGCTTCTCGACGTAGCGGCGCTTGCGGATGGCCCAGCCGATGTCGTTGCCGGCCAGGTCGCCCATGCGGAACGGGCCCATCGCGAAGCCGAACTTCTCGATCGCCTTGTCCACCTGGGCCGGCGTGCAGCCCTCTTCCAGCAGGAAGCCGGCCTGGCGGCTGTACTGCTCGATCATGCGGTTGCCGATGAAGCCGTCGCACACGCCGCTGACCACGGCGGTCTTCTTGATCTTCTTGCCCAGTTGCATCACGGTGGCCAGCACGTCCTTGGCCGTGGCCTTCCCGCGCACCACCTCCAGCAGCTTCATCACGTTGGCGGGGCTGAAGAAGTGCGTGCCGATGACGTCCTGCGGCCGCTTCGTGAAGTTGGCGATCTGGTCGACGTCGAGCGTGCTGGTGTTGCTGGCCAGGATGGCGCCGGGCTTCATGACCTCGTCCAGCGTCTTGAACACCTTCTCCTTGACGCCCATCTCCTCGAACACGGCCTCGATCACCATGTCGGCCTGCGCGATGTCGGCGTAGTTCAACGTCGTGCGCAGCAGCGCCATGCGCTGGTCCAGCTTCTCCTGCTTGAGCTTGCCCTTCTTCACCTGGGCGTCGTAGTTCTTGCGGATCGTGGCCACACCGCGGTCCAGCGCTTCCTGCTTCATCTCCAGCATCACCACCGGGATGCCGGCGTTCAGGAAGTTCATCGTGATGCCGCCACCCATGGTGCCGGCGCCGATGACGGCGACCTGCTCGATCTTGCGCACCGGCGTGTCCTCGGGCACGTCGGGGATCTTGCTGGCCGCGCGCTCGGCGAAGAAGGCGTGGCGCAGCGCCTTGCACTCGGGCGTGAACATCAGCGCGGTGAAGATCTCGCGCTCGTAGACCATGCCGTCGTCGAACTTCTTCTGCGTGGCGGCCTGCACCGCGTCCACGCACTTGCCCGGCGCCGGGAAGTTGCGCGCCATGCCCTTGACCATGTTGCGCGCGAACTGGAAGTACGCGTCGCCATTCGGGTGCCTGCACTTCATGTCGCGCACGCGCGGCAGCGGCTTGCCGGCGGCGTGCTCGGCAGCCACGGCGCGTGCGAACTCCACCGCGCCGGCCAGCAGGTCGTCGGTGATGATGCGGTCGAACAGCTTCTGGCCCGGCACGCTGGCCAGCAGTTCGCTCTTCACCGGCTCGCCGCTGACGATCATGTTCAGCGCCGTCTCCACGCCCAGCACGCGCGGCAGGCGCTGCGTGCCGCCAGCGCCCGGGATCAGCCCCAGCTTCACCTCGGGCAGGGCCACGTTGGTGCCCGGCGCAGCCACGCGGTAGTGCGCGCCCAGCGACAGTTCGAGCCCGCCGCCCATGCACACGCTGTGGATGGCCGCGACCACCGGCTTGGTGGCGTCGTCGAGCTGCTTGATCAGCGACAGCAGGTTGGGCTCGGCCACCGCCTTCGGGCTGCCGAACTCCTTGATGTCGGCGCCGCCCGAGAAGGCCTTGCCGGCGCCGGTGATGACGATGGCGCGCACGGCTGCATCCGCATGTGCCCGCTCGATGCCGGCACTGAACGCGCGCCGCGTCTCGAAGCCCAGGCCGTTGACGGGCGGGTTGTCCAGCGTGATCACGGCGACATCGCCGCGCAGTTCGTATGTGGCGCCCATGGCGTCTCCTGCAGCGTGGTTCGTGGAAAAAGGAACGGTCGTTCGATTCTAGGTGGCGGCTTTTGCGTGCCGATGTCCCTGCCGCGACAAGCGCACCGCGGCCCGGGCAAACCCTGAGCCCCTGATGTTCGCGCCGCACCGGGCCGCCGGCTCCCCCGACTTACCCTGTTGCCGCCGCCACTGACCGGGGTCAAGGCCCGGCGCAGACCGGCGGCCGACACTGCGGTCCCGCCACCGAACGAGGCTCCCGCCGTGACCGCCACGCCCACCAGCCGCACCTGTGATGTCGCCATCGTCGGCGCCGGCCCGGCCGGCCTGGCGCTGGCCGTGGCGCTGGCGCAGGCCGGCATCGCCAGCACCGTGCTCGAGCGGCAGGGCCTGCACGCGCTGGCGCACCCGGCCGAAGACGGCCGCGACATCGCGCTGACGCACCGCTCCCGCGTCATCCTCGAAACGCTGGGCCTGTGGCAGCGCCTGCCGGCGCAGGAGATCGCCCCGCTGCGGCAGGCCCAGGTGCGCGACGGCGTCTCGCCGCTGGTGCTGCCCTTCGACGCCAGCAGCCAGGGCCACGACGCGCTGGGCTGGCTGGTGCCCAACCACCGGCTGCGCGCAGCGGCCTTCGCCGCCACCGACGAGCTGCCGATGGTGCAACTGCACACCGACGCGCCGGTGGTGGCGTTCGAACGCAGCGCCGAGGCCGCGACGCTGACGCTGGAGAACGGCCACCGCATCAGCGCCGCGCTGGTGGTGGCGGCCGACAGCCGCTTCTCGGCGCTGCGCCGCATGGCCGGCATCGGCGCGCAACTGCTGGACTTCGGCCGCAGCGCCATCGTCGCGCGGCTCGCGCACGAACACCCGCACGAGGGCATCGCGCACGAATGCTTCCGCTATGGCAACACCCTGGCGATGCTGCCGATGGCGGGCCGGCAGGTCTCGGCCGTGGTCACGCTGCCGAGCGACGAGGCGCCGGCCTGGATGGGCTTGTCGGACGCCGACTTCGCCGCCCGCGTGCAGCAGCAGTTCGGCGACGCGCTGGGCCTGCTGCGCCCGGCCGGCCCGCGCCACGTGTACCCGCTGGTGGCGACCTACGCACACCGCTTCGCGGGCCCGCGGCTGGCGCTGCTGGGCGACACCGCGGTCGGGATGCATCCGGTGACGGCGCATGGCTACAACTTCGGGCTCTACGGGGTGCAGGTGCTGGCGCAGGAACTGCAGTGCGCGCGGCAGCAACGGCGCCCCGACGCGGTGGCGCTGGCCGCCTACGAACGCCGCCACCGCCGCGCCACGCTGCCGACCTGGCTGGGCACCAACGCCATCGTGCGGCTGTTCACCGACGACCGCGCGCCGGCCCGCGTGCTGCGCCGCACGGTGCTGCAGGTGGCACGGCAGCTGCCGCCGCTGCGCAGCGCGATCGCGCGGCAGCTCACGGGCAGCGGCCCGGCGGCCTACACCTCCAGCCACTCCTTGCGCACGTAGCTGTCGGCACGCAAGGCAGCGGGCGTGCCCTCGAAGACGATCTGCCCGTGGCCCATGACCAGGCAGCGTTCGGACACCTCGAGCGCGATCGTCAGCTTCTGCTCGACCAGCAGCACGCCGATGCCGCGGCGCTTCAGTTCGCGCAGGTACTCGCCGACCAGTTCCACGATCTTGGGCGCCAGGCCTTCGGTGGGCTCGTCGATCATGATCAGGTCGGGGTCGCCCATCAGCGTGCGGCACAGCGTCAGCATCTGCTGCTCGCCGCCCGAGAGCACGCCGGCCTCGGTGTGCTGCCGCTCCTTCAGGCGCGGGAACAGGCCGTACATGTCGTCGAAGCCCCAGCGGCCGCCCTTCTTGCCGCCCTTCTGGCCCAGCAGCAGGTTCTGGTGCACCGTGAGGTTGGGAAAGATGTCGCGGTTCTCGGGCACGTAGCCGATGCCCGTGTGCGCGATTTCGAAGGCCTTGCGGCCCAGGATCTCCTGGTCGCGCCAGCGGATCGAGCCGCTGCCGTCGACCAGGCCCATGATGGTCTTCACGGTGGTCGAGCGGCCCGAGCCGTTGCGCCCCAGCAGCGCGACGATCTCGCCGGCGCCCACCTCGAAGTTCACGCCATGCAGCACATGGCTCTTGCCGTAGAAGGCGTGCACGTTTTGCAGCTTCAGCATGGTCAGTGTCCCGCCGCGGCGGCCTGTGCGTCGGCCAGCACGCTGCCCAGGTAGGCTTCCTGCACGCGCGCGTTGGCGCGCACGGCGGCAGGTTCGTCGAAGGCGATCACCTCGCCGTAGACCAGCACCGCGATCTTGTCGGCCAGGCCGAAGACCACGCCCATGTCGTGTTCCACCGTCAGCAGCGTCTTGCCCACGGTGACCTCGCGGATCAGGTTGACGAAACGCGACGTCTCGCTCTTGCTCATGCCGGCCGTGGGCTCGTCGAGCAGGATCACGTCGGAGCCGCCGGCGATGGTGATGCCGATCTCCAGCGCGCGCTGCTCGGCGTAGGTGAGGTTCATGGCCAGCACGTCGCGGCGCTTGTCGAGCTTGATCATCTCGAGCACTTCCTCGGTGCGGTCGTTCGCATCACGCAGGTCGGCCAGGAAGCGCCAGAACGAGTACTTGTAGCCCAGGCTCCACAGCACGGCGCAGCGGATGTTCTCGAACACCGACAGCCGCGTGAACAGGTTGCTGACCTGGAAGCTGCGCGACAGCCCGCGGCGGTTGATCTCGTAGGGCTTGAGACCCGCGATGCTCTGCCCGTTGAGGAGGATCTCGCCGCTGCTGATGCCGAAGCGGCCGCTGATCAGGTTGAACAGCGTGCTCTTGCCGGCGCCGTTCGGGCCGATGATGGCCACGCGTTCACCCGGGCGCACCGCCAGCGAAGCGCCGCGGATGATCTCGGTCTTGCCGAAGCTCTTGCGCACGTCGCGCAACTCGATGGCGTGGGTGGGCGTGTTCACAGCGCTTCCCTCCGCTTGATTTCCTTCTCGATCTCGCCCTGGATCTCGTCCCACTGGTGCACGAAGTGCCGTCGCGTCAGCTCGAACAGCGCCGCCCCCGTGGCCAGCACCAGGAACGCGCCGAACCAGCTGTCGAAACCCTTGGCGTTCAGCGTGGCGCCCATGTACTTCAGCTGCGGCCCCAGCGCCTCGTTGAGCTGCAGGTGGTAGACCATCTCGATCATCGCGCCCGCACCCACCAGCATCACGCCGGCCAGGCCGCCGAGCGCGAGGTAGCTCGTCCACAACCGCTTGAGCTTGCCGAAGGCCGCCAGCCGCAGGTTCATCATGATCAGGCTCGAGATGCCGCCCGGCGCGTACATCACCATGAACAGGAACACCAGGCCCAGGTACAGCAGCCAGGCCTGCGTCAGCTCGGACAGCAGCACGCCGGCCAGCACCATCAGCACCGCGCCGATGATGGGGCCGAAGAAGAACACCGCGCCGCCCAGGAAGGTGAACAGCAGGAAGGCGCCCGAGCGCGTGGCGCCCACCACCTCGGCGGTGACGATCTCGAAGTTCAGCGCGCTCAGGCCGCCTGCGATGCCCATGAACAGGCCGCTGGCGATGAAGGCCATGTAGCGCACGCGCTGCGTGCTGTAGCCGATGAACTCGACGCGCTCGGGGTTGTCGCGCACGGCATTGAGCATGCGGCCCAGCGGCGTGCGCGTGAAGGCGAACATCAGCGCCGTGCAGACGAAGCAGTAGACCGCGATCAGGTAGTACAGCTGCGACTGCGGCCCGTAGGTGATGCCGAGGAACGGCTCGCCGACGACGCGGTTGCCGCTGATGCCGCCCTCGCCGCCGAAGAAGCCCGGGAACATCAGCGCCATCGCCGCCACCAGCTCGCCCACGCCCAGCGTGATCATCGCGAACGGCGTGCCCGCCTTCTTCGTCGTCACCCAGCCCAGCAGCACGGCGAAGAACAGGCCTGCCAGGCCGCCGATCAGCGGCACCAGGCTGACCGGGATGGTGAGCGTGCCGGCCGTGGCCATGTTCAGCGCGTGGATCGCGAAGAACGAGCCCAGGCCCGAGTACACGGCATGGCCGAAGCTGAGCATGCCGCCCTGCCCCAGCAGCATGTTGAAGGCCAGGCAGGAGATGATGCCGATGCCCATCTGCGACAGCATCGTCATCGACAGGCTGCTCGTGAACAGCAGCGGCGCGATCAGCATGACCAGCGCGTAGCTGCCCCAGATCGACCAGCGCCCGACGTTGTAGGGCTTGAAGTGGTAGTGGGCGCGGCCCTCGTGGATGTGCGGCATGGCGGCTTACCCTTCCCGCGAGCCGAACAGGCCCTTGGGCCGGAAGATCAGGATCAGCACCAGCAGCAGGTACGGCAGGATGGCCGCCACCTGCGAGATCTTCACGCTCCACACCGCGTAGCCGAAGGTCTCGGGGCCGACGTTCAGGCTGAGCAACCGGAACAGGTCGAGCAGCGCCTTGTCGCTGCCCACCGCGAACGAGTCCAGCACGCCCAGCAGCACCGAGGCCACGAAGGCGCCGGCCAGCGAGCCCATGCCGCCGATCACGATGACGGCGAACACCACCGCGCCCACCGCCAGCGCCATCGACGGCTCGGTCACGCGCAGCGCGCCGCCGATCACGCCGGCCAGCGCCGCCAGCGCCGTGCCGCCACCGAAGACCAGCATGAACACCCGCGGCACGTTGTGGCCCAGGGCCTCGGCCATCTCCGGGTGCGTCAGCGCGGCCTGGATCACCAGGCCGATGCGCGTGCGCGTCAGCAGCAGCCACACCGCCACCAGCATCAGCACCGCGACACCCATGCCGAAGGCGCGGAACGACGGGAACTGCGTGCACACCGCGTCGGCGGCCTTGCAGGCCTCGGGCGGCGCGCCCCAGGCCAGGCTCAGGCCACTGGGCAGGTCCATGATGGTGAACAGCGGCCCGCGCAGCGACTCGGGCGGCAGGAAGTTGAGTGCCTGGCGGCCCCAGACCAGCTGCACCAGCTCGAACAGGATGTAGCTCAGGCCGAAGGTGATCAGCAGTTCGGGCACGTGGCCGAACTTGTGCACCTTGCGCAGCGCGAAGCGCTCGAACGCCGCGCCCATCAGCCCCACCAGCGGCGGCGCCAGCAGCAGGCCCCACCAGAAGCCCACCACCTGCGTCACCGAGTACGCGACGTAGGCGCCCAGCATGTAGAAGCTGGCGTGGGCGAAGTTCAGCACGCCCATCATGCTGAAGATCAGGGTCAGGCCGGAGGCCAGCATGAACAGCAGCAGCCCGACCGACAGGCCGTTCAGCAGCGAGATCAGAAGGTACGAGGCATCCATCGCGGGTTCGGAGCAGGCAAGAAAAAGCGCGACGCCGGGTGTCGGCGTCGCGCCGGTCTCGGGGACGCGAGCTTACGGGCGCTTCATCTGGCAGGACGTGGGCGTGCTCGCCACGTAGGCCTCGATCGCCTTCACCTGCTGGAAGTTGTACCCGGTGTTCTCCACGGAGTACGGGCTCTTGGCGTCGGCCTTGCGCCATTCGCTGATGTACAGCGCCTGCTGCAGCTGGTGGTCGGTCTTGCGCATCTCGACCTCGCCCTGGAAGCCCTTGAAGCGCAGGCCCTCCAGCGCCGGCGCCACCTTCACGGGGTCGGTGCTCTTGGCGACCTTGAAGCCCTCGGCCAGCATCGCCAGGCCGTTGTAGGTGGCCAGCGTGTACCAGTCGTCGTTGAACTTCTTCTTGAAGTCGTCCTGGATCTTCGAGGCCACGCCGGGGATGTTGTTGTGGCCGTAGGCCACCATGCGCACCTTGCCGCCCACGCCGGCCGCCATCGCGGTGGGCACGCCGCTGGTGCTGGCGTAGTAGGTGTAGAAGTTGACGTTCAGGCCGGCGTCCTTGGCGGCCTTGATCAGCAGCGTCAGGTCCTGGCCCCAGTTGCCCGTGACCACCGAGTCGGCGCCCGAGGCCTTGATCTTCGCCACGTAGGGCGCGAAGTCCTTCACCTGGCCGATCGGGTGCAGGTCGTCGCCGACGATCTGCACGTCGGGGCGCTTGCGGGCGATGGTTTCCTTGAAGAAGCGCGAGACCTGCACGCCATGCGCGTAGTTCTGGCCGATGATGTAGACCTTCTTCACATCGGGCTGGTCCTTCATGTAGGACGTCAGCGCCTCCATCTTCATCGAGGTGTCGGCATCGATGCGGAAGTGCCAGTAGTTGCACTTGCTGTTGGTCAGGTCGGGGTCGACGGCAGCGTAGTTGAGGTACAGCACCTCCTTGCCGGGATTGCGCTCGTTGTGCTTGGCGACGCCGTCCATGATGGCGGCCGCGGCACCCGAGCCGTTGCCCTGCACCACGTAGCGGATGCCCTGGTCGATGGCGGCCTTCAGGTTGTTCAGGCTTTCCTGCGGGGAGCCCTTGTTGTCGAAGGCGACGAACTCGAACTTCACGCCGGCCGCGTTCTTCGCGAAATGCTCGGCCATGAATTGCCAGCTCTTCAGCTGGTTCTGGCCGACGTTGGCGAACGGGCCCGAGAGCGGGTCGATGAAGGCGATCTTGACCGTCTGGCCCGCCTGGGCGAAGGCGATGCCCGACACCAGGGCCAGCGAGGCGGCGACCGGCAGGCCGAAGAGCTTGTGCGTGAATTTCACTGGTGATGTCTCCAAGAGTTCTGTGCAAGATCCAACCGCGCGAAGGTAGCGGAAGTGGATGCCCCTGGGCTTCAGGGACTACCCCGAACATTTGTCGCCGACGGGACAACACCGACCACGGCGCACACCATCGGTGCGCTCCAGGCGGGCCACGAGCGGCTGCGCACGAACAACCCTGGTCTCGGCAGCGCCGTCGCCTGCCGCGACAATCGATGTTTCCGTTTGCCAGCCAGCGACCGCCATGAACCTTTTCGGCAAATCCCCCGTGCACGACCACGACGACCCGCGCTACCCGGTGCGCAAGAGCGACGCCGAGTGGCGCGAGCAGCTCGACTCCATGCAGTACCAGGTGGCGCGGCACGCCGCCACCGAACGCGCCTTCACCGGCAAGTACTGGGACCACTTCGCCGACGGTCGCTACAACTGCGTCGGCTGCGGCACGCCGCTGTTCGAGAGCGGCACCAAGTTCGACGCCGGCTGCGGCTGGCCGAGCTACTGGGCGCCGATCAACAGCGAGGTCATCGAGGAGGTGCGGGACACCACGCACGGCATGGTGCGCGTGGAGGTGCGCTGCAAGCAGTGCGGCACGCACCTGGGCCACGTCTTCCCGGACGGCCCCGAGCCCACCGGCGAGCGCTACTGCATCAACTCCGCCGCCATCGCATTCCAACCCAAGGAATGAGCGGGAGCCCGAGCCTGCACAATGCGCGCCCATGAAGCTGCTGCTCGACTTCCTGCCGATCCTGCTGTTCTTCGCCTGCTTCAAGGGCGCGGAAGCCAACAAGGACTGGGCGGCCGACTTCGCCACCACGCACTTCGGCTTCATGGTCTCGGGCGGCAAGGTCGGGCCGGGCGAGGCGCCGGTGCTGCTGGCGACCGTCGTCGTGATCCTGGCCACGCTGGCGCAGGTGGCCTTCCTGAAGCTGCGCGGGCGCAAGGTCGACACGATGCTGTGGGTCAGCCTGGTGCTGGTGGTGGGGCTGGGCGGGCTGACGATCTGGTTCCACAGCGAGACCTTCATCAAGTGGAAGCCCAGCGTGCTGTACTGGACGATGGGCACGGCACTGTGGCTGGCGCCGCTGCTGGCCGGCAAGAACCTGCTGAAGGTGATGCTGGGCGCCCAGCTGCAGCTGCCCGAGAGGGTGTGGCACCGGCTGAACTTCGCCTGGGTGGCCTTCTTCGCCGGCATGGGCCTGCTGAACCTGTGGGTGGCCTACAGCTTCAGCACCGGCGCCTGGGTCAACTTCAAGCTCTTCGGCGGCCTGGGCCTGATGCTGGCCTTCACGGTGGCACAGGGCCTGTACCTCAGCAGGTACATCGAAGACACGCCCGCAGCCGACGCCAAACCCGACTCCAAGACACCATGACCAGCACCCTGGCCGAACGCATCGACGCCACGCTGCGCGCGGCGCTCGCCCCCACCGAACTGCACGTGCAGGACGACAGCGCGCTGCACGCCGGCCATGCCGGCGCCCGCGACGGCGGCCACTACACGGTGCGCATCCGCAGTGCCCGCTTCGTGGGGCTGTCGCCGCTGGCGCGGCACCGCCTCGTATATGATGCCCTGGGCCCGTTGGGGCCCCTCGGCGTGCATGCGCTCGCCATCGAAGCGCAGGCCCCCGAGGCCGGTTGAAACCTCTTCAATCCGATCCCCGCCGACCGATGCCACGACAGGCCGGCCGCTGCCGGCAGACCGCCCGCCGCAAGGCGCCAGCGGCCATCTTCCAACCGAAAGTCATCCACCCATGAGCTCGAAGTCCCTTGCCGCGCGCGTTGCCCTGGCCGTTGCCACCGGTGCCCTGCTGCTGCCGCTGGCCGCCCAGGCCCAGAATATCGCCATCGTCAATGGCAAGCCCGTGCCCAAGTCGCGCGTGGACACGCTGATCCAGCAGGCACAGCGTGCCGGCCAGCAGGTGGGCCCCGAAGTGCAGCAGCAAGCGCGTGACCAGGTCGTGCTGCGCGAGATCTTCGTGCAGGAAGCCGAGCGCCGCGGCCTGGCCGCCACGCCCGACTACCGCCAGCAGATGGAACTGGCGCGCCAGAGCGTGCTGATCCGCGAGCTCTTCGAGGACTACAAGAAGAAGAACCCCGTCACCGACGAACAGGCCAAGGCCGAATACGACAAGTTCAAGGCCCAGGCCGCCGGCACCGAGTACCGCGCCCGCCACATCCTGGTCGAGAAGGAAGACGAGGCCAAGGCGCTGATCGCCCAGATCAAGGCAGGCGCCAGCTTCGAGGAACTGGCCAAGAAGAACAGCAAGGACCCCGGCTCCGGCGCCAACGGCGGCGACCTCGACTTCGCCAAGCCCGACAGCTACGTGCCCGAGTTCAGCCAGGCCATGACCAAGCTGCAGAAGGGCGAGCTCACCGCCGAGCCGGTGAAGAGCCAGTTCGGCTACCACATCATCCGCCTGGACGACACGCGCGAGTCGCAGTTCCCGGCGTTCGACGACGTGAAGGCCCAGCTCAAGCAGCGCATGGAGCAGGCCAAGATGCAGGAGTACCAGGAAAGCCTGCGCACCAAGGCCAAGACCGACTATAAGTTCGGCGGCCAGTAAGCGGCAGCAGTCCCCGCAAGAGGCCCCGCACGCGGGGCCTCTTGCTTGGGGCGGCACCGGCGCGTCGCGCACCTTGCGTGCACGCCGCTTGCATGGCTCCCACGTGACACACTGGCGTCCCATGTCCGACCCGACCACCATCGCGATCACGAAGACCGGCAGCTCGGCGCTGCAGGCGCTGGGTGGCCTGTCCGAGCGGCGGCCCTGCCTGATCCTGTACAGCGGAGCCGACGCCGGCCTGCCGTTCGACCTGGAACCGGGCCGGCTGGTGGTGGGCCGCGCGCTGGAAGCCGACCTGCACATCGACAGCCCGGCCGTCAGCCGCCGCCACGCCGAGCTGCGCGTGGACGACGACACGGTGACCGTCGCCGACCTGGGCTCGGTGAACGGCACCTTCGTGAACGACCAGCGCGTGCAGGGCACGGTGCGCCTGCACAACGGCGACATGCTGCGCCTGGGCGTGCTGCTGCTGCGCTTCTACGAGCGGCAGAGCCTGGAAGCGGCCCTGCACGACCGCATCTACCGCACCGCCACGGTGGACAACGGCACCGAGGTCTTCAACCGCCGCTACGTCTTCGACACGCTGCGCCGCGAGATGCGGCTGGCGCGCCAGCACGGGTGGCCGCTGAGCATCGTGGTGTACGACCTCGACCACTTCAAGTCGGTGAACGACCGCCACGGCCACGTGGCCGGCGACAGCGTGCTGCGCGACACCGCTGCGCTGCTGCGCAACAGCCAGCAAGGCAACGGCGTGCTGGGGCGGCTGGGTGGCGAGGAATTCGTGACCGTGCTGCCGCGCTGCGACATCGCGGCGGCGCTGGCGCTGGCCGAACGCGGCCGTGCGGCCGTGGCGGCGCACGAGTTCCGGCTCGCGGTGGCCGGTGGCACGCCCGTGCTGCACCGCCAGACCCTGTCGGCCGGCATCGGGCTCTTCGAGCCCGGCATGCTGGAGCCACCCGAGATGCTGGCCGTGGCCGACCGCAAGCTCTACGCGTCGAAGCACGCCGGACGCAACCGCGTCACGGCGTGAACCTCAGCAGACCCGGGCCCTAGCGGCGCGGGCCGCCGCGACCGCCATTCGAGGCGCCACCCGAGGCAGCCGGGCGGCCACCGTCACGGCGCGGCGCACCGCCGCCACCACCCGGGCGGCCCTGTCCGCCGCCGGCACCTGCACGGCCACCGCCGCCGCCACCACCACCGCCCGGTCGGCCACCGCGGCCACCACCGCCGCCGCCGCCGCCGCCGGCATTGCGCCGCGTGCCACCGACACCGATGGTCATGCGGCCCAGCACGATGGGCTCGGCCTTCTCGCCCACCGGCGGCTCGAAGCCGGACACCACCTGGCGCGGGATCTCGCGCTTGATCAGGCGTTCGATGTCGCGCAGGAAGATCTCCTCGTCCACGCACACCAGCGAGATGGCCTCGCCGGTGGCGCCGGCGCGGCCGGTGCGGCCGATGCGGTGCACGTAGTCCTCGGGCACGTTGGGCAGCTCGAAGTTCACCACGTGCGGCAGCTGGTCGATGTCGATGCCGCGCGCGGCGATGTCGGTCGCCACCAGCACCTGCAGGTCGTTGGTCTTGAAGTCGGCCAGCGCCTTGGTCCGCGCACCCTGGCTCTTGTTGCCGTGGATGGCCATCGCGCTGATGCCCTGCTCGTTCAGGAACTCGGTGAGCCGGTTCGCACCATGCTTCATGCGCGTGAACACCAGCACCTGGTGCCAGTCGCCGCTCTTGATCAGGTGCGCCAGCAGGTCCTTCTTGCGCTCGCGGCCCACCGGGTGGATCTTCTGCGCGATGGTCTCGGCGGTCTGGTTGCGGCGGGCCACCTCGATCAGCGCCGGCGCGTTCAGCAGCCGGTCGGCCAGGGCCTTGATGTCGTCGCTGAAGGTGGCGCTGAAGAGCAGGCTCTGCTTCTTCGGCGGCAGCACGGCCAGCACCTTCTTGATGTCGTGGATGAAGCCCATGTCGAGCATGCGGTCGGCTTCGTCGAGCACGAAGATCTCGACGTGGCTCAGGTCCAGCGTGCGCTGCTGGTGGTGGTCGAGCAGGCGGCCGGGCGTGGCCACCAGGATGTCGACGCCGCGGCGCAGCTTGTCGATCTGCGGCTGCATGCCGACGCCGCCGAACATCACCATGCTGGTCAGCGGCAGGTACTTGCCGTAGGTGCGCACGCTCTCTTCGACCTGGGCCGCGAGTTCGCGCGTGGGCGTCAGGATCAGCGCCCGGATCGCCACGCGGCCGCGGGCGTCCTTGACGGGCTTGCCTTCGGTCAGGCGCTGCAGCATCGGCAGCGTGAAGCCGGCGGTCTTGCCGGTGCCGGTCTGCGCGCCGGCGAGCAGGTCGCCGCCCTTGAGCACCTGCGGGATGGCTTGCGCCTGGATGGGGGTGGGCGTGTCGTAGCCCTGGTCGAGCACGGCGCGCAGCAGCGGCTCGGCCAAACCGAGTTCGGTGAATTTCATTCGTTGTGGAGTGAGGTCGGCCTGTCGCCCGCAGATGGGGCGCCAGTCGCAGGCGTCAGGGAGGGAGGTGACCGCGCGGGGCGGTGTCGGGAGACGACGCCGATGCAGCGACTGGAGGCTGCACCGATCGCGGCATTCTACCTGTTGCGCTGCAGCACGCCCTGCGAACTGCGGGGCTTTCGCACGCCAGCGCGTCGCATCAGGCCGGGATGTCGCGCGCCAGGCGCACGATGGTCAGCCCGGGCCGTGCCTGCTGCACCGAGGGCATCACCAGCGTGCAGCCGTCGTAGGGCGTGTGGAACGGGCGGCCGCCGTTCCAGCCCAGCAACGTGCCGGCGGTGGCGATGCGCTGGCCGGTGGACCAGGGCTCGGCGAAGCGCGGCGGCTCGCCGTCCAGCGCCACCACGGCCTCGGTCACCTCCAGCACCTGCTGCACCGCGGGCACCGGCCGCTGCCAGCCGGCGGGCACGTCGGCGGCGTCGATGCAGCCGCTGGCCGCGAGGAAGCGGCCCAGCATGTCGATGGCCACATCGCGCGCCGGCAGTTCGCCGTGGAAGCCGCACTCGATCAGCAGCGCGCGCGTGTCGTCGCCCGGCGCATCGGCCATCGCGCCCCAGCGGCCGTGGTCGCGCAGCCGGCAGCCTTCGGCATGGCCTGCGTCGGCCACCACCAGCGCCGGCGTGCCGAGCTCCCGCGCCAGCGCGATGCTGCGCGGCTGCAGGCCCGACAGCACCAGCGGCGGCCCCGGGTGGTGCATGGAATGCAGGTCCAGCAGCCAGTCGGCGCGCTCCGCCCAGGGCAGCAGTTCCAGCGCACGGCGCTGCTCGATGCTGCGCCCACCCGGCGCACCGGCAATGCGCCAGTCCATGCGGCCCCAGACGCGGTTCAGGTCCTGGTCGACGAAGCGCGAGCGCTCGAAGTGCGCGGGGTCGAAGCGGTCGAACGCCACCAGGTTGCAGAAGGCCAGCGTGAGCGCGCCACGGCGTGGTCGCAGGCCGGCTTCCAGCAGCGCCACCAGGGCCCAGGCGCCGCAGAGCTCGTTGCCGTGGACCAGGGCCGTCACCAGCACCTCGCGACCGGGCTCGCCGCCGTCGAAGCGCCACACGCCGGGGGTGCCGGTGTTGCCGGCGCGCCAGGGGCCGAGGTCGGGTGCGGGCAGTTCGAAGGCAGGCGGGGCATCGTGCATGGCGCGATTGTGGCCCGCGTCCGGGATAATGCCGGGTTGTGCGCCGGTGTTCCGGTGCGTGCGTTTCAAGGACAACTCGACATGGCCCAGTACGTTTTCACCATGAACCGCGTCGGCAAGATCGTGCCGCCGAAGCGGCAGATCCTGAAGGGCGTCTCGCTCTCGTTCTTCCCAGGCGCCAAGATCGGCGTGCTCGGCGTCAACGGCTCGGGCAAATCGACGCTGCTGAAGATCATGGCCGGCGTCGACAAGGAATACGAAGGCGAGGCCGTGCCGATGCCCGGGCTGAACATCGGCTACCTGCCGCAGGAGCCGCAGCTCGACCCTGAGCAGACGGTGCGCGAGGCGGTCGAGCAAGGCATCGGCGGCGTGCTGGCGGCCAAGAAGCGGCTCGACCAGGTCTACGCCGAGTACGCCGAGGAGAACGCCGACTTCGACGCGCTCGCCGCCGAGCAGGCCGAGCTGGAGGCCATCATCGCCGCCGCCGGCAGCGAGAACACCGACCTGCAGCTGGAGATGGCCGCCGACGCACTGCGCCTGCCGCCCTGGGACGCCAAGATCGGCGTGCTGTCGGGCGGCGAGAAGCGCCGCGTGGCGCTGTGCCGGCTGCTCTTGAGCAAGCCCGACATGCTGCTGCTCGACGAGCCCACCAACCACCTGGACGCCGAAAGCGTGGAGTGGCTCGAGCACTTCCTGCAGCGCTTCCCCGGCACCGTGGTGGCCATCACCCACGACCGCTACTTCCTCGACAACGCCGCCGAGTGGATCCTCGAACTCGACCGCGGCCAGGGCATCCCCTGGAAGGGCAACTACTCCGACTGGCTGGACCAGAAGGAAAAGCGCCTGGAGCAGGAGCAGAAGACCGAAGACGCGCGCATGAAGGCGATGAAGGAGGAGCTCAAGTGGGTGCGCTCCAACGCCAAGGGCCGCCAGACCAAGAGCAAGGCGCGCCTGGCCCGCTTCGAGGAGCTGAGCGACGTCGAATACCAGAAGCGCAACGAGACCAACGAGATCTTCATCCCGGTGGCCGAGCGCCTGGGCAACGAGGTCATCGAGTTCAAGAACGTCAGCAAGAGCTTCGGCGACCGCCTGCTCATCGACAACCTGAGCTTCAAGGTGCCGGCCGGCGCCATCGTGGGCATCATCGGCCCCAACGGCGCCGGCAAGTCGACGCTGTTCCGCATGCTGCAGGGCGAGCAGAAGCCCGATTCGGGCGAGGTGCTGATCGGCAAGACCGCGCAGCTGGCCTTCGTCGACCAGAGCCGGCAGACGCTGGCCGACGACAAGACCGTGTGGCAGGACATCTCCGGCGGCCTGGACAACATCGTCGTCGGCAAGTTCGTGATGCCCAGCCGCGCGTACCTCGGCCGCTTCAACTTCAAGGGCAACGACCAGCAGAAGCTGGTCGGCAGCTTGTCGGGCGGTGAACGCGGCCGCCTGCACCTGGCCAAGACGCTGGCCAAGGGCGGCAACGTGCTGATGCTGGACGAGCCGTCGAACGACCTCGACGTCGAGACGCTGCGCGCGCTGGAAGAGGCGCTGCTGGAGTTCGCGGGCTCGGCCATGATCATCAGCCACGACCGCTGGTTCCTCGACCGCATCTGCACCCACATCCTGGCCTGCGAAGGCGACTCGCAGTGGTTCTTCTACGACGGCAACTACCAGGAGTACGAAGCCGACAAGAAGAAGCGCCTGGGCGAGGAAGGCGCGCGGCCCAAGCGCGTGCGCTTCAAGCCGATCCAGTGACGTCCGCCCGCTCCGCCGCCGCACGCCGCGGCGGCGGACATCGACAGCTTGGCTGATCCCGGGACCGTCACCTCTGGCTAGCATCACCGGCGCCGCAATGGCACCGGGAGGCCGGCATGCACGAGGGATCTCCGCACGACAGGCGGCCGACGACGCCGCTGCTGGTGCTGCTTGCCCTGGTGGGTGCCGCCGCCGGGATGCCCGGCACGGCGCAGAACCTGCCGGCCTCGACCGCCGCTGCGGCGGTGGCGGCACCGCCGGCAGCGTCGGGGCCCCTGCGCTGTGCGCCACGGCAGCCGCCGGCGCCGGTGGCTCCCGGGCACCGCAGGCCCGCCCCCGCTCCCGCCGCGGCACCGCTGCCGGTGCTGCAGTGCGGTGACGCCATCTCCGTCGTCACGCTGGCACCGGCGGTGGCGCCGGCCGGCAGTGCGACGGCGGCATCGGCCCCCGGCGGCGCAGCTCCGAAGACGCAGGTCACGGCCTTGGACCAGGCGGACCTGCAATGGCTGCGGCGCACGGCCTATGGCGCCTGGGTGGTGCTGTCGCTGACGGCCCTGGTCCTGCTGGTGCTGGGGCTGGTGGCAGCCGTCTGGCGCGGCGGCATTGCGATGCGGGGCCACAGTGGCGGCTTCGGCGGCCGCGGCAGCGGCTGGGAGGTCTCGCCCGCCGTGGCAATGCTGGCCGGCGCGGCGCTGGCCGGGGTGCTGTCCACCGTGCTGATGGTGCGCATGCTGTCGGCCACCACGGCGGCACCGCCCGCCACGTCCCCCCAGGGCGGCCAGCCCGCCACGCGCTGAGGCGGCCATGGCCTTGCGAGTGCGCAACTCCGCCGACCCGGTCGCCGGCATCGCCGTCCATGGCGCCCTGGCATCGTGCGACGCGGCGCGGCTGCTCGTCAACGAACTGGGCCGCTACTGCAACGGCCGCATCCTCGGCCGCTCGGTCCTCGTGGCCGGCTACCGTGGCGCGGGCAAGTCGACGCTGGTGGACAACGCCATCGGGCAGCTGACCAGCCGCTCGCGCCAGGGGCTGGAGCCGAACCTGCGCCCGCTGCCGGTGCAGCTGCTGGGTCCCAACGTCTTCGATGGCCAGCAGCTGCCGCCGCGGGCGACCGCGGCCATGCGGGCCGCGCACCAGGACCAGATGCGCCAGCGCATCCTGCACATGGTGGTGCTGGGCCTGTATGCCGCCCTGTCGCGCGAGGTCGTGCGCTGCCTGCGCGACCGCGCACTGCGCGGCGGCAACGCGCCCGACCCCGCACTCAGCGAGCTGGCGGCCGAGGTGGAGATCTCGCTGCCCGAAGGCCCCACCCCGGCCCACCTGCGCGACTTCTGGCGACGCGCCGGCGCGCTCGAATCGGGGCTGCTGTTCCCGGGCCGCCCTCCCAGCGGGCGCGGCATGCGCGAACTGGCTGCGATGTCGGGTGTGGGCTATGCCTACCAGCGCGTCTCGGGCAAGGTCTCGGCGGTGAACAGCGCGTCCAGCACCAGCAAGGACGAACTGGCGTCCGGCGTCGGCTGGGACCTGCGTCTGGCCGAGCTGGCCAAGCCGCTGGCCGCGCTGGGTGCCGGTGCCGCGGCCACGGCCTTCAGCGCGGCCGAGGGCCCCGCGCTGGCGCTGGGCCTGGGGCTGACGACGGCGCTGGCCACGGGCGCCGTCTTCCGCTACAGCAGCAGCGCCTCGCTGAAGGACGAGGAGGTGCGCGACCTCACCTACATGCCCGACACCTCGGCCGACACGCTGGACCAGGTGCTGCCCGACCTGCTGCTGCGGCTGAAGGCTGCCGGCCTGGCGCCGGTGATCGTGGTCGACGAGCTCGACAAGGTCGACAACCTCTGGGACGGTCACCGCCTGCCCGCGCTGCTGGACCACTTCAAGAAGCTGTTCGCGGAACGCGTCTTCTCCTGCCTGCTGGTCAACCGCGACTTCATCGAGACGCTGCATGCCCGGGAAGCCGGCGACCGCTACGGCCGCGACTTCTCGTACTTCACGCACCGCTGCTTCGTCAGCTACGAGCCTGCCGAGCTGCACGCCTACCTCGGCAAGGTGCTGGAGCCCGTGCATGGCTGACACCCCGACGAGCGCCTCGGTGGCGCAGGACGCCAGCGTCGACACCAGCCGGCTCGACGCCACGCTGCTGCGCTACGTGCTGCTGCTGGACGCGCGCATGAACATGCTGGCGCTCGAACGCCTGGTGCAGGCGCTGCGCGGCGACGACGACCTGCTGCGCCTGCCCGCTGGCGTCACGCGCAGCGACAACCGCCACCGCGCAGCGGCCACCATGCAGCTGGCGGTGGAGCTGCAACTGGCCGACAGCGCCGTCGTGCGCTGGATCGCAGGCGACGCGCTGCGGCGGCAGATGGCCATCGACGCGGCCTACTACCCCACCGAGGTCTGGGCGGCGGACCTGCCGATGGACGAACCGCCGCCGCTGCCGCGCGCGCCGGGCGCCGCACACGACGACACGGACCTGTCGCCATTCGAGCGCCACATGCTCGGCCGCACGCGGCTGCACGAAAGCCGGCCGGCAGCGCCCGCGCTGGCATTGGCCTCGCCCGGTGGCGAGCCGGGCGCGGTGGTCCCACCAGCACCGAGCCCGGCACGCAGCGACAGGTTCCACCTGCAGGACGCCCTGCCCTTCCTGTTCCAGGTGGCGCGTGGGGTGCTGGATGTGCTCGGGCCGCACAACACCGTCCAGGACTGGCGCCAGCTCGCCCGTGCGCGGGCGCAGCACGCCGGGTTCGCGATGCCGCCGCCCGAGGTCTTCGACGCGCTGCTGGTCGGCACCGACCGCTCGCTGGTGGACAACCCGTACGTCGGCAGCTGGCGCTACAAGCTCGATGGCGAGCGCCGCTTCCCGTCGCTGCTGCACACGTCGCCGAGCCTGCCGGCCGAACTGCTGGCGCAGCACATCCTGCAGACCGAACAGGCCCTGCGCCAGACCCTGGGCAGCGCGTGGCAGGGCGACGTCTTCGTGCTGCTGGCCGACAGGCTGCGTGCGCTGCCGACCACGCCGGCCTGGCCCGACGTGCAGCGGGCGGTGCTCAACCTCGGTCAGGGCGAGCGCCAGATCAGCGACGAGGAACACCTGCGCCGCGAAGACGACGTGGCGCAGGTGCAGGAGTTCCACGCCATGCTCAAGGCCTGCGCGCCGACCCTGGTGCGCGCGCTGCACTGCAGCGCGTTCTTCAGCGGCGTGGCAGACGGCGCCAATCCTGGCAGACATGACCTCCTGCGCAGCCTGGAACTGCTGGCCGACGGCCTGCAGTTCGCCGCCAGCGACGAACAGACACTGGCGGCGCAGCTCGACGCACTGGACACCGAGACTGCCACGCTGATGGCGGCGGAGACCAGCCCACCGCCGATCGCCACGTTGTGGCCGCGCACCGCGACGTCGGTGCCGCTGAGCGAGCAGGCGCTCGGCCTGGAAGAATTTCGCGCGTGGGGCCACGGAGCCACGGCGCTGCGCTCCGGCATCGAGCGGACCGCCTGGGAGCAGGCGCGCGAACGCCTGCTGCGCTTCTGCCGCGACGGCCACGTGGCCCGGGCCGGCGCGGCCGAGCTGCTGTGCGCCGTGCTGCAGCGCGGGCCGGCGCAGCTGTGCAGCCTGGACCCGCGCAAGATGAGCCTGCGGCAATGGAACCGCGCGCTGCTGGCGGCACTGGAACAGGACGGCGTGCCGCTGTGGCTGGCGGTGGTGGCGCTGCAGCGCCTGGGCGCCTCGACGCTGAGCCCGGGCCAGCAGGACGAACTGCTGGCCGCGCTGCACGAGACACCGCGGGGCCACACCGCCAGCGCCGCCGAACGCCACGCGCTGGACACCCTGGTGCGCCAGCAGGGCCTGTGGCGCGGCAGTGCGCGCGCGATCGGCTCGGCCATCATCGTGTGCCGCCACATCGGCTCGATGGCCGACGCCTGGCAGCGCCCGCCGACGCTGGGCATGGTGCTGATCGACGGCGACAGACAGCTGCGCGCGCTGGCCGCGCTGGCGCCGACGCTGCTGCGGGCGCTGCCCAAGCCGCTGCGCATCGAGTTCGAGTATCCGCAGGACCGCGGCCTCAGCGAGCAGGCGCTGCGGTTCCTGGCCACATCCCTGCGGCGCAGCGTGCGCAGGGCCGTCGGCCCCCGGCTGGTGCGCAGCATCCCGGTCGTGCTCGGCAAACCCCTGCCGGAAGGACAGTTCCACCGCCATGGCCATGGACCGGAGTCGCGGCCCGACCACCGCACCCGCGTCCGCGATCCCGCGGGCCCGGACGACCTGCTGCAAGCCCACCTGGCCGTCAGCGGCGACTGACCTGCCGCACGTCCCTCTGCGCCTGGGCAACGCTTGCGATTTCTGCGACTAAACCGGCAGATCTGACCGCCGAAAACAGATGCAGCGCGGGCGGCCGTCCGCGCTGCACTCCGTTGTCCATCGCAGAGGTTGATCGCCATGACCCCAGCTTCCACCTTGCCCGAGGCCTCGGCCGGGGACTTCTTCCGCTACCACGGCTGGCTGTCCCCGGGCGTGCGGCTGTTCCGCAACCTGGGCTTCAGCGCCAAGGCCTGGTGCCTGTCGCTCGCCTTCCTGGTGCCGCTGATCGTCAGCCTGTCGGCGCTGACGCTGACGCAGCAGGCTCAGGTCGAGATGGCACGCGCCGAGCTGCGCGGCCTGGACATGGTGCGCCCGGCACTGCAGCTGGTGGCAGCGGCGCAGGACCGCCGCCTGGCGGCGTCGCTGGACGACCGCGACCTGAACGCGCCGCAGGCTGCCGTGCGCAGCGCTTTCGCCGGCCTGCAGCGCCAGCAGGAGCTGCTTGGCGCCGAGTTCGGCACCGCCGCCACGTTCGGCGCGATGCGCCAGCGGCACGAGGCGCTGCTGCAGCAGCCGCGTGCGGGCACGCCCGACGCCAGCTTCGCCGCCCACAGCGATTTCATCGAATCGCTCTTGCAGCTGGTGGCTGCCACCGCCGACGGCTCGGGCCTGATCCTCGACCCCGAGCTCGACACGTACCACCTGATGAACGTCGCCGTGGTGCGCGGCCCGCAGCAGACCGAGAACCTCTCGCTGCTGCACGGTCTGGGCACGCTGGCGCTCAGGAGCGGCTCGCTGGCCCGGGCGCACCGCGACCGGCTGACGCAGTCGACGGCATTGCTGGACTTCCTGGAGACCGACGTCGAGGGCTCGTTCCAGAAGGGCCTGGCCGACGCGCCCGAGGCCCGCGCCAGCATCGACATGGCCGGCACCGATGCCCTCGCCGCACGCCTGTCCGAGGCAGTGCAGTCGCAGCTGATGGGCGACACGGTGCAGGGCGATGCCATGCAGTTCGCGGCGCTCGGCGCCCAGGCCGTGCGCGCCCAGGCCCGCCTGGAGGGCCAGGTGATGGACCGACTGGCACTGCGCCTGCAGCAGCGCATCGACCGCCTGCAGGCCACGATGGCCTGGCAGATCGGCCTGACCGTGCTGTGCCTGGCCGCCGCCGCCTACCTGCTTCTGGCCTTCCGGCACGTGATGCAGGGCGGCCTGCGCGAAGTGGCGCGCCACCTCGAACAGATCACCGAAGGCAACCTCACCACCGCACCGCAGCCCTGGGGCCGCGACGAGGCCGCAGGGCTGATGCTGACGATGGGTGCGATGCAGGACAGCCTGCGACGCATCGTCGGCACGGTGATCGACGGCGCCGGCAGCGTGCAGACCGCCAGCAGCCAGATCGCCGCGGCGTCGAGCGACCTCGCGCGCCGCACCGAGCAGTCGGCCGCCGGCCTGCAGCAGACGGCGGCCAGCATGGAACAGATCACGCGCTCGGTCGACGAGACCGCCGGCACCGTGGCCGCGGCCAGCCACCACGTGCAGGAGAACGCGCAGGCCGCCGACCGCGGCGGGCAGGCGATCGGCAACGCGGTGCAGGCGATGTCGAGCATCCGCGACGCGTCGCAGCGCATCGGCGAGATCATCGGCGTCATCGACGGCATCGCGTTCCAGACCAACATCCTGGCGCTGAACGCTGCCGTCGAGGCCGCCCGCGCTGGCGAGGCCGGCCGCGGCTTCGCGGTGGTGGCCTCCGAAGTGCGTGCGCTGGCCGCCCGCTCGGCGACAGCGGCCCGCGAGATCAAGGACCTGATCGGCGCCAGCATCGCGCAGGTGGAAAGCGGCAGCGGCGTGGTGGCCAATGCCGGCGCGGTGATGCAGTCGGTCGTCGCCAACGCCGAGCAGATGGCGCGGCTGATGGGCGACATCGCCAGCGGCGCGCAGGCGCAGCAGCGCAGCGTCGGCGAAGTCGGCGGCGCCGTGCGCGAGCTCGACCTGACGACGCAGCAGAACGCAGCGCTGGTGGAACAGACCACCGCGGCGTCGAACGCGCTCGCCGTCCAGGCGCAGCGGCTGCTGCGGGAAGTCAGCTTCTTCCGCCTCGCGTGAGGTCTTGAACGGCCTGGCGGGCCCGGGCCGGCAGGGGTCGGGGCTTTGACCCACAATGGGTCGGAGCCTTCCGCCATGCACAGCCCCCGCCCTGCCCTGCCGCCCCTGCTGCTGAGCGCCGCCTTGCTGGCGGCCTGCGCCGCGCCTGCGGGCACGGCCCCCGCGCCGACCGCGCCGGCCGCACCACGCGCAGCGGGTGCGCCCGTGGCGGCGGGTGCGGCGGCGTCGGCCCCCGTTGCCGGCCCGGCGCGTCCGGTCCTGGCCGCTCTGCCCACCCCGGGCACGCCGCCGCCCTTTGCCACCGTGGTGAAGGACGCGCGCCGCATCGAAGGCCCGCTGGTGCTCTGGCAGAAGGACGAGAAGGTCTGGATCGAGCTGCCACCGCACCAGTTCGGGCAGCCCTTCCTGCTCTCGCCCAAGATCAAGAGCGGCATCGGCGAAGCCGGCGTGCTGGGCGGGTTGATGGCGCTGCCGGTCTCGGGCGCAGGCGGCGCGCAGGTGGTGGAGTTCGTGCGCGTGCACAACCAGGTGCGGCTGCAGTCGCGCAACCTCGACGTGCTGGCGCGCGCGGGCACGCCCGAGGCGCTTGCCGTGGCCACCTCGTACACGCACAGCCTGCTCGGCAGCGCACCGGTGGCCAGCGCGCCGCATCCGCAGCACCAGGCCGTGCTGATCGAGGCCAACGGCATCTTCCAGTCCGACCTGATGGGCGTGGGCATGGTGCTGCAGCGCGCCTTCCGCCAGGGCTACGGCCTGGACGGCCGCCACAGCGGCATCACCGCGGTGCGTGCCTCGCCCGCCGGCACGGTGATCGAGACCCAGAGCCACTTCTACACCGGCAGCCTGGGCACCGGCGGCATCGCGCCCCCGGGTGCGCCGCCCGGCCTGCCGCAGCCGCAGCTGCCGCGCTACCTGCCCGACAGCCGCAGCATGCTGGTGGGGCTGCACTACTCGCTGTCGCCGCTGCCGGCCGTGCCCATGGCCACGCGCCGCGCCGATCCGCGGCTGGGCCTGTTCAGCACCACGGTGCTCGACTTCACCAGCGACACCGGCAGCTCGCCGCGCCAGCGCCACATCCACCGCTGGCGGCTCGAGAAGAAGGAGCCGAACGAGGCGCTGTCGCCGCCGGTGCAGCCCATCACGTTCTGGATCGACCGCAACGTCCCGCTGGCCTACCGCGACACCGTGCGCAGCGCGATCCTCGAGTGGAACAAGGCCTTCGAGCGCATCGGCTTCCTGGATGCCATCGTCGTGCGCCAGCAGCCCGACGACGCCCCGTTCGACACGCTGGACACCGGCTACGCATCGGTGCGCTGGATGCTCAGCGCCGAACCCGGCTTCAGCGCCATCGGCCCCAGCCACGTCGACCCGCGCAGCGGCGAGATCCTCGACGCCGACATCGCGATCGAAGGCGCGACGACGCGGCTGCGGCGGCTGGAACGGGCGCAGGTGCTGGGGCACCAGGCGCGTGCCGACGGCGCTGCGGCGGCGGGGGCACGTGCGGACCCCTTCGCCGCCCCGCTGCTGCCCGAAGGACTGAAGCAGGGCCTGCCGGCCCACGCCCTGTGCGCCCACGGCGACCTGGCCGCCGAACAGCTGGCCTACGCGCTCGACCTGCTGGCCGCACGCGACGAGCTCGACCCCGCCGGCCCCGAGGCCGAGCAGTTCGTGCTGGACTACATCAAGGACACCGTGATGCACGAGACCGGGCACGCGCTCGGCCTGCGCCACAACTTCCGCGCCTCGCGCATCTACACCGACGCGCAGCTGTCCGACCCCGCCTTCACGCGCGCCAACGGCACCACGGGCTCGGTGATGGAATACAACGCCATCAACCTGGCGCGCCCGGGGCAGCCCGCGGTCGCGCCGTTCCAGCTGACGCTCGGGCCCTACGACCATTGGGCCATCGAGTACGCCTACAAGCCCATCGCCGCGGCCGACGAGGCGGCCGAACTGCAGCGCATCGCGGCGCGCAGCAGCGAGCCGCAGCTGGCCTTCGGCACCGACGAGGACAGCCTGTTCGCGCTGGATCCCGAGACGCTGCAGTTCGACCTGGGCGACGACCCGCTGGCCTTCGCCGCGAAGCGGCTGGACATCGCACGCGACCTGTTCCGGCGCCAGGAGAGCCGCCGCCTGCCGCCCGACCGCGACTACGCGGTGCTGCGGCGCTCGCTGACCTACGCGCTGGGCGACGTGACGCGCGCGCTGACGGTGCTGGCGCGGCAGATCGGCGGCGTGCGCACGCTGCGCGACTACCCCGGCAGCGGGCGCGACCCGCTGCAGCCGGTGGACCCCGCCGTGCAGCGGCAGGCGCTGGCGCTGATGGTCGACAGCGTGCTGGGGGCCGACGGCCTGACGCTGTCGCCGGCGCTGCAGCGCCGCCTGGCGCCCGACTTCCTGGAACGCGCCGAGGCCGGCTCGCCGACCGACTTCGCGCTGCCGCAGCGCCTGCTGGACCTGCAGCGCGCCGTGCTCGGGCACCTGATGAGCGACGGGGTGGCCGCGCGCGTGCTGGACAGCGCCGAGAAGTTCGACCGCCCCGAGCAGGCACTGCAACTGGCCGAGGTGCACGCGCAGCTGCAGCGCGCGGTGTGGGCGGGGCTCGACGGCACGGCCGCGATCGCCCCGGCGCGGCGCGAGCTGCAGCGCGAGCACGTGAACCGGCTGGCCGCCGCGCTGCTGCGCCCCAGCGGCCGCGCCGACGGCCGCGGCCTCGTGCGCGAGCAGGCCCAGGCGCTGCTGGCGCGGCTGGACCGCGCCGGCCGCCGCGCAGCGCCGCGCGACGCCGCCACGCGCAGCCATCTGCGCGACAGCGCCGACTCGCTGCGGCAGGCGCTGGGCGCACGCGTGCCGCGGCTGGCGGTGTAGCGGCCGGCCTGCCTGCCGCCGTCCAACCCCGCCAGACCGTGCTCCGTCGCGTGGCAGGGGCCGGGCGCTTGGAACTGCCCGCTGCCGCGGCTATCGTGCCGGGCATGGACTCCTCGGGCACCCTCACCACCCACCACCCCGCCAGCGGCTGGCAGCGCTTCTCGGCCGCGCTGCGCGGCCCGGCGGTGGCGACCTGCGTCGCGCTCGCGGTGGCGGCAGCGCTGCTGCTCAACCCGATCTTCCAGCCCGCCTTCACCGTGGTGCTGGGACGCACGCTGTTCGTCGGCCTGGTGCTGCTGCTGGCCTTCGCAGCGGCACGGGCCTGGCCGCCGCGCTGGTTGCCGACCTGGCTGTCGCCGGTGCTGGCGGTGGCGCTGGCCGCACCGCTGGCCACCTTCGTCGTCTACCTGCACTCCACCGGCGGCGACCTGCGGGCGGTGTTCCTGCCCAACCGCGTGCTGGGCTTCCTGTGGATCGCCGGCAGCGCCCTGTTCATCGGCCTGCTGCTCGCCCTGGGCGCGCTGCTGCGCGAACGCGAGGCCCAGGCGCGCGCACAGGCGCTGTCGTTCGCGCTCGAGCGCAGCCGCCTGGAGAAACAGGCGCTCGACGCGCAGCTGTCGCTGCTGCAGGCGCAGATCGAGCCGCACTTCCTGTTCAACACGCTGGCCAACGTGCAGGCGCTGGTGGAGAGCAATTCGCCCCGAGCCGCCGATGTGCTGAAGAGCCTGATCGCCTACCTGCGCGCCGCCATGCCGCGCCTGCACGAAGCCACGCCGACGCTGGGCAACGAGGTCGCGCTGGTGCGCGCCTACCTCGAGCTGATGCAGATGCGCATGCCCGACCGGCTGCAGTTCGCGGTGGACGTCGACCCCGCGCTGCAGCAGCGGCGTTTCCCGCCGATGGCGCTGCTGACGCTGGTGGAGAACGCCGTGCGCCACGGCATCGACCCGGCCGAAGACGGCGGCCGCATCGCCGTGGGGGCCCGTGCCGAGGCCGGCGGCCTGCGGCTGTGGGTGGCCGACACGGGCGTCGGGCTCGACCCGCACGCGCAGCCCGGCACCGGGCTGGCCAACCTGCGCGCCCGGCTGCAGGGCTTCTTCGGCCCAGGCGTCACGCTGCAGCTGCACGAGCAGGCCCCGCACGGCCTGCGCGCCGAGATCGTGGTGCCGGCATGAGCGCGCCGGGCCGTTCCCAAGCGCTCATTCCGGAGCGCGCAGCGCGAAGGGTGGTCCAGTGAGCGTCGTGCGCACGGCCCTCATCGCCGACGACGAACCGCTGCTGCGCGAGCGGCTGCAGCAGCACCTGGCACAGCTGTGGCCGGCACTGCAGGTGGTGGCGCAGGCGCGCAACGGCCGCGAGGCGATCGAGCAGTTCGACGCCCTGGAGCCCGACATCGTGTTCCTGGACGTCCACATGCCCGGCCTGAACGGCATCGACGCGGCGCGCGCGATCGCGCGGCGCGCCCACATCGTCTTCGTCACCGCCTACGAGCAGTACGCGGTGCAGGCCTTCGAGCACGGCGCGCTCGACTACCTCGTCAAGCCCTTCGACGAGGCGCGGCTGGCCGAGACCGTGCGGCGCCTGCAGGACCGCAGCGCGGTGCCGGCGGCGACAGCCTCGTTGGCGCCATCGGCGGCGACTTCAGGCACCGACATCGGCACGGTGCTCGACCGCCTGGCCGAGGAACTGCGCAGCCGCACGCCACCGCGCAGCACGCTGCAGTGGATCAAGGCCTCGGTGGGCAACAGCGTGCGGCTGATCCCGGTGCACGAGGTGGCCTACCTGCGCAGCGACGAGAAGTACACGCTGGTGGCCTGGGCCGGCGGCGACGCGCTGATCCGCAAGACCATCCGCGAGCTCGCCGATGAACTCGACCCCGAGGTCTTCGTGCAGGTCCACCGCTCGGTGATCGTGAACCTGCACCACGTGGCGCAGGTGGTGCGCGGGCTCAACGAGACCGCCGACGTGCACCTGCGCGGCCGCAGCGAGGTGCTGCCGGTCAGCCGCAGCTACCTGCACCTGTTCAGGCAGATGTAGCCGCGGCGGCGGGCGCGTCGGCGGGCTGCACCAGGCGTCCGGCCTCGATGCGCAGCTGGCGGTCGCAGCGTGCCGCGATGCCGTTGTCGTGCGTCACCAGCACCAGCGTCGTGCCGGCTTCGCGGTTCAGCTCGAACATCAGCGCCATCACCGTTTCGCCGGTGGCGAAGTCGAGGCTGCCGGTGGGCTCGTCGGCCAGCAGCACCGCGGGCCGCACGACGAAGGCACGCGCCAGCGCCACGCGCTGCTGCTCGCCGCCCGACAGCACCTTCGGGTAGTGGCCCAGCCGTTCGCCCAGACCCACGCGGCGCAGCATCTCGGTGGCGGCGGCACGGGCGTCGTTGCGGCCCATCAGCTCCAGCGGCAGCATCACGTTCTCCAGCGCCGTCAGGTTGGCCAGCAGCTGGAAGCTCTGGAACACGAAGCCGACCTTCTGCGCGCGCAGCGCGGCGCGCGCGTCCTCGTCCAGCGTGAACAGCTCGGTGCCGGCGAGCCGCACGCTGCCGCTGCTGGGCGTGTCGAGCCCGGCCAGGATCGACAGCAGCGTGCTCTTGCCCGAGCCCGAGGCGCCGACGATGGCCACGGTCTCCCTGGGCATCAGGGCGAAATCGATCTCGTGGAGAATGGTCAGCGACCCGGTGGAATCGGCCACCTGCTTGGTGATGCGTGAAACGGTGATGATGGGTTCAGACATGCGGGTCGCTTGCCGCCGAAGGGCGTTCGTGGCGCACTGTAGCGTGCTGCTGGCCACGGCCGCCGGCTTGCCCGCAAAGGCCCAGCCGGCGCGGCGCAAACTGCTGGTGGTGGGCGACAGCCTCTCGGCCGAGTACGGCCTGCCGCGCGGCACGGGCTGGGTGGCGCTGCTGCAGGCGCGCATCGCGCAGCAGAAGCTGCCGTGGGACGTGGTCAACGCCAGCATCAGCGGCGACACGACCTCGGGCGGGCGGTCACGCGTGCCGGCGCTGCTGGCGCAGCACAAGCCGGCGCTGGTGGTGATCGAGCTCGGCGGCAACGACGCGCTGCGCGGTCTGCCGCTGGCGATGACGCAGGCCAACCTGACCGCGATGGCGCGCGACGCCAAGGCCGCGGGCGCGCGCGTGGTGGTGGTCGGCATGGCCGTGCCGCCGAACTACGGCCGCCAGTACGGCGACGACTTCTTCAAGCTCTTCGCCACCGTGGCCAAGGCCGAAGGCGCGGCGCTCGTGCCCTTCCTGCTGCACGGCGTGGCCGACGTACCGCAGGCCGAGACCCTGTTCCAGCCCGACGGCATCCACCCCAAGGCCGAGGCCCACCCGCGCATGCTGGCCAACGTGTGGCCGGTGCTGCAACCGCTGCTGCGCTGAAGCCGCGCAGCCGGCGCTGCGCTGTGCTGAACGGGCCGCCGGTGCGGCCCGCACGCCACGAAGCAGCCGCCTAGCGTTCGCGCTGTTCGCGCTGGTTGCCGCCGCGGTTCTCGCGCGGCGGCTCGCGGTCCGCGTCGCGCGGGGCCGGTCGCTGGACCTCGCGCGGCACCTCGCGTTGCACCTCGCGCGGCGCCGGGCGCTGCACTTCGCGCGGCGCTTCGCGGGTCACCTCGCGCGGGGCTTCGCGCTGCACCGGCACACGCTCCGGCAGCGCCGGCCGCTGCACCGGCGCGGGCGCGGCAGAGGGTGCGGGAGCCACTCCGGCGGGGCGCTCGCGCTGCGGCACCGGCTGCACGGGCTGCAGCGGGCGGCGCTCGTCCGGGCGCGTGCCTTGCCTGTTGTCCTGGCGGATCTCCTGGCGGTTCTCTTGGCGGTTGTCCTGGCGGGTGTCCTGACGGGTTTCCTGGCGGCCTTCCTGCCGGCCTTCCTGCCGGTTCTCCTGCCGGATGTCCTGGCGGGTCTCCTGCCGGATCTCCTGCCGACCGTCCTGCCGCTGCTGTTGGCGCTCGACCTGCCGTTCCGAACGCAGCGGCGCCACTGGCTGCACCACGCGGCGCGGCGGCGCGGGGCGGCCGTCGTCCGACGTCACCGGCCGGCGCGGCGCGGGCTGCGCGCCGCCGGGGCCTTCGGGTGCGGCAATCGTCGTCACCGGTGCCCGCTGCGGCAGGCTGCCGCGCACGTCGATGGCCACGCGCGACACCGGCTCGCGGCGCGCCAGCGCGTCGCGCGGCACCACGGTCACGCCGTTGGGCACGCCCTGGTTGCCGTACATGATGGGCTCGCGCGGCACCGGGATCTGCCAGCCGCTGCCGGGCGGGCGGTGGTTCACGCGTTCGGCGTAGCGCGGCGAGTAGCGGTACCAGGGCACGTACACCTCGCGCGGCGCGAGCGGCACCCAGCCCACCGACGGACCGCCGATGTTGATCGAGATGCCGACGCCGGGCGCGCCGATCCAGGCCACCAGCGCCGGGGCGTACACCGGCCGGCGCACGTAGGTGCCCGGATACCAGGCCCAGCGGTTGCCCCAGAAGACCCAGCGGCCGTAGTGGAAGGGCGCGAAGCCCCAGGGCGCATCGTCGACCCAGGTCCAGCCCCAGGGGCGGATCCAGGCCCAGCGGCCATAGCGGTACGGCGCCCAGTCGGCCTGCACGGCGACCGGCACCCACACGGTGCCGTACTCGGGGTGGCGTTCCCAGCGGCCGTGGCGGTCCAGTTCCTCGGCGCCGGTCATCTCGGGCGAGACGTAGCGGTTGGAGGCGCTGCGCTCGTCGCGCCGGTCCTCGCGCGCCACCCAGTCGCCGAACTCGTCGTCGGGCAGCGTCGTCCACTCGCGCCGCAGGCGGGCGCTGTTCTCGTCGCGCCGCCCTTCCCGCCACAGCTCGGCGCGCCGGCCCTGGGCGATGGTGAAGTCGCCGCTGTCGTCGTCCACGCGCAGCTCGCCGCGCCAGGCGCCGGCGTAGGTGGTGTCGTCGATGCGGTCGATGCGGTAGTGGCCGCTGCGCATCGGCAGCAGGCGGGCCTCGTCGGTGAGGATCACCGTCTCGGTGGCCACTTCGCGGTCGCGGATGCGCACCGCCAGCTGCCCGCTGTGCAGTTGCAGCGTGACACGTTCGTCGTCAACGCGCGCCAGCTCGAGTTCGCTGCCCGGGCCCAGGCGCAGCGTGGTCGAGCCGATGCGCAGCTCGGCGCGCGCATCGCCGTCGGTCGACAGGCGGTCGCCGGTGGTCAGCGGGCGGTTGCGGGACGCCTCGGTCCACTGGCCTTGTTCACCGTCGTAATAGCTGACGCTGCCCTGCAGGTCGGCCAGCCGGCCGACACGGCCCGGCGGGTCGTCTTCGGCCCAGGCGGCCAGCGGCAGCAGGGCCGCGGTGGACAGCGCCAGCAGCGGGGCTGCGCAGCGGCGGAGGAGTGAGTTCAGGCACCACATGGTCGGTCAACGCTCCTGCAGAGGCTGGGGCTGACGGCGGTGCGTGTAAAGCACTGTTTCCGTCAGGTGCTTCAGTCGTCGGACGCGGGGTCCAGGTCGGGAAACAGCACGCTGGTGTAGCCCAGGCGTGTCAGGTCGGTCATGCGCGTGGGGTACAGGCGGCCGATGAGATGGTCGCACTCGTGCTGCACCACGCGGGCGTGGAAACCTTCCGCCTCGCGGTCGATGGGCCGGCCCTGCGCGTCGAAGCCGGTGTAGCGGATCCGGTTGTGGCGCGGCACCACGCCGCGCAGGCCCGGCACCGACAGGCAGCCCTCCCAGCCGTCGGCGATCTCGTCGGTGAGCGGCGTGATGACGGGGTTGATCAGCACCGTCATCGGCACCGGTGGCGCGTCGGGGTAGCGCTCGTTCTTCTGGAAGCCGAAGATCACCAGTTGCAGGTCGACACCGATCTGCGGTGCCGCCAGACCGGCACCGTTGGCGGCGGCCATGGTGTCGAACATGTCGGCGATCAGCGCGTGCAGCTCGGGCGTGTCGAAGGCGGTGACGGACGGCGCCACGCGCAGCAGGCGCGGGTCGCCCATCTTCAGGATTTCGCGGACGGTCATCGTGCGTGGACGGTGGAGGTGGATGGAAGGAGGCGCCTTGCTGGCACAGAGAAAGCACCGAGAGGTGCCGGCCGCGGGCCACGGTAGAACCGGACGGTGATCGACGCAACCCGCTCGCCTCCCGCTGCCGATTATGGAACGGCCCGTGCGATGACCCCGGGCACCGACCCCGACCTGCTGCTGGCCATCGACGCCGGCACGCAGAGCGTGCGTGCGCTGGTGTTCGACCGCCACGGCCACCTGCTGGCACGTGCCGCCGTGCCGCTGGATCCCCCCTTCACCGCGCCAGAGCCCGGCTGGGCCGAGCAGGCGCCGCTGGCCTACTGGCAGGCGCTGGCACAGGCCTGCCAGGCATTGTGGCGGCAGCACGGCGTCGCGCCCCGGCGCATCGCTGCGCTGGCGCTCACCGCGCAGCGCGGCACCGTGGTCTGCGCCGCCGAGGACGGCACGCCGCTGCGCCCGGCCATCGTCTGGCCCGACCAGCGCCTGTGCAGCGCGCCGCCGCGGCTGGGGCCGCTGTGGTCCACGCTGTTCGCGCTGGCCGGTGCGCGCACGCTGCTGCACAACCTGCAGCGCCAGGCCGAGGCCAACTGGCTGGCCCAGCACGAACGCGCGCTGTGGCTGCGCACCGCGCGCTACACGCTGCTGTCGGGCTGGCTCACGCACCGGCTGGTGGGCGACTGGGTCGACTCGGCGGCGGGCCAGGTCGGCTACCTGCCGTTCGACTACCGCCGCCAGCGCTGGGCCGGGCGCTTCAGCTGGCGCTGGCGCGCGCTGGCAGTGCGGCCCTCGCAGCTGCCGCGCCTGGTGCCGCCGGGCACGCGGGTGGGCGGGCTCACGGCCGCGGCCGCCGCGGCGCTGGGCCTGCCGGCGGCGCTGCCGGTGGTGGCGGCTGCGGCCGACAAGGCCTGCGAGGTGCTGGGCTGCGGGCTGCTGGCGCCGGGCACGGCGCACCTGTCGTTCGGCACCACGGCCACCATCAACACCACGCAGCCGCACTACGTGGAAGTGCAGCGGCTGCTGCCGGCCTACCCGGCGGCGCTGCCGGGCGCCTTCAACACCGAAGTCCACGTCGCCCGCGGCTTCTGGCTCGTCAGCTGGTTCAAGAACGAGTTCGCGCACGAGGAGCGCCGCCTGGCCGCCGAGCGCGGCGTGCCGGCCGAGTCGCTGTTCGAGGACCTGCTGGCCGCCACGCCCCCGGGCGCGATGGGCCTGACGCTGCTGCCCACCTGGAGCCCCGGCCTGCGCGATCCCGGCCCCGAGGCCAAGGGCGCCGTCATCGGCTTCGGCGACGTGCACACACGCGCCCACCTGTACCGGGCGCTGATCGAAGGGCTGGTGTGCGCGCTGCGCGCCGGCGGCGCTCGCATCGAGCGCCGGCTCGGGCAGCGCATCACGCGGCTGGTGGTGTCGGGCGGCGGCGCGCAGAGCGACGGCGCGCTGCAGATCGCCGCCGACGTGTTCAACCTGCCGGCCGAGCGCCCGGCCGTGGCCGAGGCCTCGGGGCTGGGCGCGGCGATGCTGGCAGCCGCCGCGATGGGCTGGCATGCCGACGTGCCCGCGGCGGTGCGGGCGATGGCACGCAGCGGCAGCCGCTGCACGCCCGACCCGGCGCACGCCGCGCTGTACGACGCGCTGTTCCAGCAGGTGCACCGGCCGCTGTACGGCCGGCTGCAGCCACTGTTCCGGCGGCTGCGCAGGATCACGGGCTACCCGGCCTGAGCGGCGCCCGCGCCTGTGTCCTGTCCCGCGCCGTCACCGCGCAGCAGCGCCCGCAGGCCGTCCTCGTCGAGCACCGGAACGCCCAGTTCGCGCGCCTTGTCGAGCTTGCTGCCGGCCTCCGCGCCGGCGATCACGTAGCTCGTCTTCTTCGACACCGAACCGGCCACCTTGCCGCCGGCGGCTTCGACCAGCGCCTTCGCGTCCTCGCGGGCCAGCGTGGGCAGCGTGCCGGTGAGCACCAGGGTCTTGCCGACCAGCGGCTGCGGGCCCAGCGCAGCCACGCTGCCGTCATGTTCGGGCCAGGTGATGCCGGCGGCCCGCAACTGCTCGACGACCTCGCGGTTGTGCGCCTGGTCGAAGAAGGTGCGCAGGCTGTGCGCCACCACCGGGCCGACGTCGTTCACCTGCAGCAGCTGCTCGACGCTGGCGTCCATGATGCGGTCGAGCGCGCCGAAGTGCTTCGCCAGGTCCTTGGCGGTCGTCTCGCCGACGTGGCGGATGCCCAGCGCGTACAGGAAGCGGGCCAGCGTCGTCTGCTTGCTCTGCTGCAGGGCTGCCACCAGGTTGACGGCGCTCTTCTCGCCCATGCGCTCCAGCGCCGCCAGCTTGGCCACGCCCAGCGTGTACAGCTCGGGCAGCGTGCGGATGAGCCCCCCGTCGACGAGCTGGTCGACGATCTTGTCGCCCAGCCCTTCCACGTCCATCGCGCGGCGGCCGGCGAAGTGCAGCAGCGCCTGCTTGCGCTGCGCGCCGCAGAACAGGCCGCCGCTGCAGCGGTGGTCGATGCCGCCCTTCTCGCGCAGCACCGTGCTGCCGCACACCGGGCAGGCGCGCGGCATGCGGAAGTTGGGCACGTAGGCCGGCCGGGTGCCGGGCACGCGGCCCACCACTTCGGGGATCACGTCGCCGGCGCGGCGCACGATGACCTGGTCGCCCACGCGCACCCCCTTGCGCCGCAGCTCGAACACGTTGTGCAGCGTCGCGTTGCTCACCGTCGTGCCGCCCACGAACACCGGCTCCAGCTTGGCCACCGGCGTCAGCTTGCCGGTGCGGCCGACCTGGATGTCGATGCCGCGCAGCGTGGTGGTCTGCTCCTGGGCCGGGTACTTGTGCGCCACCGCCCAGCGCGGCTCGCGCGTGACGAAACCCAGCTGCTGCTGCAGCGCCACGCTGTCGACCTTGTAGACCACGCCGTCGATGTCGAAGGGCAGCACGTCGCGCCGCGCGCCCATGGCTTGGTGGAAGGCCACCAGCCCGGCCGCGCCCAGCGCCACCGTGCGGTCTGCGCACACCGGCAGACCCAATGCCGCCAGCGCGTCCAGCGTGGCGCTGTGCGTGGCCGGCTGCGGCCAGCCCTGCAGTTCGCCCAGCCCGTAGGCGAAGAACGACAGCGGCCGCTGCGCGGTGATGGCCGGATCGAGCTGGCGCACGGCGCCGGCCGCGGTGTTGCGCGGATTGATGTAGGTCTTCTCGCCCTTGGCGCGCTGGGCGTCGTTCAGGTGCTCGAAGTCGTCGCGGCGCATGTAGACCTCGCCGCGCACTTCCAGCACCGGGGGCGCCGTGCCGTGCAGCCGCAGCGGGATCTGTCCGATGGTGCGGATGTTCTGCGTGACGTCTTCGCCGGTCTCGCCGTCGCCGCGCGTGGCCGCCAGCACCAGCACGCCGTGCTCGTAGCGCAGGTTGATCGCCAGGCCGTCGAACTTCAGCTCGGCGGCGTAGGCCACCGCAGGCGCGTCGTCGGGCAGCGCCAGCTCGCGGCGCACACGGGCGTCGAAGGCTTCGGCACCGGCCGCGGTGGTGTCGGTCTCGGTGCGGATGCTCAGCATCGGCACGGCATGCCGCACCGGCGTGAAGCCGTCGAGCACGCGCCCGCCCACGCGCTGGGTCGGCGAATCGGGTGTCAGCAAGCCGGGGTGCGCGGCTTCCAGTGCCTGCAGCTCCTGGAACAGCCGGTCGTAGTCGGCGTCGGGGATCTCCGGCGCGTCGAGCACGTAGTAGCGGTGGGCGTGGTGGTGCAGCTGCCTGCGCAGTTCGGCGGCGCGCAGCGCTTCGGGTTCGGGCGACATGCACGACATTCTCCGACAGGCGACACTGCGGCATGACGCATGAATTCGATCTCATCACCCTGGGCGCCGGCAGCGGCGGCGTGGCGGCTTCGCGCCGCGCGGCACTGCACGGCGCGAAAGTGGCCATCGTCGAGGGCCGCCGCGTCGGTGGCACCTGCGTGCTGCGCGGCTGCGTGCCGAAGAAGCTGCTGATGTATGCGGCCCAGCACGGCGACGCGTTCGCCGAGGCCCGCGGCTACGGCTGGACCGTGGGCGAGACCGCCTTCGACATGGCGCGCTGGCAGGCGTCCAAGAGCGCCGAGACGGCGAGGCTGGAGGGCATCTACCGGCAGATGCTGGCCGGCGCCGGCGTCACGCTGGTCGAGGGCTGGGCGCGCATCGCCGGCCCGCACACGGTGGTGGTGGGCGACCGCACGCTGACCGCGCGACACATCCTGGTGGCCACCGGCGCGGCGCCCGTCACCGACAGCATCCCCGGCATCGAACACTGCGCCACCAGCGACGATCTGCTCGACCTGGCCGCGCTGCCGGATCGCGCGGCCATCGTCGGCGGCGGCTACATCGCGGTGGAGTTCGCGGCCATGCTGGCGCGGCTGGGCGTGCAGGTGGCGCTGCACTACCGCGACCGCCTGCCGCTGCGCGGCTTCGACGAGATGCTGCGCACCGCCTGCGCGGCCGCGCTGCAGGCGGCAGGCGTGCAGCTGCACCCGGGCGCGGCGCCGCGGCGCATCGAGCGCAGCGGCACGAGCCTGCTGCTGGAGCTGGGCGACGAACGCATCGTCGCGTTTCCCTGGGTGCTGAACGCCACCGGCCGCCGGCCCAACACCGCCGGCCTGGGCCTGGCGCTGGACGCACGCGGCGCGGTGCAGGTCGACGCCGGGCTGCAGACCTCGGTGCCCGGCGTGTGGGCCATCGGCGACGTGACCGACCGCAAGAACCTCACGCCGGTGGCGATCGCCGAAGGCCGGGCGCTGGCCGACACGCTGTTCGGCAGCACCCCGCGCACGGTGGACCTCTCACGCGTGGCCAGCGCCGTGTTCACGCTGCCGCCGATGGCCAGCGTCGGCCCGAGCGAAGACGAGGCCGTGCGCGCCGGCCACACGGTGCAGGTGTTCGAGACCGAGTTCCGCCCGATGCGGCAGGCTTTCGTCGGCGGCCAGGAGCGCACGCGCATGAAGCTGCTGGTGGACGCGCACGACGACCGCGTGCTGGCCGTGCACATGGTGGGCACGGACGCGCCCGAGATCGTGCAGAGCCTGGCCGTGGCGCTGACGGCGGGGGCCACCAAGGCGCACTTCGACCGCACGATCGCCGTGCACCCCACCGCAGCGGAAGAGTTCGTGCTGATGCGCGAACCGGTGCGCACGGTGGCGCCGCCCGCGGCGACGCCGGCGGCGCGTCTCAGCTGAACAGCCGACGCGCCGCGGCCGAGCCCGCGGCCAGGTCCAGCGCTTCGAGCTGGCGGTACAGCTGGCCCAGGTCGCGACCGATGGCATCGAAGGCGTGCAGCGTCACCGGCTGGCCGGCGTCGTCCACCGGCGTCGCGTCCATGTCGTCGCACAGCGCGCGTGCGCTCTGGTGCCACAGCGGGAAGGGTTCGGCCGACTCGGGCGTCTGCGGAACGTCGAGCGTCAGCGTGCAGCTGCGCACCACGGCCTGCTGGGCGTCTTCGGCCAGCGCCGCCTGGGCGTCGAAGGCCAGCACCAGCACCGGCGGCGCGCCGTCGTCGGCGCCCGGCAGCACCAGCCGGCCCGGCACCGCGCCCGGCACGAAGCCGTGGCGGCCCGCCGCCTGCTGCAGGTAGCCCACGCTCCAGGCCACGGCGTTCGAGCGCAGCGTCACGGTGAGCTGGGCGTCGAGCGGGCTGGTCAGGCCGTCGAGCTCGCGCGCACGGGCGACCACGTCGAGCATGTCGGGGAAGTCGGGCATGGCGCCGACGATCTCGGCGAAGCCCTGCACCTTCTGCACGAACTCGGAGTACTCGATCTGGTTCAGCGCGCCGCTGCGCCCGGCCAGCTGCACGCCGGCCTGCAGCTCGCCGTAGCGGCGCCCCGGTGCGGGCGGCTCCCAGTTGCCGAGCTCGGTGTCGAGCCCTTCGATGTAGAACGGCTTGCTGCCGGCACGGCGCGTGGCGGGCAGGTGGCCGAGGATGAATTCGCCGGTCACGGGCGACTCCAGCGCCAGCGGGGCGATGGCGTCGATCAGCGCGTCGAGCCGCGGCACGCGCTTGGGCGCGGGCGGGCGCAGCTCGGGCTGCGTGTCCTGCGCTTCCTGGTGGTCGAGCGCGGGCTCCACCCGGTCGTGGGCCTCGGGCGCCGGCAGTGCCAGCACCGGGCGCCGCGGCCCGGCGCGCCGGGCCGCCAGCAGGCCCTGCACGGCCACCGCCAGCAGCACCAGGCCGCCGACGATCCACAGCGCCGTGGTCAGGGTCATGCCGCCTCGGCGAAGCTGACCGCCTGCTCCATGTCGACGGCGACGATGCGCGACACGCCCTGCTCCTGCATGGTCACGCCGATCAGCTGCTCGGCCATCTCCATCGCGATCTTGTTGTGGCTGATGAACAGGAACTGCGTGCCCGCGCTCATCTCGGTGACGAGGTTGCGGTAGCGCTCGGTGTTGGCGTCGTCCAGCGGCGCGTCGACCTCGTCGAGCAGGCAGAACGGCGCCGGGTTGAGCTGGAAGATCGCGAACACCAGCGCGATGGCGGTCAGCGCCTTCTCGCCACCGCTGAGCAGGTGGATGGTGCTGTTCTTCTTGCCCGGCGGCTGGGCCATCACCTGCACGCCAGCGTCCAGCACTTCCTCGCCCGTCATCACCAGCTTCGCATTGCCGCCGCCGAACAGGCTGGGGAACATGCGGCCGAACCCTTCGTTGACCTGGTTGAAGGTGTTCATCAGCAGCTCGCGCGTCTCCAGGTCGATCTTGTGGATCGCGTCTTCCAGCGTCGTGATGGCCTCGGTCAGGTCGGCCATCTGCGCGTCGAGGAAGGTCTTGCGCTCGCGCGAGGCGGTCAGCTCGTCCAGCGCCGCCAGGTTCACCGCGCCCAGCGCGTTGATGTCCCTCTGGATGCGGTCGATCTCGGTCTGCAGGCCCCAGAGCTTGACGTTGCCGTCTTCGATGGTCCTGGTCAGCGCTTCCAGGTCGACCGCAGCGGCGGTGAGCTGCTCGATGTACTGCGCGCCGCCGAGCTGGGCCGCCTGCAGCTCCAGCTGCAGCTTGCCGATCTTCTCGCGCAGCGGCTCCACGCTGTGCTCGAAGCTCAGGCGCTGCTCGTCGGCGCGGCGCAACTGCGCGCTGAGGTCGTCGTACTCGCTGCGCGCGGCGGCCAGCTGCTGCTCGCGTGCGAGCTTCAGCGCCAGCGCTTCCTGCAGCCCGGCCTGCGCCGCGGCGTCGTTGAAGCTGCCGAGTTCCAGCTCCAGCTGCTGACCGGCCTGCTCGTTGGCTGCGATCTGCGCCGCGGCGGTCTCGATGCTGCGCGAGAGCTCGTCGCGCCGCGCCGCCAGCGCACGCGCCTGGAAGCGCGCTTCCTGCGCCTGGCGCTCCAGCGCGCGCTGCTGTTCGCGCGCGTCGGCCAGGCGGCGGTCGGCGGCGATCACCGCGTCATCGAGCTCGGCATGTTTTTCCTGCGCGTTGGCCAGCTCCATGTCCAGCTCCTCGAAGCGCGCCTCGCCGGTGGCGCGGCGCTCTTCCAGCGCTTCGAGCTGCGCGTCGACCTCGGCCAGCTCCTCGGCCAGCTGCTCGCGGCGCTGCGTGGCGGCGTCGGCCTGCTGCGTCAGGCGCAGCAGTTCCACGTGCAGCGCATGCGCGCGGTTCTGCGCCTCGCCGGCTTCGCGGCGCGCCGTCAGCAGGCGCTGCGAGGCGTCGGTGTAAGACGCCTCCAACCGCACCGAGGCCGACTTCGTGTCGTCGGCGATCAGCGCCTGCGCGCGCTGCTGCCGGCTCAGGTTCTCGATCTCCTGCGCGCGCGCCAGCATGCCGGCCTGCTCGGAATCGGGCGCGTAGAAGCTGACGGCGTGCTGGCTCACGGCATGGCCGTCGCGGGTCATGATGACCTCGCCGTGCGTCAGCTGGCTGCGCTGCGCCAGCGCGTCATCGAGGCTGGCGGCGGTGTAGACGCCCTCGAGCCAGTCGTTGAGCAAGGCCTTCAGGCCTGCATCGCCCAGGCGCAGCAGCTCGCTCAGCCGCGGCAGCGTCTGGTGCGTGTTGGCGATGGCCCCGTTCGGCAGCGCGTAGAAGGCCAGCTTGGCGGGCGGGGCGTCGTTGGCGAAGGCGCGCACGGTGTCCAGGCGGCCGACGGCGAGTGCGTTCAGGCGCTCGCGCAGCGCGGCTTCCAGCGCGGTCTCCCAGCCGGGTTCGATGTGCACCTGGGTCCACAGGCCGCTCAGGCCGCCCAGGCCGTGCCGTTCCAGCCAGGGCTTGAGCTTGCCTTCGGTCTGCACCTTCTCCTGCAGCGCACGCAGTGCTTCCAGCCGGGCACCGATGTCCGACAGCCGTGCCGATTCGCGGTTGACGCCGTCCTGCGCGGCGCGGCGCTGTTCGTCCAGCGCCGGCACCTGCTCGCTCAGCTCGGCCAGGCGGGCGTCCGCCATGTCGCGGGCCTCGTTGGCCGCGGCTTCCTGGGCCTTCAGCGTCGCGATCTTCGCCACGTCGGGCGCCTGCAGCTGGCTGCGTTCGCCGGCCAGGCGTTCGCGCCGGCTCTTCAGCTGCCGCGCCTGCTCGTCGATGTTGCGGCTGTCGGCGGCCAGCACCTGGATCTGCTGCTGCACCTGCGCCACCGCGCCGCGCTGCTGGTTGGCCGTGCCCTGCGCGCTGCGCACCGCGTCTTCCAGCGCCGGCAGCTGCAGGCCCTGTTCCTCGGCCTGCGCCACCAGCATTTCGGCCTGCTCGTCGGCACCGACGATCTGGCCGGCGATGTCTTCCAGCTCGGCCGCGGCAGCCTGCTGGCGCTCGGCCCAGCCGGCGTTCTGCGCCTGCAGTTCGGCCAGGCGCTGCTGCGCGCGCTGGCGGCCTTCGACGACGTAGCGGATGCGCTCTTCGAGCCGGCTCACTTCCAGCGCGGCCTGCGCCAGCGCGCCCTGCTTGTCGTGCAGCGCGTCGCTGGCGGCGTAGTGCGCCTGGCGCACCTGCTCCAGCTGCGCCTCGATGTGGCGCAGCTCGGCCAGCCGCGATTCCAGCGCGTTGGTGGCTTCCAGCACCGCGGCCTGCACGCGCGCTTCCTCGCTGTGCGCGTCGCGCGCCTTCAGGAACCACAGCTGGTGCAGCTTCAGCGTGCCGTCGTCCTGCAGCTGGCGGTAGCGGGCCGCCACCTCGGCCTGCTTCTCCAGCTTGTCGAGGTTGCTGTTCAGTTCACGCAGGATGTCTTCGACACGCGTCAGGTTCTCGCGCGTGTCCTTGAGCCGGTGTTCGGTTTCGCGCCGGCGTTCCTTGTACTTGCTGACACCGGCGGCTTCCTCGAGGAACAGGCGCAGCTCTTCGGGCCGGCTCTCGATGATGCGGCTGATGGTGCCCTGGCCGATGATGGCGTAGGCACGCGGGCCGAGGCCCGTGCCCAGGAACACGTCCTGCACGTCGCGGCGCCGCACCGGCTGGTTGTTGATGAAGTAGCTGCTGGTGCCGTCACGCGTGAGCACGCGCTTGACGGCGATCTCGGTGAACTGGTTCCACTGGCCGCCGGCACGCGCCAGCGTGTTGTCGAACACCAGCTCCACGCTGGCGCGGCTGGCGGGCTTGCGCTGGCCGCTGCCGTTGAAGATCACGTCCTGCATGGACTCGCCGCGCAGCTCGCTGGCCTTGCTTTCCCCCAGCACCCAGCGCACCGCGTCCATGATGTTGCTCTTGCCGCAGCCGTTGGGGCCGACGACGCCGACACGCTGGCCGGGCAACTGGAAGGTGGTGGGCTCGGCGAAGGACTTGAACCCGGCGAGCTTGATCTGGTTGAGTCTCATCGGACTGCACGCAAGTGCTTGATCTACATACGAAAACGCGCTCCGACCCCGAGCGCGACAGGGCGCGGATGATACCATCGCGACCCCTCGAAAACCCCTGTCGCCATGCCCCGCACCACCCCCCGCCAGCGCCCTGCCCCCGCTGTACCGCCCAGCGCACCGAGCAAGGAGTTGCAGGTGTTTCCGAACCCGGCGCCCGAGCGCGACTACGTGATCCGCTTCGACGTGCCCGAGTTCACCTGCCTGTGCCCGCTGACCGGCCAGCCCGACTTCGCGCACTTCACGATCGAGATCGTCGCCGACAAGACGTGTGTCGAGACGAAGAGCCTGAAGCAGTACTTCTGGAGCTACCGCAACGAAGGTGCGTTCCACGAGAAGGTGACGAACACCATCCTCAGCGACCTGGTGCAGGCGATCCGGCCGCGCTTCGTGCGCATCCACGCCGACTGGTACGTGCGCGGTGGCATCCGCACCTACGTGACGGCCGAGCACCGCAAGAAGGGCTGGACGCCGGCACCCAAGGTGGAGCTGCCCGGCGCATGACACGGTGACCAGGCCCAGCTACCAGAAGTACGACGTCGAGGTGCGGCCCAGCACCATCGACGGCCACGGCGTGTTCGCGCTGGAGCCGATTGTTTCCAAGCGCAAGATCGGCGAGATCCGTGGCGAGAGCATCACGGTCGACGAAGCGCGCATCCGCGCCACGCGCAGCGAACGCATCATGATCGTCGAGCTGTCGCCGCGGAAGGCCATCGACTTCAGCCGTTCGGCCGACCCGATGCGCTACACCAACCACAGCTGCCAGCCGAACGCCCAGCTGGTCATCGCCAACGGCCGTGTCGAGTTCTTCTCGCTGCGCGCCATCGCCGCCGGCGACGAGATCACGGTGGACTACGGCGAGACGCACCACGCCGGGCAGCTGCCTTGCCGCTGCGGCGCGGCGGGGTGCCGCGGGGCGCTGTAGGCGCGGCCCCCTCTTTGAGGGCGCCCGAGAGGCCCCTCCGATGGGGGTAGTTGGCGAGAGAGTCCTGTAGCCAACTTGGCTCGTTATGTCAGGTGTCGCCAGCCCGTCGCTGCCCTCGCCTGACATACCACGGTGTCATCGCTGCAAACACGTAGGGGAAGACCATGCGCAATCCAATCTTGACGCGAATCGACGCTTCAGAGACTCGATCAAGTTTCCGCCGCATTGTCAGGGAACCATTGCGGAACAAAGAGAAACTAGCTGTAGCCTTAACCTTGGCAGTCTGCGCGCTGTGGACCGGATCGACAACGTGGGCAAGTACGTCGAGCGACAAAGTCCGGGAGTATCGGCAATCCATAGACGATCCCGAACGAATCACCATTATCGGAGCGAGAATCCCTCGAGAAACGATCGCGACTCCCTCCATCGGCACGCCTCGTAGCGGCAATACTCCTCATGAAGGTAGCGGCGCCCTGGCATCCCCTCCATCAGTCGAGGAGTCGAAGCCCGATAACTGCACTACGGCCAACCCAGTCGTCGTAGCGACAGGCGAGAAACTCAAGGCTGAAACCGACTTCGTCTCCGCCAATCTGTACGGCCTGACGTTGGTTCGTACTTATCGCAGCAGGTCCACCGCCGGAAGACTCTTCGGACCCAACTGGCCATCGTCGCTGGATGGCCCCAAGCTCTCGTACGCGGGTTGCCGTGACACGCCCGACGGATGTGTACCTACCACGGCCACCGTCGTGTACGAGGATGGCACAAGCTACGCCTACCAATTGATCAATGACGACGCCAACCCGAGCGGGACCTTCTTCTATCAAGTCGATGGAGATGCAGCGTTGACAGGGACGCTGGCTTACACACAGTCAACCAAACGCTGGCGCTTGAGCAACTACCAGCGCAAGATCGACTTCTCTGCCTCTGGAGCGGTCACCAAGATCTACGCACAAGGCTCCCAGTTGCTGTACTCATACACCTACACAACTTCCGGCAAACTCAGTTCGGTTACTAACGGATTTGGACAAACAGTCAGCTTTTCATGGACCAATGACCGTGTGACGGCAGTCACTGACCCTGCGCGCAATGTATGGTCCTACAGTTACAACGCTGCTGGCATGCTGCAGAGTGTATCGATCGGGAGCGTGCCAGCGGCCACGCGTCAGTACCATTACGAGAGTCCTCATGGCCACCACCTGCTGACAGGGATCACGGTCGGCGGCACCCGCTACAGCACGTATGCGTTCGACGCCAGCAAGCGTGTCACATCAAGCGCCTTGGCTGGAAACGAGGAGCGCGACACCTTCCTCTACAACTCCTCAACGCAGACCGTCGTCACGAATGCGGCAGGCCAACCAACCTTTCACACCTTTGGGTGGATCAAAGGCGAACGCAAACCGCTGATCGTCACGCGATCGCAGACGGCAACTTGCCCTTCTTCCTCGGCACGAAGCTTTTACGACTCCAAAGGCTATCTAGACTACACGCTTGATTGGAACAACAACCGTACTGAGTACACCTACAGTTCAGCCGGTCGATTGCTGACGAAGACCACAGCAGCTGGCACTGCTGCGGCTAAAACGCTGGAACATGATTGGTCTGGTGATCGCATCGTTGAAACCCGCCACAAAGGGTCTGATGGAGCAACATTCCTTGCAGAGAGGTTCACGTACAACTCCTCCGGACCGGGGACATCGATGCCGGCGTCAGTCAGCCTTGTTGACACTGCCACTGGCGAGATCCGTCGTACGGATTACCAATACAGCTTTCACTCCAATCTGGGGCTAGCCACCCAATCTGTCACCCGTTTGAATGCCGGCGCCAGTGAAACCACTTCATTCACCTTCGACACGGCGGGCAATCTCACATTGATGACAAATCCGATGGGTCACCGCGAATCTTGGTCAGGACACGACGCGATGGGTCGTCCGAGCCAGAGCACAGATAGCAATGGCATTGTGACAGGCTACACGTACGATGCCACCGGCAACACGCTCTCAATCACGACGTACTTCCCCTCGGGCAGCCGCACCACTTGGATCACCTATAACGGTCGTGGCCAACCCTTGGACGTCACTTACGCGAATGGACGCGTGGATCGCTACCGATACACTGCGTCTGGTCGAATCGAATACATCGGGAATGCCCTGAATCAGTTTAGTCGATCGGCCTTCGACGTCACACAAAACATAGTCACGCGATCGTCGCCAAGAGAAACTCCTAGCATGGCTGGAGGTACGCCCGCCGCTAGTGCGGCTGGACAGTTCTCCAGTTACACACGTTTGGACAGTCTGTACCGCCCCATCGACGAATATGGTAACGCCGGACAAAGTCAGATACTGGAATACGATCGCAATGGAAATGTGACAGCCAGCACTGACGCACAAGGCAGGCGCGAGACCTTTGCCTACGATGCTCAAAACCGACTGACCCGCGCAACAGCGCCTGACGGGGGCATCATTCACTATGGATACGACAGTCGAGGCTTTCTCGCATCTGTGCGGGATCCACGCAGTCTGACGACCCAGTACCACGTCAACGCGTTTGGCAATCTTGTACGGCGCGCAAGCCCTGACACAGGTGTGACAACGTTCACTTACAACGGAGCTGGGCGCCTGACGTCGGAGCTTCGTGCCAATGGCGCCTCTCTGAGCTACGCATGGGATGCGCTCGACCGCCTTCGCTCTCGATCCTCGGCTGGAACCACAGAGATCTGGAACTATGACGAAGGTTTGTTCGGCATTGGGCGCCTCACCAGCGTTGTGGATGGCACCGGCAGCACAACATACACATACGCCGCCGATGGACAATTGGCGGCTCAGGCAACGGTGATTGACGGCGTGAGCTACGGGTCGACTCGCACATATGACGGTGCCGGGCAGTTGACCGGAATGACCTATCCGAATGGATTCGCGTTGGGCTACCAGTACGATAGTGCCAACCGCCTTGCACGGATCACAAGCAACCTGAGCGGAGCCTCTGCACAGATCGCAACAAGTTTTCTTTACCAACCAGCAACTGAACTGCGCTACACCGCGCGCTTTGGTAACGGTCTCTCCAGCACGCAGACTCACGACACTGACGGCCGCCTGGTGAACTTAACTGTTAGCGGAGTCCAGCAACAACAGTTCGCGTGGACAAATGTTGACACCATCCAATCAATCAGCGATGGCATCCTCCCACAGTTGTCATCATCGTTTTCTTATGATGCCAATGAAAGATTGGTATCCGTTCTTCGCAATGGCGATAATCAGGCATTCCAATTTGATCACGCCGGCAATCGAGTGGTTCACGCAAGAGCCGGGCAGGAGTTTCGTTTCACACTTGATCCTTCAGCCAATCGTCCTCTTAGCATTGTCGGGCCGTCCAATCGAGTCATCAGCTATGATGTTTTCGGGAATGTGTATGCTGATTCGCGCGATGCCCGCACCTATCAATACGACCCGTTCAATCGCCTAGCCGTCGTGCGCATCGCTGGCGCCACTGTAGGAACCTATCGCAGCAACGCATTCAACCAGCGGGCATCGAAGCGTTTGTCCAGCGGGCAGACGACCCACTATGTCTATAGCGAATCTGGGCGACTTCTGTTTGAAGGCGGACCGACTCCTACACAATACATCTGGCTTGAGAGCCAATTGCTGGGGTTGGTACGTGGCGGCGTCTTCTACGCAAGCCACAATGATCATCTGGGTCGCCCAGAATCTCTAACGACTTCCACCGGAGCTATTGTGTGGCGCGCCAGTAATGCCGCGTTCGATCGAAACATCATAGTCAATACTTTTGGGGCAATGAATCTTGGATTTCCGGGTCAGTATTTTGATCAGGAATCAGGCTTGTGGAACAATTGGCACCGCTATTACGATGCCTCGCTGGGTCAGTACACCCAGTCCGATCCCATCGGGCTCGCAGGAGGGATTAACACTTACGCGTATGTTGGTGGGAATCCAATCTCGTTCGTCGATCCCACCGGCGAGTTCGGACTTCCAGGTGCTGGGGCGGGCTTTGTGATGGGCGCAATTGGCGGCGGGCTCGCCGCATCGGCAAACGGCGGAAGCTGGTTCAGAGGCGCACTGATTGGAGGCACGACCGGTGCAGTAGTGGGAGCCTTCGGCGGGATGATTGGGCCGAGTCTTCTAGGACAAGCTTGGGCTCGGGCAAGTGCCGGCGCACTTGGAAACATCATGGGGCAAGGTTTCGCTGGTCAAACGTGCGCTTGCGGCATCAACTTGACCTCCGTTGTGGCCAGTGCGATCGGTGGCGGATCGAGCGCTGTGCTCGCGCCGGCCACTTTGGGAATCAAGTACACTGGTAGTCTTGCATCCGAAATCGCGCAGCGTTGTGTTGCAGGCACTGCTGCCACCGCAACTTCGGCTTCGATTGGCGTTGCAGGCACCGCCCTGGGCGGTGGAGGATGCCGATGCTGAGGTACCGAAAACTCACGATGACGTTAATCTTGTATTGCGTCGTTGCGACGACGCTTACTGTGGTCGGTGCATCACTCGTTTGGCGACTTCCCGGGCAAATGCTCGGATCTCCAACTTTTTGGGTATACCTGACTTCAACTACAGCGCTGGCCATAATCGCCTTCGCATTTGGCGCATTTGCGTATGGCATCTCTTATCGCCTCATACTTAGTCCTACGCAGGTTGGAGGAGGATTTCGGGTTCTTAAGCAGATCGGCGGGCTCAACGAGCCGGGCGGCCAACGCCAAACGTTCTTACTGGTCGTCGCTCGCGGTGGCCTGTGGATCCTTCCGGCCAATGGTTTGACAAAGGAAGCAAAGTAGCTTCCCATTACTCGCTTCTTGCTGGACAGCTGCCTCGAAGTCAAGTCTTGCTTCTCGCCACTCGAGGTCTTCTACACCTTGTCTTCGAGATTGATGAACCCAATTGGCCACTTGGGCGAATCGGGTAGCGTCGTAAGTTCGCGCAGCGGGTCGGAGACCAGCTAGCGGTGGTTGCGCGTACTGCGCCTGAAGGGGTAGTGGCTTATTGGCAGGGCCTGGGTTTTCTCTTCGAGTTCCGCCAGCCGCGTTGCCAAATTGCCGTGCGTGCTGGCCATCGCCAGCACGCGCAAGAAAGTGCGCATGATCTCGATGTTCACGGCGATGGCGCGCGGGCTACCTAGCAGCGAAGACGGCATCGTCAACCCGTGCTCAGTGAAGGCATAGGGCGCGGTGCGCCGGCAGCCGCGGCGAGATCACAGACTATGGTCTCAAAGCCGCCCACTCCTGGGCGCGGAGCTGAAACAGGAGGTCCTCGGGGACGCGCGCCAGATTGCGATGAATGGCCTGCACGAGAACCGGGTCTCGACGCCGAACAACTGCGCCAGACCGGCATCGGCCATCGCACGCTGTTCGCACAGCGCCAGGATGCGCTTCTGATCTACCGGCTGCAGCGCCGCCATCGCGCGCCGGCCGATCGCACTCGGGCGGCAGAACTGGCTGTTCGTCGGATGACTGGGCGCCTGCAAGCGAGCCGCAGCGATCCTAAACCTCATCCACTCGCTCAGGCAAAAGTGGCTCGACCCCTACACCTGCATGCACAACGTAACTGAGCTGCCGCCCAGCCAACAGGCCAGCCGGACCGCTGAACTCCCGCCGCACCACCGGCAGCCGACAACGTCCCCCGAACTGCCACTGCCGACGCCAAGCCGGGCCGCTTACCTCAATCTGGACTGCCAGCACCTCGAACGTCCTGACCAAGGTTACGCGGGCTAGAACAAACTCAGCAACGTTGGCAGCAGTCACCACACTCTCGCGTAGCCACTGTCACACCCGCTCGAACACCGCCGCGATGCCCTGCCCGCCGCCGATGCACATCGTCACCAGCGCGTAGCGCCCGCCGACGCGCTGCAGTTCGTACAGCGCCTTCGTCGTGATGATGGCGCCGGTGGCGCCGATGGGGTGGCCCAGCGAGATGCCCGAGCCGTTGGGGTTGACCTTGGCCGGGTCCAGCCCGAGTTCCTGCACCACGGCACAGGCCTGGGCGGCGAAGGCTTCGTTGCTCTCGATCACGTCGAGGTCCTTCACCGACAGCCCGGTGCGTTCCAGCACCAGGCGCGTGGCCGGCACCGGGCCGATGCCCATGATGGTGGGCTCGACACCGGCATGCGCGTAGCCGACCAGGCGGGCCATCGGCTTCAGTCCGTGCGCCTGCACCGCCGCCGCGCTCGCCAGCACCACGGCACCGGCACCGTCGTTCAAGCCCGAGGCGTTGCCGGCCGTTACGCTGCCGTCCTTCTTGAACGCAGGCTTCATCTTGCCTAGCGTCTCGAGCGTGGTGTCGGCCTTCACGTGTTCGTCGGTGTCGAAGCGCACCTCGCCCTTGCGGCCCTGCGTGACCACCGGGACGATCTGGTCCTTGAAGCGGCCGCCGGCGATGGCGGCCGCGGCGCGGCGGTGGCTCTCCACCGCCAGCGCGTCCATCGCGTCGCGCGTGATGCCGAACTGTTCTGCCACGTTCTCGGCCGTCACGCCCATGTGGATCTTGTGGAAGGGGTCGTGCAGCGCGCCCAGCATCATGTCGAGCATCTGCGCGTCGCCCATGCGCTGGCCCCAGCGCGCCGCGGGCAGCAGGTACGGTGCGCGCGACATGTTCTCGGCGCCGGCGCCCACCGCCACCTCGCAGTCGCCCAGCGCGATGGCCTGCGCGGCCGAGACGATGGCCTGCAGGCCCGAGCCGCACAGGCGGTTGACGTTGAAGGCCGGCGTCTCCTTCGGGCAGCCGGCGTTCATCGCGGCGACGCGGCTCAGGTAGGCGTCGCGCGGCTCGGTGGCGATCACGTTGCCCATCGCGAGGTGGCCCACCGCGGTGGCGGCGACGCCGCTGCGCTCCAGCGCCGTCTTCACGGCCAGCGTGGCCAGGTCGGCGAGCGGCACGTCCTTCAGGCTGCCGCCGAAGGTGCCGATGGCGGTGCGCGCGGCACCGACGACGAAGATGTCGCGGGGAAAGGCCATGAGAGTCTCCTGAAGTAGTGCGTGCAGCGTAGGCCCGCGAGATTGCAGCGGGCTGACGGCGGCGGTGCCCCGCGCAGCGGGTTCGTGGTGCCTCCAGGATAATCCCCGGCATGAATCCGCTGTTGGCGCGCCTGCACCCCTACCCCTTCGAACGCTGGCGCGCGCTGACGCACGGCATCACCCCCAACCCGGCGCTGCGGCCCATCAGCCTGGGCATCGGTGAACCACGACACGCCACGCCGGCCCTGGTGGAAGAGGCGCTGCGCCAAGGCATCGGCATGCTGTCGACCTACCCCGCCACCGCCGGCGACCCCGCACTGCGTGCCGCCTGCGCCGGCTGGCTGCAGCGACGCTACGGCATCGAGGTCGACGCGGCCACACAGGTGCTGCCGGTGAACGGCTCGCGCGAGGCGCTGTTTGCCTTCGCGCAGACGGTGATCGACCCCACGCGGCCCGGCGCCACGGTGGTGGCGCCGAATCCGTTCTATCAGATCTACGAAGGCGCGGCCCTGCTCGCAGGCGCCCAGACGGCCTTCGCCCCCAGCGACCCGGCGCGCAACTTCGCCGCCGACTGGAGCGCCATCGACGAGGCCACCTGGTCCCGCACGCAGCTGCTGTACGTGTGCTCGCCCGGCAATCCCACCGGCGCGGTGATGCCGCTGTCGGAATGGGAGCAGCTGTTCGCGCTGAGCGACCGCCACGGCTTCGTGATCGCCAGCGACGAGTGCTACTCCGAGATCTACTTCCGCGACGAGCCGCCGCTGGGCGGCCTGGAAGCCGCCTGGCGGCTCGGCCGGCGCGACTTCCGCCGCCTCGTGGCTTTCACCAGCCTGTCCAAGCGCAGCAACGTGCCGGGGCTGCGCGCCGGCTTCGTGGCCGGCGATGCGGCGCTGATGAAGGCCTTCCTGCTGTACCGCACCTACCACGGCAGCGCGATGAGCCCGATGGTGCAGCACGCCAGCATCGCAGCCTGGAACGACGAGGCGCACGTGGTGGCCAACCGGCACCTGTACCGCGAGAAGTTCGCCGCGGTCACGCCGGTGCTGCAGCAGGTGCTGGACGTGCGGCTGCCGGACGCCGGCTTCTACCTCTGGGCCGCCGTGCCGGGCACGGACGACATCGCCTACGCCCAGGGCCTGCTCGCTCAATACAATGTGACGGTCCTGCCCGGCAGCCTGCTGGCCCGCGAGGTCGCGGGCCACCGCCCCGCGAACCCGGGCACGGGCCGCATCCGCATGGCGCTGGTGGCCGGCGTCGAGGAATGCCTCGAAGCCGCCCGGCGCATCGTCTCCTACACAGAAAGCCTCCGATGAGCCAAGACCTGCAGAGCGTGATCGACCTGGCCTGGGACCAGCGCGCCACGATCAACGCCACCAACGCGCCGGCCGTGCGCGAAGCCGTCGAACAGGTGATCGGCGACCTCAACGCCGGCCGCCTGCGCGTGGCAGAGCGCCAGGGCGTGGGCCAGTGGACCGTGAACCAGTGGATCAAGAAGGCGGTGCTGCTGAGCTTCCGCCTGAACGACAACCAGGTCATGCACGCCGGCGACCTGACCTTCTTCGACAAGGTGAAGACCAAGTTCAGCCACATCGACGACGAGGCCGTGCGCGCCAGCGGTGTGCGCATCGTGCCGCCGGCGGTGGCGCGCCGCGGCGCCTTCCTGGCGAAGAACGTGGTGCTGATGCCGAGCTACGTGAACATCGGCGCCTACGTCGACGAGAACACCATGGTCGACACCTGGGCCACCGTGGGCAGCTGCGCGCAGATCGGCAAGAACGTGCACCTGTCGGGCGGCGTCGGCATCGGCGGCGTGCTCGAACCGCTGCAGGCCAACCCGACCATCATCGAGGACAACTGCTTCATCGGCGCGCGCTCGGAAGTGGTGGAAGGCGTGATCGTCGAGGAGAACTCGGTGATCAGCATGGGCGTCTACATCAGCCAGAGCACCAAGATCTACAACCGCATGACCGGGGAGATCAGCTACGGCCGCATCCCCGCCGGCAGCGTCGTGGTCAGCGGCTCGCTGCCGGCCGCCGACGGCAGCCACAGCCTGTACTGCGCCGTCATCGTCAAGCAGGTCACGGCCGAGACACGCGCCAAGACCAGCATCAACGACCTTCTGCGGGCGTGAACGCCATGCAGTGTCCGGCCAAGGCCTTGCGTGGATCCGGCTTCGCCGGTCCGCTGCAAGCGCCCCCCCGGGGGGCAGCGACCGAAGGGAGCGTGGGGGCACTATGAGTGGCAACATGGAGCGAGTGCTCCGTCTGATGGCGGAGAAGAACGCGTCCGACGTCTACATGTCGGCCAACACGCCGATCCTGATCAAGATCCACGGTCAGATCATGCAGCTGTCGGACCAGGTGCTGACCGTGACGCAGACGCGCCAGCTGCTGGCCGAGCTGCTGAGCCCGCAGCAGCTGGAAGAGCTGGACGACACCGGCGAGCTGAACGTCGGCATCGGGCTGGCACGCGTGGGCAGCTTCCGGCTCTCGGCGTTCAAGCAGCGCGGCACCATCGCCGCGGTGTTCCGTTGCATCCCGCACGACATCCCGCAGCTCGAGAGCCTGGGCCTGCCGCCGCTGCTGAGCCAGCTGGTGGTGGAAAAGCGCGGCCTGATCCTGATGGTGGGCGCCACCGGCACCGGCAAGAGCACCACGCTGGCGTCGATGCTGGAGTGGCGCAACCAGCAGGTCACGGGCCACATCCTCACCATCGAGGACCCGATCGAGTTCCTGTTCACGAACAAGAAGTCCATCGTCAACCAGCGCGAGGTCGGCCGCGACACCGCCAGCCTGCAGACGGCACTGAAGAACGCACTGCGCCAGGCGCCCGACTGCATCCTGATCGGCGAGATCCGCGACCGCGAGACCATGACCAGCGCGATCTCGTACGCGCTGTCGGGCCACCTGGTGCTGGCCACGCTGCACGCGAACAACAGCTACCACGCGCTCGGCCGCATCCTGTCGTTCTATTCGCCCGAAGCCCGGCCGACGCTGCTGTCGGACCTGTCGTCGGGCCTGCGCGCCATCATCTCGCAGCGCCTGCTGCGCGCCAGCGCCGGTGGCCGCGTGCCGGCCATCGAGGTGCTGCTGAACACCAAGCTGGTGTCCGAGCTGATCGAGAAGGGCGACCTCGGCGGCGTCAAGGAAGCGGTCGAGAAGAGCATGGCCGAAGGCTCGCAGACCTTCGAGCAGGACATCGCACGGCTCATCAACGAAGGCATCATCAGCCGCGACGAAGGCCTGGCCAACGCCGATTCGCCGACCAACCTGCTGTGGCGGCTGCAGAACGAGACGACGCAGATCTCGCGTGTGTCGCCGAAGAAGGAAGAGCCCGACCAGGCCACCTTCACCGACATCACGATCGAGGTGCGGCCCGAGGACACGCGCACCCAGGCCGCACCCTGGGTGGTGCCGAAGTGAACGCTGCGCTGCGCCTGACCGAGGCGCTGATCGCACGCCCCTCGGTCACGCCCGACGACGCCGGCTGCCAGGAGCTGCTGATCCAGCGGCTGTCGGCCGCCGGCTTCGCGTGCGAGACGCTGGTCTGCGGGCCGTCGGATGCCCGTGTCACCAACCTGTGGGCCGTGCGCCGCGGCGCGCACCCGGGGCCGGTGCTCGGGTTCGCGGGCCACACCGACGTCGTGCCCACCGGCCCGCTGGAGCGCTGGACCAGCGACCCCTTCGTGCCCAGCCACCGCGACGGCCACCTGTACGGCCGCGGCGCCGCGGACATGAAGACCTCGATCGCGTGCTTCGTCGTCGCGGCCGAGGAGTTCGTCGCCGCGCACCCCGATCACGGCGGCAGCATCGCGCTGCTGATCACGAGCGACGAGGAAGGCCCGTCGGTCGACGGCACCGTGCGCATCGTCGAGGCCCTGCGCGCGCGTGGCGAGCGGCTCGACGCCTGCATCGTCGGCGAGCCGACCTCGGTGCAGACGCTGGGCGACGTCATCAAGAACGGCCGCCGCGGCACGCTGTCGGGCAGGCTCACGGTGCACGGCGTGCAGGGGCACATCGCCTACCCGCAGCTGGCCGACAACCCGATCCACCGCCTGGCGCCGGCACTGGCCGAGCTGGTGGCGATGCGCTGGGACGAGGGCAACGCGTTCTTCCCGCCCACGGGCTGGCAGGTCAGCAACATCCATGCGGGCACCGGCGCCACCAACGTCATCCCGGGGGACGTGGTGGTCGACTTCAACTTCCGCTTCAGCACCGAGAGCACCGCCGACAGCCTGAAGACGCGACTGCAGGCCGTGCTCGACCGCCACGGCCTGCGCACCACGCTGGCCTGGACGCTGGGCGGCGAGCCCTTCCTCACGACGCCCGGCACGCTGACCGAGGCCCTCGGCGCGGCCATCGCCGCCGAGTGCGGCGTGCAGACCGAGCTGTCCACGACGGGAGGCACCTCGGACGGACGCTTCATCTTCCGCATCTGCCCGCAGGTGGTGGAGTTCGGCCCGATCAACGCCACCATCCACAAGATCGACGAGCGGGTGCTGGTGGCCGACGTCGAGCGGCTGAAGGACATCTACCGCGGCACGCTGGAGCGCTTCCTGCCATGCGGCTGATCGAGCTGATCGACACGCAAGCCGCCCGCCTCGACCAGGCGGGCGTTTGTTTTGGGCACGGCACGACCAATGCCTTCGACGAAGCGGCGTGGCTGGTGCTGTGGAAGCTGGGCCACCCGCTCGATGCGCTGGACGAGGTGGCCGAGCACGCGCTGGCGCCCGACCAGGTGCTTGCGGTGGAGGCGCTGGTGGCCGAGCGCATCGCGAGCCGCCGCCCCGCGGCCTACCTCACCGGGGAAGCCTGGCTGCAGGGCGTGCCCTTCTTCGTCGACGAGCGTGTCATCGTGCCGCGTTCTCTGATCGCCGAGCCGCTGGCCGACGGCACGCTCGACGTCTGGCTGTCCGACCAGACCCGGCACGTGCTCGACCTGTGCACTGGCAACGGCAGCCTGGCCGTGCTGGCCGCGCTCGCCTGGCCCGAGGTGGTGGTCGACGCGGCCGACCTCTCGGCCGACGCGCTGGCCGTGGCGTCGAAGAACGTGGCGCGCCACGGGCTCGGCGACCGGATCACGCTGCACCAGGGCGACGGCCTGGCGGCGGTGCCCGGGCGGGTCTACGACCTGATCCTGTGCAACCCGCCCTACGTCAACCGGGCCTCGATGGCGGCGCTGCCGCCCGAGTTCCGCGCCGAACCCGCACTGGCGCTGGACGGCAACGCCGACGGTGGCAGCGACGGCATGGACTTCGTGCGCACGCTGCTGCGCGGCGTGGCCAGCCAGCTGAGCCCGCAGGGCGTGCTGGTGCTCGAGATCGGCCACGAGCGCGCCTACTTCGAGGCCGCCTTCCCCCAACTGCACCCGGTCTGGTTGTCCACCAGCGCCGGGGACGACCAGGTTCTCCTCTTGACCCGAGACTCCTTCGCATGATCACGCTGCGCAACATCACGCTGCGCCGCGGCACCAAGGTCGTGCTGCAGAACGCCAGCGTCACGCTGCAGCCCGGCGAAAAGGTCGGCTTGATCGGCCGCAACGGCGCCGGCAAGTCCAGCCTGTTTGCGCTGATGACCGACCGCCTGCACGCCGACGCCGGCGACGTCGAGATCCCGCCGCGCTGGCGCGTCGGCGAGGTGGCGCAGAACATGCCCGAGACCGAGGACGGCGCGACCGACTTCGTGCTGCAGGGCGACCTGCCGCTGATGGCCGCGCAGGCCGAGCTGCACGCCGCCGAAGCCAGCGGCGACGGCGAGGCGATGGCGCACGCGCACATGGCGCTGGACGAAGCCGGCGCCTTCGACGCCCCGGCACGCGCGCAGGCGCTGCTGATGGGCCTGGGCTTCAAGGGCGCCGAGCTGGACAAGCCGGTCAACAGCTTCTCGGGCGGCTGGCGCATGCGGCTGCAGCTGGCGCGCGCGCTGATGTGCCCGGCCGACCTGCTGCTGCTGGACGAGCCCACCAATCACCTGGACCTGGACGCGCTGGTCTGGCTGGAAGCCTGGCTGAAGCGCTTCGACGGGCTCATGGTCGTGATCAGCCACGACCGCGAGTTCCTCGACGCCGTCACCAAGGTCACCGTGCACCTGGACGAGACCACGCTGACGCGCTACACGGGCAACTACACGGCGTTCGAGGAGATGCGCGCCGAGCGCATGGCGCAGGCTGCCGCGGCCTACGGCAAGCAGCAGGAGCGCATGGCGCACCTGCAGAAGTTCATCGACCGCTTCAAGGCCAAGGCCAGCAAGGCCAAGCAGGCACAGAGCCGCGTGAAGGCGTTGGCGCGCATGGAGAAGCTGGCGCCGGTGCTGACGGCCAGCGACTTCCAGTTCGAGTTCCGCGAGCCGCAGAGCCTTCCGAACCCGATGCTCAGCTTCGACGGCCTGGTCTGCGGCTACGGCACGACGCCCATCGTCAACGGCGTCAGCCGCTCGGTGCTGGCGGGCCAGCGCATCGGCATCCTGGGTGCCAACGGCCAGGGCAAGTCGACGCTGGTGAAGACCATCGCGCACGCGCTGCCGGCGCTGGCCGGTACGGTCACCGAAGGCAAGGGCCTGGTCATCGGCTACTTCGCGCAGCAGGAACTCGACGTGCTGCAGCTCGACGACGGCCCGCTCATGCACATGGTGCGGCTGGCGCGCGATGTCGGACCGCAGGCGCGAGAACAGGAACTGCGCGACTTCCTCGGCAAGTTCCGCTTCGTCGGCGACATGGTCAACCAGGCCGTGGGATCGCTCTCTGGCGGCGAGAAGGCACGGCTGGTGCTGGCGATGCTGGTCTGGCAGCGCCCCAACCTGCTGCTGATGGACGAGCCCACCAACCACCTCGACCTGACCACGCGCGAGGCCCTGTCGATGGCGCTGAACGAGTTCGAGGGCACGGTGATGCTGGTCAGCCACGACCGTGCGCTGCTGCGCGAGACCTGCGACGAGTTCTGGCTCGTCACGCGCGGCGGCGTGCAGCCCTTCGACGGTGACCTCGACGACTACCAGCGCTGGCTGCTGGACGTGTCGCGCGCGCTGGCCAAGGGCCAGGAGCCGCCCGCCGCGCCGCGCAGCGCCGCGGCGCCGGCACCGGCCCCAGTGGCAGCGCCCGCCGTTGCGCGCCAGGCGTCGGCATCCGCGCCGCGCGACGACCGCAAGCAGGCGGCACAGTCGCGGTCGCAGATCGCCAACCGCACCCGCCCGCTGCGGGTGGAGGTGCAGCAGATCGAACGCCCGCATGGAACTGCTGGCGGCAGAGCGCACCGCGCTGGAAGCGACGCTGGCCGCCGGCAAGCGCCCGGGCAGCGAGATCGCCGAGGCCGGCCGCCGGCTCAACCACATCGCTGCCGAGGTCGCCAAGCTCGAGGAGCGCTGGCTGGAACTGCAGACCGAGATCGAGCGCATCACGGCAGCCGGCTGAAGTCCATCGTCCAGTTGGTCTCCCAGCTGGCGCCACCGTCCTGCGAAAACGCCTGCTCCCAGCGCGGCGTGGTGCCTGCGGTCCAGTGAAAGCGCACCCGGATCGGCCGGCCTTCGAAGGTCTCGTCGGCATGGAAGACGCCGCGGCCGCCGTCGAAGCTGCCAACCATGGGCACGCCCAGTTGCGCCGGCGCGCGGCCGTCCAGCCACCAGATCGACCACAGGCGCGTGGCGGGGTCGAAGGCCCGCAGGGTGGCCGCGCGGTAGGCGCCGCCGGGCAGGTCGAGCAGGTTGTCGTCGACGTTGCCCTGCCCGCCCAGCAACGGCACCACGGTGCAATGGCCGCCGAAGTGCTGCCAGTCGTCGCAGCCCGCCAGCCGCCGCGCCAGGCGGCGGTGCTGCACGGACCAGGCGCCGTGGAAGAAGTCGAAGTCGGTGGCGAGGGACATGGCGGAGGCTCCTGCAGCGCGGGGCTGTGATGACGAGGCGCCATGCTGCCGGCGCAACCTTGACACCGTATGTCAGCATTTGCAGCGACACTGCCGGCATGCGCGCCAGCCGCCTGCTCACCCTGCTGATGCTGCTGCAGGCCCGGGGCCGTTGCAGCGCGCGCGCGCTCGCCGAGGCCACCGAGGTCTCGGTGCGCACGATCTACCGCGACATCGACCAGCTCAGCGCAGCGGGCGTGCCGGTCTGGGCCGAGCCCGGCCGCGCAGGCGGCATCTGCCTGCGCGCCGGCTGGCAGGCCCAGGCCACCGGGCTCACGGCCCCCGAGGCGCGCGCCGCGGCCCTGGCCGGCCTGCCGGGGCCGGCCGCCGAACTCGGCCTGGGCCCGGCGATGGTGGAAGCACAGCGCAAGCTGCTCGCGGCGTTGCCGGCCGATGCCCGCGCCGACGCGGGCCGCATGGCGCAGCTGTTCCACCTCGACCCGGTGGACTGGTTCCGCAGCACGGCGCCTCCGGTGCACCTGCAGGCGATGGCCGAAGCGGTGTGGACCCGGCGCCGCGTCGCGATGCGCTATGCCAGCTGGCAGCAGGTCAGCGACCGCATCGTCGATCCGCTGGGCCTGGTGCTGAAGGCAGGCACGTGGTACGTGGTGGCGCGCACGGCCGCGCGCGACACGCCGGCGGTGTTCCGGCTCGCGGCGGTCGAGACGCTGCAGGTGCTCGATGTGGAGTTCGCCACCCCCGAGGGTTTCGATCTGGCCGCGTGCTGGCGCAGCAACGCCGCGCGCTTCGAGGCCGGAGTGGTCACCGGCACGGCACGGCTGCGCGTCAGCGAAGCCGGCTTCGCGCGCCTGCGCCGGCTGGGCGCTGCCGTGGCACAGGCAGCGCTGGACAGTGCGGCGCCGTGCGACCACGCAGGGTGGGTCGAGGTCGAGGTGCCCATCGAGTCGGTGCAGCACGCCGTTCACGAACTGCTGCAGCTGGGCGCCGACGCCGAGGTGCTGGCGCCCGCCGCCTTGCGCGCGCGGCTGCTGGCCGAGGTGCGGCAGATGGCCGCGATGCACGGCCCGTGACACCGGCATCGTCGGCCGCAGGGTTATTACATTGCACACAATTCAATTGCGATCTACATTTCAACCCATGGCACGCCCATCCACCCCCGACCGCAGCACGTGGCTGCAGCTGGACCACCAGCTCTGCTTCGCGCTGTATTCGGCGTCGCTGGCGATGACCAAGCTCTACAAGCCGCTGCTCGACCCGCTGGGCCTGACCTATCCGCAATACCTGGTGATGCTGGTGCTGTGGGAAGGTGACGGCGTCACCGTCTCGCACATCGGTGAACGGCTCGCGCTCGACTCCGGCACGCTGACCCCGCTGCTGAAGCGGCTGGAAGGCGCGGGGCTGCTGCAGCGGCTGCGCGACAGTGCGGACGAGCGGCGTGTGCTGCTGCGCCTGACAGCCGCCGGCCGCACGCTGAAGACGCGGGCCGTCGCCGTGCCCGAAGCCGTGGCCTGCGCCAGCGGCTGCGCGCTCGACGAGCTGGCCGCGCTCACCACCCGGTTGCAGGCGCTGCGCCTGCAGATCCAGAACTCCACCCCGCGCGCTGCCTGATCCGGGCAGCGCATTCCACCCCGCCTGCAAAAGGAAGCACCATGGCCATCGACAAAGCCCTCTACACCGCCCAAGCCACATCCACCGGCGGCCGCGCCGGCACCACGAAGTCGTCCGACGGCCGCCTGGAGGCCACGCTGTCCACGCCCAAGGAACTGGGCGGCGACAGCGGCCCGGGCACCAACCCCGAGCAACTGTTCGCGGCCGGCTATTCGGCGTGCTTCATCGGCGCCATGAAGGCCGTGGCCGGCATGCAGAAGATCAAGCTGCCTGCCGAGGTGAGCATCACGGCCGACGTCAGCATCGGGCCGATGACCGGCAAGGCCGGCGCCTTCGGCATCAGCGTCGCGATGGCCATCAGCATCCCCGGCATGGAGCGCGCCGCGGCCGAGGCGCTGGTGAAGACCGCCCACGAGGTCTGCCCGTACTCGAACGCCACGCGCGGCAACATCGACGTCGCGCTGACGGTCGTCTAAGCCGACGCGGCGGAGCCCGCGGCCAGCAGGTCGAGCAGCAGCTCGACCCGTGCCTGCGCCGGCGTCAGCGGCCCGGCCGAAGGCAGCGCGCCCGGCGGGCTGCCGACCACGCCGCCGAGCACGCACCGCGAGGCCCGCCACACCCGCACGCCCTGCGCTTCGGCGCGGCGGGCGGCGTCCAGCACCAGCCGGTGCACGCTGCCGTTGCCGGTGCCGGCGATCACGAGGCCCCGCGCGCCGGCGGCCACCAGCGCGTCGACCACCGCGCCGCGCGCACCGGCGTGGCTGGTGACGATGTCGACCGCCGGCCAGGTCGCCGGGTCGCGCTCCAGCACATCGGCCCGCACGGCCGGCGGGGCCGGCCAGGCGCGGAAGCGCCGCAGCACGCCGTCCTCCAGCACCGCGATCGGTCCCGCGTCGCCGCAGGCGAACGCGTCCACGCGGTAGCCATGCACCTTGCGCACCTCGGCGCCGGCGAGCACCTGGCCGCCCAGCACCACCAGCACGCCCTGCGGCTGCTCGCCGCCGGCCGCCGTGCCACGGCGCGCCAGCGTCACCGCATCGAGCAGGTTCTGCGGGCCGTCGGGCGAGGCGGCCGTGGCCGGTCGCATCGCCGCCGTCAGCACCACCGGCTTGGTCGCGCGCAAGGTGCGGTGCAGGAAGTACGCCGTCTCCTCCAGCGTGTCGGTGCCGTGCGTCACGACCACGCCCGCGACCTCGGGGCGCGCCAGGTGCCCGGCCAGGCAGCGTGCCAGCGCGTGCCAGGTGGCGTGGTCCATGTCGCAGCTGTCCAGGCGGGCCAGCGTGTGCGCTTCCAGCGGCAGGCCCTGCAGCGCCGGCACCGCGGCGACCAGATCGTCGGCGCCCAGCGCCCCGGCGGTGTAGCCCACGTGGTCCTGCGGCCGCGCCGCGGTGCCGGCAATCGTGCCCCCGGTGGCGACCAGCACGACGCGGTCGGACGACAGGCTTTGCATTTCAGCGCCCTCTGGATGAAAATACAGTGACTGGATAAACCACCAGGCCGGCAACGGCCAGCAAAGGCGCACCCCATGGACGACAGCCCCAAGCTCACCGCCCGCCAGCAGCAGATCCTGGATCTGGTGCAAAGCGCCATCGAGCGCACCGGCGCCCCGCCGACGCGGGCCGAGATCGCCGCCGAACTGGGATTCAAGTCGGCCAATGCCGCCGAAGAACACCTGCAGGCGCTGGCGCGCAAGGGCGTCATCGAACTGGTGGGCGGCACCTCGCGCGGCATCCGCTTGAAGTCTGACACATTGCGTGCGCTGAACGAGGCGCGGCTGTCGCAGTACGGCAAGCAGTTCAGCCTGCCGCTGCCCAGCCTGGCGCAGCTGACGCTGCCGCTGGTGGGCCGCGTCGCGGCCGGCAGCCCGATCCTGGCGCAGGAACACATCGACCAGAGCTACGTCGTCGAAAGCTCGCTGTTTCCGCGCCGGCCCGACTACCTGCTGAAGGTGCGCGGCATGAGCATGCGCGACGCCGGCATCATGGACGGCGACCTGCTGGCGGTGCAGAAGGCCACCGACGCCAAGAACGGCCAGATCGTCGTTGCACGCCTGGGCGACGACGTCACGGTGAAGCGGCTGCGCCGCACCAAGGCCGGCATCGAACTGTTGCCCGAGAACCCCGACTTCCAGACCATCGTCGTGCCGCCCGACGCCGACTTCGAGCTCGAAGGCATCGCCGTCGGCCTGATCCGCAACACGATGCTGATGTGATGCAGCACCCGTCGATGACCACCGCCCGGCACAGCCCTGCACGTGCACCGGAACGCCCGCCGAAGGCGCTGAAGCCGATGAAGGCCCGCCACGCCGACGAATGCGAACTGCTGGAGCAGTTGCCCAACATCGGCCCGTCGATCGCCGCCGATCTGCGGCTGCTGGGCGTGCAGCACCCGCGCGAGCTCGCTGCGCGCGACGCCTTCCAGCTCTACCAGGCGCTGTGCCACCGCACCGGCAAGCGGCAGGACCCCTGCGTGCTGGACACCTTCATCGCCGCCACCGACTTCATGCGCGGCGCCGAGCCGCGCCCGTGGTGGACGTACACCGCCGAGCGCAAGGCGCGCTACGGCAACGTCTGAGGCTTCCGGCTCAGCGGCCGGTCGCCGTCGGGTCGCCGACGAAGACCATGCCGAAGATGCCGAAGCTGAGCCGGCGCTCGTTCACCAGCGTGTACGAGGCCACGCCCACCGAGTGGTAACTGCTGGCGAACGCCGCCAGGTCACCCAGGCGCAGCAGCCCGGCGAGCTGGCTGCGCTCGGCCACCGCCGCCTTGATCTTCTCGCGGTGCCGCTCGGGCGACGGGTTGCTGAGCACGGCCACGCCCGCCAGCACGGCGGCGGCGAGAGCAGTCTTCACGGTGGCGTTGGGCATCCGGGCAGGTCCTGGGTGGTCTGAACAGACCGCAGTGTCGCCCAGCCCAGGCCGGAACTGACCGGGTTCGGCCCCGTTGTTCGGGGCACCGTGTGTGCCCAGGTGTTTCGACAATGGCTCAAGCGTCGGACAGATGTGTCCGATATCACGAGTCATGAGGAACACGACGTTGTCACACCGCAGGAGCTTCCGCTCCACCCTGTCGATGCCGACCGGCCAGCGGATCGAGGTTCGCCCCCCCTCGCTGTGCCATGCGCCCGACAGCGCCTGGCAACGCCTGATGTTCTGGCTGCTGGCCCCGGCCCCCCAGGACGCCGCGCCGCCGCTGAACCGCCTGCCCGCGGTGCGCGACGACTTCGTCACCGCCCTGGCCGACGTCGACAGCTTCGACGGCCGCGTCCTGAGCGATCGCGTCGCCATGGCGCGCTCGCTGCGCGAACTGTGGCACCTGCGCGCCGACGTGTACCGCCTCGTGGCGATCAGCCACAACCAGGCCGTCGCCGACGAACGCCTGGCCGAGCTGAGCCGCCACTTCCCCACCCGTGCGCCCCGCTCCGGCTTCGTGCCGCTGTGACCACCATGCTGCCTGCAGAACCCCGCCACTTCATGCCCTCGCCCGCCCTGCCCGGCGCCGGCCTGCCGCACGACCGCATGGCCCGCGTGGCCGCGCGCCGCGCCTTCGTGGTGCTGAAGAACACCTTCGCCGACGCGGTGGCCGGGATCGACGGCCACGAGGGCCAGTGGCTGCGGCGCCAGGTGCGATCGGCCGAAGAGCCCACCGACCTGTGGCTGCTGCGCGCGCCGGTGTTCGAGGCGCTGGCCGGCAGTTCGCTGGCATCGCGCCAGCACCGCCAGGCCCTGCGCCGCGAACTCGACTCGCTGTTCCCCGACAGCGTGCAGACCACCGGTTTCGGGCCGTTCTGACGGCCCGCATACCCTCATGCCGTTCTGACGGCCCGCCCACCATCACGCCGTTCTGACGGCGCCGCGGCTCAGGCCTTCACGCGCTCGCGGAAGGTGCGCCGGAACTTCTCGACCTTCGGCGCCACCACGAAGGCGCAGTAGCCGGCGCCCGGGTTGTTGGCGAAGTAGTGCTGGTGGTAGTCCTCGGCGCGGGTGTAGTTCTGCCGCTGCCGCAGTTCGGTGACGACCCGGCCCCCGCTGGCGCGGTTCACTTCGTCCAGCACCGCCTGCGCCACGGGCACCTGCTCGGGTGCGTGCCAGTAGATGCCCGAGCGGTACTGGGTGCCGACGTCGTTGCCCTGGCGGTTCAGCGTCGTCGGGTCGTGCACGACGAAGAAGATCTCCAGGATCTCGCGCAGCCCGATGCGGTCGGCGTCGAACTGCACCTGCACCACCTCGGCATGACCGGTGTCGCCTTCGCAGACCTGGCGGTAGCTGGGCTGCAGCACGTGGCCGTTGCAGTACCCCGATTCGACCGCGACGACGCCGTCGACCTGCTCGTACACCGCCTCGGTGCACCAGAAGCAGCCGCCGCCCAGCGTGATGGTCTCGATGCGCATGCCTGAACTCCTTGTTGCCCGACAGGCAGTCGGCGGGTGTGCCGACTCCTTACACTTGGCAGGATTATCCGGAGACTCCGTCCATGAAGCCGACCTTCCAGTGGGATGACCCCTTCCTCTTCGACCAACAGCTCAGCGACGACGAACGCGCCGTGCGCGACGCCGCGCACGCGTACTGCCAGGAACGGCTGCAGACGCGGGTGCTGATGGCCGCGCGCCACGAGACCTTCGACCGCACGATCATGAGCGAGATGGGCGAGCTCGGCCTGCTCGGCAGCACCATCGAAGGCTACGGCTGCGCCGGCCTCAACCACGTCTGCTACGGCCTGGTGGCGCGCGAGGTCGAGCGCGTGGACAGCGGCTACCGCAGCGCGATGAGCGTGCAGAGCTCGCTGGTGATGCACCCGATCCACGCCTACGGCAGCGAGGCGCAGCGCCAGAAGTACCTGCCCAGGCTGGCCACCGGCGAGTGGGTCGGCTGCTTCGGCCTCACCGAGCCCAACCACGGCAGCGACCCCGCCAGCATGCTCACGCGCGCCACGCCGGTGGACGGCGGCTACCTGCTCAAGGGCGCGAAGATGTGGATCACCAACAGCCCCATCGCCGACGTCTTCGTGGTCTGGGCCAAGAAGGCCGACCCCGACGGCCGTGTCGGCGGCCAGGAGAGCATCCACGGCTTCATCCTCGAGAAGGGCATGAAGGGCCTCACCGCGCCGAAGATCGAAGGCAAGATGAGCCTGCGCGCCAGCATCACCGGCGAGATCGTGATGGACGACGTGTTCGTGCCGGAGGCCAACCTGCTGCCGAACGTGAACGGCCTGAAGGGCCCGTTCGGCTGCCTGAACAAGGCGCGCTATGGCATCGCCTGGGGCGCGATGGGTGCCGCCGAGTTCTGCTGGCATGCCGCACGCCAGTACACGCTGGACCGGCAGCAGTTCGGCCGCCCGCTGGCGCAGAACCAGCTGATCCAGAAGAAGCTGGCCGACATGCAGACGGAGATCACGCTCGGCCTGCAGGCCTGCCTGCGCGTGGGCCGCCTGATGGACGACCACGCTGCGGCCCCGGAGATGATCAGCCTGATCAAGCGCAACAGTTGCGGCAAGGCGCTGGACATCGCGCGCATGGCACGCGACATGCACGGCGGCAACGGCATCCACGACGAGTACCACGTCATCCGCCACATGATCAATCTGGAAACCGTGAACACGTACGAAGGCACGCACGACGTGCACGCGCTGATTCTCGGCCGTGCGCAGACCGGCCTGCAGGCCTTCTACTGATCGCCCGGCCGTGAACGACCTCTTCCTGTCGCTGGGCATCGAGGGCTGGAAGCCGACCGTGTCGGCGTTGATCCTGCCGCCGCTGCCGTTCCTGCTGATGATCCTGGTCGGCGCGCGGCTGATGTACCGCAGCCGCCTGCTGGCCTGGAGCCTGCTGCTGCTGGGCACGCTGTCGCTCTGGGCCCTGTCGACCACGGCCGTCAGCGGCGCGCTCAGCAACTTCCTGCTGATGCCGCCGCGTGCGCTGAGCCCGTCGGAGATCGGCGACCTGAAGAAGGCGCAGAAGACCGCCATCCTGGTGCTGGGCGGCGGGCGCTCGCTGCTGGCGCCCGAGTACGGCGTCTCCAACCTCACGCCGCGGTCCATCGAGCGCCTGCGCTACGGTGTCTGGCTGTCGAAGGAAACCGGCCTGCCGCTGGGCTTCAGCGGCGGCGTGGGCCACGGCAACGAGCCGGGCCCGTCGGAGGCCGAGATCGCCGCACGCATCGCCGAACGCGAGTTCGCGCGTCCGCTGAAGTGGACCGAGACCAACTCCCGCGACACCAGCGAAAACGCCGCACGCTCGCTGCCGCTGCTGCACGAGGCCGGTGTCGAGCGCATCGTGCTCGTCACGCACGGCTTCCACATGCGGCGTGCGCTCGGCGGCTTCGCGCGCGCCCAGCAGCGCTCGGGCGTGACCATGGAGATCCAGGCCGCGCCGATGGGGCTGCGGGCGCCGGGCCGGCTGGGCCTGGACGACTGGCTGCCCAGCCGCGACGGCATGCTCGAGAGCCATCTCGTGCTGCACGAGTGGCTGGGCCGCCTCGCCGGCGCCTGAGCCCGCCGGGCCCTGCGGGCCCACCCGGTGCGGGGACATGCAAGCCCCGATTGGAGGGCGCCCGGCTTTGCCCCACACTCGCGCGACTTCCAACGACGAGGACACCCGACATGAAGACTCCCTGGCTGGCTGCGCTGGTGATTTCCCTGGCCGTGGGCCTGGCACCGACGCTGGTCGAGGCCAAGCGCCTGGGCGGCGGCAAGTCGTCCGGCATGCAGCGCGACATGCCCGCGCGCACGGCCCCCGACGCGCCCCCGGCCAAGCCGGCCGCACCGGCCCAGCAGGCGGCCCCCGCCACGGCTGGCGGCGCCGCTGCGGCTGCGACGCCCAAGCGCTCGTGGATGGGCCCGCTGGCCGGCCTGGCCGCCGGCCTGGGCCTGGCCGCGCTGTTCAGCCACCTCGGCATGGGCGAGGCGATGGGCAGCTTCCTGCTGATGGCGCTGCTGGCCGTGGCCGCGTTCTTCATCATCCGCATGGTCATGCGCCGCATGGCGCCGCAGCCGGCCGGCATGCCGGCGGGCAACACGATGGCCCGCAGCGGTGCGCAGGTGGCGTGGCCGACCCCGGCGGCTCCGTCCACCCCGTCGCCGTCCGTGACGCCGGTGGCAGCCGACGCCGTGGCGCCCGCTGCCGTCGCCGCCGACCCGGTGGCCCGCGCCTTCGTGCCGGCCGCGTTCGACAGCGAAGGGTTCGCCCGCATCGCCAAGACGATCTTCGTGCGCATGCAGGCCGCCAACGACAGTGCCGACCTCGACGACCTGCGCCGCTTCACGACGCCCGAGATGTTCGCCGAACTGCGCGTCGACCTGCAGGAGCGGGGCGCCAGCAACCAGCACACCGACGTCGTGCAGGTCGACACCCAGGTGCTCGACGTGGCCGACGATGGCCACAGCCAGATCGTCAGCGTGCGCTTCTTCGGCCAGGTGCGTGAAGAGGCCGGCGCCGCGCCAGTGGAGTTCGACGAGGTCTGGCACCTCGTGAAGCCGCACGACGACAGCCGCGCCTGGGCCATCGCCGGCATCGAACAGCAGCCCGGCAAGGCCTGACCGCGACAGCGGCGTGCCGGGGCCTCAGCGGGGCCCCAGCAACGCCAGGGCCCCGTCGCAGAGCCCACGCGTCACTTCGGCAGCCGGCAGGGCCTGCGACAGCCCGGCGCCCTGCCCGGCCCAGGCCTGCATTCTCTGCACATCCCCGGCGGCTTCGGCCGCCTTTTTCATGGCTGCGCTCAGGCCGCGCTGCACCGGGTACGGCGCCGGCGGCGGAGCGTCCGGTGCAGCGGCCGCTCGCACGTACGTGGTGGCCAGCGCCCGCCCCCAGCGGCCCGAGAAGGCGCGCGTGAGCTGGGTGTCCTCGGGTGCCAGCCCCTGCAGCGCCTGCGCCCAGACGGGTGCAATGCCGGCCTCGGGGCAGCGCAGGAAGCCGGTGCCGATCTGCACCGCGCTCGCCCCCAGCAGCAGCGCCGCGGCGACACCACGCGCATCGGCGATGCCGCCGGTGGCGACCACCGGCACCCGCACCGCGTCCACCACCTGCGGCAGCAGCGCGAACAGCCCGACCGCGCGGTCGACCGCCCCGGCTGCCACGAAGGCACCGCGGTGCCCGCCGGCTTCTGCGCCCTGGGCCACCACGACGTCGGCACCGGCCGCTTCGGCCGCACGGGCCTCGGCCACCGTGGTGGCGGTGGCGAACCAGGCGATGCCGGCAGCATGCAGCTGCCGCACGAAGGCCGGGGGGAACAGACCCATGATCGACGACACCGCGGCGGGTCGTGCCGCCAGCACGGCCCGGCACTGCGCGTCGAAGTCCTGCAGCGGCGTGTCGCCGGCACTGGCCGGCACCGCGGGCCCGAAGCCCGCCAGGAAAGCCCGCACCGCGGCCTCGTGGGCCGCATCCCGCTGGGGCGCCGGGTCGGGCACCCACAGGTTGATCTGCAAGGGCGCCGCGCTGGCGGCGCGGTAGCGGGCCACCCAGTCGGCGATCTGCGCGGCGTCGAGCAGCAAGGCCCCCAGCGCACCCATGCCGCCGGCGGCCCCCACCGCCACCGGCAAGGCGATCGCGGGCACCCCTGCCATCGGCGCCAGCAGCAGCGGCAGGCGCAGGCCGAAACGTGCGCAGAAGGCGCCGGTCCGGGCCGTCAGCATCGCGCGGCGGGCCGCTCCACGGCCGTCAGGTGGATGGCGCAGCGGCCGCACGCACCGGCGGTGCCAGTGCGGCGTGCGCCGCCAGCCAGCGCTCGCCGGCCGAGCCATCGGCCTGCGCGGGGTGGAAGTCGGCCGCCAGGTAGCGGCGCCACGGCCCGGCGCAGACCCGCACCAGGCCGTGCCGGCCGAACAGCGTGCGCGCCGCGCTCGCCCAGGTCGACGGGCGCTTCCAGCTGCCGTCGTGCCAGAGCAGGCGGCCGGTCTGCAGCGCCAGGTCGATGGCGAAGTTGACGCTGACGATGAAGAACAGGCGCCGCCGCCAGCGTTCGTTGCCCCCCAGTGCACGGTACAGGTCGAATGCCGCGCTGCGGTGTTCCAGCTCTTCGCTGGCGTGCCACAGCCACAGGTCGCGCAGGCGTGGTTCGGCACCGGCCAGCACGGTGGCGTGGTGCACCAGCAGATGGTCGGCCAGGATCGCCGTCAGGTGCTCGGTGGCCGCCGTGGCCCCGACCCAGCCACGCGCGTCGGCACCCTCGAGCCTGCGGCGGCGGCGCAGGATGCGGGGCTCCCAGCGGTTGACGCAGCCCTGCACCTCCAGCTGTGCGTTGAACAGCGCATGGATGCGTCGGTGCGTGGCTTCCTGGCCGATGAAGCCGGCCAGTGTGTCGTCGAAGGCCGCGCGCAGGTCGGCTGGCAGGTCCTGCGCACCGAGCCGCACGCTGTCGATGAAGAACTGCTCGCCGGCGGGAAAGCTGAACGACAGCGCGTTGAACAAGGCCGTGCGGAAGGCGTCGCCGCCGTTCCAGTGCCGGTCGATCGGCGTCTTCAGGTCGACCAGCAAGCGGCGCACGACGAGCGCTGCCATCGCCGTCAGCCCAGCGCCCGGCGCGCGTTGCGGAACATGCGCAGCCACGGGCTCGGCGCCGAGATGTCGCCCCCGCTCCACGACATCTGCACGTTGCGGATCACGCGCTCGGCGTGCGGCATCATCGCCGTGCAGCGGCCGTCGGCGGTGGTCACCGCGGTGAGGCCGCCCGGGCTGCCGTTCGGGTTGAACGGATAGGTCTCGGTGGCCTGCCCATGGTGGTCGACGAAGCGCAGCGCGCGCTGCACCGCCGCCGCGTCGCCGCGCTGCGAGAAGTCGGCGTAGCCCTCGCCGTGCGCCACCGCGATCGGGATGCGGCTGCCCGCCATGCCTTCGAAGAACAGGCTCGGGCTGGCCAGCACTTCCACCAGCGACAGCCGGGCCTCGAACTGCTCGCTCTTGTTGCGCGTGAACTTGGGCCAGGCCTGCGCTCCGGGGATGATGGGGCTCAGCGCCGCCAGCATCTGGCAGCCGTTGCACACGCCCAGCGTGAGCGTGTCCGGTCGCTGGAAGAAGGCCGCGAAGGCGTCGGCCAGCGCTCCGTTGAACAGGATGGACCGCGCCCAGCCTTCGCCCGCGCCCAGCGTGTCGCCGTAGCTGAAGCCGCCGCAGGCCACGAGCGCCTGGAAGACGGCCAGGCGTGCACGGCCGGCCTGCAGGTCGCTCATGTGCACGTCGAAGGTCTCGAAGCCCGCGAGGTGCATCGCGTAGCTCATCTCCAGGTGCGAGTTCACACCCTGCTCGCGCAGGATCGCCACCTTCGGCTTCGCGCCGCCGATGAACGGCGCTGCGACGTCCTCGGCGGGTTCGAACGTCAGGTGCAGGTGCAGGCCCGGGTCGTCGATCGCGCCCACGGCCGCGTGCTCGCTGTCGGCCGCGGCCGGGTTGTCCCGCCCGCGCGCGATGCGCCAGCTGACCTCGTCCCACTGCTGCTGCAGGTCGCGCAGCGGCGCGCTGAACTGCAGCTTGGTGTCGCGCCAGACCTCGACTGCAGTGCGGTCGTTGGTCTTGCCGACGACATGCGCGTGGCGGCTCAGGCCGTGCGCGCGCAGCGTCGCCAGGACGGCGTCGCGGTCGGCCGACCGCACCTGCAGCACCACGCCGGGCTCCTCGTTGAACAAGGCCTTCAGCGTCAGCTCGTTCCGGCGCTCGCCGACCTGGCTGGCCCAGTTCTTCGAGTCGCCGACCTCGGCGCGGCTGTCGCTGATGCCATCGCCCTCGGTCACCAGGATGTCCACGTTCAGGCTCACCCCGACCTGCCCGGCGAAGGCCATCTCGCACACCGTGGCCCACAGGCCACCGTCGCTGCGGTCGTGGTAGGCCAGCAGCCGACCTTGCGCGCGCAGCGCGTTCACCGCGTCCACCAGCGCGCGCAGGGCCTGCGGGTCGTCGAGGTCCGGCACGCCGTCCTGCACCTGGCAGCCGAACTGGCCCAGCACCTGGGCCAGCATCGAGCCGGCCATGCGGTCCCTGCCCTGGCCCAGGTCGACCAGCAGCAGCGTGGTGTCGCCGCGCTGCAGCTGCGGCGTCAGCGTACCGCGCACGTCGTCGAGCGACGCGAACGCCGTGACGATCAGCGACACCGGCGCCGTGACCTGCCGCTGCGCGCCGCCGTCGCTCCACTTCGTGCGCATCGACAGCGAATCCTTGCCCACCGGGATGCCGATGCCCAGCGCCGGGCACAGCTCCATGCCCACGGCGCGCACGGTCTCGTACAGCGCGGCGTCTTCGCCGGGCTCGCCGCAGGCCGCCATCCAGTTGGCGCTGAGCTTCACGCGCGGCAACGCGATCGGCGCGGCCAGCAGGTTCAGCACCGCCTCGGCCACGGCCATGCGGCCCGAGGCCGGTGCGTCCAGGCTGGCCAGCGGCGTGCGCTCGCCCATCGCCATGGCCTCGCCGCGGAAGCCTGCGAAGTCGGCCAGCGTCACGGCGCAGTCGGCCACCGGCACCTGCCAGGGGCCGACGAAGGGGTCGCGGTGGTTGAGGCCGCCGACGCTGCGGTCGCCGATGCTGATGAGGAACCGCTTGCTCGCCACGGTGGGGTGGCGCAGCACGTCCAGCGCCACCTGCGCCAGTGCCACACCGGTCAGGTTCAGCGGCGTCTCGCTGCGCGCCACGCGCTGCACGTCGCGGTGCATCTTCGGCGGCTTGCCCAGCAGCACGTCCATCGGCATGTCGATCACGGGTGCACTGCCGTCGTCGACCACCAGCGCACGGTCCGACGTGGCGGTGCCGACCACCGCGTACGGGCAGCGCTCGCGCTCGCACATCTGCTGGAACAGGGGCAGCAGGTCGGGGTTGACGGCCAGGACGTAGCGCTCCTGGCTCTCGTTGCACCAGATCTCCTTGGGCGCCAGGCCGCTTTCTTCCAGCGGCACGCGGCGCAGGTCGAAGCGCGCGCCCTGCCCGGCCCCGTCGACGAGCTCGGGGAAGGCGTTGCTGATGCCGCCGGCGCCGACGTCGTGGATCGCCAGCACCGGGTTGTGCGCGCCCAGCGCCCAGCAGTGGTTGATGACCTCCTGCGCGCGGCGCTGGATCTCGGGGTTGCCGCGCTGCACGCTGTCGAAGTCGAGTGCCGCGGTGTTGGTGCCGGCGGCCATCGAACTGGCGGCGCCGCCGCCCATGCCGATGCGCATGCCCGGCCCGCCCAGCTGCACCAGCAGCGTGCCGGCACCGAAGGGCAGCTTGTGCGTCTGGTCGGCGCTGATCGTGCCGAGGCCGCCCGCGATCATGATGGGCTTGTGGTACCCGCGGCGCACGCCGGCCACGGTCTGCTCGAAGACACGGAAGTAGCCGCCCAGGTTGGGCCGGCCGAATTCGTTGTTGAAGGCCGCGCCGCCCAGCGGGCCTTCGGTCATGATCTGCAGCGCGCTGGCGATGTGCGCGGGCTTGCCGACGGGCTGGCGTTCCCAGGGCTCGTCCGTGCCTGGCAGGTGCAGGTTGCTGACCGAGAAGCCGGTGACGCCGGCCTTCGGCCTGGCCCCGCGGCCGGTGGCGCCTTCGTCGCGGATCTCGCCGCCGGCACCGGTGCTGGCGCCCGGGAAGGGCGAGATCGCGGTCGGGTGGTTGTGCGTTTCCACCTTCATCAGCACGTGCGCCACTTCGGCACGCGCGCCGTAGGCCGGCGCGTTCGTGAAGCCCTGCGGCAGCCAGCGTTCGACCGGGCCGCCTTCCATCACCGCGGCGTTGTCGTTGTAGGCCACCACCGTGTGCTGCGGGCTGGTCTTCTCGGTGTGGCGGATCATGCCGAACATGCTCAGCGGCTGCCGCTGGCCGTCGATGCTGAAGTCGGCGTTGAAGATCTTGTGGCGGCAGTGTTCGCTGTTGGCCTGCGCGAACATCATCAGTTCGACATCGCTCGGGTTGCGCTGCAGGCCGGTGAAGGCGGCGACGAGGTAGTCGATCTCGTCGTCGCTCAGCGCCAGGCCGAACGTGGCGTTGGCATCGACCAGCGCCGCGCGGCCGCGGCCGAGCACGTCCACGTGTTCCAGCGGCGGCGCCTCGCGGGCGTCGAACAGGTGCGCGGCGTCCTGGCGTTCGAAGGCCACGCTTTCGGTCATGCGGTCGTGCAGCAGCGCGGCCACGGCCTGGCGTTCGTCGGCGCCCAGCGGCCTGGCGCCACCGAGCAGGCCGCTCTTCGTCGTCAGGCGGAATTCGGTGACACGCTCCACCCGGTGCAGCGCCAGGCCGCAGTTGCGTGCGATGTCGCTGGCCTTGCTGGCCCAGGGCGAGACCGTGCCCAGGCGCGGCATCACCACCACCAGGTCGCCGGTGTCCGGGCCGGCATAGGCATCGCCGTAGGTCAGCAGCGCCGCCAGCTTGTCGACGTCGGCCGCGGCGGGCGCGGCGTCGAAGGCCACCCAGTGCACGTGGCGCGCGGCCACGCCGGTGATGCGCGGGCCCGCACCGGGCAGGGCCTGCAGCGATGCCAGCAGGGCGCGGGCGCGGAAGTCGGACAGCGCATTGCCGCCCTCGAAGTGCATCAGTGTCAGGGCGGAAGGCAGCATGGCGGGCATTTTACGGGCCCGGTGGGATAATCCCGGGATGACGATTCCCATCAAAACCGGCGCCGAGATCGACGGCATGCGGCTCGCCGGCCGGCTCGCTTCCGAGGTGCTGGACATGCTGACGCCGCACGTGCGGCCGGGCATCACCACGCTGGAGATCGACCGCCTCGCGCGGGAGCACATGGTCAACGTGCAAGGCGGGGTGCCGGCGACGCTGGGCTACCAGCCGCCGGGCTACCCGGCCTACCCGGCCTCGCTGTGCACGAGCCTGAACGACGTGGTGTGCCACGGCATCCCCGACGACAGGCCGCTGAAGAACGGCGACATCGTCAACATCGACGTCACCGTCATCAAGGACGGCTGGCACGGCGACAACAGCCGCATGTTCGTGGTCGGCGAAGGCAGCATCGCGGCCAGGCGCCTGTGCCAGATCACCTTCGATGCCATGTGGAAGGGCATCGTGAAGGTCAAGCCCGGGGCGCGGCTGGGCGACATCGGCCATGCCATCCAGACCTTCGCCGAGAACGCCGGCTTCTCGGTGGTGCGCGAGTTCTGCGGCCACGGCGTGGGTCGGCGCTTCCACGAGGAACCGCAGGTGCTGCACTACGGCCGCCCGGGCACGCTGGAAGAACTGGTGCCGGGCATGATCTTCACGATCGAGCCGATGATCAACGCCGGCCGCCGCGAGATCAAGGAAGACCGCAAGGGCAACCGCCCCTACGACGGCTGGACCATCGTCACGAAGGACCGCTCGCTGTCGGCGCAGTGGGAGCACACGGTGCTCGTCACCGAGACCGGCTACGAGGTGCTCACCGTGTCGGCCGGCAGCCCGCAGCCGCCGGCGTTCGCGCCGGCCGGCTATGGCGGCGCCACGGTGCCGGCCGCCGCGGCCACCTGAGTCCATGTCCTCCGTTTCCGAGACGCCCACGCGCGCGCCGGGCAGCGTGGCCGCGTTGCGGGCCCGCTTCCGTGACGGCAAGCAGGCGCTGATCACGCACTTCCGCGAAGGCCGCGCCACCACCACCGCCGCCAACCAGCTGCTGCGCGCGCTGGCGCGGCATGTCGATGCCACGCTGGCCGCGCTGTGGGACCACGCCGGCATGCCGGCGGGCGCGGCGCTGGTGGCGGTGGGCGGCTACGGGCGCGGCGAGCTGTTCCCGCACAGCGACGTCGACGTGCTGGTGCTGCTGCAGCGCGGCCAGGAGGCCGACGCCGTGAAGGCCTCGATCGAGGGCTTCATCACCGCCTGCTGGGACATCGGGCTGGAGATCGGCTCGTCGGTGCGCACCGTCGACGAGTGCCTGGAAGAAGCCGCGCGCGACGTCACCGTGCAGACGGCGCTGCTCGAGTCGCGGCTGGTCTGCGGCGCGCGCCGCGTCTTCACCGCCTTCCGCGACGCCAGCCTGCAGGCGATGGACGCGCGCGCCTTCCTGCGCGCGAAGACGCTGGAAATGCAGCAGCGCCACGTGAAGTACGAGGGCACGCCGTACGCGCTGGAACCCAACTGCAAGGAAAGCCCCGGCGGCCTGCGCGACCTGCAGGTGGTGATCTGGGTCGCGCGCGCCGCGGGCCTGGGCCGCACCTGGAGCGAGCTCGCGGCCAAGGGCCTGGTGACGCCGTTCGAGGTGAGCCAGCTCAACAAGCACGAAGGCACGCTGCGGCTGATCCGCGCCCGCTTGCACGTGGTGGCTGGCCGCCGCGAGGACCGCCTGGTCTTCGACCTGCAGACCGCGGTGGCCGACAGCTTCGGCTACAAGCCCACCAAGGGCCAGCGCAGCAGCGAGGTGCTGATGCACCGCTACTACTGGGCGGCCAAGGCGGTGACGCAGCTGAACCAGATCCTGATGATGAACATCGAGGAACGCATCATGGGATCGGAGGCGGCGCCCAGCCGTCCGATCACCGCGCGCTTCCTCGAACGCGCGGGCATGCTCGAGGTCGCCAGCGACGACCTCTACCTGCAGAACCCGCACGCCATCCTCGAGACCTTCCTGGTCTTCGCGCAGACGCCGGGGATCCAGGGCCTGAGCTCGCGCACGCTGCGCGCGCTGTACAACGCGCGCAACGTGATGGACAGCGGCTTCCGCCGCGACCCCATCAACCGCGAGCTGTTCATGGAGATCCTGCGCCAGCCCAAGGGCCTGACGCACGCCTTCCGGCTGATGAACCAGACCAGCGTGCTCGGGCGCTACCTGTGGGTCTTCCGGCGCATCGTGGGCCGCATGCAGCACGACCTGTTCCACGTCTACACCGTGGACCAGCACATCCTGATGGTGCTGCGCAACGTGCGCCGCTTCTTCATCCCGGAGCACGCGCACGAATACCCGTTCTGCAGCCAGCTGGCCTCGCAGTGGGACCGGCCCGACCTGCTGTACGTGGCGGCGCTGTTCCACGACGTGGCCAAGGGCCGCGGCGGCGACCACAGCGACCTCGGCGCGGCCGAGGTGCGGCGCTTCTGCCGCGACCATGGCCTGTCGAAGGACGACACGCAGCTGGCCGAGTTCCTCGTCAAGCACCACCTGACGATGAGCCGCATGGCGCAGAAGGAAGACCTGTCGGACGCCGACGTCATCGGCAACTTCGCGCGCCTGGTGGGCAGCGAACGCCGCCTCACGGCGCTGTACCTGCTGACGGTGGCCGACATCCGCGGCACCAGCCCGAAGGTGTGGAACGCCTGGAAGGGCAAGCTGCTGGAAGACCTGTACCGGCTGACGCTGCGCGCTCTCGGCGGCTCGCGGCCCAACCTCGACGCCGAGATCGAGGCGCGCAAGCAGGAAGCGCGGCAGAACCTGGCGCTGCACAGCGCGCTGCCCGGCACCGAGGAGCCGCTGTGGAAGACGCTGGAGATCAGCTACTTCGCGCGCCACGACGCCGCCGACATCGCCTGGCACGCGCGCTCGCTGTGGCGCCACATCGAGAGCGCCACGCCGGTGGTGCGCGCGCGCTCGTCGCCGGTGGGCGACGGGCTGCAGGTGCTGGTGTACGCGCCCGACCGCGCCGACCTCTTCGCCCGCATCTGCGGCTACTTCGACAGCGCCGGCTTCAGCATCCTCGACGCCAAGATCCACACCACGCGCAGCGGTTACGCGCTCGACACCTTCCAGGTCGTGGCCCCCCGGCTGGGCGCCGACGGCCCTGGCGCCTACCGCGACCTGATCTCGCTGGTCGAGAACCAGGCCGCGCAGGCGCTGGCCTCCACCGGCCCGCTGCCCGAACCCAGCCGCGGCCGCGTCTCGCGCCGCGTGCGCTCGTTCCCGGTCGTGCCGCGTGTCTCGCTGCACCCCGACGAACGCGCCCAGCGCTGGCTGCTCACGGTGTCGGCCAGCGACCGCTCGGGCCTGCTGTACGCGGTGGCCCGCGTGCTGGAACGCAACCGCATCAACCTGCAGCTGGCCAAGGTCACGACGCTGGGCGAACGGGTCGAGGACACCTTCCTCGTCGACGGCCCGGCGCTGCAGCAGCCCAAGGCGCAGCTGCGCATCGAGGGCGAACTGCTCGACGCCGTGGCGGCGGCTCCCTGATGTCGCTGCGCCGCATCAGCGCCGCCGACGCCATCGCCCGGCTGGCCGAGTTCAGCGCCGTCATCGACGCACGCAGCGAGAGCGAGTTCGCCGAAGACCGCCTGCCCGGCGCGCTGAACTGGCCGTCGCTGAACGACGCCGAACGCGCGGCCGTGGGCACCACCTACAAGCAGGTCTCGCCCTTCCTGGCGCGCAAGCAGGGTGCGGTGCTGGTGGCGCGCAACATCGCGCGCCACGTCGAGGGCCACGTGCAGCCGCTGGAACGCGACTGGAAGCCGCTGGTGTACTGCTGGCGCGGCGGGCAGCGCTCGGGCGCGCTGGCCAGCGTGCTCGACCAGATCGGCTTCGGCGTGCACGTGCTCGACGGCGGCTACCAGGCCTTCCGGCGCGCGGTGGTCGCCGAGCTCGAGACGCTGCCGGCCACGCTGCGGCTGCGCGCGGTGTGCGGCCGCACCGGCTCGGGCAAGAGCCGGCTGCTGCAGGCGCTGGCGGCTGCCGGCGCGCAGGTGCTCGACCTGGAAGCGCTGGCCTGCCACCGCGGCTCGGTGCTCGGGCCGCTGCCAGGGGTGCCGCAGCCGGCGCAGAAGGGTTTCGAGACGCTGCTCTGGCGCGCACTGCGGGGCTTCGACACCACGCGGCCGGTGTTCGTCGAAGGCGAGAGTCGCACCATCGGGCGGCTGCGCGTGCCCGAACGCCTGCTCGAGCGGCTGCGTGCCGCACCGGTGCTGCACATCGAGATGCCGGTGGCGGCACGCGTCGCGCTGCTGCTGGAGGACTATGCCCACTTCGTGCAGGACGCCGACGCCTTCTGCCAGCGCCTGGCCGCGCTGCGCGAGCTGCGCGGTGCCGCCACCGTCGAACGCTGGCAGGCGCAGGCACGCGCGGGCGACTTCGCCGCGGTCGTGCAAGAGCTGCTCGACCAGCACTACGACCCGGTCTACCTGCGCTCGATGCAGCGCAACTTCGCAGGCTTCGCGGCGGCCCGGGTGCTGCCGCTGGACGACGGCGCGCCGGCCACGCTGGACGCCGCGGCTCGCGCGCTGGCGTCCGAGCCCTGACCGGCCGCGCGCGCCCGACCGAACGGCCTGCCCCCCACCGCTTGCCCGGGATCAAGACCGTCCGCGCCCTTCCCGCCTAGACTGGACCGCTTTCGATGCCGAACTCCCCTGCCCTGGAAGAGTCGCGCCGCTTCGCCGTGCGCGCGATCCCGCTGCTGCGCCCGCTGTCCTGGCTGGCACGGGGCGCGCGCGACCTGGCCCGCGCGCCGCTGCCGGGTCTGCTGCACGGGCTGGCCAGCGCACTGTTCGGCGGCCTGCTGTTCTGGGCCGCGCGCGACCGCTTCTGGCTGCTCGCCGGCGCCTTCAGCGGCTTCCTGATCGTGGCGCCGCTGGTGGCCACGGGCCTGTACAACGTCAGCCGCGCGCTGGAGCGCGGCCGCCCGGCCGGCCTGGGCGCGGCGCTGGCAGCCTGGCGCCCCGACGACCGCCGCCTGATCGCGTTCGGCCTGCTGCTGGGACTGGCCGGCACCGGCTGGGTCCTGACCTCGGCAGCGCTGATCACCGGCTTCTCGCCCGAGCCCATCCGCAAGCCCGAGGACTTCGTGCGAGTGGTCATGCTGGCAGACACCGGCCTGCTGTTCGAGGCCTGGCTGGTGCTGGGCGGCGTGCTGGCGGCGCCGGTGTTCGCCAGCAGCGTGGTGGCCATTCCGCTGCTGCTGGACCGCAAGGTCAGCGTGCTGGCTGCCGTGCTGACGAGCTGGCGCGTGGTGATGGCCCACCCGGCGCCGATGGCCTTCTGGGCAGCGCTGCTGATGGGCCTGACGGCGCTGGCGATGGCGCCGCTGCTGCTGGGGCTGGTGGTCGTCGTGCCGTGGCTGGCGCACGCCAGCTGGCATGCCTACCGCGACCTCGTCGACGTCAGCGAGCTGCCCTCGCAGCCCACGCGCGCCTGGCGCTGAACCCGCAAGCGCAGGACACGCCGCCATGGACTTCACGGAAGAGCAGATCGCGCAGTTCGGGCTGACCTTCGGGGTCGGCGCGTTCATGCTCTACATGGTCTTCATCATCTTCCAACTGGCCCGCGAGTCGAAGGCCGGCCGGTTCGGCACCTTCGTGCTGTTCGTGGCGCTGGGCTTCGGCCTGGTCGGCTTCGCCGCCAAGGGCGTGATCAAGTTCTTCATCGGCGGCGCCGAGTGAAGGCCCGCGAGGCATGACACGCGCATGAACGCCTTGCACGCCGCGCCCCGCCACAGCGCCTTCGACGACTTGCAGGCGCTGGTGACGGGCACCTTGTTCGTCGCGATGGCCCTGGTGCTGTTCCGCCATGCCGGCCTGCTGACCGGCGGCACGGCAGGCATCGCCTTCGTGCTGCACTACGCCACGGGCCTGCCGTTCGGTGCCGGCTTCTTCCTCGTGAACCTGCCGTTCTACCTGCTGGCCTGGCGGCGCATGGGGCGGCGATTCACGCTCAAGACCTTCGCCGCGGTGGCGCTGCTGTCGGCGCTGGCCGAACTGCTGCCGCACTGGCTGGTGCTGCAGGCGGTCCAGCCGCTGTTCGCCGCGCTGGGCGGCGGGCTGCTGATGGGCGCCGGGCTGCTGATCCTGTTCCGGCACCACGCCAGCCTGGGCGGCCTCAACGTGCTGGCGCTGTGGCTGCAGGAACGCCGCGGCTGGCGCGCCGGCCACGTGCAGATGGCGGTGGACCTCGCCGTCCTGCTGGCGGCTGCACCCTGGGTCGGCCCGCTGCAGCTGCTGCTGTCGGTGCTGGGCGCGCTGGCGCTCAACCTCGCGCTGGCGGTGAACCACAAGCCGGGACGCTACGCCGCGGTCTGAAGCGCCGCCAGCGCCGGACCGCCTTGACCGGCTCCGCGCGGCCGTGACAGCATCGCCCCGGCGCGTCCGGGGCGCCACCGGATCCGCGGACAGGGTCGAACCCACCCGGCACGTGCGCGGCACCGTCCGTCCCAGCCCGTGTCACCTTTGTGCGGCCTGAGCGCGCGGATCGCAGGCCAGCGCACGGAGGATCCATGGCCCGAGCCCTGCCACCCCACCCCCACGCCGACCATCTGCGCCTCCAGGCGCGCGACCTGCTGCGCGCGCTGCGCGGCGGCGATCCCGAGGCCGGCGCGCGCGCCGCGCCGTGCCGCCTGCCCGCGCCGCCACGGCTGGCCGGTGCGCAGCTGGTGATCGCACGCGAGCACGGCTTCGCCAGCTGGCGGCAGCTGATGGACCACGTCGAGCAGCGTCGCGCCGCTGCGCTGTCGGACACGGCATACGCCGACCGCTTCCTCACGCTGGCGCTGGGCCGCGGCCTCGACACGCCACGCCCGCAGGTCGCGCTGGCACTGGCGCAGCAGCGTGTACCGCGGGGCCTGGCTGCGGCCCTGGCGCTGGGCCGGCGGGCCGCGGTGCAGCAGGCCCTGGCCGACGCCGACCCGAACGCCGCGCTGCCGCCCTTCGACGCGCCGCCGCTGGTGTACGCCGCGTTCTCGTCGCTGGCACGCAGCGACAGCCACCGGCCGGGCCTGGTCGACACCGTCGCATGGCTGCTGGCACGCGGCGCCGACGCCAACGCGGTGCTGATCGACCCCGCAGCACCGAACGACCCGCTGCCCGTGCTGTACGGCGCCACGGCACGCGCCCAGTGCCTGCAGACCGTGCAGCTGCTGCTGCAGGCCGGCGCCGAGCCCGACGACGGCGAATCGCTGTACCACGCCACCGAACTGGCCGACCGCCGCATCCTCGTGGCGCTGGTGCAGGCCGGCGCGCGCTGGACCGGCACCCATGCACTGCTGCGCCAGCTCGACCACGACGACATCGAGGGCCTGCGCCAGGCGCTGGCGCTCGGCGCCGACCCCAACGAGTCCGGCCCCGACGGCCTGTGCGCGCTGCACCATGCCGTGGTGCGCGGGCGCGACCTGGCCAGCGTGCAGCTGCTGGTGCAGCACGGGGCCGACCCGGCGCGTGCCGACAAGCGGGGCCGCACGCCGGCCTGGCACGCCGCGCGTGCAGGGGACGTCGACATCCTGCGGTGGCTGCACAGCCTGACCGGCGAGCCCCCGGTGCCGGCGCACGAAGCGTTCCTGGCCGCCTGCGCGGCGGCCGACGGCGCCTCCGCCCGTGCGCATCTCGCGCTGCAGCCCGACACCGTGCAGACGCTGCCGGCCGCCGACCTGCGCCTGCTGCCGGACCAGGCCCAGCGCGGCAGGCACGCACCGGTGCAGCTGATGCTGGCCTTGGGCTGGCCGGTGGACACGCCCGGCGACTGGGACGGCAGCGCGCTGAACCAGGCCGCCTTCCGCGGCGATGCCGCCCTGGTGCGGCTGTTGCTGCAGCACGGCGCACGCTGGCACGAGCCCAACGGCTTCGGTGGCGACGCGCTGGGCGCCTGCCTGCACGCGGCCTGCCACCGGCCCGAGGCCACAGGCGACTACGCGGCCGTGCTGCAGCTGCTGCTGGACGACGGCGCGCCGGTGCCGGCCGACGAGGACCTGCCGGACGCGCTGCGCACCGTGCTCGAAGAATGGCGCCAGACATGACAACGCCGGCCCGCGGGCCGGCGTTGAGGGGGGCGTGGCGGGGTGCGCCGCGCCACTAGCCCATGTGCAGGCCGCCGTTGCAGCTGAAGTCGGCACCGGTCGTGAAGCCGGAGTCCGGGCCCGCCAGCCAGGCGACGATGGCGCCGATCTCCTCGGGCGTGCCCAGGCGCTTCACCGGGATGGTGGCGACGATCTTCTCCAGCACCTCGGGCTTGATCGCGCGGACCATGTCGGTGCCGATGTAGCCCGGGCTCACGGTGTTCACCGTCACGCCCTTGGCCGCCAGCTCCTGCGCCAGCGCCATCGTGAAGCCGTGCATGCCGGCCTTGGCGGCCGAGTAGTTGGTCTGGCCGGCCTGGCCCTTCTCGCCGTTGACCGAGCTGATCTGGATGATGCGGCCCCAGCCCTTTTCCACCATGCCCGGCACGACCTGCTTGGTCACGTTGAACATGCTGTTGAGGTTGGTGTCGATGACGGCCTTCCAGTCCTCGGGCGTCATCTTCAGGAACATGCGGTCGCGCGTGATGCCGGCGTTGTTCACCAGCACGTCGATCGGGCCGTGCTCGGCCACTGCCTTGGTGAACGCGGCGACGGTGGAGTCCCAGTCGGCCACATTGCCCACCGACGCGTAGAACGAGTAGCCGAGCGCCTTCTGCTCGTCGAGCCACTTCGTGAAGTCGCGGCTGGGGCCGCAGCCGGCGATGACGGTGAAGCCGTCCTTCGCCAGGCGCTGGCAGATGGCGGTGCCGATGCCACCCATGCCACCGGTCACGTAGGCCACTTTGTTTGCCATGGTCGTCTCCTTGTTGATGCGTTGATTCTCAGCGTTCGACTGTCAGTGCAACACCCATGCCACCACCAATGCACAGCGAGGCGATGCCGCGCTTCGCGTCGCGCTTGATCATCTCGTGCAGCAGCGTGACCAGGATGCGCGCACCCGAGGCCCCGATGGGGTGGCCGATGGCGATGGCGCCGCCGTTGACGTTGACCTTGCTCGTGTCCCAGCCCATTTCCTGGTGCACGGCGCAGGCCTGGGCCGCGAAGGCCTCGTTGATCTCCAGCAGGTCCAGGTCGCCCGGCTTCCAGCCGGCGCGGGCCAGCGCCTTCTGCGCCGCGGGCACCGGGCCCATGCCCATGATCGTGGGGTCCAGGCCGGCCGACGCGTAGCTGGCGATGCGCGCCAGCGGCGTCAGCCCCAGCGCAGCGGCCTTGGCCGCCGTCATCAGCACCACGCCGGCGGCGCCGTCGTTCAGCCCCGAGGCGTTGCCGGCGGTCACCGAGCCGGCCTTGTCGAAGGCCGGGCGCAGGCCGGCCAGCGCTTCGGCGCTGGTCTTCTTGTTGATGAACTCGTCGGCGGCGAACACCACCGGGTCGCCCTTCTTCTGCGGGATCGTCACCGGCACGATCTCGTCATTGAAGCGGCCGGCTTCCTGGGCCGCGGCGGCCTTCTGCTGGCTCGCCAGCGCCAGCGCGTCCTGCGCCTCGCGCGAGATGCCGTACTTCTTGGCCACGTTCTCGGCCGTGATGCCCATGTGGTACTGGTTGTAGACGTCCCACAGGCCGTCGACGATCATCGAGTCGACCATCTTCCAGTCGCCCATGCGCTGGCCGTCGCGGCTGCCGTTCAGGACGTGCGGCGCCAGGCTCATGTTCTCCTGGCCGCCGGCGATGACGATCTCGCTGTCGCCGTCGCGGATGGCCTGCGCGCCCAGCATCACGGCCTTCAGGCCCGAGCCGCAGACCTTGTTGATCGTCATGCCGGGCACGCCGTTGGGCAGGCCGCTCTTGATGATCGCCTGGCGGGCCGGGTTCTGGCCGACGCCGGCGGTCAGCACCTGGCCGAGGATGACCTCGCCGATCTGGCCGCCTTCGAGCTTCGCGCGCTGCAGCAGCGCCTGGATGACGGTGGCGCCAAGCTCGGCCGCGGGGGTCTTGGCCAGCGTGCCGCCGAACTTGCCGACGGCGGTGCGCGCGGCGGCGACGATGACGATGTCCTGGGTGCTCATGGATGTCTCCTGGAGTTGAAAACGGTGGTCAGGCCTTGGCCTTCACGTAGCGGCCGGGCGCGGGCTCGATGGCCTTGTACTGCCGGCTACCGGGGGTCTTGGGGGCGGCGACGAGCTTGCCGCCGTGGGGCTTGAGCCAGTCGGTCCACACGGGCCACCAGCTGCCGGCGTGCTCGGTCGCGCCGTCGAGCCAGGCTTCGGCAGTGGCGGGCGGCTTGTCCCCGACGGTCTCGTTGACCCAGTGGCTGCGCTTGCCCTTGGCCGGCGGGTTGATGACGCCCGCGATGTGGCCGCTGGCCCCGAGCACGAAACTGCGCTTGCCCTTGAACAGCGGCACCGAGCGGTAGGCCGCCGTCCACGGCACGATGTGGTCCTCGCGCGAGCCGTAGATGAACACGGGCGCCGCGATCTTGCCCAGGTCCACCGGCTCGCCGCAGACGGTCAGCTTGCCAGGCTGCTTGAGTTCGTTCTGCAGGTAGGTGTGGCGCAGGTACCAGCAGTACATGGGCCCGGGCAGGTTGGTGCTGTCGCCGTTCCAGTACAGCAGGTCGAACGGCGGCGGCGTCTCGCCCTTCAGGTAGTTGCCGACGACGTAGTTCCAGACCAGGTCGTTGGGCCGCAGGAAGCTGAAGGTGGTGGCGAGTTCCTGGCCCTTCAGCAGCCCGGGGCCGCCCGGGGCCTGCGGGCCGAGCGTCATCTCGCGCAGCCGCACCGAGGCCTCGTCGATGAAGATGTCGAGGATGCCGGTGTCCTGGAAGTCGAGCAGTGTGGTCAACAGCGTCACGCTCTGTGCCGGCTGCTCTCCGCGTGCTGCCAGCACTGCCAGCGCCGTGCTCAGGATGGTGCCGCCCACGCAGAAGCCCAGCGTGTTGATCTTCTCGCTGCCGCCGATGGCCTGCACCGTGCGGATGGCGCGGATGGCGCCGTCCTCGATGTAGTCGTCCCAGGTCGTGGCCTTCAGCGATTCGTCGGGGTTGCGCCAGCTGACGACGAAGGTGCGGTGGCCCTGCTCCACCGTGTAGCGGATCACCGAGTTCTCGGGCTGCAGGTCGAGGATGTAGTACTTGTTGATGCAGGGCGGCACGAACAGCATCGGCCGCTCGTGCACCTTGGCCGTCAACGGCTTGTACTCGATCAGCTGGAACAGCGCGTTCTCGAACACCACCGTGCCCTCGGTGGTGGCCACGTTGCGGCCGACCTCGAACACGCTTTCGTCGGTCTGCGAGACGTGGCCCTTCTGCAGGTCTTCCACCAGGTGCTGCAGGCCGGCGGCGATGCTCTCGCCCTTGGTCTCGACCGCCTTCTTCAGTGCCTCGGGATTGAACGCGAGGAAGTTGCTGGGGCTGGACGCGTCGATGAACTGCTGCACCGCGAAACGCACGCGCGCCTTGGTCTTCTCGTCACCCTGCACCGCGTCGGCCATCTGCATCAGCGTGCGCGCGTTCAGCAGGTACATCTGCGCGGTGTACGCGGCGGCGGGGTTCGTCAGCCACTCGTTGCTGGCAAAGCGGCGGTCGCCGATGGCGGGTGCCGGGGCCGCCGCGCCACCCAGCCGGCCGAGCGACTGGTTCCAGAGCTCGGTGACGCTCTTCAGGTAGTCGCCCTGCAGCGCTGCCAATTGCTCCATCGGCACCGGCAGGCCGGGCAAGGCCTTCCACATGTCCCCGAACGGCGCTCCGGATGCCGGGGCGGCGTCCGTGCTGCGGGCGGGGGAAGGGTTAGTCTTGGCTTTCAAGGGGGTCTCCTCGCATCGCGGGCTGCCGGGGCTGCGTCGGCCCGCACGTCTTCCCGCTTGTGAACAGCTTCACGTTGTAGGCGTTAGAGCTTACCACGTCTTGACATGAACTTGCATATTACGAAATAAAACACCACGAACTGAGATGTACCTCGTTGCCATTGCGTGGATGTATGTGGTGCTGATGATGACCGTTGCCGAGGCGATGTCACCCCAAGGCACCGTCATTGGAGCGGTCATCACGTTCCTGTTGTATGGGGTGCTACCCCTGGCCCTGCTGCTCTACATCCTGGGCACGCCGGGACGGCGGCGGGCGCGGCTGCAGGCCGAGGCGGCCGAAGCCGCGAGCCTGGCCGGTTCAGGCGCTGCGGCGCCAGACGGCGGCGGCGAGCCGGCCGGTGCGGCCGTCGCGGCGGAACGAGAAAAACCGTGAGGCGTCGTCCACCGTGCACCAGGCGCCGCCGCTGACACGCTGGACGCCCGCGGCCTGCAGACGGTCGCGCGCCAATTGCGGCAGGTCGGCCAGCCAGCGGGGGCTGCCGTCGGCACGCGTGCGCGGCACGAAACGTTCCGGGTCGGGCGTCGCGGGGTCGGCGCCGAAGGCGCGCAGCACGTCGGCGCCGACCTCGAAGTTGCGCGGCCCGATGCAGGGTCCCAGCCAGGCCAGCAGCCGGTCGGGGCCGCATCCCGCGGCCCGGCACACGGCCGCCACCGTGTTCTCGAGCACGCCGCCGGCCAGGCCGCGCCAGCCGGCGTGCGCCGCCCCCACGGCGCGGCCGTCGTCGCTGCACAGCAGCACGGGCAGGCAGTCGGCCACCAGCACCGTGCAGGCGATGCCGGGCACGGTGCTGACGCTGGCGTCCGCGCGTGGCAGCGTGGTGTCCACCCGGTCGAGCACCACCACGTCGCTGCCGTGCACCTGGTCCAGGAAGACGGGGGTGGCGCCGAGCGCCGCGGCGTAGCGCCGCTGGTTCTCGCGCACGGCCTCGGGTGCGTCGACGGCGTCGCCAGGCAGCCCGGGCGGGCGCAGGTTGAGGCTGTCGAACGGCGCGGCGCTGACGCCGCCACGCCGCGTGCTCATCACCGCGCCCACGCCGGCAGGCGCCGGCCAGTCGGGCAGCAGCAGGTCGCGCAGCGGCAGTTCAGGCGGCATCCGGGCACTTCTCGGGCCGCGTGTCCTCGAAGGCCGGCAGCGCCATGCAGGCCTCGAACACGCGCATCACGTGCGGCACGTGGTCGAGCCGGCACGCGAAGCGCTGCGCGTTGAAGATCTGCGGCACCAGCACGCAGTCGGCCAGGGTCGGCGTGTCGCCGTGGCAGTAGCGCGCGGGTGCTGCGGCCAGCTGCCGCTCCACCGTCTCCAGCCCGGTCTCGACCCAGTGCCGGTACCAGCGGTTCTTGTCCTCTTCCGCGACCTTCATGTCGCGCACGAGGTAGCGCAGCACGCGCAGGTTGTTGAGCGGGTGGATCTCGCAGGCGATGTCGAGCGCCAGCGTGCGCACGCGCGCGCGGTCGATCGGCGTCTTCGGCAGCAGCGGAGGCTCGGGGTGGGTCTCGTCGAGGTACTCGATGATCGCCAGCGACTGCGTGACGGCGTGCTCGCCGTCGCGCAGCAGCGGCACCAGGCGCGCGGCCGACACCGCGGCGTACGACTCGTTGAACTGCTCGTTCTTCTGCAGGTGCACCGGCTTGTAGTCGTAGTCCAGGCCCTTCAACGCCAGCGCGATGCGCACGCGGTACGACGCCGACGATCGGAAGTAGTTGTAGAGCTCCATGCTGCGGTCCTGAAGGCGGGCAGATGCCTGGCGGGGATGATGCCACGCAGCCCGCGCCGCGCCGGGGCCGCCGCTACACTGCCGCGCATGTTCGAGCCGCGCCGCATCAAGCACTGCCGGGTCTGCGGCAGCACCGTCCGCTACCGCACGCCGCCTGACGACAACCGCGAACGGGCCATCTGCGAGGCCTGCGGCGAGATCCACTACGAGAACCCCATCAACGTGGTCGGCACGGTGCCGGTGTGGGGCGACCAGGTGCTGCTGTGCCGCCGCAACATCGAACCGCGCCGCGGCCTGTGGACGCTGCCGGCGGGCTTCCTGGAACTGGGCGAAAGCACCTCGGAAGGGGCGCTGCGCGAGACCGACGAGGAGGCCGGCGCGCACATCGAGCTGCAAGGCCTGTTCACGGTGCTCAACGTGGTGCGGGCCGGGCAGCTGCACCTGTTCTACCGCGCACGCATGCTCGACACGCACCTGAACCCGGGCCCCGAGACGATCGAGGCGCAGCTGTTCCGCGAGGAAGAGATCCCCTGGGACGAGATCGCCTTCCGCACGGTGCGCGACACGCTGCGGCACTTCTTCGCCGACCGGCGCCTGGGCGCCTTCGGCGTGCACACCGCCGACATCAGCTGACTGGCGCGGGCGGCAGGCGCACGGCCGGGCCGGTGGCCGCATCGAAGCCCAGCGACCACAGCGCCGCCAGTTCCCCGGCATCGGCGATGCCCTGCGCGTGGGCCTGCAGGCGCATGCCGTGCAGCAGATCGACCAGGCCGGTGGCGAACGCGCGCACGGCGGGCTCGTTCAGGGCCTCGCGCACGAAGCGCGACTCGATCTTGACGTGGTCGAGCCCGATGCCCGCCAGCCGCGACAGGCCGCGCACCGAGGCGCCGGCGTGTTCCACGCCCAGCCGCACACCGTGGCGCCGCCACGCCGCGGCGGCCTCGCGCAGGCGCGGCAGCGCACGGTCGAGCGCCACGCCGTCGGCGATCTCGATGCACAGCCGCGCGCTGGCCTCGGGCGCGGCCTCCAGCCGCCGCTGCACGGCGCCGACGAAACCGGCCGTGACCAGCGACGCGGCGCTGAAGTGCACGCTGCGCGGCTGCGCGTCACGCGCGATCGCCAGCAGCGCCAGGTCCAGCGCGGCCAGGTCCACGCGCGGCATCAAGCGGCCCCGCGCGGCCATCGGCAGCCAGCGCCGGGCCTCGATGAAGGGGCCGCCGACGTCGAGCTGCACACGCAGCGGGCACTCCAGGTGCAGCAGGCGGCCATCGTGCGCGAGCACCGGGAACTCGGCCAGGCTCGCGCGGCCTTCGTGCAGCGCCTCGTCGATGCGCACGCGCCAGGCGCGTTCGCCCATCGGCTGCACCGCGATGTCGCTGCTGCCGGCATGGTGGATCTCGATGCAGAAGGGGCCGGCACTTTCGGCCTGGGCGAGCGCGGTGTCGGCCGCCGCGAGTGCGCGGCTGACGGTTTCGCCGCGCAGGCCGTCCACGCCCCCCACCACCAGTTCGGCCGCCCCGCTCGTCGCCGCGGGCGTGGCCCGCAACGCCCGCAGCAGCGTGGCGGCGGTCTCGTCGGCCACGCCGCCGGCGGGCAGGCACAGGGCGAAGTCGCTGCGGTTCAGCCGGCCCGCGAAGGCGCCCGGCACACGCAGCGGATACGCCGTCAGCAGGTCGGCCACCACCGACAGCATGCGGCTGGCGGCGTCGTCGCCGACCCGCAGGGCCAGCCCGTCGAGCTGCAGCACGCGCAGCAGCAGCAGGCCCCGCCCGCCGGCACTGGACTCGCCCAGCGCACTGGCCAGCCGGGCGATGAAGTAGCGCCGGTTCGGCAACCCGGTCTCGGCGTCGGTGTGCGCGGTGTGGCGCAGCAGTTCCACGGCCTCCGCCTGGGCGTCGAAGTTGACGCGGCCTCGCTGCGTCGGCAGCACCGGGCCGCGCGCAGCCGCGGGCAGGCCCGTGGGCGCCGTGCTGCGTGGCGCCGGCGCGACATCGCCGGCCACGAAGCGGCGCAGGCCGCGCAGCCACAGGCTCATGCGCTGCGACAGCGGTTCGGAGGGGGGGTCGACAAGAGGCACGGTAAGAACGACGAGAAACGGAGATGCATGCCGGACGGAGATGTCGGAACCATCGGCCGGCGGGCACCCAACTTGAGCATGCCTGCGCCGCCGCCGTGCATTGACACCGCAAAACGTCGAGAATGATTCTCATTTGCGAGCATCGGCACCGATTTGCAGTGTCGCGCTGCCGGCGCGGAGCACTTTTGTCAGCCAGGAGCGCAGATCATGCGTTAGCGTTGCGGGCGATGTGCAGAGCGGAACCCGCTCGACCACAGCCTCCAACCCCTTTCGGAGATCCAACCCCATGACCTCTCGTCGCCAATTCATCCAGATCGTTCCCGTTGCCGGCGCCGCGCTGCTGGCCAGCCACGCCGCCCAGGCGCAGCTGGTGAACGAGAAGGACCCGCAGGCCGTTGCGCTGGGCTACGTGGCCGACGCCACCAAGGCCGACAAGGCGAAGTACAAGAACTACGCCGCCGGTCAGCTGTGCAACAACTGCGCGCTGTACCAGGGCAAGGCGAGCGACGCCGAAGCCGGCTGCCCGCTGTTCGCCGGCAAGAAGGTCGCAGGCAAGGGCTGGTGCTCGGCCTACGCCAAGAAGGCGTAAGCGGGGCCCCCACGCTCCCTGACGGTCGCTGCCCCCCGAGGGGGCGCAAGCAGCGGACCGGCGAAGCCGGATCCGCGCTTGCGGCTTCAATGAACAAAGGCCCCTCGCGGGCCTTTGTTCATTTCGGTTTGCGCGCCGGTGGCAGGTCCGTGCAACTGCCATGCGCGACCTCGGCCGCCATGCCGATGCTTTCGCCCAGCGTGGGGTGCGGGTGGATGGTCTTGCCGATGTCCACCGCGTCCGCGCCCATCTCGATGGCGAGCGCGATCTCGCCGATCATGTCGCCGGCATGGGTGCCGACGATGCCGCCGCCGACGATGCGGTGCGTCTCTTCGTCGAACAGCAGCTTGGTGAACCCTTCGTCACGGCCGTTGGCAATCGCCCGGCCGCTGGCCGTCCACGGGAAGAGGCCCTTGTGCACCTTCAGGCCCTTGGCCTGGGCCTCGTCTTCGGTCACGCCCACCCAGGCCACCTCGGGGTCGGTGTAGGCCACGCTGGGGATGACACGGGCGTCGAACATCGCCTTGCTGTCGCCGGATGCCACCTCGGCCGCCACATGCCCTTCGTGCACCGCCTTGTGCGCCAGCATCGGCTGGCCGACGATGTCGCCGATGGCGTAGATGTGCGGCACGTTGGTCCGCATCTGCACGTCCACGGGGATGAAGCCGCGCTCGCCGACGATCACGCCGGCCTTCTCGGCGCCGATCTTCTTGCCGTTGGGCGTGCGGCCCACGGCCTGCAGCACGAGGTCGTACACCCCTTCGCTCTTTGAACCGTCCAGACCCTCGAACTGCACGCGGATGCCGTCGGCCGTGGCCTCGGCGCCCACCGTCTTCGTCTTCAGCATCAGCCGGTCGAAGCGCTTGGCGTTCATCTTCTGCCACACCTTCACGAGGTCGCGGTCGGCGCCCTGCATCAGGCCGTCGAGCATCTCGACCACGTCCAGGCGTGCGCCCAGCGCCGAGTAGACGGTGCCCATCTCCAGGCCGATGATGCCGCCGCCGATGACCAGCATGCGCTCAGGTCTCTGGCGCAGTTCCAGCGCGCCGGTGCTGGTGACGATGCGCGGGTCGTCCTTCGGAAGGAACGGCAGCTTCACCGCCTCGGAGCCGGCGGCGATGATGGCCTGCTTGAAGCGGATCGTCTGCGTCTTGCCGTCGGCCATCGTCACGGTCAGGTGGAAGGGATCCGCGAACGCGCCGCTGCCCTGCACCACCGTGACCTTGCGCATCTTGGCCATCGCGGCCAGGCCGCCGGTGAGCTTGCCGACCACCTTGTTCTTGTGGGCCAGCAGCTTGCCCAGGTCGACCTGCGGCGTGCCGAAGGTCACGCCCAGGTCGGCGAAGTGCGCCGCTTCGTCCATCACCGCGGCCACGTGCAGCAGTGCCTTGCTCGGGATGCAGCCCACGTTCAGGCAGACGCCGCCCAGCGTGGGGAAGCGCTCGACGAGCACCGTCCTCAGCCCCAGGTCGGCCGCGCGGAACGCCGCCGAGTAGCCACCGGGGCCGGCGCCCAGCACCAGCATGTCGCACTCGAGGTCGGCACCGCCGGCGTGGCTGGCGGCCACCGGCGCGGGCGCGGCTGGGGCGGCAGGAATCGCGGGTGCGGCGGCCGGTGCAGCGGCAGGCGCAGCAGCCGGTGCCGCGGCGCCCGTTTCCAGCGACAGCAGCACGCTGCCCTGGTTGACGGTGTCGCCGATCTTGACCTTGAGCTCGTGCACCACGCCGGCGGCGGACGACGGGATCTCCATCGAGGCCTTGTCGCTTTCCACCGTGACGAGGCTCTGGTCGGCCTTCACGGTGTCGCCGGGCTTGACCAGCAGTTCGATGACGGCCACGTCCTTGAAATCGCCGATGTCCGGCACCTGGATGTCGATGAGGGCCATGTCAGACCTTTAGCTTGTGGGGGTGTGGCCGCGCGGAGGCGGCCCGGGCCGTGGCAGCGGCCGGCTGCACGGCCGGCCGGGTGCTCACAGCACGATGCGCCGGAAGTCCGACAGCAGGCTGCCGAAGTAGACGTTGAAGCGCGCCGCCGCGGCGCCGTCGATGACGCGGTGGTCCCAGCTCAGCGACAGCGGCAGGATCAGCCGCGGCACGAACTGCTTGCCGTCCCAGCGCGGTTCGGTGCTGCTCTTGCACACACCCATGATCGCCACTTCCGGGGCGTTGATGATGGGCGTGAAGTAACGACCGCCGATGCCGCCCAGGCTGCTGATGCTGAAGCAGCCGCCGGACATGTCGGCCGGCGCCAGCTTGCCGTCGCGCGCCTTCTTGGCCAGTTCGCCCATCTCGGTGCTGATCTGGAACACGCCCTTCTTGTCGGCGTCCTTGATCACGGGCACCACCAGGCCGTTGGGCGTGTCGGCCGCGAAACCGATGTGGAAGTAGTTCTTCAGCACCAGCGTGTCGCCGTCCAGGCTGCTGTTGAACTCGGGGAACCTCTTCAGCGCCGCCACGGCCGCCTTGATCATGAAGGCGAGCATCGTCACCTTCACGCCCGACTTCTCGTTCTCCTTGTTCAGCTGCACGCGGAAGGCTTCGAGCTCGGTGATGTCGCAGTCGTCGTGGTTCGTGACGTGCGGGATCAGCACCCAGTTGCGGTGCAGGTTGGCACCGCTGATCTTCTTGATGCGGCTGAGATCCTTGCGTTCGACGGGGCCGAACTTCGTGAAGTCCACCTGCGGCCAGGCCAGCAGGCCCGGGATGCCGCCGCCGGACGCCGCCGCGGGGGCCGGCGCCTTGGCCTTCTGCGCCGCGGTGCTGACGCTGCCGGCCATGACGCCCTTGACGAAGCCCTGCACGTCGTCCTGCGTGATGCGGCCCTTCGGGCCCGTGCCCTGCACCTCGGCCAGCGGCACGCCGAGCTCGCGGGCGTAGCGGCGGATCGAAGGCGACGCATGCGGCAGCTTGCCCGTGGGGGTGCTCGGCGCATGCTGCGCCGGCGCTGCGACGGCGGGCGCGGCCGCGGACACCGCGGCCACAGCCGGGGCGGCCGATGCAACCGGTGCAGCGGCAGGGGCCGGAGCCGCCGCCGGCGCGGCAGCCGGGGCAGCGCCTGCCGCGCCCTGCAACACCGCGATCAGCGAGCCCTTGGCGACCTTGTCGCCCACCTTCACCTTCAGCTCGGTCACGGTGCCGGCATGCGACGACGGGATCTCCATCGAGGCCTTGTCGCTCTCGACCGTGATCAGGCTCTGCTCGACCTTGACGCTGTCGCCGGGCTTCACGAAGACCTCGATGACCGCGACCTCGTCGAAGTCGCCGATGTCGGGCACGAACACGTTCACCGGGCCGGCAGCAGCGGCCGGTGCCGGGGCTGCCGCGGCAGGTGCCGCCACGGGCGCCGGGGCAGGCGCAGCAACGGGCGCAGCGGCGGGCGCGGGCGCGGCAGCAGCGCCAGCAGCTTCCACCACCAGCACCAGCGTGCCCTGGCTGACCTTGTCGCCCAGCGCGACCTTCATCTCGCGCACCACGCCGGCATGCGACGACGGGATCTCCATCGAGGCCTTGTCCGACTCCACCGTCAGCAGACTCTGGTCCACCGCGATCGTGTCACCCGGCTTCACCAGCAGCTCGATGACTTCCACGTCCTTGAAGTCGCCGATGTCCGGCACCTTCACTTCGACCAACGCCATGTTGTGTGTCTCCGGTCGTCGTTGTTATGCGTACAGCGGGTTGATCTTGCCCGCGTCGATGCCGTACTTCGCGATCGCCTCGGCCACCTTGGCCACCGGCACCGTGCCTTCGTCGGCCAGCGCCTTCAGCGCCGCCACCACGATGTAGTGGCGGTTGACCTCGAAGTGCTCGCGCAGCTTGCTGCGGAAGTCGCTGCGGCCGAAGCCGTCGGTGCCCAGCACCTTGTAGACGCGGCCCTTCGGGATGAAGGCGCGGATCTGCTCGGCGTAGTTCTTCATGTAGTCGGTCGACGCGATCACCGGCCCGGCATGCGCGGCCAGCTGCTGCGTCACGAAAGGCACCTGCGGCTCGGCCGTGGGATGCAGCAGGTTGTGGCGGTCGCAGGCCTGGCCGTCGCGCGCCAACTCGTTGAAGCTCGGGCAGCTCCAGACGTTGGCCGACACGCCCCAGTCGGCGTCGAGCAGGTCGCGTGCGGCCTGGCTTTCGCGCAGGATGGTGCCGCTGCCCAGCAGGTTCACGCGCGGTGTCTTCTTCGCGCCTTCTTCCAGCAGGTACATGCCCTTGATGATCTGCTCTTCGGTGCCGGCCTTCAGCCCCGGCATCGGGTAGTTCTCGTTCAGCAGCGTCAGGTAGAAGTAGACGTTCTCCTGCTTCTCCACCATGCGCTTCAGGCCGTGGTGGATGATGACGCCGACCTCGTGCGCGAAGGTCGGGTCGTAGCTGATGCAGTTCGGGATGGTGCCGGCCAGGATGTGGCTGTGGCCGTCCTCGTGCTGCAGGCCTTCGCCGTTCAGCGTGGTGCGGCCGCTGGTGCCGCCGAGCAGGAAGCCGCGCGCCTGCATGTCGCCGGCGGCCCAGGCCATGTCGCCGATGCGCTGGAAGCCGAACATCGAGTAATAGATGTAGAACGGCACCATGATGCGGTTGTTCGTCGAGTACGACGTCGCCGCGGCGATCCAGCTCGCCATGCCGCCGGCTTCGTTGATGCCTTCCTGCAGGATCTGGCCGGCCTTGTCCTCGCGGTAGTACATCACCTGGTCCTTGTCGACCGGCGTGTACAGCTGCCCCTTGGGGTTGTAGATGCCGATCTGGCGGAACAGGCCTTCCATGCCGAAGGTGCGCGCCTCGTCCACCAGGATGGGCACGACACGCGGGCCCAGCGCCTGGTCGCGCAGCAGCTGCGTGAGGAAGCGCACGTAGGCCTGCGTGGTGCTGATCTCGCGGCCTTCGGCGGTGGGTTCGAGCACGGCCTTGAAGGTCTCCAGCGACGGCACCGTGAAGTGCTCGTCGGCCTTCGGGCGGCGCTTGGGCAGGTAGCCGCCCAGCGCGGCGCGGCGCTCGTGCAGGTACTTCATCTCCGGCGTGTCGTCGGCCGGCTTGTAGAACGGGATCTTCGGCAGCTCGCTGTCGGGGATGGGGATGTTGAAGCGGTCGCGGAAGAACTTGATGTCCTCGTCGGTCAGCTTCTTGGTCTGGTGCGCGGTGTTCTTGCCCTCGCCGCTCTTACCCATGCCGTAGCCCTTGACGGTCTTCACCAGCAGCACGGTGGGCTCGCCGGTGTGGGCGTTGGCGCGGTGGAACGCGGCGTAGACCTTCTGCGCGTCGTGGCCGCCGCGGCGCAGGTTCCAGATGTCGTCGTCGCTCATCTTGGCCACCAGCTCCAGCGTGCGCGGGTCACGGCCGAAGAAGTTCTTGCGCACGAAGGCGCCGTCGTTGGCCTTGAAGGCCTGGTAGTCGCCGTCCAGCGTGTCGAGCATGACCTTGCGCAGCGCGCCGTCCTTGTCGCGTGCCAGCAGCGGATCCCAGTTGCTGCCCCAGATCAGCTTGATGACGTTCCAGCCGGCGCCGCGGAACTCGCCTTCGAGCTCCTGGATGATCTTGCCGTTGCCGCGCACCGGGCCGTCCAGGCGCTGCAGGTTGCAGTTGACGACGAAGATCAGGTTGTCCAGGCCCTCGCGGGCCGCCAGGCCGATCGCGCCCAGGCTCTCGGGCTCGTCCATCTCGCCGTCGCCGCAGAAGACCCAGACCTTGCGCTTGGAGGTGTCGGCGATGCCGCGCGCGTGCAGGTACTTCAGGAAGCGCGCCTGGTAGATCGCCATCAGCGGGCCCAGGCCCATGCTGACGGTGGGGAACTGCCAGAACTCAGGCATCAGCTTCGGATGCGGGTAGCTGCTCAGGCCCTGGCCGCCGACCTCCTGGCGGAAGTTCAGCAGCTGCTCCTCGCTGATGCGGCCTTCCAGGAAGGCGCGGGCGTAGATGCCGGGCGCGCTGTGGCCCTGGATGTAGAGCAGGTCGCCGCCGTGCTCGCCGTTGTCGGCGTGCCAGAAGTGGTTGAAGCCGGCCGCGAACATGTGCGCCAGGCTCTGGAAGCTGCTGATGTGGCCGCCGAGGTCACCGCCGTCGGCCGGGTGCAGGCGGTTGGCCTTGACCACCATCGCCATCGCGTTCCAGCGCATGTAGGCGCGCAGCCGCCCTTCGAGCTCGAGGTTGCCCGGGCTGCGCTCCTCCTGGTCGGGCGCGATGGTGTTCAGGTAGGCGGTGTTGGCCGAGAACGGCATGTCGATGCCGGCGTGGCGCGCCTCGTCGATGAGCTGGTCGAGCAGGTAGTGCGCGCGCTCCGGGCCCTCGGCGGCGATGACGGCGGACAGCGCGTCCAGCCACTCGCGTGTTTCCTGGGCATCCGGGTCGTTGGCGGCGTTGCCGAGGAAGGACTCCGGCAGTGCGGACATGCTTGTCTCCTGGGTGTTGGTTGTCGTCGGCCGGGAGTTTGGCATAACTCCCTAGAATTTCAAATAGTGCTTTCTCATTTCACATTGCGAACTCTTGACGGTGCAAGCGCCGCGGCAGCAGCCCGGGATAATCCGCCGCATGCCCCGTCCGCGTAACCCCTTCGCCGGCGCCACGCCCCCGCTGCCCGACGCCCGCCGCATCTTCGGCCTGTGGTGGCGGCGGCTGTCGCCGTCGCGCCAGGACCGCTTCGCGACGCTGGGGCCGCTGATCTCGGTGCTGCTGTTCCTCGCGGCCATCATCTCGGCCTTCTGGTACCTGCGCAACGAGGAAATCGAGCGGGAGACCGAATCCGTCAAGCGCGACGCCGAGATCACGCAGCAGCAGATCGGCCTGCGGCTGATCCAGAACCAGGAACAGCTGCTGCGCATGGCGCGCGAGCTGATGACGCAGCAGACCGATGCCAACGGCTTCCTCAACCAGGCCGTGGGATTCACGCGCGAGCGGCCCGAGGTGACGCACCTGAGCTGGGTCGGCGCCAACCGCGTGCCCAAGGCCAGCCACTGGGCGCTGCTGTACTCGATCGACGGCAGCAGCGTCGGCGAGGTGGCCGGCCCGTCGCTGCCCGCAGCCGGGCGCGACACCGAGCCCGAGCGCACCTTCCGCGCCGCACGCGCCAGCCGCGGCCCGGTCTACTCGCGCGCCTTCACCGACGCCGGCGGCACGCCCGTGTTCCAGCTGCACATGCCGCTGCTCGACGGCGGGCAGTTCAGCGGCGCCGTGATCGTCGAATACTCGATCGACTCGCTGCTGCGCAACTTCGTGCCTGCCGAGGTGGCGCGCCGCCACATGATCGCCGTGGTCGACGAGCAGCAGAACGTGCTCGCCAGCACCGTGACCGGCATGCCCGGAGCGGCCAGCCGCCGCGCGCCCATCGTCAGCGACGCGCCGCTCACCCCCGCGCTGAACGGCCTGCTGCTGCGCGGCCAGGGCTGGCGCACCAGCATCGGCCTCATCAGCAACACGCTGTTCTGGATGGTGGTGGCGCTGTCGGTGCTGACCGTGTGGATGCTGCTGGGCACCTGGCGCCACATGCGCCGGCGCGCGCAGATCCAGAGCGCGCTGGTGCAGGAGACCAATTTCCGCCGCGCGATGGAGAACAGCATGCCCACCGGCATGCGCGCGATGGACCTGGAAGGGCGCATGACCTACGTCAACGCCGCCTTCTGCCAGATGACCGGCTTCACCGAGCAGGAACTGGTGGGCCGCATGCCGCCCTTCCCCTACTGGCCGCCCGACCGCATCGACGAGAACAGCCGGCTGCTGCAGCAGGAACTGCAGGGCCGCAGCCCGGCCGGCGGCATCGAGGTCAAGGTGATGCGCAAGGACGGCCTGGTCTTCGACGCGCGCATGTACGTCAGCCCGCTGATCGACCCGAAGCGCCAGCAGACGGGCTGGATGACGTCGATGACCAACATCACCGAGGCCAAGCGCATCCGCGACCAGCTCTCGGCCAGCCACGAACGCTTCACCACCGTGCTCGAAGGGCTGGACGCCAGCGTCTCGGTGCTGTCGGTGCAGCAGGGCGAGCTGCTGTTCGTGAACCGCAGCTACCGGCTGTGGTTCGGCGGCGACGCGCGCGGCCACGGCATGCTGGCCGGCGGCGTGACGGGCGCCGAGTTCCAGCCCGAGAGCGACGACGACGTCGACAACCTCTCCGGCCTGCCCACCGAGGAGCTCATGGAGGCCGGCGCGAGCCCGCGCGAGGTGTTCGTCGAATCGCTGCAGAAGTGGTTCGACGTGCGCGCGCGCTACCTGCAGTGGACAGACGGGCGCCTGGCGCAGATGCTGATCGCCACCGACATCACCGCGCGGCTGCGCGCCGAGGAGCAGGCGGCGCTGCAGGCCGAGAAGGCGCAGGTCACGAGCCGGCTGGTGACGATGGGCGAGATGGCGTCGTCGGTGGCGCACGAGCTGAACCAGCCGCTGACGGCCATCACCAACTACTGCAACGGCATGGTCAGCCGCGTGAAGGCCGAGACGATCCAGAAGGACGACCTCGTGGCCGCGCTGCAGAAGACCGCGCGCCAGGCCGAGCGCGCCGGGCAGATCATCCACCGCATCCGCAACTTCGTGAAGCGCAGCGAGCCGCAGCGCCAGAAGGCCGAGGCGCGGCAGATCGTCGACGACGCGGTCGAACTGGCCGGCATCGAGCTGCGCCGGCGCAACGTGGCCATCCACACCTACGTGGCGCAGCGCATGCCCGAGCTGATGGTCGACCCGATCCTGATCGAGCAGGTGGTGCTGAACCTGCTGAAGAACGCGGCCGAGGCCATCGACAACGCACAGCTGCCCAGCTCGCGCCGCCACATCGAGCTGCGCGTGGTGCCGCGGCACACGCCCGAGGAAGGCGGCGTCATCGAGTTCAGCGTCACCGACATGGGGCCGGGGCTGAAGGAAGAGATCATCGGCCGGCTGTACGAGGCCTTCTTCTCGACCAAGGCCGACGGCCTGGGCATCGGGCTGAGCCTGTGCCGCTCGATCATCGAGAGCCACCGCGGCCGGATGCGTGCCCAGAACCTCTACAATGGCACCGCCATCGTCGGCTGCCGGTTTGCCTTCACGCTGCCTGTCGAGCTGCCTCTGCGCAGCGATCCACAGGCCTCTGCGGCCGAGCCGGAAGCAGCTCCCTCCCCGAACCCCACCGTGACCTCCTGAATGAGCCTGATTCCCAAGAAGGGCACCGTCTACGTCGTCGACGACGATGAGGCCGTGCGAGATTCGCTGCAGTGGTTGCTGGAAGGCAAGGACTACCGCGTCAAGTGCTTCGATTCTTCCGAGTCGTTCCTGTCGCGCTTCGATCCGCGCGAGGTGGCCTGCCTGATCGCCGACATCCGCATGGACGGCATGAGCGGGCTGGAGCTGCAGGACCGGCTGCTCGAGCGCAAGAGCCCGCTGCCCATCGTCTTCATCACCGGCCACGGCGACGTGCCGATGGCCGTGACGACGATGAAGAAGGGCGCGATGGACTTCATCGAGAAGCCGTTCAAGGAAGAGGAGTTGCTGGGCCTGGTGGAGCGCATGCTCGACCAGGCGCGCAGCGCCTTCAGCCAGCACCAGGAACAGGCCAGCCGCGACGCCCTGCTCTCGCGCCTGACCACGCGCGAGGCGCAGGTGCTCGAGCGCATCGTCGCCGGCCGCCTGAACAAGCAGATCGCCGACGACCTGGGCATCAGCATCAAGACGGTGGAGGCGCACCGCGCCAACATCATGGAAAAGCTCAACGCCAACACCGTGGCCGATCTGCTGAAGATCGCGCTGGGCGCACAACAGAAGGCCTGAAAGCCTTCTGCCGTGCGCCTGCGGCGCCTGGCATTGGGCTCCCCGAGCCCCCTCCACGAGGGGGCTCCAGCCAGATGGACGAGACTGGATCCGACATGACCGCGCAACTCATCGACGGCGTTGCGCTGTCGAAGACCCTCCGCGCCGAGGCCGCCATGCGCGCCGCGCGCCTGCCGCACCGGCCCGGCCTGGCCGTGATCCTGGTCGGCGACGACCCGGCCAGCGCGGTCTACGTGCGCAACAAGGTCAAGGCCTGTGCCGAAGCCGGCTTCCATTCGGTGCTGGAGCAGTACGACGCGACGCTGTCCGAGGCGGACCTGCTGGCGCGCATCGCGGCGCTGAACACCGACCCCGCGATCCACGGCATCCTGGTGCAGATGCCGCTGCCGCGGCACATCGACCCGCACCAGGTCATCGCCGCCATCAGCACGGCCAAGGACGTGGACGGCTACTCGGTGCTGTCGGCCGGTGAGCTTCTCACCGGTCTGCCCGGCCTGCGCCCCTGCACGCCCTGGGGCTGCATGAAGCTGATCGAGAGCACCGGGATCGACCTGCGCGGCAAGCACGCGGTCGTCATCGGCCGCAGCAACACGGTCGGCAAGCCGATGGCACTGCTGCTGCTGCAGGCCAACGCGACCGTCACCGTGTGCCACAGCGCCACGCCCGACCTGGCCCACCACACGCGGCAGGCCGACGTGGTGGTGGCGGCCGTGGGCCGGCGCAACACGCTCACGGCCGACATGGTCAAGCCGGGTGCAGTCATCATCGACGTCGGCATGAACCGCAACGACGACGGCAAGCTCTGCGGCGACGTCGACACCGCGGCCGTGCAGCAGGTGGCGGGCTGGATCACGCCGGTGCCCGGCGGCGTCGGCCCGATGACGATCACCATGCTGCTGTTGAACACGCTGCAGGCTGCGGAAGCAGCCGCGGCACGGAGCGCACGATGAGCCACGCCACCCCCGACAACCCGCTGCTCGACACCCGCGGCCTGCCGCGCTTCGCCGAGATCCGCCCCGAGCACGTCACGCCTGCGATCGACACGCTGCTGGCCGACGCCGATGCAGCGCTGCAGGCCGCCGTGGGCGACGGCGTTCCTGCCGACTACGACGCGCTGTCGGCGGTGCTCGACGTGGCCGTGGAGCGGCTGCGCCGCGGCTGGGGTGCGGTGGGCCACCTGCAGTCGGTGGTGGACACGCCTGCGCTGCGCGCGGCCTACACCGAGAACCTGCCGCGGGTCACCGAGTTCATGACCCGCCTGGGCGCCGACGAACGCCTGTACGCCAAGTACAAGGCCGTGGCGGCCAGCCCGGCCGCAGCGCGGCTGTCGCCGGCCAAGCGCAAGGCGCTGGCCGACGCGCTGCGCGACTTCGTGCTCGGGGGCGCCGAACTGCAGGGCGCGGCACGCGTGCGCTTCGCGCAGTTGCAGGACCGCATGGCGGCCTTGTCGCAGCAGTTCGGCGAACACGTGCTCGACGCGACCGACGGCTTCGCGCTGTTCGTCGACACCGAAGCGCTCGACGGCGTGCCCGCCGACGTGCTGGCGGCCACGCGTGCTGCGGCCGAAGCCGAGGGCCAGCCCGGCCACAAGCTGACGCTGCATGCGCCGGTCTACCTGCCGGTGCTGCAGTACGCGACCAACCGTGCGCTGCGCGAGCAGCTGTTCCGCGCCCACGTCACGCGCGCCAGCGAATTCGGCCCGCCCGAGCTCGACAACAGCGCGCTGATGCGCGAGCTGGTCGAACTGCGCCAGGAAGAGGCCGCGCTGCTCGGCCACGCCAACTACGCGCAGGTCTCGCTGGTGGCGAAGATGGCCGAGTCGCCCGAGCAGGTGCTGGCCTTCGTGCGCGACCTCGCGCAGCGCGCGCGCCCGCACGCCGAACGCGACCTGGCCGAACTCGAAGCCTTCGCGGCCCGCGAGCTCGGCATGCTCGACCTGCAGGCCTGGGACCGGCCGTTTGCCAGCGAACGCCTCAAGCAGGCGCGCTTCGCCTTCAGCAGCGACGAGGTCAAGCAGTACTTCACCGAGCCGCGAGCGCTGCAGGGCCTGTTCCGGCTGGTCGAGACGCTGTTCGACGTCAGCATCCGTCCCGGCGAGGCCTCGGTCTGGCACGACAGCGTGCGCTACTTCCATGTCGAACGCGGCGGCGAGCCGCTGGCCGGTTTCTTCGTCGACCTGTACGCGCGCAACGGCAAGAGCGGCGGCGCCTGGATGGACGAAGTGCGCGCGCGCTGGGTCCGCCCCGACGGCACCGGGCTGCAACTGCCCGTGGCGCACCTGGTGTGCAACTTCGCGCCGCCGGTGGGCGACCAGCCCGCGCTGCTGACGCACGACGACCTGATCACGCTCTTCCACGAGTTCGGCCACGGCCTGCACCACATGCTGACACGCGTGGACGAGGCGGCGGTTGCCGGCATCTCCGGCGTCGAGTGGGACGCGGCCGAGCTGCCCAGCCAGTTCTTGGAGAACTTCTGCTGGGAATGGGAGGTGCTCTCCACCCTGTCGGCGCACGTGCAGACCGGCGCGCCGCTGCCACGCGCCCTGTTCGACAAGATGGTCGCGGCGCGCAACTTCCAGAGCGGGCTGCAGATGCTGCGCCACTGCGAGTACGCGCTGTTCGACATGCGGCTGCACGCCGAACCCGGCACCGCCTCGCGGGTGCAGGCCATTGCCGACGAAGTGCATGCCGAGATCGCCGTGGCCGCGAAGCCGCCGTTCCAGCGCTTCGCCCACAGCTTCGGCCACATCTTCGACGGCGGTTACGCCGCGGGCTACTACGGCTACGCCTGGGCCGAGGTGCTGTCGGCCGATGCCTTCAGCGCCTTCGAGGAAGCGGGCCTGTTCGACGCCGCCACGGGCCGGCGCTACATGGAGTCGATCCTCGAAGTCGGCGGCAGCCGGCCGGCGCTGGAAAGCTTCATCGCCTTCCGCGGCCGTGCACCGCGCATCGACGCGTTGCTGCGGCACCAAGGCATGGCTTGAGCACCGGCGCGGAACTCGGCTAGATTCCAGCCATGCACACGCCGCACCACCCCCGCGCCGCCCAGAACCCCGCCCGCTGGCTGGCCGCAGCCGCGCTGGCCCTGGCGGCCACACCGGCACTGGCGCTGTACAAGGTGGTCGGGCCCGACGGCAGCATCACCTACACCGACCGGCCGCCCGTGGCCACCACCAACAAGGTCACGCCGCTCAGCCGCAGCGGCACGGCCACCGCCGCGACCGAGACCGGCCTGCCCTTCGACCTGCGCCAGGTGGCCACGCGCTACCCGGTGACGCTGTACACCGCGGCCGACTGCCCGCCCTGCGACAGCGGCCGGCTGCTGCTGCAGCAGCGCGGCGTGCCGTTCACCGAGAAGCGCGTCGCCAGCGACGACGACACCGCGGCGCTCGAGCGCGCGGTCGGCGGCCGCACCGTGCCGTCGCTGACCATCGGCCGCCAGGTGCTGCGCGGCCTGTCGCAGGCGGAGTGGACGGCCTTCCTGGACGTGGCCGGCTACCCGAAGGAATCACGCCTGCCCGCCAGCTACCAGGCGCCCGCGGCCACGCCGCTGGTCGAGCGCACGACGGCACAGCGCCCGCCGCGCGCCGCCGAGCCGGCCGCAGCGCCGGCGCCCGCAGCGGAGCCCGAGGCCGAACCCGGCGCGGCGCCGCAGCCCGACATCAAGTTCTGACGCGGCTCAGGCCTGGGGCACACCCAGGCGGCGCGCCAGCCAGGCCCCCGAGCCCACGGCCGCCCCCACCACCCAGAACAGCACCGCCGCGCCGACCACCGTGCCGGCGGCGCCGAACAGCAGCGGCATCAGCGTGCTCGACGCGTTGATCGACATCGAGCGGAACGCCAGCGCCTCGCCGTGGCGCTGGTCGGGCGTGATGTGGTGCAGCGTCGACATGATCATCGGCTGCACGCAGCCCAGCGTGAGGCCGAGCGCCAGCGCGCACAGCGCCATCCACCCCGGCGTGGGCGCCAGCGGGTACAGCGCGAACACCACGGCCGTGCCCAGCATCGCCCCGCCCACCACCTGCGCCTCGCGCAGCCGGTGCGCCAGCAGCGGGATCAGCAGCCGCACCCCGGTGACCGAGAGCGTGAACGCGCCGAGGATGAGGCCGATGGTCGAGGCGCTGAAGCCCTTGTCGTGGCCCAGGATGGGCACGGCGAAGCTGTGCACGTCCCAGCACATCGACAGCAGCCAGTTCACCAGCAGCAGCCGGCGCATGCCGGGTGCGGCCAGCAGGTCCCACGCCGTGCCGCGCGGTCGCGCGGCCACCGCCGGTGGCGGCGGCTGCACCGGCACGCTGCGCGCCGACCACAGCGTGGCCAGCGGCAGCAGCAGCAGCAGGCCGTAGCCCGCGGCAAAGCCGGCGGCGTCGATGACGAAGCCCACCGACACCGGACCGACCACGTTCGAGAACGACGGCGCGATGCCCAGCCAGCTGAAGATGCGCACGCGCTCGGTGGCGTCGCGCGCGGCCAGCGCGGCGCTGCGCTGGATCGTCAGCATGCCCATGTTGGCACCCGAGCCGGTGAGCGTGGCCGCCAGGCACAGCAGCACGAAGTGCGGCACGCCGGCGATGAACGTGGACAGCACCGCCAGCGCCATGCCGCTGATGGTGAGCGCCGCGGCGATGCGCACCGGCCGGTGGTAGCCGTGGCGGTCGGCCAGGCGGCCGGCATGCAAGGCCAGCACCACCGGCGCGGCGGCGAACAGCGCCAGCAGCAGGCCCACGGCCCAGGCGCTGTAGCCCTCGCGCAGCGCCTGCAGCGGCGCGGCCATGCGCAGGCCGGCCATCGCCGAGTGCAGGCCCAGCTGCCCGGCGATCAAGGCCACCAGCACACGGCCCTCGCGGGCTTGCTCAGCCATCGGCCGCGTCCTCGCGGCCGGGCAGCAGCTGCAGCGCACGGGCCTCGGGCAGCGCTTCCACACCCTTGAGCTGCCGCGCCATCGCGCGCGTGCGCACCTCGGCGGCGTCGATGCTGCTGCTGGCCTCGTCGAGCTTCTTCTTGGTCTTCGCCAGCACCTCGCCGAAGCGGCCGAACTCGGTCTTCACCGCGCCCAGCACGTCCCAGACCTCGGCGCTGCGCTGCTCGAGCGCCAGCGTGCGAAAGCCCATCTGCAGGCTGGTCAGCGTGGCCAGCAGCGTGGTCGGGCCGGCGAGCATCACCTTGTGCTCGCGCTGCAGCGCCTCCAGCAGACCAGGCCGGCGCAGCGCCTCGGCGTACAGGCCTTCGGTCGGCACGAAGAGGATGCCGAAATCGGTGGTGTGCGGCGGCGCAACGTACTTCTCGCGGATGCTGCGTGCCTCCAGCCGCAACCGGGTTTCGATGGCACGCGACGCCGCCTCGGCCGCCGGCGCGTCGGCGCGGTCCTGTGCGTCGAGCAGGCGCTCGTAGTCCTCGCGCGGGAACTTGGCGTCGATGGGCAGCCACAGCGGCGCGCCGTCCTGGCGCTGGCCCGGCAGGCGCAGCGCGAACTCCACGCGCTCGCTGCTGCCCGGCACCGTGGCGACGTGGGTGGCGTACTGCTCGGGCGTGAACACCTGCTCCAGCAGGCCGGCCAGCTGCACCTCGCCGTAGATGCCGCGCGTCTTCACGTTGCTCAGCACGCGGTGCAGCGCGCCGACGTCGCGCGCCAGCACCTGCATCTCGCCCAGGCCCTTGTGCACCTGCTCCAGCCGGTCGGCCACCTGCTTGAAGCTCTCGCCCAGGCGTTGTTCCAGCGTGGCGTGCAGCTTCTCGTCGACCGTGGCGCGCATCTGGTCGAGCTTCTGCTCGTTGCCGACCTGCAGCGCCAGCAGGCGGCGCTCGGTGGCCTCGGCCAGCTGCCGCAGCTGTTCGTTCTGCGTGCGCGCCTGCTCGCCGCTGTGCGCCAGCAGCAAGCGCTGGAAATTGGCCAGGTCGTCACGCCCGGCCTGCCCCTGGCGCCCGAGCTCGTCGCGCAGTTCGGCCTCGAGCCGCTGCAGCGCAGCGTCATCGGGGCGCCGCAGCGCGATCCACACCAGCAGCAGCAGACACAGCGCCAGCAGCGCCGGGACCAACCAATCGGGCATGCGCGATTGTGTCAGCGCCGTCCGGCCAGCACCTCGGGGTTGATCGGCGTCGGCGGCGTGCCGCCGGTCAGTGCGGCGATCAGGTTGTCGGCCGCCAGCTCGGCCATCGCGCGCCGCGTCGCGACCGTGGCGCTGGCGATGTGCGGCGTCAGCACGACGTTGGGCAGCGTTAGAAGCTCCGGGTGCACGGCCGGCTCGCCTTCGAACACGTCCAGGCCCGCGGCGGCGATGCGCCGCTCGCGCAGCGCCGCGGCCAGCGCCGCGTCGTCGACGATGCCGCCGCGCGCCACGTTGGTCAGCGTGGCCGTGGGCTGCATCTGCGCCAGTTCGGCCGCGCCGATGGCGTGGTGGCTGCTGGCCGAATACGGCAGCACCAGCACCAGGTGGTCGGCTTCGCGCAGCAGCGTGGCCTTGTCGACGTAGCGGGCGCCGATCGGCGCTTCCTGCTCGGCCGGCAGGCGGCTGCGGTTGTGGTAGATCACGCGCATGCCGAAGCCCAGGGCGCCGCGGCGTGCAATGGCCTGCCCGATGCGGCCCATGCCCAGGATGCCCAGCGTCGCGCCGTGCACGTCGCTGCCGGTGAACATGTCGTAGGCCCAGCGCGTCCACTCGCCGCGGCGCAGGAAGTGTTCGCTCTCGGCCATGCGGCGCGCGGTGGCCATCATCAGCGCGAAGCCGAAGTCGGCCGTGGTCTCGGTCAGCACGTCGGGCGTGTTGGTGGCCAGCACGCCGGCCGCGGTGCAGGCGGCGATGTCGAAGTTGTTGTAGCCCACGGCCATGTTGGCCACCACGCGCAGCTGCGGGTTGGCGGCCAGCACCTCGGCGTCGATGCGCTCACTGCCGGTGGTGAAGGCGCCGGCCTTGCCGCGCAGCCGCTCGATCAGCTGCGCCTTCGTGTAGATGGTGTCGTCGGGGTTGTGCTCGACGTCGAAGTGCTGGCGCAGGCGCTCCACCGTCTCGGGGAAGACGGCGCGGGCGACCAGGATGGCGGGTTGGGCGGGCATGTCAGACGAAGAAGATGAAGGTCATCAGGGCGAACAGCGGCAGCAGGATGGCACCGCTCCACAGCATGTAGCCGAAGAAGCTGGGCATGGCGACGCCGCGGTCCTCGGCGATGGCCTTGACCATGAAGTTCGGTGCGTTGCCGATGTAGGTGTTGGCGCCCATGAACACCGAACCGGCCGAGATGGCGGCCAGCGTGCCGGCCAGCGTGGTCATCAGCACCGCGGGGTCGCCACCGGCGAGGTTGAAGAACACCAGGTAGGTGGGCGCGTTGTCGAGGAAGCTGCTGAGCACGCCGCTGAACCAGAAGTAGGCCCAGGGCAGCGGCTGGCCATCGGGCCCGGTGACCGCGCGGGTGACGGCGGCGAAGGCGCCCTGCTCGCCTGCCTTCAGCATCGCCAGCACCGGGATCATCGTCAGGAAGATGCCGATGAAGAGCTTGGCCACCTCCTGCATCGGCGCCCAGGAGAACTGGTTCTTCTCGCGCACGCCCTTGGGCGTGATCGCCAGCGAGACGAAGGTCACGCCCACCAGCAGCACGTCGCGCACGATCTGCTGCAGTTCCACCGGCGTGCCAAAGACGTCGAACACGACGCCCGGCTTCCAGGTGCCGCTCATCAGCACCAGCGCCACCACCGCGGCCAGCGGCAGGAAGTTGACGGCGCCTTCCAGGCCCAGCCGCGGCGTGTCGGGCGTGGGGTCGACCGGCATCACGCCTTCGCGGCGGTAGTACCAGCTGTCGATGACGTAGAAGATGGCCAGCAGCGCACCCAGCAGCAGCAGCGTCTCGGGGAAGATGTGCTTCAGGGTCCAGAAGAAGTCCACGCCTTTCAGGAAGCCCAGGAACAGCGGCGGGTCGCCCAGCGGCGTCAGCGAGCCGCCGGCGTTGCTGACGGTGAAGATGAAGAACACGACGACATGCGCCACGTGCTTGCGGTTGTCGTTGGCGCGGATCAGCGGCCGGATCAGCAGCATCGACGCACCCGTGGTCCCCATCAGGCTGGCGAGCACCGAGCCCACGGCCATGATGGCGACGTTGGTGGCCGGGCTGCCGTGGATGTTGCCGCGCACGAAGATGCCGCCGGCCGCGGTGTACAGCGCCACCAGCAGCACGATGAACGGGATGTACTCGGCCAGCAGGGCATGCACCAGCGCGCCGCCGGCCACGCCGGGGCCGAAGACGACGGCGAACGGCAGCAGGAAGGCCACAGCCCAGCCTGCGGTGATCTTGCCGAAGTGGTGGTGCCAGACCTGCGTGGCCAGCAGCGGCATCAGCGCGATGCACAGCAGCACGCCGGCGAACGGGATGCCCCACCACGCCGACAGCGCGGCGCCGTCGATGTCGGCGGCACCAGCCCACGCGGGCAGCAGCAGGGACGCGGCAGCGAGGCCGCGGCGGATCGCCAGGGACATGGTCACTCCAGGAAACGTGTGAAGGCGGCGGCGGGCTCGCGTGTGGTGACCAGCGTGTTCTCGACCGCTGCCGGATCGGCGTGGCCCAGCGCCATGCCGCACACCACGGTCTCGCCGGCCGGCAGCGCCAGCTGTTCCGCGATGAGGCGGTGGAACTGCGTGAACGCCGCCTGCGGGCAGGTGTCGAGGCCGCGCCCGCGCGCGGCGACCATGATGTTCTGCAGGAACATGCCGTAGTCGAGCCAGCTGCCCTGCTGCAGGATGCGGTCGATGGTGAAGATCAACCCGACCGGCGCGTCGAAGAAGTCGTAGTTGCGCGCGTGCTGCAGGTGCATGCGTGCCTTGTCGGTCTTGGCGATGCCGAGCAGCCCGTACAGGTCCCAGCCGACCTTGCGGCGGCGGTCGATGTAGGGCGAGACCCACTCGGTGGGGTAGTAGTTGTAGGCCTCGGTGTGGCGCGCGCGCTCGACCGGATCGTCGTACGCGGCGCGGATCGCCGCCGACAGCCGCTGCTTGGCGCCGCCGGTCAGCACGGTCACCTTCCAGGGCTGGGTGTTGGTGCCCGAGGGCGCACGCGCAGCCACGTCCAGGATCTGCAGCACGGTCTCGCGCGGCACGGGCGTGGGCAGGAAGGCGCGCATCGAGTGGCGCGAGGTGATCGCGGCGTCGACCGCAGCGGTGGTCTCGGGAGTGATGGTCATGGGGTCGTGGGCCGGGCGGGGTCAGGCGGGGTCGCGCAGGGATTGCAGCGCGGCGAGCAAGGGGGCCGGCAGCGGTGCCGGGCGGCGGCTGGCGCGGTCGACGTAGACATGCACGAAGTGCCCTGCCGCCGCGGTGGCAGGCGCGCCGGCGGCGAACAGGCCGACCTCGTAGCGCACGCTGGAGGCGCCGACGTGCGCCACGCGCAGGCCGGCTTCGACCAGCTGCGGAAACTCCAGTGGCGCGAAGTAGTTGCAGTGCGTCTCGACCACCAGGCCGATGACGGCGCCGTGGTGGATGTCCAGCGCGCCGGCCTCGATGAGATACCGGTTCACCGCGGTGTCGAAGAAGCTGTAGTAGACGACGTTGTTGACGTGGCCGTAGGCGTCGTTGTCCATCCAGCGCGTGTGGATCGGGCTGAAGTGGCGGTAGTGGCTGCGGGGCCGGGCCTCGGGGCGGCGGGGGCTGTCGCTCATGGCGGTGATTCTGCCGCCCGCCGCAGCCAGCTCGCGTACGCAATCTCCAGGGTGCGGCGCTGCACGTCGACCGTGGTCGCCAGGTCGCGCCCGTAGCCGCCGGCCATCGACAACGCCACCGGGATGCGGCGCGCCTGCAGCGCCGCGAGCACGCGGCGGTCGCGCTCGGCCAGGCCCGCGCTGCTGATCTTCAGCCGGCCCAGGCGGTCGTTCTCGTGCGGGTCGGCACCCGCCAGATAGAAGGCCAGCCCCGGCGGGCCGTCCGCGTGGCGCGCGAAGGCCTGCTCCAGGGCAACGTCGAGCGCCTGCAGGTAGGGCGCGTCGGTGCAGCCGTCGGGCAGCTCGACGTCGAGGTCGCTGGCTTCCTTGCGGAACGGGAAGTTCTTCGCGCCGTGCAGCGACAGCGTGAAGACCGTGGGGTCGTCGGCGAAGATCGACGCCGTGCCGTTGCCCTGGTGCACGTCGAGGTCGATCACCAGCACGCGCAGCAGCCGGCGGTGGCGGCGGTTCCACTCGGCCTGCATCAGGCGCGCCGCCACGGCCACGTCGTTGAAGACGCAGTAGCCCGAGCCCTTGTGCGCGTAGGCGTGGTGCGTGCCACCGGCCAGGTTGGCTGCCACGTGCTCGCCGTCGAACAGCGCCGTGCGCGCGGCAGCGACGGTCGCCCCCACCGAGCGCCGCGCACGCTCGACCATGCGCTCGCTCCAGGGGAAGCCGATCTCGCGCTGCTGGGCGGCACTGGTGGTGCCCTGCACGACGGCAGTGATCCAGGCGGGGTCGTGCGCCAGCGCCAGCTCGCCGTCGCTGGCGGGCGGGGCTTCGGTCACGCGCACGCCGGGCAGGCTGGATTCCGCGGCCTCGCGCAACAGCCGGTACTTCGTCATCGGAAAGCTGTGGCCGGCAGGCAGCGGCAGCACGAAGTGGTCGGAGTGGAAGGCGCGCATCGCGGCGCATTCTAGGAAGATGGCCCTACTTTGCTGCGCCGCAACAAAAAACGCTTGCAATGGTGGCCGTGCTGCCTATACTTCACCCATGCTGCAGTGCAACAAAAGTGCTGCAACCCGGAGAAATCCCCGTCCTGCACCCTGCCCCTCCTTGGAGAACTGCACCATGAACTTCACCGCTGAACAAGTCGTCGCCGCCCACAAGGCCAACCTCGAAACCCTCTTCGGCCTGACCAACAAGGCCTTCGAAGGCGTCGAGAAGCTGGTCGAGCTGAACCTGCAAGTGGCGCGCACCACGCTGGGCGAAGCCGCCCAGACCACGCAAGCCGCGCTGTCGGTCAAGGACGCGCAGGAACTGCTGGCCCTGCAGGCCAGCCTGCTGCAACCGGCCGCCGAGAAGGCCGCTGCCTACAGCCGCCACGTGTACGACATCATGGCCGGCACCAGCGCCGAAGTGACGAAGGTCGCCGAAGCCACCGTCGCCGACACCCAGAAGAAGGTGCTGTCGGTCGTCGACAACGCCGTCAAGAACGCCCCGGCCGGCACCGAGAACGCCGTCGCGCTGGTGAAGTCGGCCGTCGCCGCCGCCAACAACGCCTACGAGAGCGTGCACAAGGCTGCCAAGCAGGCCGCCGAAGTCGCCGAAGCCAACTTCCAGGCCGTGACCTCCACCGCCGTGAAGGCGACGCAAGCCGCTGGCAAGACCGCCAAGCGCGCTGCCTGATTCCAGCCGCTCAGGGACTGTCGAGAGTGCAGGCGCACCATGCGCCTGCTGCACGGCCCGGTCGCAAGACCGGGCCGTTTGTCGTTGTGGGGCTGCGGCGCGGGCGGGGTGGCGCTCAGCGCGTCAGCGCCGCGATGCGCACGCGCAGCGCCTGCAGCGCAGCCTGCGCCGCGTCGCGCCCGGCCTGGATCGCGCGCCTGCGTGCCGTGAAGTCGGCGCTGCCCACACCGACCAGCGATGGCCGCATCACGATGTCGGCCTCGCGCAGTTCGAAGCTGTTGATGCTGCGACCCATGATGGCGAAGGTCTGCAGCAGCATCTTCATCACGTCGCCGGTGGCGGCGCCGTCGGGCGGCGTGGAGATGTCGACCGCGATCACGAGGTCGGCCCCCATCTGCCGCGCAAAGCGCACCGGCACCGGCGACACCAGGCCGCCGTCGACGTACTCGCGCGCGCCGATCAGCACCGGCTGGAACACCGCCGGCACCGCGCTGGAGGCGCGCACCGCGGTGCCGGTGTCCCCGCGCTGGAACAGCACCGGCGCGCCGTTGTCCAGGTCGGTGGCGACGATGCCCAGCGGCAGCCGCATCTGTTCGATGGTGCGGCCGCCAGTCTGTTCGCGCACGTAGCGCGCCAGCGCCTCGCCGCGGATCAGCCCGCGCGTCGGGAAGGCCCAGTCGGTGATGGCGCCTTCGTCCATGGCCAGCGCCAGGGCGGCCATCTCGCGCCCGTTCTTGCCCGACGCGTACAGCGCAGCGACCAGGCTGCCTGCCGACGTGCCGGCCACCAGCGCCGGCTGGATGCCCTGCTCTTCCAGGACCTGGATGACCCCGATGTGCGCGAAGCCGCGTGCCGCGCCGCCGCCCAGCGCCAGCCCGATGCGTGGCGGCCGCGGTGGCGGCTTGGGCACCGCGATCGGCGGCTCGGTGATGGGCGGTGCCGGTGGCTCGGCGGGGGTCTCGGGCAGCACCGGCACGGCCGGCGGTGCGGGGGGCACGGTCTGACAGGCCGTGAGCAGCACGACGGTCAGCGCCCAGAAGAGTCTTGACATGCGGCAGATTGTAGGAAGCAGCACTTCAGATCAATAAGGAATAAACAAGCTACTTCTCTGTAGTTTTCAACCATAAGACGGCTCTCTACAGTCCAACCCTCAGCAAACGCCTGCCCACCATGTACCGCTACTCCGACTTCGACCGCCAGTTCGTGCACGCCCGTGCCGCGCAGTTCCGCGACCAGCTGCAGCGCAACCTGGCCGGCGAGCTGTCTGCGGACGACTTCAAGGCGCTGCGGCTGCAGAACGGCTGGTACATCCAGCGCCACGCGCCGATGCTGCGCGTGGCCGTGCCCTACGGCGAACTGGCCAGCCGCCAGCTGCGGCAGCTGGCGAAGATCGCCCGCGAGCTCGACCTGCAGGATGCCGGCCTGCCCACCGAGCGCGGCGGTTTCGGGCACTTCACCACACGCCAGAACCTGCAGTTCAACTGGATCCCGCTGGCGCGCGCCGCCGACGCGATGGACCTGCTGGCCGCTGTCGACATGCACGGCATCCAGACCAGCGGCAACTGCATCCGCAACATCACCACCGACGCGCTGGCCGGCATCGCGCCCGACGAAGCCATTGACCCGCGCCCCTACTGCGAGATCCTGCGCCAGTGGAGCACGCTGCACCCGGAATTCGCGTTCCTGCCGCGCAAGTTCAAGATCGCCGTCAGCGGCGCGCGTGAAGACCGCGCCGCAACCGCCTGGCATGACATCGGCCTGCACCTCGTGCACGACGCCGCCGGCGCCGTGGGCTTCCGCGTGCTGGTGGGCGGCGGCATGGGCCGCACGCCGGTGATCGCCACCGAGTTCAGCGCCTTCGTGCCGTGGCAGCAGATCCTCGTCTACATCGAGGCCGTGGTGCGTGTGTACAACCTGCACGGCCGGCGCGACAACGCCTACAAGGCGCGCATCAAGATCCTGGTGAAGGCCGAAGGCCAGAAGTTCGTCGACGACGTGAACCGCGAGTTCGCGGCGCTGCTGGCCGAAGGCAACCCGCAGCACCTGATCCCGCAGGCCGAGTTCGACCGCGTCGCCGCCTACTTCACGCCCGCGCCCGGCCCGCTGCCGGCCGCTGCCGCCACGCCGCCGACCGACGCGCCGCGCGCCTACACGCGCTGGCTGGAGCGCAACGTGCACGCGCACAAGCTGCCGGGCTACCGCGCGGTGACGCTGTCGCTCAAGCGCGCCGGCCTGCCGCCGGGCGACGTCACGGCCGACCAGATGGAGCGTGCGGCCGAGCTGGCCGAGCACTTCAGCGCCGGCGAACTGCGTGTCACGCACGACCAGAACCTGCTGCTGCCCTGGGTGCCCGAATCGCAGCTGCACGCGTTGTGGCTGGCCGCGCGCGAAGACGGCTTCGCCACGCCCAACATCGGCCTGCTCACCGACATGATCGCCTGCCCCGGCGGCGATCTGTGCGACCTGGCCAATGCCCGCTCGATCCCCGTGGCCGCGGCCATCACCGAGCGCTTCGACGACCTCGACGTTCTGCACGACATCGGCGACATCGACCTGCACATCAGCGGCTGCATCAACAGCTGCGGCCACCACCACAGCGGCCACATCGGCATCCTCGGCGTCGACAAGGACGGCAGCGAGTGGTACCAGGTCACCGTGGCCGGCTCCGACGGCAGCACGCTCAGCGGCGCGCCGGTGGCGGGCAAGGTGATCGGCCCGTCGTTCGCGGCCGACGAGGTGCCCGACGTGCTGGAAGCCGTGATCGACACCTACCGCCGCGAACGCCACAGCGGCGAGCACTTCATCGACACCGCGCGCCGCATCGGCCCGCTGCCGTTCCGCGCCGCGGCCGACGCCGTGCGCCGCACCACGGCCAGCCACGCCGCGGCCACCGCCTGAAGTAGACCCCCGCCATGCAATTCGTCTCCACCGACCACCCCGCTCCCGCCGACGCCCTGGTGCTGGCCAACACCGACGACGTGCTCGCCCAGGCCGCCGCCGTGCACGCCGCGTCCGTGGTGGTGCTGCAGTTCCCGAAGTGGACCGACGGCCGCGCCTATTCGCAGGCCGTGCTGCTGCGCGGCCGGCTGCGCTACACCGGCGAGATCCGCGCCACCGGCGACGTCGTCGTCGACATGCTGCCGCTGCTGCGCCGCTGCGGCTTCGACGCCGTGCAGCTGCGCGCCGACCAGAACCCCGAGACCGCCCTGCGCACGCTGGGCTTCATTCCCGCGCACTACCAGGGCGACATCACGGGCAACCGCCCGGTCTTCGCCCGGCAGGCCGCCTGAACACCGGACGTCGAGCACCCCCATGTCGGCCATCACCCTGCACGCCAAGAAGACCCGCGGCTTCGACGCCCGCGTGGCGCACGCCGTCGCGCTGCTGCGCGAGGCCGCCGAAGACCACGGCGGCCGCATCGTGCAGGCGTCCAGCCTGGGCGTCGAAGGCATGGTGCTCACGGACATGATCGCCCGCCACCAGCTGCCGATCACCGTGGCCACGCTGGACACCGGCCGCCTGCACGCCGAGACGCTGGCGCTGATCCCGCGCATCGAGCAGCGCTACGGTCTGCAGGTGCAGGTGTACGCACCGCGCCAGGAACAGGTGCTGCACTTCGTGCGCCGCCACGGCGAGAACGCCATGTTCGAGAGCGTGGATCTGCGCAAGGCCTGCTGCGACGTGCGCAAGGTCGAGCCGATGCGCCGCCTGCTCGAAGGCCGCAGCGCCTGGGTGACCGGCCTGCGCCGCGAACAAAGCGACACCCGCGCCAACGTGCCGTTCTTCGAGATCGACGCCGACGGCCGCGAGAAGTTCTACCCGCTCGCCGACTGGAGCGAGGCCGACGTCTGGCAGTACGTGCAGCAGCACGACGTGCCCTACAACGCACTGCACGACCAGTTCTTCCCCAGCATCGGCTGCGCGCCCTGCACACGCGCCGTGTCGCTCGGCGAAGACCACCGCGCCGGCCGCTGGTGGTGGGAACAGGATGGCGCGGCCAAGGAATGCGGCCTGCACATGCGCCCCGCGGCACAACCCGAAGCCCTGACCGCCTGATGGGCCGGGTGGTCTTCATCGGCGCCGGCCCGGGCGCCGCCGACCTCATCACCGTGCGCGGCGCGCAGCGTCTGGCGCAGGCCGACGTGGTGCTGTTCGATGCGCTGACCGATCCCGCGCTGCGCCAGTACGCGCCGCAGGCGCGCTGGATCGACGTCGGCAAGCGCGGGTTCTGCGACAGCACCGGGCAGGCCACCATCGACGCCATGCTGGTGCGTTTCGCGCAGCAGCACGCGGTCGTCGTGCGACTGAAGGGCGGCGACCCCAGCATCTTCGGGCGCCTGGAAGAAGAACTGCAGGCGTTGGCTGCGCATGGCATCGCTTGCGAAGTGGTGCCGGGCGTCACCGCGGCCATCGCGGCAGCCGCTGCCACGCAGCGCCCGCTGACCCGCCGCGGCGCGGGCCGCAGCGTGGCCCTGACCACGGCCATGACGCGCGAAGGCCAGTTGCAGGCCGGCCGCAGTGCCGACACCGAGGTCTTCTACATGGCCGGCCGCCAGCTGGCCAGGCTGGGCCGGCAATTGCGGCAGGCCGGCTGGGCGCACGACACGCCCGTCAACGTGGTCTCTCGCGCCGGCTGGCCCGACCAGCTCTCCAGCGACCACCTGCTGGCCGACCTGGCCGCCGCCGCCGTGCTGCACGCCGGCCGACCCACCGTGGTCGTGGTCGGCGCCGGTGCCGCGCCGCTGCCGGCGGCAATCACCCCTGCGCCAGCGCAAGCCGCGAGCCCGCAGCTCGCGTCATAAAATCAGTGTCCCCCACGCGCAGCGCCGCCGATGTCGGCCGCTGCCGCGCCGACTGTTCCAACCGAGCCCACCATGACTCACGTCGTTCTCGAATCGTGCATCCGCTGCAAGTACACCGATTGCGTGGACGTCTGTCCCGTCGACTGCTTCCGTGAAGGCCCGAACTTCCTGACGATCGACCCCGACGAGTGCATCGACTGCGCCGTCTGCATCCCCGAGTGCCCGGTGAACGCCATCCTGCCCGAGGAAGACGTGCCCACCGAGCAGCTGCACTTCATCAAGCTCAACGCCGAGCTCTCGCGCAAGTGGCCCAGCATCACCAAGCGCAAGGCCCCGCTGCCCGACGCCGACGAGTGGAAGGACCGCAAGGACAAGCTCGGCGAACTCAAGCGCTGAGGCCGGCACCATGAACGCCGGCACCAACCCTGCGATCACCGACGTTGCGCAGGCGCACGCCGGACCGATCGAGACCGACGCCGTCATCGTCGGGGCCGGGCCGGTGGGCCTGTTCCAGGTGTTCGAGCTGGGGCTGCTGGAGATCAAGGCCCACGTCGTCGATTCTCTGGGCTATCCCGGCGGCCAGTGCGTGGAGCTCTACCCCGACAAGCCGATCTACGACATCCCGGCCGTGCCCGTGTGCACGGGCCAGCAACTCACCGACAGCCTGCTGCGCCAGATCGAACCCTTCGGCGCCACCTTCCACTTCGGCCAGGAAGTGACCGAGGTCGCCAGGCGCGACGACGGCCGCTTCGACGTCGCCACCAGCAAGGGCACGCGGTTCGTCAGCAAGACGGTGTTCATCGCCGGCGGCGTGGGTTCGTTCCAGCCGCGCACGCTGAAGGTCGACGGCATCGAGGCCTTCCACGAGCGCCAGCTGTTCTACCGCGTGAAGAACCCGGCGCAGTTCGCCGGCAAGAACCTCGTCATCGTCGGCGGCGGCGACTCGGCGCTCGACTGGGCCCTGAACTTCGTGGCCGACGGCCCGCACAAGGCCGAGAGCGTGATCCTGCTGCACCGGCGCGACGCCTTCCGCGCCGCGCCGGCGAACGTCGCGAAGATGAAGGCGCTGTGCGACGCCTACGAGATGCAGTTCATCGTCGGCCAGATCACCGGCTTCGAGACCGACGGCGAGCGGCTCGCGCGCATCAAGGTCACCGGCGCCGACGCCGTGACGCGTGTGGTGCCGCTGGACGTGCTGCTGGTGTTCTTCGGCCTGAGCCCGAAGCTCGGCCCCATCGCCGACTGGGGCCTGGGCCTGGACCGCAAGCAGATCGTCGTCGACACCGAAAAGTTCGAGACCACGGTGCCCGGCATCTTCGCGGTCGGCGACATCAACACCTACCCGGGCAAGAAGAAGCTGATCCTGTCCGGCTTCCACGAGGCGGCGCTGGCCGCCTTCGGTGCCAGCCCGTACGTGTTCCCGGACAAGAAGGTGCTGCTGCAGTACACCACCACGAGCCCGAAGCTGCACAAGGTGCTGGGCGTGGAATCGCCTGTGTTCGATTGACGCTATAGTCCTGCCCGGTCGCGGCGCACGCTGCGGCCACTTCGCTAGGGGTGTTGACCCGGTGCAAACCGGGTCGACTGAGAAAGACCCTTTGAACCTGATCGAGGTAATGCTCGCGCAGGGAAGCAGTCTCTCGGGACCCGGCCTGCTCGCGGCCGCCTTGCACCGTCCCATCGGCTTGCAGCCCTGCCATCGCTTTCAAGGCACACGATGGCTCGTCTTCCACACCACACCTTCCTCGCGCTCGCGGCTGCCGCTGCGTGCACACCGCTCACGGCGCAGACCGTGACCGCGGTGGAAACCATCACCGTCACCGGCCGCAGCGCTGCCAACAGCGCCAGCGTCACCGGCTTCGGTGACGTGCCGCTGTCGCGCACGCCCTTGTCGGCCACGGTGATCACGGCCGCACAGTTGCAGGACGCCGGCATCGCCGGCCTGGCCGACATCACGCGTCTCGACGCCGGCACCACCGACGCCTACAACGCGCCCGGCTACTGGGGCCAGGTGGCCGTGCGCGGCTTCACGCTGGACAACCGCTTCAACTACCGCCGCGACGGCCTGCCCATCAACGCCGAGACCGTGCTGCCCACCGGCAACAAGGCCGCACTGGAGCTGATGAAGGGCGCCAGCGGCATCCAGGCCGGCACCAGTGCCCCGGGCGGCCTGCTGAACCTGGTGGTCAAGAGGCCGACGGCACAACCGCGCCGCGCGCTGCAGGTGGACTGGGTCGAGCCCGGCACGGTCGGAGTCGCCGTCGACCTGGGCGACCGCGCCGGCACGGACAGCGCATTCGGCTGGCGCCTGAACGCCGCCGCGCGGCGCCTGGACCCGTCGCTGCGTGACAGCCGCGGCGAGTCGCACCTGCTGGCCGGCGCGGTGGAGTGGCGCCTGGGACAGGCCGGTCTGCTCGAAGCGGAGCTCGAACACAGCCGGCAGAGCCAGCCCAGCACTCCCGGCTTCAGCCTGCTCGGCAACACCCTGCCCGACGCCGATGCCATCGACCCGCGCATCAACCTCAACAACCAGGCCTGGTCGCTGCCGGTGGTGCTGCGCGGCGACACCGGCTCGCTGCGCTACACGCACGCGCTCGGCGACGACCTGCAGGCCACGGCCCACCTGATGCAGCAGACGCTGCGCAGCGACGACCGCATCGCGTTTCCCTTCGGCTGCAGCGCCGAGAACGACTACACGCGCTACTGCAGCGACGGCAGCTTCGACTTCTACGATTTCCGCAGCGACGGCGAACGCCGCACCAGCCGCGCAGCGGACCTGAGCCTCGCCGGCAGGCACACACTGGCCGGCCTGCAGCACAGCTGGCGCGTGGGCGTGCTGGGCACCTCCTACACCGCGCGCTACCAGCGCCAGGCCTACAACTACGTGGGCACGGGCACGATCGATGGCATGGCCACCGTGCCGCCCGACCCGGCGCTGACCGACGAGAACACGCAGCGCGACGAGCGCAGCACCGAGTGGCACGTGCAGGACGTGGTGCAGCTCGCACCGGCCTGGCAGCTGTGGGCGGGTCTGCGCCATACCCGGCTGGAGCGCGACAGCGTGCGCACCGACGGCAGCCGCCCCACCAGCTACGACCAGGCCGTCACGACCCCGTGGCTCGCGCTGGCCTGGCAGTTCGACCCGCAACTCATGGGCTACGCCAGCTGGGGCGAAGGCGCCGAATCGGAGGTGGCACCGAACCGGGCGCGCTACAGCAACGCCGGCCAGGCGCTGCCGACGCTGAAGAGCCGGCAGTGGGAGGCCGGCATCAAGCACCGCAGCGACCGCATGGCCTGGCAGCTGGCGTGGTTCGACACGCAGCGCCCGCAGTGGAGCGACATCCAGGACAGCACGGGCCTGCCCACGGACGACTGCAGCGACGCCGAGCCATGCACGCGCCGCGCCGACGGCCGCGTGCGCCATGCCGGCCTGGAAGCAGAAGCCGAATGGGGCGCAGGGCCGTGGAGCCTGCGCGCCAGCGCGCTGGTGCTGCGCGCGCGCCGCGAGGCCGGGGCCGATGCCGCGCGCAACGGCCTGCGGCCGACCAACGTGCCCGAGCGCAGCCTGAAGATGCAGGCGGTCTACAACGTGAGCGCCCTGCCCGGCCTGGCGCTGCTGGCCTTCGCCAGCCACGAGGGCCGGCGTGCGGTGCTGCCCGACAACAGCATCGCCACACCGGGCTGGACCCGCGTCGACCTGGGTCTGCGCCAGGCCCAGCAGTGGAGCGGCGCCAACCTGGTGTGGCGCCTGGGCGTCGACAACGTCTTCGACACGCGCGCCTGGAAGGAGGCGCCCTACCAGTTCGGCCACGCCTACTTGTACCCGCTGGCCCCGCGCACCTGGCATGCTTCACTGAACATTTCGCTGTGACGCTGGTGACAACGCCAGGAAACCCAGGTTATACTCATGGGCTCATTCCCCGATAGCTCAGTCGGTAGAGCGCCGGACTGTTAATCCGTAGGTCCCTGGTTCGAGCCCAGGTCGGGGAGCCAAGTAAACAGAGAGTCAGCAGGTTAGCGCCTGCTGACTTTTTTGTTTTCTGGGTCGAGCTGGTGCCAGTCTGGTGCCAGTTTCGAGGCCGATGTACTGGCACCAGGGCAATCGGCCCCAGCTGTTGTCTTGGCGCGTCGACCAAGCCCTTGCGGTTGATCTGAAGTTTCGGCGTTCGCTGCCATTGGCCGGCGAGAACTGGCCGGCTGCACCTAGCCTTGGGCCGTCAGCCAACCAGACCCGACAATGGCGCTCATGCTCCCGGATCCGGCGCCCTCCGATGCACCGCTCGCGCCCTCTGTCTCGGCCCCAGTTTCGCCAGGCTGGACCTACACCATCGCCGTCCGCGAACTCTGCGAGTTCACGGCGAAGCGCGGGGATCTGGACCGACGCTTCACGCCCGCCGCGACCGCGCTCGAGGGACTGGCAGGCCAGAGCACGGTTGCCCAGCGCCGTGGGCAGGACTACGAGACCGAGATCGCGCTGGAGACCACCGTGGGCGCTCTGCGCGTTCGCGGCCGCGCCGACGGCTACGACCCGCGGCGCCGCTGCTTGGAGGAGATCAAGACCATCCGCGGACACCCGGACGACATCCCGGAAAACCGACGGCAGCTGCATTGGGCGCAGCTGCAGACCTACGGCGCGCTCTTCTGCCGCAGCCGTAGCCTGCCCGAAGTCACCTTGGCGCTCGTCTACTTCGATGTCGCGAGCCAGTCCGAAATTGAACTACGGCAGGTCTTCGGCGCCGACGAGCTGGACGAGATCCTGGCGCAGCGCTGCGCGGCCTTCCTCGCCTGGGCGGAGCAGGAGGCATCGCACCGTGCCGCTCGCGACACGGCGCTGACAGGCCTGGCGTTTCCGGAAGACGCGTTCCGCGCCGGTCAGCGCGAACTGGCCGAAGCGGTCTACCGCACAGCCGCCCACGGGCGCTGCCTGTTGGCCCAGGCGCCAACCGGGATCGGCAAGACGGTGGGCACGCTGTTCCCGATGCTTCGGGCCGTGCCAGTGCAAGGCATCGACAAGCTGGCCTACCTGACCTGCAAGGGCACGGGGAGCATCACGGCCCTGGAGGCGCTCGGCAAGCTGCGCTCGGGGGTTGCGGGCCGGTCTTTGCGGGTGCTGACGCTGGTGCCCAAGGACGAGGGTTGCGAGCACCCCGACAAGGCCTGCCACGGCGACGCCTGTCCGCTGGCCCGCGGGTTCTACGACCGCCTGCCCGCCGCCCGCGAGGAGGCGGTCGCCCTGGGCTGGCTGGATGGCGCGGCCCAGCGTCAAGTCGCGCTGCGCCACGGCATCTGCCCCTACTACCTGGGCCAGGAGCTGGTGCGCTGGGCCGATGTGCTGGTGGGCGATGTGAACCACCTGTTCGACAGCAACGGCCTGCTCTGGGGCCTGGCGCAGGCCCTGGACTGGAAGCTGGCCGTGCTGGTCGACGAGGCGCACAACCTGGTCGAGCGTGCGCGGCGCATGTACAGCGCCGAACTGCGCATCGGCCAGATCCGCGCCGCGGCGCAGACCGCGCCCGGCGCCGTGAAGGGCGCCCTCGATGCGCTGGTGGAGGCGGCGGAGGAACTGGTCGCCGACACGGCCGCACCCTACGAGGTGCTTGCCACCGTGCCAGTTGCCTTCGTGCAAGCCCTGCAGGCCGCGGCAGGCGCCTTGTCGGAGCACTTCAACCAGCACCCGTTGAACGTCGGCTCGCTGCTGAACTTCCACTTCGAGCTGCGTCGGTTCCAGAAGCTGGCCGAGGCCTTGAGCGACCACTCGCTGTTCGACGTGCAGACCTTCCTGGGCGCTGACGTCGACGTCGATGCTGGCGATGCGGCGGCGCAGGAGGCACGCGACGCCGTGCTCTGTGTGCGCAACGTGGCGCCAGCGTGCTTCCTGCGCCCGCGACTGCAGACCCTGCAGAGCATCACGCTGTTCTCGGCAACTTTGTCGCCGCCGGACTACGCGATCCGCCTGCTGGGCCTGCCCGAGGACACGGCCTGGATCGACATCCCACCGGCCTTCCCGGCCGAGCACCTGACCGTGCGCGTGGCCCACGAGATCTCGACGCGCTACGCGCACCGGGATCGTTCGCTGCAGCGGCTGGTGGCGGTCATCGCGCGCCAGTTCGACGAGCACCCGGGCAACTACCTCGCGTTCTTCAGCAGCTTCGCATACCTGAAGTCGGCCGCCGCCTTGCTGGCCGAACGCCGTCCCGACATCCCGCAATGGCGGCAGGAGCCGCGCATGGCCACCGAGGCGCGGGCAGAGTTCCTGGCGAGGTTCCGGCCCGGCGGCCAGGGTGTGGGTTTTGCGGTCCTGGGGGGCGTCTTCGCCGAGGGCGTGGACCTGCCGGGCTCGCTGCTGATCGGTGCCTTCATCGCCACCCTGGGCCTGCCACCGGTCTCGGTGACGCAGGACCCCATCCAGGCACGGCTGGACAAGCTCTTCGGGGAGGGCCATGGGTACGCCGACCTGGTGCCGGCGATGCAGCGGGTGGTTCAGGCGGCCGGCCGTGTGCTGAGAACACCCGAAGACCGAGGTTGGCTCTGGCTGCTGGATGATCGCTACGGGCGCGCCGAGATCGTCGAACTGCTGCCCCCGTGGTGGCAACTGGCCGCAGCACACCTGCCGGGCGCATCGCCGCCCTGACGATCGAGCGCTGGCTCAGTGTCAGTGTCCGACCTGTACGAGCCGCTCCAGCACGGTGGTCGCCCACTCCGGGAGCACATCGCGGAACTCCTCACTGCGCTCGAACTCGTCCTCGCCGATCACGGCGCTGTGCCTGAGTTGCCCACTGCCGTCGACGGTGAGCGTCAGCCAGCCGGTCTCGGCAGCCTCCCACTCCAGACGAATCGACCCGTCGGCGTCGATCTGGATCGTCGGCGGCCGATGGCGGGACGTCAGCCGGAGAAGGCGCTCGGCCTCCGCCAGGGCGGTCGGCGCCGGCCAGGCCCAGCCGCGAGACTCGACCAGGGGTTGTGCCTCGCCCAGGGCCGTGGCAAGGAGGGGATGCATCTGGCAATTGTCTGCCGGAACCCCTCGGGGCACAGCGTTCACGCGGCATCTGGCGCACGGATCAAACGGCAACTGCTTCTTCATTATGACGCACGCTCCGGGCTCGGAAATCGACGTGCGCCACACCCCCACTGCATCACCTGCCGCCCCCCGAACCCAGCCCGTTCCGCGGCGGGCGCAGCACCCTTGGGCCTGGATCTGACATCCCTCCGTCGGAGCCCGACGCCCTGCACGTGCGTGAGCCCACAGGGGAAGATGCCTCGTTTCGACCCGACCTCGAGCTTTCGCCTGGCGAAGAGGTCGCACCCTCGTTGCCCTTGGGCATCGCCGGGGTGCAGCGCTGGGTCTGGTGCAGCCGCTTCGGTGAGGTGCTGGTCGAGGTCGTGGGCGAGCAGGTGCTCGTAAACGACCAGCCGGTGGCGCCCCATGTTGCGTGAACGGTCGGCGGGCATGGCTTCGGCGCTGCGGTCGTGCCCGGCGATCACCGACGGCCCCAGGCAGGAGGTCTTCAGCATCGACGAGTGCTTTCTCGTCGTCGAAGGCGTGGCAGCGGACCTGCGTGAGCTTCGGCGCGACCAAGACCTTGGCCAAGCTTGCCAACCACGTCGCCAAGACGGCCGACCGCAAGCCGGGCAGTTATCCATACGCGAATGCAGGCGTGATGCTGCTGGAGTTGCAGGACGAAAATCCGCAGCAGCAGGCCTCGCTGGACCTCTACGATAAGCCGGCACAGATGCAGCCAGATGGCTGGCGCGGTCTCATGGAGACCATCGATGCGCTGAACGAACGCTTCTGGTGAGACGCGGTCTCCATCGCCAGCGCGGAAAAGCGATCGACACACAGCACGCATGCATCGCGCCAGGATCGCCGCTCACCGCGCTACACGACGCGGTTGGACGAGATCGTCACGGTGAAGACGTAGGGCCCATCAGCCAAGCGCAATCGGCTGGTGTGCGGCGTGAGGAGCCGGTCGCCGCCGTCGGGCGTACTCACGGGTAGCGCCATCAAGCCGACGTTCAGTTCGGCCACCGGCGCAGGCCCGAGCGGAGCTGTAGGGGGTACAGCTGACCCCGGATCCCGACTGCGCTGTCCCGCCGTTCCGACGACTGCTTCCCTGCCAAGCGAACTCGCAGTACCGACCCTGAACGGACACCCGCTGTCCTGATGTCGCTTCCCTGGGGCGGCCAGTCGAGGATGAACTCAACGGAAGACTTGGTGAAGCCCAGGTCCGTGCGACCGTGGCCAAGATGGCCTTCTGCCGGACGCTCGCCAATCGCACAGCGTCTTGAGGAGAAGTACGTCAAGGCCTCCGCGGGAAGCAGCCTGGCCGAGGGAGTGGGCGCCACACCACCGTCGTTTGACATGTGGCTCGACTCTAAGGGTTACCCCTGAGAGACAGGCACCACGCAAGAGATTCTCTCCGTGTGCTTTGGCGGACAGTAGGGACTGCCAGCACATGCCTATGGTCCACATTTTGGCGATCGGCATGTCCGAAGGGCGCAGCAGTCTCGCGTGCCATCTGACGCCGCATTGTCCGCCTGTCTGCGGACGACCTTGGATTGACCGCTTGGCAGCCGCCGCGCGACACTTCAGCCACGAGTGCGTGAGGCAGCCTATGAATTCCAGCTTTGAGGCAAACAAGCAGCAAATTGCGACTGCGCTCCAGTCGCACGGGCTCCAGCTAACGCCAGAAGCGTGGCGTCCGCTCCAGCGAATCAACTTCGCGAAACTCGTGAGAATCCACGATCACGAGGAGGCGTTTCTCCGGCGTGTCTTTGTAGACAGCCTTAGAGCCGCGCATCGGATGAGGACAACAAGTGCGGGGGGGACTAGAAAGGTAAACGCACACGACGTCGCGACCGCGATGCTAATGCTTGGCGCCGCCGTCGCAGACGCCAACGAGAACCTCATCGCCGCGTCCAACAAAGCGCTAGTGAAGAGCGTCTGCCCATACTGCTAAGCGGAACAAGTGGTGGACTTTAAGGCGCTCATCGAGTTCAACAAATACACGCTGGCGCTCGCTGCGGCTTGCATCGCGTACGCGCTCGAGAAATTCATTCCGGCGCTCACCTTTGGCGACCAGGTTCAACTTCTGTTCGTTCTGGGCGCCTTCTTCGCGTCCGCGTTGCTCGGTGTTGTCATCTTTGCGACAGCAACTGCTGCGCAGCATCCAAACAGGGCAGACACAAGAGACAAGCTTGCCAAGATCATCGCGCCGCTTGGAACTGCGCACACGTTCTTCCTAGTTGTGGGCCTGCTGGTTTTCGCTTGGATGCTCTATTCGCGCGTGATGACGAGCCCGGGTGGTCCGACGCCACCTCTCGTTAACAACTCCGCGAGCGCCTCCTGTTGCACTGGCATGGCCGGCGACATCGCCGCGATCCGCCGCTCGATTGAAGCGGTCGGAGCAGGCACTCCTTTGGTTGGCTCTGCTGCATCTGCTCCCACTTCTCGCGTAATTGCAGTTCCAGCGGAGGGTCTGCTCCAAGTCAGCGGTTGGGCAATCGCTGGAGTCGGTCTGTTCCTGTTATCTATCGCCGCCGGGGTCACGCTTCTGGTCACCAAGGGCAGTACCGCACAAAAGGCAGTAGGAGCGTCATTGCTAGCCGTTGGTACTCTCACAGGCGGCGGATTTGCTCTGGTCAAAGACGTAAAAGTTGACAGCATCTTCAGCATAGACGTCGAGAAGGTGCTCGACAAGCTTCGCATCGAGATTGGACAGTTTGGCGGCATAGGCCCGGAACGCCTCGGCTCGGTGGACAAGTTCAAACTTGGTGACGGCAAGTTGGTTGAGGGCCAGGGTGGCTCGTTTTCGTCACTCGACAAACTGCCCACCATTCAGAACATGGCTGCCGCGTGGCTCAAGGGACGAGTCGAGGGGAAGAACGCGGTGCTTCTCATAGTCGGAGCCACTGACCGCCTGCCGATTGCAGGCGAGAAGAGCCGACAGTACGACGCTAACGTGGGACTGGGCATGGCTCGTGCCGAGGCCGTCAAGCGCGCCTTGCTGGACGCCTGCGCCGAACAGGCCAAGCAACGCTCGCAGAAGTGCGACCTTCGCGACGAACAGATCATCGTCCTCGTCTCTGGACCTCGGAACACGCCTGAAGCCGCCGACACCAGCTCGCGCGCGTCGCGAGAGGGATATCCGGAAGACCGTCGCGTCGACGTGTGGGCCCTGTGGACGCGAAACGGCGTTGGGCTCACTATTGGCCGGTAGTGCCACCTGCCCAAGTGCCCAGCGGGACCTCAAAGCGGACGCGAGACAAGATGCCCCAGAGCAGTCGGTCGCGGGCGGCTCCTTCTGGCCGACAGCATGAGTCCGGCAGAACACCAGACAGCAGCCGTTCGTAGCTGGCCACCCCATCCTTGCGCGGGTGGCCAGCGGTTTGCTGGATCAGATCTCTGTTTGCTCAGAGATCTCGAGCGCGTCATCGACCTCGATGCCGAGGTATCGGACTGTCGACTCCAGCTTGGAGTGGCCCAGTAGCAGCTGTACGGCGCGCAGGTTCCTGGTACGCCGGTAGATCAGCGTCGCCTTCGTCCTTCGCATCGAATGCGTGCCGCAGTCGGAGCGGTCCAGGCCCAGCTCGTCGACCCAGTGCCCGAGGATCCGGGCGTACTGGCGGGTGCCGAGGTGCGGTGAGTCGTGGAGCCGGCTGGGGAAGATGAAGCCATCCGACTTCAGGCCAGCCTGCTTGATCCACGCCTGCAAGGCATCCCGGGTGGCCGGCGTGATCTCGAACTGGACCGGGCGCTGGGTCTTGTGCTGCAGGACGATGGCGCGCGTGGCAACCTGGTCCCCATGACAAACATCTCGGACCTTCAGGGCGACCAGATCGCACCCACGCAGCTTGCTGTCGATGCCCAGGTTGAACAGCGCGAGCTCGCGCACCCGGTGCTCCATTTGGAAGCGGACGCGGAGCGCCCAGATATCCTTGAGCTTGAACGGAGCCTTCTGCCCCACGATCTTGCCTTTGTTCCACGGCTCGCGATGAGCTGTGTTGCCTGCGGTTCCCATGATGGTCTCCCATCGAGTTGAGGGAGTTGCAGGATGCTCTCGTGAGCCGCCAGGGCGTCACCTGCCGCCAAACACCGGGTCGGCCCACCGGCACTGAAGGGCAGCTTCCCGGCGCCCGCTCGAACTATCAGTCCCGGCCACAAACCGTCCTTCCCGGCGCGCTCGGAAATCTCGCCTCGACTTGCCTGCGAATGACTGGTTTCCGGAAGCGAGTCTGGATCTCTCTATGGCTCAGCCCGGCCATGAGCGGACTCTCACGATCGGCGGCTATAAGGCTTTCCGATTGCGCACTGACTGGCTCGGGGGGGCGCTCCAGCGTGCAGCATCCCGGGCGCGGCGGTGCGGTGGTGCGGTAGTGCGGTAGTGCGGTCGGTTACGTCAACGTGCCGGTGCCGATCGCAGTCCTATTCGACAGGCTGATTCCACGGGCATGCGGCCCAGTGCTGCTCAAGGTAGTCCGCTTGCGCCGAGTTAGGCGCGATGCGCAGGCTTCGCGGGATTCCCAAGCGCAGGCGTTCCTTGGCGTCGATCTCAGGTGACACATCCATCGTGCCGTCCCTGTTGAAGGCGATGAGCTTCGCGTCAAACAGCGCATCTATGTTGGCGCACAGCAGCAGGCCATTGTTGGGGTCGAGGCGTTCTTCGTCGGTCGACTCGCTCCAGGGCTTGACATGGGACGCGCGCAACACTCGCACATGGGCGATACCTGTCACTGCGCAACCGCCGCCCCACGCGGTGAGCAAGTCTTGCCGAAATTTCCCTTGTCCGATGCGGGCGAGGCCGAGGCTGAGGCGCGTGGTGGGCTTGGGCATGTCGCTGCCTTCAGCTTCCGGTGGCACGGGGTCGATCGGCGCAATTCGCATGGCGTCGACCAGCCGTTCCCATCCAGCATCACGCTGTGCGGCGGGGACGACAGACATGATGGCTTCAGCCCACGCAAGGTCGAGCCCCATGTGGATCGAGTACATCGTAGGCAGCTTGCTTGCGCCGGTGAGGCTCGCTGCTTGAAGGGTCACGGGTTGCTGCGGCCACCAGAAGAACTCTTCCGGGCAGATCCAGTTCGGGATCCACGAGACATCCTGCTTCCAGACCGCATTGAAATGGGCTCTGGAGTTCCCCGCGGCGGCGCGCACTCGAGGCTGCTCCCACGCCTGTTCTCCCAGCCTGGCAAGGTCCAGCATCTTGGCGATGCGCTTCCGCTCGGCCAAGTACCGATCGTCGTCTGAGTGGCCACCAATGTAGTGTGCGTTGCCGGCCACGCCTACGAGCTGCTGTACGCCGTCATGTGAAGCGATCATGAAGACGAATGTCTGGCCGCGGTTCTCTTCAGTGGCGGCGTTGCCGAAGCGCTCGGTGTGGAACGTGCGGTACCGCTGACCATCTTCCTCGAAGAAAAGCGCAGGGGAGTTGTTCCATTCTTCGTGGCCGAACCCGTGTTGGGCCGGAAAGCTCTTGCCGGAGACTTTCCAGCCAGAAGGGCGCTGGTAGCCATTGGTGTTCCAGAGTATCGGCTTGAGTAGAAATAGCGCCATAAGGTTCTCCTTTTTTTGGAGCGTCGAGTCCGGACTGCGAGCTGTGGCTGGCCGCATGAACACTGCCGGAGAACATGGTGACGATATCTCGACAATTCCGATACTGATTCAGGGCTTACCGCCCCCGTCACTCAGACCCTCGCCCCGAGGTGTCCGCGATCAGTGGATGCGCATGCTGGAAGATGCCGACAAAGCGAGACCGGCAGGCGGCCTTCCGGCGACGAACCCAGCATATCCAATGTTACTGATGGGTCGAGGTGACTCATCCGCGAGCGGCGGCTTCGGGGCATCGAACCTGTGACGCCAGCTTCACGGCAGGGAGTCCGAGGGGCCGACCGCTGCAGCCCAACACCATCCGGGCATCCGACCGTCTCGATTGGACGCCGCGAAGCACCCATCGAGTCGCGACACTGCCGCCGTAGGCGGTGCCTGTGGCGACGAATTCGCTGCATACCCTGCCCGACGCCAGACGCCCGTTGCCCGCCGCGGCGTGGCTTGACGCCGATCAATGCAACCTGGCCGCAGCGGCTTAGGGTGGCGGCATCAATGGCATCGGGGTCCGCCGCGCGCGAAACCTGGTTTCGCCTCCGGCCGTAGGACATGATCACACGAAGGCAATTCGGCACAGCATCGTGCGGCGGCCGCTGCGGGCGGTGCTGGTCTTGGCACACCGCGGCATGACCAGACGCGCGCGGCGGTTGCTCTGGGGCGGGCTGTTCGTCGCGGCGGTCTGTGTCGCCTTCGTTCTTTGGCAGTTCGGACGCGATCTCGCATCGGCCAACGCACATGCCGCGCAAGGCGGCGAGGTGCTGACGACTCGTTGTGGACCGATCGAAGCGCAGCAGGCCGGCGCCGGCCTGCCGCTGTTGATGGTGCACGGCAGCGGCGGGGGCCACGACCAGGGCATGGACTGGGCGCGGCCGTTGACGCGGCAGGGCATGCGCGTCATCGCGATGTCGCGCTTCGGCTATCTGCGCACGCCGCGCCCTGCCGACGCCTCGCCCGAGGCACAGGCCGATGCCCATGTGTGCCTGCTCGACGCGCTCGGCATCGGCAAGGCCGCGGTGGTGGGCGTCTCGGCGGGCGCGACTTCGGCGCTGCAGATGGCGCTGCGCCATCCGGGCCGCATCAGCGCGCTGGTGCTGGTGGTCCCGATCGCCTGGAAGCCGGGCAGTGTCGTCGACTCGGCGCCGCCGGTATCCGACGAGAAGGACGCCTGGCTGCTGCGCCTGCTCGGCTCCGACTTCCTGTACTGGACCGGCCTGCAGGTCGCGCGCGATCCGGTCTTCCGCCATGTGCTCGCCACACCCCCCAAACTGATCCATGCCGCGAGTCCGCAGGAGCAGACGCGCGTCCACGCGATGGCCGAGCGCGTGCTGCCCGTCTCGAAGCGTGCGCTGGGTTTGCGCGACGACACGCGGTTGGGCAAGCGCCTCGGGCCCTTGGCGCTGGAGACGATCCCAGTGCCGACGCTGGTGATCAGCGCGCGCGACGATGGCTTCGGTACCTACGCCGGCGCCGAGTACACGGCCAGCCGCATCCCGGGTGCCAGGTTCATCGGCTACATGGACGGCGGGCACCTGTTGGTGGGCCGCGACGAGGCGGTGCGCGACGCCATCGTCGATTGGCTGCGATCGGCAAACCCGCAATGAGGAGGGTGCGGTGGTGATGTGGATCAAGTGGGTGGCCGTGGTGACCGCCGTGCTGCTGGCCATCTTCGCGGTCCTGGCCGCCTTCGGTGTCTGGCGCTGGAACGCCGGCACACGCGGCCTGATGGAACGGCTCGAGGCGGCACGGTGCGACACGCCACACGCGCGCTTCGACGCCGAGCGCGATCTCGTCGGCCTGCCGCCTGTGGTGCAGCGATTCTTCCGGGCCGCACTGGCCGACGGAACCCCCTTCGTCGCAGCGGCGAGCCTGGAGCATCGCGGCACCTTCAATCTGGCGGCCGAGGGACCGGACCGATGGATCCCCTTCACGTCGACACAGCGGGTGACGACGCGAAGGCCGGGTTTCGTCTGGAACGCCCGCATGACGATCGCGCCGGGTCTCACCGTGCGCGTGCACGACGCCTATGTCGCGGGCGAGGGCATCCTGCATCCAGCATTGCTGGGCCTCGTATCGCTGACCGAGCTGCGCGGTACAACCCCGGAGCTCGGCGGCGTGGCGCACGGCGAGTTCATGCGTTTCGTGGCCGAGGCCACCTGGTATCCGACGGCCCTGCTGCCCAGCCAGGGCGCCCGTTGGACCGCCGTCGACGAGCAATCGGCGCGGGTGGACCTCGCCGATGGCCGCGTGGTGACGTCGCTGCTGCTGGCCTTCCATCCGAGCACTGGGCTGATCGACTCGGTGCGTGCCGAGGCGCGCGGCCGCACCGTCGGCCAGGCCGTCGTGATGACGCCCTGGGAGGGACGCTGGTCGGACTATGCCGAACTAGGGCCTGTTAACACAACCGCAGGCCGTCAGCGATCAGCGCGAAGCTGATGAAGGCGATGAACATGACGTCGAGCTTCTCGAAGCGGGAGAAGATGCGGCGGTAGCCCTTGAGCCTGCGGAACAGGCGCTCTACCTCGTTGCGACGCTTGTACATCGCCCGGTCGTATTCCCATGGCTCGATGCGCGTGCTGAGTGGGGGCACGACGGGGACGAAGCCCAGATCGAGCGCAAGCTGCCGAGTCTCGTTGCCCTCGTAGGCGCGGTCCATGATCAGGTGAAGAGGACGATTGGGCGGCCCCAGCCGCTTCAACAGCTCTCGTCCCTCGGGTGCATCGTGCGCCTGGCCTGGCGACAGCGAGAACGTTATGGCCGTGCGTGCGTCCGCAGCGAGGAGGTGGATCTTGGTGTTCCAGCCACCGCGGGACTTGCCGATAGCCTGCGGACCGTTTTTTTTCGAGCACCAGTGCCGTCCGGGTGCACCTTCACGCTGGTGCTGTCCAGGCAGACGGACTCGATCTTGATCTGCACGACCTGCGCACGCTGCAACTGCTCAAACGCCTTGTCGAGCACGCCGGACTTGGCCCAGCGGCTCATGCGCGTGTAGATCGTGTGCCAATTGCCAAACCGCTTGGGCAGACCGCGCCACTTGCAGCCGTGCTCGGCCACGTAAAGGATTGCGTTAAGCACTTGCAGATTCGACAGGCTGACGTTGCCTCGCTGGCGGGGCAAGCAGTGTTCGATCTGGGCAAACTGCGCTGCGGTGATCTCCATGGCCGCAGTGTCAAGACAATGCGGCTTCGGCGCAATTAGTGTTAACAGGCCCTAGTCGGGGTAATACGCTTTGATGTGGCGAAGCAACCCATCGATGAACGCCGCCCCGGAGAGCGCAGGATAGAAGCAGCGATAGTTCTCGGGGTCCGCAGCGATGCGTTCGTTGCTGGTGATGAAGCAGGCGCCGTCGTAGTACTTCTTCGCGATCATGCGCTCCAGGAAGATGCGATAGCGCTCGGCATAGGACGGCCCCTGAAACTTGGTGACCGACTGGATCGCCTCTGGATTGCCTCCGGCAAACACTGGGTCGCTCGGGAAGTGCGGCTGCTTGATCTCCACGGGCTTCCCCACCTGCTCGTCCTCGTACTTGCCCACGAACAAGTAGCCGAGCCACGGCCTCGGCGTCAGGTGAATGAAGTTTTTGTTCTCGTAGCTCGCCCAGAAGTCCGTCGCATTGCCAATGCTCTCTTCCATCCGATTGTTCTGGTTGTTGCCGATGGAATCCTGCTGCGACTTGAACTCGATCGCGGCGATCAGCTTCGGCGCGGCAGGCTCCCCAAACAGGCTGCCGCCAGCCGACTTGAAGAGGCTGTTCTTGCAGACAAGGACATCCCAGTTCTTGGAAGCACGAAAGTAAGAAGGCAAGTTCGCAGGGACCGCGGTGAGCTGTCCGCCGGAGTGGATATCTTCACGCGCCACGCCCGCGGCGAGGAGGTGCTCGATGATCACCTCACGAAACCCATCCATGGTGTTGCCGGCGAGGTTGCCGTCACGGCCCGCGCCTTGCGAGGTGGCAATGTCCTTGGAGTTCTTCTTCTTCGGGTCCCACCAGTGCGTCACCGCCTTGACGAATGTTGACTCGTGGTAGCCCTCGTGCTCCGGCATCGTGTTCCCTGACAAGTTGATCGCGTCCTCTGCGTGCATCTTCCAGTGCACGCACCACGCGCAGGATAGCCCGCTACCCGAGCCGCGCCGCTTCGGCCGCGATATGCCCAGCCAAGCTGGTGACGAACGTCTTGAAGCTGGTCATGTCCGACAGGTGCGCATACTCGCCGGATGACGCGGCCGTACGCGGCGAAGTCATCAAGGCCGCGGTGCTGTAGAGCTGCTCTTGCATCAGCCGCTGACACAACACGTCGTAACGTTTCAAGTAGGAGGCCCCCTGGAATTCCTTGAACACCGGGAAGTGCGGGGAACTGTCACGCACGGGTGCGCGGGACGCGGCGGCATCTTCCACGAGCATCATCCAGCCCACGAACGGCCGCGGCTGCTTGCCGAACGCGCCTTCGCGGTATGCCGTCCACAGATCGTGGGCCGTGCCGATCGCCTCTTCGGTCCGGTTATTGAAGTTGTTGCCAAAGGACGGGCCCACCTGGCTCTTGAGCTCCACGGCCGCAATGAGCTGCTTCTTGTAGATCACCAGCATGTCCCACAGCTTGGTGGGCCGGAAGTATCCGGGAAGCGTCAGAACCGCTCGTTGCTGATGAATCTGCGCATGCGCCAGGCCATTGGCCTTTACGATGTCGATGATCAACGCGATGAAGCCGTCCATGTTCTTGCCGGCCGTGACACCGGCCCGCTCGCCCTGATCGGACTTGCCGGCCTCTATCTGCTTCTGGCGCGACTTCTCCCGGTTTCCCCAGAAGGCCATAACGGCTTCGGCGCTCTTGCGCTCATAGTCTGCGAGGTCAAGCGGCATTGTTTTGGCTGTTCTCCGTGAGTACGGAACGCTCCTCGGGCGTAAGCCGGTAGAGCTCCTCGACAGCACGATTGCACGCCGCAATGTCAAGCGCCAACGCGGCTTGCGTGAGTTGCTTACGCAGGCGCTGGGGAACATCGGCCCACTGAGGCAAGCGAATGCGCCGCAGGTACTGGGCCTGGAATCGAAGGAAGCCGCCGCGCATCTTCGTCGAGTAGCTGGCCACGAACAACCGAGCCACGTCCGAAAGCAGCACAGCCTGCAAGGCATGCAGGTCCCAGGCGTCGGCGACCACGTAGTAGAGGTTGTGGTGCGGATAGAGTCGCCCCTCCTCGTACACGATCTGCGCCGTACCCTTGATGTCGGGAATGAGCAGCTTGGGCTTCGTGGCAAGCGACGCAGTGATGCGGTCGATCGTCCTGTACCAGTACACCGGCGCCTTCTGCGCGCAGTGCCTGCCCGCGATCTCTTCCTTGCGAGCCTCGAGGTAACGCTTCAGCCGAGGGAAGTCGGAGAGCTCGACCAGGCCGGATCCCGGCCCGTCGATGAACGGGTTGACGACCCCGTAGCCGCGCCACTCGACGCGGCCCGTCAGGATGTCCCGCGTCATCACGAGCGGCAGCTTCCGGTCGGGTTCCACGTCCAGCTCATCGAGCTTGCCGATGAACGCCTTGTCAGCACCAGTCGCCACCCCAATGCCAACCTTGCAGCCCGCCTCTTCGAGCGTTGGGTAGTCCCGCTCTAGCCTTCGCAGCAGCTCCATCTGCGCGGAGCCGTCGAGGATCCACGGCTCTTCACCGGCAGCGACGCAGCCGAGCTCGCGCACCGCACTCTGCTTCTTGGGAAGCTTCTTCGCCGTCATGGCCTTCGCCAGGACCGCAAGGCTCGCCGAGTCGATCGCGGGCCGATGCGCCACGCGCGTCGTCGTGCCCTTCTCGCGTCCAATCACCGTGATCGCCGGATAGGCGATGACATCGGAGTGGAAGGCCGGCGTATCCGTCATGTCGACGTACGCCCGCAGGTGGAATCCGTCCGCCACGAGAGACCGCAGGCGAGCGCCGTACCGGTTCTTCATCCACCGATCGGCGCAAATGAAGCCGAGCACTCCACCCTGCTTCAACAGTCTCAACGACCGCTCGATGAACGGCACGTATAGGTCCGCACGGTCATAGATCGTCGTGTACCGGGACCTGTACTCCGCCATGAGCACGTCCGGGATCAACTCCTGCCGCACATACGGTGGATTGCCAACCACGGTGTCAAAGCCGGTCGCCAGATCGGCGAGCAGGAAGTCGCCGAACACGAGCCATTGATCTGCCAGCGCAGTGGCCATCGTCTCATCGATCTCTTCGGCCTGCAGGCGCTCGATGATGCTGACCTTCGTGCGCACGAATGTGCTTCGATGCAGTTCCACCGCGCGCAGGCAGTCCTTGAGTTGCTCGAATGCGGATCCACGCTTCGCCTGAGATCGCCAGGACGCGAGCAGCCGCTCCAGCGCCGGCAACAGGAAGTCGCCGTCGCCAAAGGACGGCTCCAAGAGGCGGCTTTGCGTGAGGTCGCGATCGGCCGTGTAGCCGCAGAGGTCCAGGATGAACTCGACGACTTCGCGCTTGGTGAAGATTGCCCCCCGCTCCTCGACGCCCCCGGCGTTCGCCAGCGCGTCGACCGCGGCCGTGATCGGACAGAGGTCGAGCAGCGACGACTGGGTAAGTGCAAGTGCGGGGGTCATTGGTCCACTCTATCTGTGGAAACATACAGCATCAACGACGATCTTAGCCGCTCGGCAGGAACTCACGCCCCAAGCAGAGCAGCCTGATGCGCCGGGGCACCGGCCGCTGAATGCGCCCAGACCTCGATAGCGCACGGCGGAGGGTTCGCGGCAGCCACAGCCTGGATCCGGGCGAGCGCCGGCGCTACGTCCTCTCCGAACACCAGGTACAGCGCGCGCTGATAGCCGGCGTCCATGCGAAAGCGCGCGAGCTTGATGAGATCGTTGGCGATTCCGCCTGCCTGAGCCCGCTCGGTCTTCACTTCCATGATCGCGTGGTTCCCGTCCATGCGGCCGGGCTGATGCACGAGGAAGTCAGGGATCGAGCCATCCAGCGCGTACGCCGCAAGAAGCGGGTGCCCGCGCTTGTCCAGTTCGCCGTTGAGAGTGAACGGCGAGCCCGGCGTCCAGATGCTGCGCATCTGGTGATAGAGCTCGTAGCAGTAGGTGCGCTCGCGGTAGACAGGCGCGCCGCCATCGATCGGCACGCGGAAGAACGCTGGCCCAATGCTCCGGGTTGCCTCTTGCAGGATGTTGGTCAGTTCGTCCATGCGCCCACATCCTTCCAATGAACACGAGTAACCCGGGCCGGCGACCAGGCACGAGCGCCCCGTAGTTCCGACGAAGGCTGGCGGCCAACTCCCTCAAGACGGCATGCCGGACAGACCCATATATAGCGTCCTGAGACCCAATGGTACACTATGGGTAGTGTGTGGACGCCAGATGGGAGCGCGTCGCACCTACCGCCAGCGAGGTCCCATGAACAAGCCAGGCATCGAACGGGAGGCTCGCCGCCTCCAAACGGAAATCTACAGTCGGCGCGAGCGCCGCTACGAGTTCGGCGTGCCCGGGATCCCTACGCTGTTCGATCCCCGCAATGTTGCCGACCACTGCGGCCTGTCCTACGACGAGCGGCCTCGGCTCGACACCGACTACGCAGGCGGCGGCGAAGCGGCGGGCCTCTGGCAGCGCGACTGGAACACGATCCTCGTATCGACGCGATTCCCGTACGAGGTGCAGCGCTTCACTGCCGCCCACGAGATCGGTCACTACGTACTGCACCCGTCAGTCGGCTCGCGCACCATGCACCGCGAACGCCCGGTTCACGGACCGCACCCGAACCGCCCGCCGATCGAGCGCGAAGCCGACTACTTCGCCGCCTGCCTCCTGATGCCTCGCAACGCGGTCATTCGCGAGTTCGACCAGCGATTCGGAACCAAGCGCCCGCTGGCCCTGACGGAAACGGTTGCCTATCACCTCAAGCTGGACCTGAACGCTGTGTTCTCGGCACCGCGAGGGTCGCTGTTGTTCGCCGAGGGCGTCGCCCGTGCTCAGCAGTTCGACCGCCTGCGGTTTCCGTCTCTGGCGTCCTTCTTCTGCGTGTCACCGACGGCAATGGCGATCCGGCTCGAAGAGCTGAACCTCGTGACCCCGTACCTGCCCGCGTGATAGGAACGCCAGGGAGCGCCACCTCCCCGCGACCAGACAAGCCGTACGGCGTTGAGGCCGTGACCGCTGAGGGGCGCCGATGTCCATGAGCGTCGCGGTTGAGCTCGCGCCAAGGCGCCCTACCGCTCGGGGCCAATGTTGGTTGACCTTGACTGCGGCGCCACCTCGGGCGCGGTCCTTTGCGGAGCGGCCGCCTGATTGATCGGGATCTCCTTGATGAACGCAGCAATATCGCCCGCTAGCTTGCGGTCTTCGGCATTCCCTGATGTTGCAAGTGCTTTGCCCACATGCATCCAAGCTTCGATGGCCTGCGCTCGCGTCGCCTTCGCCGCGGCACTGGCCTTGGAGCCCGGGCGCGTCGTCCGCAGGCGCCCATCTTGGCGGGCCTTCAGCCGCCACAGGGAGTCGTAGTTCTTGTCGCGCCCGCGGGTCGCCTGGCGGGTCGCCTCGGCTTCGATGCCCTGATCGCGCAGCTTTTCGGCAAAAGTCTCTCGCCACCGGTGCAGGTCAGCCTTCCGCGGATTCAGGCGCTTGCCGTGCCTCGACTCGGCCCGAACGCTGATGTGCACGTGCGGATTGGCTTGATGGTCGTGCAGGACCATGACGTACTTGTGGTCCGCGAGCTCTGCCTTGGCGAACTCGCGCGCCGCGCGCTGAACGGCCAGCGGATCGGTCCCTCTCGGCATCGACAGCATGACGTTATAGGCCTCCCGACGATCGCCAATGTCGTCAATGAAGGTTCCGCCATAGCGCCAGTCTTCCGCCAGCCCGTGCAGCGCTGATTTACCGCGCGAGATTTCGCCGCGATCGTCTTCGATGTCGAGGCGTCCGTTCTTGCTGATGTACCTGAAGTGGGCTGCGATGGCCTTCATGCCGCGCCCGCCGCCCGTGACCTTCACCATCACCTGCGGCGCCCGGCGCACTACGGTCGCCTCGATGCGCGCGCGAATGACGGCGGCGCGCTGATGCGCGGCGAGACCGCTGAGCTTGGGTTGCGGTCGGGTGTGCACGATCCGGTTGCCCGGATAGAAGAGCCGGTCGCCCCACTGCAGCAGGACGCCGTCGACGTTTGGACCTTGACTCATGACCGTGCTCCTGGCTGCGCTGGGCCGCTGCGGCGCTGCTGCATCCCGCTGCCCCGTCGGGGCTGCAGCTCGACGAGCGCACGGGTGAGGTGATCGAGGTGCTCGCGTACGTCGATGCTCAACGTGGTCAACATCGGCCGGCACTCCTCCGCAGGCCGGAAGGCACCTTGCCGCAGTAGCGACACCAGGTGGCTCAGGTTACGGCTGAACGTGGACAGCTCGGCACACGCCGCGATCAGCGCCCCAAGGGTTTCGGCGCGTTCGCTGGCCGGCATCAGTACCGGTCGCCCCGCCAGCAGGTCAGCGATGAAGTCGCCCGGAGGCTGTCCTGCCATGCGGGCAGCAGCCAGGACCGCAGATGCTTGAGCGCGGGACATGCGCAAGGTCAGCCGCACGCGGCTCGCGACACGCGCTTGGAGGCGAGGAATTCTGGCCTCGCCGGCAGGCTCGGCAGGGCCGGTCAGAGCCTCTGCAAGCGTCGCCCGGACCCAACCCGATGGCGACGTACCAGCCAGCCGCGCGCGCTCAACGAGCGCGGCTTTCAGACCATGCAGATCGACGCTCAGTCGATCACGTGACGAGGGTGCCATACCCGAGCCTCCTGACATGCGGAGCGTGTCAGACAACGGCGCCACCGCGCCTATCTCTGCACTCACCAATGCCTTCAGTCTCGACTCGAATCGAGGTCACAGGACCGATGATTTCGGCCCAAGAATCATCGCCCCGCACACGGGCCAGCCGAACGCATGGACCGCGTGCGGACGCAGCCCGGACCCAAAGCGGACCGGAGCCGGACCAGAGGAGAACTGGGGCGCGCGGCAAGTGGGCCAAGTCCGGCCCGAGACCGGACTGCGTTCGCACCGAAGTCGGACCAGAGCCGGACCAGAGCCGGACCGAGGCTGCACTGTCGGAGCCGCCCGGCGATTCTTAGGCCGAATTCATCGCGCCCTACATGGCCCGGCGAAACCAAACTGGATCCACGACTTGAACGCGCACCTGGCTCATGCGGCTCCAACCCAGAAACCCACCGGGCCACGCCAAGCGGAAGGCACGGCGGTACGTGAACGACATCCGCAACTTGCGAGCGGAAGGTCACACGTACGAGACGATCCGGCTGGCGCTCCTCGATGCAGGTGTTTCGGTCAGCCTCAGCACCGTCATCCGTGAGGCCAAGCGTCCACCCACGCAGTGGGAGCTCGAGTACGCGCGCGCCGAGCAAGCTGCAGCGCATAGCGCGCCTTCACCTGGCGTCGAGCCTGGATCTGCGTCAGTCCCGGAAGCAGTTCAAACGACGACTGCCCCGCCGAGTGGGCCAGCCAGCGGCAACGGCGGCGAGCCCAATGCCGAGGCGACCGGCATTCGTCCGCGCGTCGGCTTGCTGGCCAGTTTGTTCCGAGTCTTGCGCCGAGTGCGCGGTACCGGGTCGGTCACGTGACATTGGAACCAAAGCTTCCGCTAGGCCGTGCAGATCGCAAGGCGCTGCGTTTCTCGGTCGACATCCGTCGACTGCGGAACGCGGGCTACACCTTCTCCGCCATCCGGATGGCACTGCTGGACGCCGGCGTCGATGTGAGCCTCACGACCGTCAAGCGCGAGGCGGCGCGACAAGGATTCGACGCCACGGTGGTGCGACGGATCGGAGACGAGCAACAAGTGCTGTCGGCGCCGGTGGCAATCGCTGGCGCTCCGGCCACGTCTTCGACCCGTACGCGAAGTGCCTCCGGTCGCGAGATCGCCGAAGCGTTCTTCAACGCAAACCCCAGCAACCCACTGCTTCCAGCCAAGGAGCGCTCATGAGACTCGCCGTCATCAACTTCTCGGGCAACGTTGGCAAGACGACGGTCGCCCGCCACCTGCTCGCGCCTCGGATCCCAGGCTGCCAGGTCGTCGCGGTCGAGAGCATCAACGCTGACGACGGCCAGTCCGTGACGATCCGTGGCCGGCAGTTCGCACAGCTGCAGGAGTTCCTGCAGAGCGTCGACAACGTCGTGATCGACATCGGTGCGAGCAACGTCGAAGACCTGCTCAAGCTGATGCGCCGCTACCGCGACAGCCAGCAGGACTTCGACGGCTTCATCGTGCCCACCGTGCCGACCCGCAAGCAGCAGCAGGACACGGCGGCCACGTTGATGGAGTTGGCACGCATCGGCGTGCCGCCGGTGAGGCTGCGCCTGGTCTTCAACCAGGTCGACGACGACAGCCCGATCGACCGCACCTTCGACACGCTGCTCGCGTACTGCGCCTCGACGGGCGTGGTGCAACCTCGCCAGGCGGCATGCATCTCCTTCAACGAGGTCTACGCACTCGTTCGCGGCACAGGCCAATCCCTGGCCGAACTGGCCGCCGACACGACCGACTACAAGGCAGCGATTGCCAAAGCCAGCGTGCAGGCCGACAAGCTGGCGCTGGCGCACCGCCTCGCGATCCAGCGGCTCGCACGGGGCGTGATCCCCGAACTCGACGCGTGCTTCGAGTCGCTGGACCTGCACCGGCTCGCGCATCAGGCGGGCCAGGCGGGCCAGGCGGCGGAGCCCGCAGCATGACGCACCCGAACACGACGCGCGAGGTGCTCATTGTCGAGGCCCTCGGCGAGGCCGCCAAGCTGATTCGACAGGTCGAAGCGTTGGCCCCGGCGCTGGATCGGTCACGCCAGGAACTGGCGGACGCGCACAGCGGGCTCGCGGGTCAACTGGCCGCATTCGAGACCCAGGTCCTGGCTTTGACGGAGAAGGCCAAGGTCGTCGCGGTGAAGCACGTCCTGGCGCGCTCCGAGGAGGCGGCGCGGCAGTCGGCGGACCTGCAGAGTCGCGCCATGGCCGACGCAGCGAGGGTCGCCTTTGGTGCCGACCTGGGAGCCACGCTGCAGCGCCTGCAATCGCTGCAAGCGCGACAGCGGCCGCGCTGGGAGCCATGGTTGACCCATGCGGCAGCCGCGGCGACAGCATCGGCGGCCACGTGGACGCTGGCGATCACGCTGTGGGTTCGGTGAACGCGTTTGCGCACAGCCGCCGACGCTAGTGTAGGATTCAATCCTACGCCCCACACCAAAACCACCATGCGCTCGACCCAGCAGTTCAGCATCACCCTGCCCAACGAGATGGCCGAGGCCGTGCGGGCGAAGGTCGCGGCCGGCGCGTACGCCACGGAGAGCGAAGTGATCCGCGACGGCTTGCGCGTCCTGCTGGCACGGGACCGGGTCGTCGAGGACTGGCTGCGCAAGGACGTGGCCGCCACCTACGACAAGCTCAAGGCCGATCCATCGCGTGCAGTGGCGGTCGGCGCCGTCAAGGCGCGCCTGGCCGCCGCCAACGCCAAAGCAGTGACGAAAGCGACGAAGAAGGTGCCGGCCAAGGCCTGACCCCGTACGGCGTCGTCTACGCACCCGAGGCGACCGACCAGATCGAAGAGCTGTATCGCTACATCGCCGAGCGCAGGTCGCCGGCGGTCGCTGATCACTACACCAGCGCAGTGATCGAGACCTGCGAGGGACTCTCGATCTTTCCGCTGCGGGGCGTTTCGCGCGCAGACATCCGATCAGGGCTGCGGGTCACCCACCACAGAGGCCGCACGGTGATCGCGTACACCGTGGACCACGACGCGCGGCTGGTCTCGAGCCTTGGGGTGCTCTACGGTGGCCAGGACTTCGAGCAGGCGCTGGCGGAAGGCGGGGACACCTGAGCCAGACAACCGAGGAAGCGGCTGCGATGCGCGCGTGGTCGGGGCGCCGCGCGGCCGAAGGCCAGCGCGGCGCCGGTATTCCCGCGGGCCGGCGCAAGCCGGCCCGCGCGTTCTGGCAGGCACTGCCGGCCCGTCGCCGGGCCGGCATGCGGTCAGGCCCTCAGCCCTTCAGCTTGCGCATCTCCTCGGCCAGCATCCACAGCGCGCGGTTCAGGCTCACACCGCGGTCGATGCTGCCGACGGGTCGGGTCTGCAGCCGGCGCCCCTGCGCGCTGCGGCCGGGCTGGCCACCGCGGATCACGTTCTCCTGCACGCGCTGGAAGGTGCTCCACAGGCTGCGTCCGGCGTCCTCGGGGCGCCGCGCCTCGATCAATTGCGCAGCGGTGACAGGCGCAGGCGCGTGGCCTCCGCCCTCCTCCACCGCGCGCTCGCCGAAACGCAGCGCCAGCGCGGCCGTCGCGAAGGCGATCTCCTCGGGCGGCTGGAGCTGGAGCGCCTTCATCGCCTCGGTGTGCTCGTTCACAGCCTCGAACTCGTCGAGCACGCGGAACGCGCCTTCGATCACCTCGCCCTGGATGTTGCCCTTGTGCGGGATGCGGATGTCCTCCACCACCTCGCCCACCACCAGGCCGTTGCAGCAGACGAAGCGGAACATGCCGGCCAGCATCTGGTAGCTGCTGGCGCCGTCGTGGCTGTTGATCAGGATGATCTCGTTCGCCTCGGGTCGCGTCTGCACCTGCCCGCTGCTGTCACGGTGGTGGCGCATGCGGATCATGTGCTTGGTGAACTCCGCCTTGCCTTCGATGCGGCTGGCGCCCTGGGCGACCATGAAGGGCTCGAAGCCCTCCTTGCGCATGCCGCGCAGGACATCGATGGTGGGGATGTAGGTGTAGCGCTCGGAGCGGCTCGCGTGCTTGCCCTCGGCGAAGATGGACGGTGCGGCGGCGCGCATCTGGTCTTCACTCAGGGGCTGGTCGCCGCGCATCACGCGGCTGTTGCGGGCAAAGCGGGTCGCCAGGGTCGGGGTCGAGTACATGGTGGTTTCCTTCGATCAATGAATGCGGTTCGAAGGGCGGGCGCGGCTCGTCGGCCAAATGACCAAGATGGCGCCCACCCGATGCGGGTTCAGGCGTCGGCGTGCGCCGGCTGGCGCGCGCTGCGAGCCTTGCGGGTGGTGCCGGCGGCTGCGGACTGCGTGACTGCGCCGCCGCGGGGGCTTGATGCGCCCTCGCCTTCCTGGCCACCGTTGCGGCGGGCTTCGGACTCGGCACGGCTGTCCAGGTAGTCGATCTCCTCGGCCGTGAACGCCATGCCGTAGACGGTTTCGCCGCCCTTCTCGTAGTTGTTGTTGCGCAGCCGGCCGACGATGTTGACGTGCGAGCCCTTGCCCAGGTACTCGGCCGCGTTCTCGGCCTGCTTGCCCCACAGCGTCCACTGGATCGCGGTGGACTCCTCCTCGCGCGCCTCGCCTCCATCCCGGCTCGCGCGCCGCGTGTTGCTGATCGCGGTCAGCACAGCCTTGGCGATCTTGCCTTCGCGGCCGTTGACGAATTCGAGCTTGACGGCCCCGGCCAGGTGCGCGTGGCGCTGGATCACTGAAACGTTTGCCATGGTGAACTCCTTGTCGAGAGCAACCAGCCGGGTCCCGGTCCGGGTTCCCTGAAAACTGATCCTCTCGCTCGGACTCCCTTGCTCCCGCCCACGGGCGGGCGGGGGGTGGGCATGGCCCCTTCCCTCACGGGAAGGGGTTGGGGATGGGTGGTGTTCATCGCAGCCGAAGCAGTGAGCCGGTTTCCCGGCCCACCGCTTGAAGATCCCCCCACAAGTCCCCCTCGCAATTCGACGGGGGCGCAGTCGGGGGAGCGCGGTGGGACGACTGGCGCACGGGCTGCCACCTCCCCACGGGCGGCGCAGCGTCGCGGCCGCTGTGCCAGCTCGTCTGGCGCAGCGGTTGCAGCGCAGCCGACCGAACGATCACGAACAGCGGCGGCTCTGCGGCCGACGTGACACCGAGCGCAGCGAATGGCGCGGCGGTCGAGCCGCTGCGAGCACTTCACTGCACTCGGTCTTCAGCGGCCCGGCTACGGGTTTGGCGGGTGACCGGGGTGGCGATCTGGCCGGCGCCGCACCGAGCGAAGCGCAGCGCAGCGACCTGCAAGCCGGTCAGTTCGCCAAGCGGGCCTCGTTCACGCGCAGCGTGAAGGAATCAGGGCCCGCGTGCCCCGGGCACGGGAAAGGGCCGCAGCGTGCTTCAGCCGGCTCCGCCGGCCTGACTTGGCAACTGCTCTTCGCGGCCAAGCCCATCCTAGTTCTTTTCCGAGCGGTTTGTCATAGCGTCACGGCGCGCCTTCGGGCGCCTGTTATGAGCTCGTTTCGCGCTCGGGTCGGCCTACTGTTTGCACCGTCTGAGCAATGCGGTCCAGCGGTTCGAGTCGGCCATCATCAGGTCGTTGGAGCGCTGCGGGTCGTTGAAGACCGCGCACTCCCCAGACGTGCCGGCCCCATCCGCCGGCTTCGAGACCTTCCCCGGAAGCGGCCCGCCGCGCAAGAGTGCCGAGTACTTGCCCATTGTGGCCGGGCTATAGGCGCGACCGGTGGACCGGTAGCTCGCTTCGACATCGCGCGACATACTGTTCACGTCGCCGACTGCCGCCTCCATCTGCTTGAAAGCGTCATCGTAGATGGCCACGATCCTGTCCAACGAGCCCTGCTGGATCCCGGTGATGATGTCATTGCCGTGAATTTCACTGGCTGCTTTCAGCCCGTACTTCGCCTGGATCACGGTGTAGCGGAACACCTCGTTCTGGATCGTGGTCCGCTTCGCTTCCGGCTCCTTGCCGAACAGCCCGTTCTTGACGCGCTCCTCCACCTTCGTGGCGAAGAAGGTTGTGGGGTCGCTCACGATCTCGTGGGCCTGTTCGGCCTTGTTTAGCAGTTTTCGGCCCAGCTCCATTCCCTCGGCCAGCTTCTGACGCACTTCTTGCTGTCCCTGCTTGGCGCGGTCGAAGCATGCTTCGCGCGCACTCATGAGTTCGGCGTGTTCAGCCTTCCGTTTCGCGCCACACTGGTTGTAGCAGGCGGTGTAGCGCGACTCCCAGCCGCGACCTCCCTCGCGCCAGATTCGATCGCACTGCCGCGTGCAGGCGCCGCCCGAGGCGTATTGCTGCCTGAAGGACGGCTCGTAGGCTGCCACGCACTCGTCGCCTGAACGCGGATTGGGAGGCCCCGGCGGCACCGTGCCCGCCAACGCCGTGCCCAGAGCAGCCAGCGCGAGCGCCGCGCTGCACACGAGCCTGGCATACCGGGCAAGCATGGCCTAATGGTTCGAGCGCGCGAGGCACGCCATCTGCACTGCGCTCTCCCGCGTTGCGATGGCCGCGTACTTCAGGACTACGTACTGTGCGGCACAACTCTCGTTGATGTTCAACTGACCGATCGATCCCCCGCCAAACTGGAACGTTCCTTGCTCCAAGCTTCGGATCACTTGCTCGGGCGACGTCGCAAAGTTGCGGATGCATTCGGCCGCCACCTTGACCTGCTGATCTGCGTTGTTGGCCGCCTGCAGCGACTGCGAGGCCGCGTCGGCCGTGCTCAGGCCCATCGACTTGGCCTTGCGCGCTGCCACGCGCAGGTCCTCGCTGACGATCGCCGTGCGCGTCTCCTGAATCTCTGCGACGTCATATTGCGGCAGACTAGGCGCCAAGTGGGCCAGCGTCGTCTTACACGCGCCGCCAGCGTGCCCCGATCCGGAATCTGACTCTAGAGCTACCTGCGAGGCGCCGGCCGAATCGCTGCTAGTGGAGCTGGAAGACAGAGTGCTGCCCGCCGACAGGCTGTCGACCTTCGCCTGCGCTTTGTCCACGCTCTGCTGGAGCAACTGCTCTTGCAGCGCCAGTTGGCTCGTGTCCTTACCCAGCGCCGCGAGCAATAGCTGCGCGTTTTGGTTCAGTGACAGGTCGCGCTCGGCGCGCTCCAAGTCTCCTTGCGCGACTTCTAAGTCGGTCTTGGCCGGCGTCGCCGCCGGGTAGGTGGTGGTTGAGCCGGTCGAAGAGGATGGCTCCGTCTTGTCCGGCGCCAACAGACCACCGAACGTGAACACGTCGTAGATCGCGCCCATGGCCACGCCCATGGTCCCCAAATACAGCGCAGTCCCGATGTTGCCCTGCTGAACCTCCGATCCCGCGCCCTTGACCATTTTCGCGGTGGCGCATGCCTGCAGTGCCAGTGAGGCCGCGACGCAAAGTGCCGTACATCCAGCACGCGAAAGGGCGCCCCTATCTCGAGCGTCAATCTTCATCCTCATCGCGTTCTCTCCGGTCAATTGCCCGCTTGGATGTTGATATTCCATAGTAACAACCTGTATTGAATAGGCCACGGAAAGGCCTTAGTTAGGAATAGTCTGCACAACGCAGTACTCGACGCGGATTGATGAAGTCCGATGGCCGAATCGACCTCCATGGCTGAGTTCTGTCGAACCGAGCGGCCATCAGCATCGGCCAGGCAGCAGTTCGGAGCCTCGCAAGGAGGCCCTGCCACTTGTCCTAACCTGTTCCGCGAATACCTCAGGGCTTTGGAACATCGAAGATTTTGTCGAACGCAGACTGTTCCAACGTGGTGTAGAAGAGATCTCCCTGACTACCAACTGCCCCCTTGTTGCCGGAACTCCCCACGGGCCCCGCACCTCCGTCGCGACCACGGCGCCCGGGCTCGTCCTTGCAGAATGGCAGAGCCTTCGCACCTTGAGCGCCACCTCGACCGCCCGCGCCGCCGGAGCCAGCATCTCCGGGAGGGCCACCATCTCCGCCACCAACGTCGGCTCGAACCATCTGAAGCAGCGCAGGAAAGGCGCTCGGCATTGACACGAGGGTCACAGTGCCGCCGGTGCCACCGGTCCCTCCCGTTCCACCGGTCCCTCCTGCTCCACCTGTGCCACCGTTGCCGCCGAATCCGGCACCCCTCTTGCAATCGACAATTCCGCCAGACGCAGGCCGCCCTTGCTGCCCTGCGCCACCGTCTCCCCCCCTTTGGCCGGTCCCACCCTTGCCGCCCGGCTGGCCCCGAAGATCGACGATTGGCGGCGCCCCCTTCATGGCAGAAACGAACAACGTCAAGTTCGGCGCGTTGCGACCGAGCGGCCCGGGGAGGCCTGTGGCGCCAGGCTGTCCCGCCAAACCCGACACGCCGTCACCGTTGCCGTCGGGCCCCCGAGGAGCTTGACCCGACGCAGGTGCCGCGCCCGTAGGACCATCGCCACGAGCCCAACTGATCGTGCCGGGTTTGCCTTGGTCCTTCATGACGATCGTGCGCGCCGCGACAATCAAGTTGTTGCGCGTCTTGATGGCCTTGTCGCTGAAGACGAGTTCAGCGCCCGGCTCGAAGACGAGAGTGTCGGCGCCGAGAAAGTAGGCGTCGTAAATCATCTTGCCGGACACGATGACTTCCTTGGCGAGACCGAGTAGTTCAATGGACTCACGAGCTTCCTTGGCTTCGCTACCGATACTGGTTGCAGGCACCGGTTGAGCGGCCTGCGCTTGCGCCGTAGCGACGTTCACTGAGAACAGCAAAGAGGCTGCGATGGCTAAGGGATGAATCATGTGAAACATGGTTGTTCCTGTGCAGTTGAAGAATGAGGATCCCGATCCAATCGAGTTTTTTTGACCGAAGGACAGACTCAGAAGGTCTTTCGGATTAATACCCGCCCAGGCATCTCCAGTGGCTCTTGGCGTTGTTCGGTTTCGATACTCACGTTGGGGTGAAGTCCGTCGGCCGGGGTGACGAGCTTGAAGTACGGTCTGGAGACCGGCGTGGCGGTCTCACGCTGACTGGGTCTGGGCACGCTGATCGCACCGACGGTCAGTTCGTCGGCGGACGGCGCAGCCTCCGCGGCGTGCGCTGCACGCACCAAGAACGTTCAAATGATTCTCCATAGGGTCCTCGCTTTGGTTGTGGTTGCGCTCAGATGCGCACCGATACTGTCCGCGCGAAGCTGGAGTGGCGGTATTCCTCCGTGGGCCTAGCCGGAGGACTAAGCCCTTCGTCCACGGAGCGAGTGGCGTCGCGTCAAACGCGCGGCAGCATCAACGAAACTGGTTCGATGTCTTTGGCCGGATCGAAATCCACCAGCAGCAGATGGCTTCCATCTCGCCTGTTCTGGGAGATGCACTGGCAAACCCTAGAGGTCGCCAGGCGACGGATCGTGAAGCGAGGGGGCAGCCCGCGCAGCGGGGAGCAAGGCCGAGAGTTGGAGACTGAAGAGTGAGATACGTTGCAAACACGCTCGGTTTGCGCCTACGGAGCAATTTCACCGGCGGCACAGAAGAGGTGCGCAGCCGCACGCTGGGTTTGGTGGCGCCCCTACTACCTCGGTCTTCACGAACCCTGTGCGTTCGTCCTAACACTTAGGCTTATGCCGAAGCGGGAGACGCGCAGTGCCTGGTGCGTTAAGCTGCGTGGCAAGAAGAAGTCGCGCGGCAAAAGCTTCGGGCGCGGCCTGCTCACGGCAATGGAGGGGCATCGGTGCGCGTACTCTTAGTCGACGACCACGAACTCGTTTGGAAGGGAACGCAGCGCTTGTGCGAAGGCGTGGCCCGCGTTTCCGGCAGTGGGGGGGTGCTCGATTTCGCGGCAGTGCGTGACCTGGACAGCGCACTGGCGCTGCCCGATCGAGCGTTCGATCTGGTGCTATTGGACTACCACCTACCTGGCATGTCGGGGCTACAAGCGCTGCGCGCAGTGCAAGCTGCGTTCGAGGGCGCTGTGGTCTGTATGCTTTCGGCCGAATGTGGCAGCGACAGCGTTCGTGAGGTGCTAGAGGCAGGCGCGGCGGGTTTCATTCCGAAGTCCTACGGCGAAGCCGAGATGTCGGCTGCGCTCGCGCTGGTGTTGCGCCATAAGACCTATGTACCGGCCGAGTTTCTGTTCGCTGAGGACGTGGTGCGAGACCGCAGCGCTGACGAAGTACGCAACGAGGACCTAGTCCTCTTCTTGCACAACGACCTCACGCCGCGCCAGCGCCAGGTGCTCAAGCTGGCCTTGCAAGGGCTGCCCAACAAGATCATTGCGCGCCAGCTCACCATAGCCGAAGGCACGGTGAAGGTGCACCTGTCGATGGTCTACCGGGCCCTGGGTGTGCGCAACCGCGTGGGCGCGCTGTGTCGCGTGCTACAGGCCGATGCGGTGGCCGCCCTGGGCTGAGGCGTGCCTCGGCGCTGCCGACGCACTCGCGGACGAGGCCTTCGACCGCGAGCGCCTCTCGGTGCTGGTGGGCTATAGCGCCGCGCTGCGCTTCCAGATGACCACCATCGCACTGGTGATCGGCGCCATCGCCCACGCGGGCGGCGCGCCGCTCATCCTGGTGCTGGTCTGGCTGGCGGCGACCATCCTCGTGCGCGAGACGCGTGCCGCGAGCTTGCTGCGTCTGAATCGCGGCGCCGCCCCCATCGCCGAGCGCCTGCGCCGCACGACCGGCTGGACGCTCGCCCTCGGCGCGGCCTACGGTGCGTCTTCCATCTTCATGATGCACACCGACCGCGCCTTCGATGCAATCCTGACGATGATCCTGATGTCGCTCAGCGCCGGCGCCGTGTCGACCACCTTCACGCTGGTGCCCGCGCTGGTGGCTTTCGCGGCCGGGATCGCGCTGCCGCTGTGCGTGCTTTGGATCCTGGGCGGCGGTGACTGGCTGGACTGGACGGTAGCCGGCCTCGTGGTGCTGTTCTTCGGCGTGCAGGTGCGCTTCGCGCAACAGAACATGCGCATGTTCGCTGACTCGTATCGCATGCGGCTGGAGAACGCGAAACTGCTGAGCGACCTCACCGCGGAGCGCGCCCGCCTAGCCGCCGCGCGCGACACGGCGGTGGCGGCCGATCTGTCCAAGAGCCGCTTCTTGGCCGCGGCCAGCCACGACCTGCGCCAACCCTTGCAGAGCCTGGCGCTCAACTGCGGCGCGCTGTCGCGCATGGCGATGAGCGAGCCGTCGCGCGAGATCGCCAACGACATTGGCGTTGGCATCGACGCGCTGCGCCGCATGCTCGACGCCCTGCTCGACATCTCCCAGCTCGAAGCCGGTGCAGTTGCTCCGGACCTGCGGCCGATCTCGGTCGAGCGCTTGCTCGAAGGCCTGTGCCTGCGCCAACGCCCGGCCGCGCAGGCCAAAGGGCTAGCTTTGAACTGGCACGCTGAGCCGGGCGCCACCGTTTTCAGCGACGCGCAGATGCTGCAGCGCGTGCTGGCCAACCTGCTCGACAACGCGCTCAAGTTCACCGAACGCGGCTCGATCGAACTTGGCGCGCGCCGCGTCGGCGAGCGCATCGAGTTGAGCGTGCGCGACACCGGACGCGGTATCGACGAAGCCGACCAGGCTCTGGTGTTCGAGGACTTAACACAGCTCCACAACCCGCGGCGCGACCGCGCGCTCGGCCACGGCCTGGGCCTGGGCATCGTGCGGCGCCTGTGCCGCTTGCTCGGCATCGAGGTCGGCGTGGAGTCGCGGCTCGGCGAGGGCACCTGCTTCGCGCTGCGCGTGCCGATCAGCGCCGAAGCATCGGCACCGGTGATGGAGTCGGCACCGTGGCAGCCTGGTCTGGTGGCGCGGCGCGTGCTGGTGCTTGACGACGACGAGGCGGTGCGCTCGGCTTACAGGGCTGCGCTGAGCTCGATGGGTTGCGAGGTCAGCGTGGCGGCCAACTTGCGACAGGCCGAGGCTGCGCTCGACACCGCCGGCATCGAAGTGGCCCTGGTGGACTTTCGCCTGGCCGACGACATGAACGGCCTCGAGGCTGTGGCCCGGCTGCGGCAGCGCCGCCCCGGGCTGGCTGCGCTTATAGTCTCTGCAGACACCTCGGCGGCACTGCGCGAACTGGCAGCACAAGAAGGCGTTCCGATGCTGCGCAAACCAGTGACCGACGCACTGCTGGCCACGGCGATCAACAACGCCCTGGCCGACGCGGCCGCCGCGCGACAGCCGGCGCAAGGAGTCTGATCCCATGTCGATGCGATCGCATGCCTGGCTCTCGATGGGCGCCGAGAGGCTGGCACGTCACCTGGCCGACAAGCCCAACCCCGACGCGTTTGATTGCGACGTGCTGATCATTGGCAGTGGCTACGGGGGCGCGGTGGCGGCGGCGCGCCTGGCCGGCGCCACAGTCGACGGCCAGACGGACGAACATGGCCAGCCGCGCCGCGCCGTGGTCTGGCTGCTGGAGCGTGGCGCGGAACACCAGCCAGGACGATTTCCTTCGCGCTTCTCAGAGCTGCCGGGCCATGTGCGCTTCAGCCGCCAAGACGGGTTGCCTGCACGCGGTCGCTCCGAGGGTTTGCTCGATCTTCGCCTTGGTGGCGACGTGTCCGTCCTGCTGGGCAATGGCCTGGGCGGCGGCTCGCTGATCAATGCCGGTGTGATGGCGGAGCCCGAAGCTGCGGTGTTCGACAGCGGCTGGCCCGCGGCCATCAACGCGGCGTCAATGCAGGCTCCTTTCGAGCAGGCGCGTCGGATGCTCGGCGTGCAGACAGTTCCGGCCACGCCCAAGTTGCGCAAGCTCGACATCCTCGAACGGATGGCCGCCCGACGCGGCGAAGACCTGCGCGCGCCGCTCACCGTCAACTTCGTGCCTAACGCCAAGAGCTCCGCCGGGATCGAGATGAATCCGTGCACGATGTGCGGCGACTGCTTGACCGGCTGCAACCAGGGCGCCAAAGGCTCGCTCGACACCAGCTATCTGGCGCTCGCGCGCCAGCGCGGGGCTGAACTGTTCTGCGGTGCGGCGGTGCAGTCGATCGAACGCGACGAGGAGGATAGAGGCTGGCGCGTACGCTGGCACTACACCGAGCCCGCGCTGCGCCCCCCCAGTGGCGAGGCCTTCGCGCTGCGTGCACGGCAGGTGGTCCTGGCAGCGGGCAGCCTGGGCAGCTCCGAAATCCTGCTTCGCTCGTCGGCCCAGCTCGCGCTGTCGCCTCGCCTGGGCCAGGGCTTCTCGACCAACGGCGACAGCATCGTCGCGTGCGTCGGTCATCCCGAACGCGTGGCGATGGCTGCGGATCAGGAAACGGATCCGGCAGATCCGCTCGCGCGCCGCGTCGGCCCCACCATCACTGGGCTGCACCGGGTGCCGGCCACCGAAGACCGACCCTCGTTCGTGATCGAAGAGTTCGCCGTTCCCGGCGCGCTGCGCAACGTGTTCGGCGAAATCGTGGCGCTGCTCGATGCGGTGGAGCGCACCAGCGCGGTGGCCGTCAGCGGCGAGACCATCGGCCACATGAGCCTGTACGGCCTGATGGGAGACGAGGGGGCCGGCAGCGCCGGCAGTAGCGGCACCCTCTCGCTGCCGGCGGCGCCGCCGGGGATGGCGCCTGCCGTCGAAGGCGGCGCCCGCATCGACTGGAAAGACGTAGGCGAGCTGTCGCTCTACAAGCAGATGCGCGCTTGGGTGCGCGGCGCGGTCGGAGACACCACCCGTCCCGACCCACTTCACCCGGCGCGAGTGGTGCCGGGCCAGGACTTGGTTTCCGCCGGCCTGGCGACCGCCGTCACCGTCACGGTCCACCCGTTGGGCGGTTGCGGCATGGGTGCGGACGCGGTGTCGGGGGTGGTCAACGACCGGGGACAGGCCTTCAAGGCTGACGGTGGCGTTCACGAGACGCTGGTGGTGCTCGATGGCAGCATCGTGCCTCGATCGCTGGGCATCAATCCGGCGCTGACCATCACGGCGCTGGCCGAGCGCGCCCTGCCCTTGTTGATGGGCCAGTGGTGCCTGACGGCGTGGAATGACGGCGCCGTCTTGCATGTCCCGCAGCGGCCCGTCACGCGCCGTCGCGAAATCGCACCCGCCGAAACTGTATGGACCCTGCGCGAGCGCGTTCAAGGCTTGACAGTGTTGGGCAACGACATCTACTGGGCGCGACTAGAGATCGAGTTCGACCCCGTCCCCGGCTTGCGTAAGGCCCTGGCGCTGCAAGAACGCGTCCTGGGTGTTCGGCGAGCTGAACTCAGACTGCGCGCGGCCGACGAGAACACGACCGAGTTCAGCTTCGACGACAGCGAGAGAGAAGACGCGGACCTCTGCGTGGTGCAACTCGCCGGTCAGGTGGACCTGTTCTCCCAGGCCCCGACCGACCTGCCCGGCGAAGAAGACACACTCGATCCGCGCTGGCGCTTGGTCTACCGCCTGGGCGTGCAATCGGTCAGCGGCCCGGCCAAGATCGGCATTCGCATCGGCGACCGCATCGAGGGCGTCAAGCGCTTCGGCGCCGACCCCGGCAGGACGATCGATCAACAAGCGAGCCTGTGGCGCCAACTGTCCGAGATGGAAGTGAAGCTGGAGGGCGCCTGCGTGGGCCGCTGGGCGCTCGACCTTGGCGACCTGGCGCGGCGACGCGACCCGCTGCTATCGGCCGCGCGCCTGAGCAGCATGCCCGACGCGATCGACGACCTGGCGGCCGTCGTGCTGTTCACGCTGCGCCTGGCGCTGCCGACGCTGTGGAAGCTGATGGACCAGAAGATCGGCAAAGCGCAATCCACGCTGCTGGATCAGCGCAAGCCGGGCAAGGTCAGCGGCATCGTGCCCACCTCCTACGGGGAATGCGGCGATTGGTGCCTGTCGCGCTACCGGCCCGACGATTCAGTCGCAACGCCCATCGTGCTGATCCACGGTCTCGGCACGTCCGGCTCCAGCTACACCGACACCAGCTTCATCAACCTGACGCAGACCCTGCTGCAGAACAAGCGCGATGTCTGGGTGCTCGATCTGCGCAGCAGCATCGCCAACGAGGCCGGCCGCCAGCAGCCCGACGCCAACAGCTGGACCGTGGACAGCATCGGCGAGCGCGACATCCCGCAGGCCATCGCCAAGGTGCTCGAACAGACCGGCGACGCGCAGGTAGACGTGTTCGCGCATTGCATGGGCGCGGTCATGTTCTGCATGGCCGTGATGGGTGAACCTGCCTTGCAGGGCCGGGTGCGCAGCGCCGTGCTGTCCCAGGTGGGGCCGCTGGCGCGCCTGAGCCCGCTCAACCGGCTACGGGGCTATGTGGGCAGCTACCTGCGCGGCTTTCTCGACGTGCAGGAGCTCGACACCGCGCCCGAGTACCGGAGCGCGCCAATGGATGCGGAGTGCAAGGCCAACTGGAGCGCTGTCGAACGTGGTATGCCGGCGAGACTGCTTGATGCGCTGCTCAGCACCTTCCCCTACCCCGACGGCGAGTCGCAGCGCGAGTTCGAACTGCAGACCGGCGAATTGAAACTCACCGGCTTTCGCGCTGTGCGCCACCGCGCCGACGCCATCTTCGGCCAGCTGTTCGAGCTCGCCAACATGGCGCCGGCTACCCTGGGCCGGCTCGAAGCGCTGTTCGGCTGGTCGAAGACGACGATGCTCGGCCAAGCGATTCACTTTGCGCGCCACGAGATGCTGGTCAGTGCCCGCGGCTTCAACGCCGTGATGGACCGGGATGCTCTCCAGAAGCGCTTCGGCTTTCCGCTGCTGATGCTGCACGGTCAGAACAACCGCGTCTTCGACTGGCGTGGCAGCCTGCGCAGCTGGCGCCTGCTGCGGCACATGCGCGGTGAGTTGTGGGAGGCGCCGAGCGTGTTGCCAACGCCAAGTCCGCGCCATGTGTATGGCGCCAACCAGCGCCTGCAGCTCCACGTATTCACCACCTACGGCCATCTCGACTGCGTGATGGGCGAACACGCGCATCGCGACGTGTTCCCGGTGGTCACGCAGTTCCTGCGCCGCGTCGATGACAATGACTTCGTCGCGGCAAGATCGGGGCCACCGTCGGACCCGCAGAAGCGCCAGCCGGAGCCGCCGTGGTTGGGGCCGGTTCTGGGATGGCTGCGCCAGACCGATTCGCCTGGCCGGCTGCGCGCCCGCGTCTGGGTGCAGGCCTCGCCGCGCAGGGCGCGGGTCAATGGTGTGGCCGTGGTGCCGCTGCGTTGGGCCGAGGACGGACCGCAGCTACTGCCCGGTGGCTGTTGGGTGCGATGGCCCTCGACTCACGAACGCATCGGGATGTTCGACTGGGACCTGAACCTCGCGGCGCTAGACCTCTGGCACTCCACGACCATCGACACCTTCGCCTTGATGACGCTGCACGAAGACATGCTCCTGGGTACGCAGCTCGATGCACTGGCGCAGAAGCAGGACATGGTCGAGTACGGCGCGCGGATTGACTGGCTTGCGGGGGGCCGCGCGCTCTGGCCCGACGTGGATAAGGCGATCCAGCGGTGGTTCGACGAGCATCGAGCCCAGCGCGAGTGGGAGCGTTGCCTGTTCAGCTTGTCGAGCAGCGTGAGGCAGGCCGTGGATCGGGGCGCGCCTCACCCTATGGCGCCCGGCGGCACACTGCGCTTCGCCCTTGCAAGCTGCCAGTACCCGCCCGGGCTGCTGGACCAGGCCCCGGCCCAGGCGACCTGGGATCGCCTCGCGCGTGACTTGCAGCATCGCGAGCAACCACCGCAGTTCTTGCTGCTGGCGGGCGACCAGGTCTACGTGGACGCCCAGGCCGGCGTGTTCGATCCGGGCATGGCGCCGTCCACAAACTCCGAGGTGCTCGCGGCCGATTTCGACCGCCACTACGAGCTGAACTGGCTGGGCGCGTCGTTCCGGCGTGTGGTCGCCCGTCTGCCAGTCTACTCAATGCTCGACGACCACGAGGTGGGCGACAACTGGCCGGGCCACGGCGGTGCACCGGGCCGCCAGCCCGAGCGTCTGCAGGCCAGTTTGGACGCGTTCGACCGCTTCCAGCGCAAGCTGGCACCCGACGAGGGTTGGGCGGGGACGCTGGGTTACCGGCTATTTCCAGGCGGCGCGCCGCTATGGGTGCTGGACACGCGCAGCCAACGAGACCCTCGGTCGGCCTCGACCTTAGAGCACGCGCACATTCTTCCCGAAGCCTCGCTGGACCAACTGATTGCCGAACTCGGGGCAGAGTCCGTCAAGGAATGCGCCAAGTTCATCCTGTCGCCAGTGCCGATCCTGCCCCCGGAGCGGGTTGTCGCGCTGTCAGTTGCCGAGCGACTCCGGTCCGACGCCTGGAGCGGCTTCCCGGCCTCCACCGCCCGGCTGCTGGGCGCGATCCGCGACCAGGGCATCCGGCGTGTCGTGTTCCTGTCTGGTGACTCGCATTTGTCGTCGGTGTCGAGCTTCACCTTTGAGGGCGAAGCTGCACCCCGGGTGGTGTCGGTGGTGTCATCGGGCACCTACGCGCCTTGGCCCTTCGCCAACCAGCGTCCCGAGGACCTGATCCTGGGTGGCGCGGTCGATCTGGGATTGACCGGCTCGCCGTTACGCGGCACGGTGAAGCTCGAGGCCCTTTCAGCCGCCGACGCGTACGCCCTGATCCAGCTTGAGTGCGATGCGAAGTCGGGCCGTCTGGCGCTGCGCATCAGCCTGCGTTCGGACGCCACGACGGCAGGCGACTGCCACATCGTGCTGTCTTGATCACCATTCACCTTCAGGAGAGAAACATGCCCACCGAACATGTCTTCAACGGCAACGTAAATCTCTACACCACCTACGAACTCGAGGTGCAACCGGCGCAAGGCGCGATCCCGCTCATCGCGACCTTCGAGCCGGCAGGCACGTGGGTGATCAAGCGCGACCACTTCGGTAAGCAGGGCCGGCTCGAGATCCTGGACGAAGACGTGGTCATTACGCTTCGCTTCGACGCCGCCGGCCAACACGACGCCGCACAGGGCCATATGCACATCGACCTGAAGTGCCTGTTCGACTTGCCCCTGCTGGACTCGAAGCTGAAGATCAGGCTTGACCAGCGGACCTACCAGCTTGGTGCTTACAGCGTCAGCGGCGCGCCGCCCGACAGCGCCAATGGGCGCATCCGCCTGGCTGGCAGCGGCATGTTCTCGGAAGGCATGCTGGGTGGTCACGACTGCCTGATCGAGGTCGCTGGCACGTTCAGCCCCAACCCCTGGGCATGACGCGGCGCGCGCACTCTTTCGTTTGCGCAGTCCCTGTGCGAACGCTGTGAAGTATTGCGCAAAGGTTTGAGGGTTGTTCTCCCCCGTACCGGCGATGAGCACCGGTTGCGCTCGCGCCGCAACATGCCGCGGATGCTCGCTGTGCGAAGGCCCGCTCAGGTCATAGCGCTCGCCGCCAACTAGCAACTCCAGCTACACCAAGTGCGCCTGCGTTTCATCGAGCCTTGCGGCCGGCGCCTCAAATTCAGACGACTGTCGATTAGGGCCTGTTAACACTAATTGCGCCGAAGCCGCATTGTCTTGACACTGCGGCCATGGAGATCACCGCAGCGCAGTTTGCCCAGATCGAACACTGCTTGCCCCGCCAGCGAGGCAACGTCAGCCTGTCGAATCTGCAAGTGCTTAACGCAATCCTTTACGTGGCCGAGCACGGCTGCAAGTGGCGCGGTCTGCCCAAGCGGTTTGGCAATTGGCACACGATCTACACGCGCATGAGCCGCTGGGCCAAGTCCGGCGTGCTCGACAAGGCGTTTGAGCAGTTGCAGCGTGCGCAGGTCGTGCAGATCAAGATCGAGTCCGTCTGCCTGGACAGCACCAGCGTGAAGGTGCACCCGGACGGCACTGGTGCTCGAAAAAAAACGGTCCGCAGGCTATCGGCAAGTCCCGCGGTGGCTGGAACACCAAGATCCACCTCCTCGCTGCGGACGCACGCACGGCCATAACGTTCTCGCTGTCGCCAGGCCAGGCGCACGATGCACCCGAGGGACGAGAGCTGTTGAAGCGGCTGGGGCCGCCCAATCGTCCTCTTCACCTGATCATGGACCGCGCCTACGAGGGCAACGAGACTCGGCAGCTTGCGCTCGATCTGGGCTTCGTCCCCGTCGTGCCCCCACTCAGCACGCGCATCGAGCCATGGGAATACGACCGGGCGATGTACAAGCGTCGCAACGAGGTAGAGCGCCTGTTCCGCAGGCTCAAGGGCTACCGCCGCATCTTCTCCCGCTTCGAGAAGCTCGACGTCATGTTCATCGCCTTCATCAGCTTCGCGCTGATCGCTGACGGCCTGCGGTTGTGTTAACAGGCCCTAGCCGAAGAAGGCAAGTAGACGTGCGTCCGAGGCGGGTGGTCGCTGGGGCAGCATGGGCCAACAGTGATCCTGGTCCCGAACAGGACCCTCGTTTGCCTCTTCATGCGCTTGGAGATCTCCATGGAACCTCGCCCGCCCCTGCCCCCCTTCACACTTGAGTCCGCCATCGAAAAGGTCCGCCTCGCGGAGGACCGCTGGAACTCCCGCAACCCCGCGAGCGTTGCACTGTCCTACAGCGAGGACACGCATTGGCGCAATCGAGCCGAGTTCCTTTCGGGACGGCCTGCGGTGATCGAGATGCTTGAACGCAAGTGGAGACGCGAACTCGACTACCGCTTGATCAAGGAACTGTGGTCGTTCGGCGGCACGCGAATCGCCGTGCGCTTCGCCTACGAGTGGCACGACGATTCCATGAACTGGTTCCGCAGCCACGGCAACGAGAACTGGGAGTTCAACGATGCGGGTCTGATGGTGAACCGCCACGCAAGCATCAACGACCAATGCATCTCCGAGCGGGAGCGCAAGTTCTTCTGGTCGCTGGGCCGCCGCCCTGACGATCACCCCGGGTTGAGCGACCTGGGGCTCTGATGTCAGGCCGAGAGCGTGCGCAGTTCCCCCCGGGCGACACCGGACACGGTCCGGCAAATCAGCCAGGTGATGACGATCGTGGACAGCCCTGTCAGTGCCAGCGCAATGGCCTCGGTCGCCCAGCCGGGCTCGGCTTGTGCGACGCGCAGCGCCGATGCGGCGCACGCCGCCATCGGAAAGCTCACAGCCCACCACCCGAACTTGAAGGGGCAGCAACTCGACAGGTGGCGCAGCCTGCCCAGCAGCACTGGCAACAGGAACAGCGTGACGGCGAAGAGCGAGCGCGCGAACAGATCAACTTCGCCAGTGGTGGCTACGTAGCTCGATACGCCAACACCGGTCGGCGCAGCCAAGATCATCAACGTCGGCTGCAGCGCGTGCGGCAGTGGTTCCTCGAAGATCAGGCGCGCGAGGACAAGCGTGAGCACCGGGATGGCAAAGAAGAGCCCGATTGCGAGCCCTGCTTCCATGGCGCCGTGCAGTTGCGGCCAGCCCAGCACCGGGACGGCAAGCGGCAAGTCGAGCAAGCCGACCACCGGCAGGATCCAGGCGGGCGTCGCGTGCGCTCGTTCGTGCCGCTGCGTCAGCCATCGGGTCACGATGAGCCACCCCTGCACGGTCATGCCCACGGCGCCGATCAGCCACAGCGCGCGAGCCAGCCACAGGCTGAACGGCGCAAGGATCATGGGCAGCAGTAGCAGACTCACCCAGAACGTGGCGAACGTGTTGCCGGCGATCGGATGCTCGAACTCCGCCCGGACAGCTTCGGGTGCCATCGCGATCTTTGCTGCATAGGCAGTACCAATCACGACAAAAGCCGCAACAGCGACGACAGCCAAGGCGTCGGCGATCCAGGCTGGCGACTGGAAGTGCATGTGCATGGACCGCCACACCAGGCTCAGCCCAGTCACACCCATGACCGACCCGAACAGGCTTGCGGGAAATTGACGCAGGTCGTGCGTCATCGCAGACGCTGTTGAATCGTCGTCCATTCATTCCTCATCGCATTGCCGGATCCAGCCACAGACCCCCGATGCAGCCGAGCTTGAAAGCGCGAGGCGTCGCACACCTGGCCTTCTGGACTGCCCTTGCGAACGGGCTGCTCACACAATCTGGCTGGTACCCGCATATCAGCCTTTCACGCAACGACCCTTACGCCCGAATCGTCACGGGCTGCCAGGGGGACGGCTCGCTATCACAGCACTCGGAGCCGATTCCTGGGGCAAGGCCAGCCTCCGTCGCCTTCGTCGGCATGAAGGCTCCCGCGCACACGAATCAGCTGTCGACCCCTTGAGCGGTTGCTGCGCCTCCCCGGGCACGGCACAGCGGTTCGTTCAGGTGCTCGTGGCGCGACCGGAGCTTGCGATCGCTTCCGCCACCAACCGTCCATAGTTGGGGTCGGCAGCCGAGAAGTGCGCGAGCTGCCGCGCGACGATCTCCTCGGGCACGCCCTGCATCGCCGCCGCGATGTTGGAAGCCAGGCGCAGGCGCTGACCGTCGTCGAAGAGCCGGAACAGCGCTCCAGGCTGCGCATAGTGGTCTTGGTCGAGCCGGTGGTCGTAGCGATCGGCCGCACCCTGCAGAGCCAGGGGCGGCTCCCTGAACGACGGGTCCTGCACTGGGCCGCCGAACGAGTTCGGCTCGTAGTAGGCGTTGTCACCGACGCCGTATCGCGGCACGTCGGCACGCATCGAACCATCGAGGTGGTAGTGCGCCATGGGGCACCTCGGCGCGTTGACCGGAAGCGACTCGTAGTGCGTACCGAGACGATAGCGGTGTGCATCGGCGTAGGCAAAGACCCGGGCCTGCAGCATGCGGTCGGGAGAGAAGCCGATACCGCGAACCACGTTGCTGGGCGAGAAGGCAAGCTGTTCGATCTGAGCGTAGTAGTTGTCCGGATTGCGATCGAGCTCGAGTACACCAACCTCGCGCAGCGGAAAGCTGCGGTGTGGCCAAACCCTCGTCAGGTCGAACGGATTGAAGTCGATACGCTCGCCCTGCGCCTCGGACATGAGCTGTACGTACAGGGTCCAGCGCGGATGTTCGCCGCGCTCGATCGCGCCGTAGAGGTCTTCTTGGAAGCTCTCACGGCTTCGTCCGATGACTTGCTCGGCTTCCTCGTTTGTGAGATGCCGGTGGCCCTGCTGCGTCTTGAAGTGGAACTTGACCCAGTGCCGATGCCCGGCAGCATTCCAGAAGCTGAAAGTGTGGCTTCCGAAGCCGTTCATGAAACGCGGAGACAGCGGGATGCCGCGATCGCTGAACAGGATCGTGACCTGGTGCAGGCTTTCGGGCGAGAGACTCCAGAAGTCCCACATCGCCGTCGGGCTGCGCAGGTGGGTTCGCGGATGCCGCTTCTGCGTGCGGATGAAGTCAGGGAACTTCAGGGGATCGCGGACGAAGAAGACAGGTGTGTTGTTGCCCACCAAATCCCAGTTGCCCTCCTCGGTGTAGAACTTGACCGCGAAGCCGCGCACGTCACGCTCTGCATCGGCAGCACCCAGTTCGCCCGCGACCGTCGAGAATCGCGCCACCAGCGGCGTGGTTCGGCCAACATCTGCGAAGAGGTGGGCGCAGGACACGTCAGTCAGGTCCTGCGTGACTCGAAACGTGCCGAACGCTCCCCATCCCTTGGCATGGACCACCCGTTCTGGGATGCGTTCGCGGTTCTGATGGGCGAGCTTCTCCAGCAGGGACCAATCCTGCAGCAGCAGTGGCCCGCGCGGTCCAGCCGACAACGAGTTCTGGTTGTCGGAGACAGGCGCCCCGGCGGTGGTCGTGAGGCGAGGAGGTGCGTTCATGTGGCAAGACTCATCGAGCCGTGACGACCCATCGCGGGGGCATGCCCTGCGAGTGGCCGACGGCGGGTTGAAGATTCAGTTGTCAGTTGAGAGCAACTGCAAGCATCAGTCGCAATGTCGTTGCGGAGCACGGCGCTGGCTCCGCGCTCACTTGGTCATCGACAGGATGGGCTTGTTCTTCTCGACGATGCAAGTGGCCAACTCTGCCGCGTTGCCAGCGCCGACGTTCCTGGCTGCATGGACCACGCCGGCAGGAATGAACAGCGCCTCGCCTGCCTTCAGCTGCAGCGGTGCTCTGCCCTGCAGCTCGTACTCGATCGTCCCTTCGAGGACATAGGCCACCTCGGCGCCAGGGTGCGTGTGACTGCCGAACGAGGCCCCAGGAGCAAAGTCGACGCGCACCTGGATCACCGTGCGATCAGCGACACCTAGGTCGTGCTGCAACGCCGCGGAACGCTTGATGCCGGCCGGCTGCTGCGCCTGCGTCAGCGTGATGGCACCACCGATGGCAACCAGCAGGGCTGCGCCGACGAGCGTCGATGACTTCATGGATGACTCCTTGATTCCAGTAAAACGGGCAATGTCGGGACCCGCTGCTCCGCCGGACCCGGCGAGCAGCGGGAATGGTGCTCAGTCCTTGACGAACGACAGGCCCTGGCCATTCGCGCCACGCCGTTGCGCCAGAACCGTCGCGTGAGGTCGACGGGAGAGCTCGGCGACCAGCATCGGGTACTGGGGCGAAGCGACCAGCCAGGCGTACTTGGCCTCCGCCTTGCGGTACTCGAGGCTGTAGGAGTCCGGACTGCCCTCGCCGCGATGCAGGTCGGCAAGCCCCGACAGCCGCCACATGTGCAACTGCGCGAGCACTTCGGCTCGGGAGACGGTCGAAGCCGGAATCGGCACCTCGTCCGGGACGGAGATTCGAATGGTCTGCGCGTGAGCTGCCGTCATCAACAGCAGGCTGGAGGCGGTGATCAGGATCAGTTTCGTGGGGCTCATGATTACCTTTCAACGGTGGAGGAGAACACTGCACTCGCGGCACGCCAGGCGCACAGTGCCGCTCCGTGCAAGCCGATCAGTTCGCCTGACCATCGAGAATCTAGAGAGCGATCGATGGCACCGCACCTCCACTTCGGCGCGCATCGGGCTGTGACTTGTGGCGGTCCGGTCCGTAGCACGCCGGACAAGCAACTGGCGACGGCCATGGTTTCGAGGGCATAGACGGATCGCATCGATAGGCCTGGCCCCTCAGAAGAGCGATGTATCGATCAGCCACTCGTGAGTCGCAGCGCCTGGGTGAGTCTCCTATCGTGACGACGGTTGAGTCACTTTCAGCCTCAGGAGCATGCATACATGATTGCCGTCAAATCGAAATCTCTCGCGCGTCTGCTGGCCCGCTGCATCTCGACTTTCCTGTCCGCATCCGTCTGCGTTGGCGCAATCGCCGAGGTTGCCAGCCCGGTGTTGGCAATCAACGATGCCACTGCGAAGTCCGCGGTGACCGTGCGCGCATTGCGTGGAAGCGTGAGCGTTCTCGAAGGCGCTGGCGGCAACATCGGCGTGCTGTCAACGCAGCAGGGTCAATTGCTCGTGGACGCGGGCATCGCAGTGGCGCGGCCGCGGATCGAGGCAGCGCTGAAGGGGCTGGGCGGGGGCGCGCCCAAATGGCTGATCAACACCCACTGGCACTGGGACCACACCGACGGCAACCCATGGGTTGCAGAGCTCGGCGCCACCATCGTCTCGCACGAGAGAACGAGGATGTACCTGGCCAAACGCACCAACGTGATCGAGTGGGGCTACAGCTTCCCGGCCCTGCCCGAAACGGGGCTGCCGAAGGTGGTCTTCCAGACGTCCAAGACGATGGAGTTCGGTGGCGAGACCATCCACTTGAAGCACTTTGGCACTGGCCATACCGACGGTGACGCGATCGTGCACTTCGTCAATGCCGACGTCCTGTTCATGGGCGACATCTGGTGGAACGGCCACTATCCGTTCATCGACTACGGCGCAGGTGGCGACATCGACGGGATGATTCGCTGGACCCGCGAGGCACTTGCGATAGCGGGACCGAAGACGCTGATCGTTCCCGGCCACGGCCCAGCAGGCGGCAGGGCGCAATTGGCCGAGTACCTCGATATGCTGATCGACGTACGCACCCGTGTTGCGCGGCTGAAAGGCGAGGGCAAGAGTCTCGCGCAAGTCCTCGAATCCCAGCCGACGCAGCGCTACGACGCCAAGTGGGGCGCTTTCGTTCTCAGCCCCTACTTCTTCACGCAACTGGTCTACATGGGTGTCTGAGCTCCAATGAGACCGACAACGCCGTCGCTGTCCTGCGGAACCAGGCGCGTGATCGGTGCACTGCCCAGAGTCGACGCGGTGTCTTCTCAGGACATCGTCGCCATAGCACTCGAGTTCCCGACCGCCTTCGTCGGCAAGCTGCTGATCATGCCGGCATATCCCGAAGGCGATGCCGCTTTGTAGGAACGGAAACTGCCGATGAACACCTTCACCGAGCTTGCAGACGTTGGGCGGCTGTCAGCGCGGGACGTCCGCGGCGCCTGCCCTCTGATCGCCGTGGAGGACGAGCCCCCGGTCAGACTGGTGGTCGATCCGCCGCTGGCGGAACCGCTTTCGCGCGGGCTCGTCTTCATCCAGTACCGCGTCGAGAACATGCGGGTGCTGCCAGTCTTCGGCAGCGGCGCGAAGAAGGTGTCACCAAGGCTGGGTCACGTACACATCACTGTCGACGACGCTCCGTGGCACTTCGTCGACGCCAGCGGTGAGACGGTGGTTCTCGCTGGGCTGTCCGGCGGCCACCACAAGGTTCGATTCGACGTTGCCGATCCGGTCCATCGTGTCATCACCAGCTGGACCCTGGAGTTCATCGTCCCGGTTCAAGGTGCCGATTGAACCAGCATTCATCGACATGTCCCCGGCAGATGCGAGCCGATGCGCCAGGCCCGGTGCGCTCCGACCTCCAAGCCCGGGTTGCGCTGCCCACTGGCATGTCGGGCCGTCGATGGACTCGATCGGTCAGCCCATGCGGATACAGCAGCGGAATGAGGTGCGCTTGACCACCGCCTCCAGGACAAGGTCGCTTGCCACGCATGGCCGATGGCACGTAGCGAAGGGTGGTACAGCATCAAGGGCAGCGCACCGCAAGCGCAACAACCCAACCGGAACATGAGCAGCGTATCACTCCCCATCGACGGCACTCCTGGCTGGGAACTTGAGGCTCGGGCGGCGCTCAGGTCGCCGACTGTCACAACGCCATTCGGCTTCCAGTCCACGGCCGACCAGGTCATCGAGGGCGTCGATCTGTCTGGCCGATGTGCTGTCGTGACGGGAGCCTCATCGGGCATCGGCATCGAGACAGCCCGTGCGTTGGCCAAGGCCGGCGCCGACGTGACGCTGGCCGTCCGCAACTTGCAAGCCGGGCAGGAGGTCGCGCGTGCCATCCGCGCGTCGACGCACAACCACTGCGTGCAAGCGAGGCTGCTGGATCTGAGCGACCAGAACTCGGTTCGCGCATTCGCCGCTGAATGGCGTGGACCCCTGCACATGCTGGTGAACAACGCCGGCGTCATGGCGCTGCCGGAGCTGCAACGCTCGGCTGAAGGTTGGGAACTGCAGCTGGCCACCAACTTCATTGGGCACTTCGCGTTGACGCAACATCTGCACCGCGCCCTCGCTGAAGCTGGCGGGGCACGCATCGTGTCGCTCAGTTCGAGCGGCAGCCTGTTCGCGCCGGTGCTGTTCGGGGATCCCCACTTCAGGTTTCTTCCCTACACACCCTTTGTCGCCTATGGGCAATCCAAGACCGCCTGCGCGCTTCTTGCTGTTGAGGTGACTCGGCGATGGGCACAGGACGGCATCTTTGCGAACGCCCTGAATCCCGGTGCAATCGCGACCAACCTGCAGAGGCATACAGGAGGACTGAAGTCTCCGCCAGAACGCCACAAGACGGTGCAGCAAGGCGCTGCCACTTCGGTACTGCTCGCCGCCTCGCCGTTGCTTGATGGCATCGGTGGGCGCTACTTCGAAGACTGTCAGGAGGCACAGATCGTCAGCGAGCGCACTGTCGATTTCAGTGGCGTGGCACCTTACGCGCTCGATCCCGACGCCGCCGTTCGGCTGTGGGGCTTGGCCTTGAAGTGGATCGCATGACTTCGGCGGCCGGACTCCCCGCATGCACTTCAAGCCACTTGTTGCCACGATCGCGTCGGTTCTGACCGGCGCATCCGTCTACCGGCCATGGTAGTGGCTGGCTTGGAGCAAAGTCGGGCATCTGCCGGGCCACGACTTCGAGCTCACAGGCGTCGCGCACGTTGGGCGGTGGCTGTGCATCGATTCGAGGCAAGTGCCAAGGTGTGTCCAAGCCGAACCCTCCGTTCGGTGGCCTTATAGCTGCGCCGACCGCCAGGTCGGTGGCGGGCTTGAAAGTGCGAGAGACTGCGTCTGCGAAATCGTAGCCAGTTTCCAGCGCCACGGAGGCCACATTTGCGCGACCACGGCAGTTCATCGCGAGCCGCACTTCGTGCGCCAGTGCATCGGGTACCGCGGGTTTCACGTGTGCTGCCGTGACACCTTGTATTTGCTGGCCCCGCACTCGCGCAAGATGTGGCCGGCCGTGTTGCCTAGTGCCGAGCACGCGATCGCGTACCGATTGATCGTCAAGGAGGACGGGTGGGTCGCATCCGGGCGGCCGGATCGCTGCCTGTAGCCACCAGCGGCACCTGGCCGAATCCAGACTGCCCTCCGAGCCCTGCGAACTCCCACAGGCGACATCCGGCTCCTGCAACGTCCGCCGGGCGACACCAGCGCCCCGCGAGTCATCACCCGTCGTTCGGTCCGGCGGGAATCCTTCGTCAGGCTGATGCGTCGCGGCCACTGCGGGCCAGCAGCACCTTCCGCGCCCGCGGGTCGATGTTCACGCGGGCGAGGTCTCCCTGCACCTGGGGCAGCGCGAGCAGCCGCGGGTCCATGACGCGGAACCACAGTCTCGGAATGTAGGCAAGCGTGAACATGCCGAAGTAGCCGCTGGGCAACTGCGGCAGGTCGGAGAAGTGGCGCAGGCACTGGTAACGCCGCGACGGGTGGGCGTGGTGGTCGCTGTGCCGCTGCAGGTGGAAGGTGGCGAGGTTGGTGACCAGGTGGTTGGTGTTCCAGGAGTGGTGCGGCTGAGGCGCCTCGTAGGCGCCGCTGGGCAACTTGCGGCGCAGCAGGCCGTAGTGCTCCACGTAATTGGCGGAGGTCAGCTGCCACCATGCGACGAGGTTGTGGATTGCCAGGAATGGCAGCATCGTCCAGCCGAAGGCGGCGACGAGGCCCCCTTGCAGCACCAGCGTGATGGCATACGACTGCAGGATCGTGTTGCTCCACGAACAGGGACCCAGGCCGAGCGCTGCGAGACGCTCACGCTCCAGCGCCCAGGCCCGCCGGATGCCACCCGGCAGCTCGCGCAGCGCGAAGCGGTAGATCGACTCGCCCATGCGCGAGCTGGCGCAGTCTTCGGGCGTGGCCACCCAGCGGTGGTGGCCGCGTCCGTGCTCCACGGTGAAGTGCCCGTAGGCCGGCACCGCCAGCGCCATCCGCGCCAGCCACTGTTCTTGCCGGTTGTGCTTGTGGCCGAGTTCATGCGCGGTGTTGAGACCAAGTCCCGAGTCCGCTCCGGCCGCATAAGCCAGCAGAACGAAGGCCCACCACGACAGTTCGTGCGTCGCCGCCCACCATGCGCATCCGATCAGCGCCACGAAGTGCAGCGGCACTGTGAGCCAGGTGAGCCAGCGGTAGTAGCGGTCGGCATCCAACTGCCCGATCACCGCTTCGGGCGGGTTGCTCTCGTCCTCACCGATGAGCGCGTCGAGTAGCGGCATCAGGCCGTAGCTGATGAGCAACGGAAGTGCGAGCGCGATCTCGTGTCCGCTGGCGTGGTGCGCCCACAAGCCAGTGAAGGGCACGAGCGGCCAGACGACCGACAGCAGCCACGCCCAGCGCTTGCCGTCCCGGTAGCGGACCTCACGTCCCTGGGTATCGGTGGCGGTGTAGACGCGGGACATGCGGTCCTTCCTGGAGTCTCGCTGCGGTCCTGTTGACGGCAGTGTTGGCGATTTCGTTCGGGGCTCCAGCCCCAGGCTCCAAGGCAGTCTGCATGCGCACTGGCGTCCGGTCAATCCGACCGACAGCCAGAGGCCTTCACATGGCCTTCACTGGCGTCGCCTGCTTCTCCATGTTGGCACTGCAAGCCGCGGCAGGTCGTTCCGGCGTAGAGCCGGTCGGCTCCAGATCCATGACGTCAAGCAGGAGCCGTCGCTCCCGGCAGCGTCAGACACCCGACGTTCGAGCCGCACGACGCGCGATCCGCAGCGGCGAGGCCTACCGGCATCATGGGTCCGAAAGTGACGATGCGTGTGGCGGCGACGACTGCAAGACGTACCGTCCACTGTGACCTCGAAAGGGGTGGCTTCCCGCAGCGTGCAGATGGAGACAGGGCGCTCGGCCCTGTCGGACGATCAGCCGGCCAGTGCCTTCATCTCACGGAACAGATCGGCCTTGCCTTCGAAGCCGATGCCGGGCAGGTCCGGCAGCGTGACGTAGCTGTTGTCGACCTTCACACCATCGGGAAAGCCGCCGAAGGGCTGGAACAGGTCGGGGTAGCTCTCGTTGCCACCCAGGCCCAGACCTGCCGCGATGTTCAGCGACATCTGGTGGCCGCCGTGCGGGATGCAGCGGCTGGGCGACCAACCGTGTTCCTTGAGCATCTCGATCGTGCGCAGGTACTCGACCAGGCCGTAGCTCAGGGCGCAGTCGAACTGCAGCCAGTCGCGGTCCGGGCGCATGCCGCCGTAGCGGATCAGGTTGCGCGCGTCCTGCATCGAGAACAGGTCCTCGCCGGTGGCCATCGGGTTCTTGTAGTACTGGCGCAGCGTGGCCTGCAGCTCGAAGTCCAGCGGGTCGCCCGGCTCCTCGTACCAGAACAGGTCGTACTGCGACAGCGCCTTGGCGTAGGCCACCGCCGTCTCCAGGTCGAACTTGCCGTTGGCGTCCACGCACAGCTTCTGGCCATCCTGCAGCACTTCCATGATGGCGTCGATGCGGCGCAGGTCCTCGTCGAGCGATGCGCCACCGATCTTCTTCTTCACCACCGTGTAGCCACGGTCGATGTAGCTCTTCATCTCATCCTGCAGCTTCTTGTAGTCCTGGCCCGGGTAGTAGTAGCCGCCGGCGGCGTAGACGAAGATCTTGCGGTTGGGCTTGCCGTCGCCGTAGCGGTCGGACAGCAGCTGGAACAGCGGCTTGCCTTCGATCTTGGCAACCGCGTCCCACACGGCCATGTCGATCGTGCCGATGGCCACGGAGCGCTCGCCGTGGCCGCCCGGCTTCTCGTTCCGGAACATCGCGTTCCAGATCTTGTGCGGATCGAGGTTCTTGCCGCTGGCGTCGACCAGGTCGTCGGGCGCGGACTCCAGGATGCGCGGAATGAAGCGCTCGCGCATCATGCTGCCCTGGCCGTAGCGGCCGTTGGAGTTGAATCCGTAGCCCACCACCGGCTTGCCGTCGCGGATCACGTCGGTGACGACGGCCACGAGGCTGAGGTTCATCTTGCTAAAGTCGATGTAGGCATTGCGGATGGCAGAGCTGATGGGGATGGTCTTCTCACGAATCTCGACGATCTTCACGGTGGTCTCCTGCGGGTCGGGTGGAGTTGCGATGTCGAAATGATCGTGGGCGGTGCCGGTTCTGCCCAATGCTGTTTATCTAGACTTTGATGCCCTGAAAGCACCGCCATGACCATGAACCTGTCCTGGATCGACGACTTCATGGCGCTCGCGGCCACCGGTAACTTTTCGCGCGCCGCCGACGAGCGGCACATGACGCAGCCGGCCTTCAGCCGGCGCATCCGCGCGCTGGAGGAGTGGCTCGGCGCGGACCTCTTCGACCGCAGCTCGCAGCCGGCACGGGTCACCGAGGTGGGCGAGTGGTTCCGGACGGTCGCACAGGATCTGCAATCTCGCGTGGCCGGCATTCCGGGCGAGGCCCGGGCCATCGCGGAGGCCAGTTCGACGACGCTGCGCTTCGCGGCGACCCATGCGCTGTCGTTCACCTTCATGCCGCGCTGGCTGCATGCCCTGGAGTCGCAGGCGTCGATGGGGCAGCTGCAATTGATGTCGGACGTGCAGCAGAAATGCGAGACGCTGCTGGCGCAGAACCAGGTGCACTTCATGCTGGCTCACGGCCACCCGGGTGTGCGTGGGCCATTGGACGAGGCGGACTTTCCGAGCATCGTTATCGGGGCGGACCAACTGATCCCGGTTTCGTCACCCAATGAAGGTGGCCAGCCGCTTCACGCGCTGCCTGAAGGAAGCAAGGGTGCTCCACTTCCTTGGCTGGGCTACAGCCCGGAGTCCGGGCTCGGGCGCATCCTCAAGGAGTTGAAGGGGCCTGCGCTGGACCGGCTGCACGTGCATCAGGCGCTCACGGCGCACCTGGCATCCGTGCTGCGAACGATGGCGCTGGACCGCCGCGGCCTCGCGTGGCTTCCGAAGCTGCTGGTCGAGGACGACCTGACCAGCGGACGGCTCGTCGTCGCGGCGCCGGACGACTGGCGCATCGATCTGCAAGTGCGTCTGTACCGACAGCGTGGAGAGTCCGGAAAGGCTGCCGAAAGCTTCTGGAAGGTCGCCAGCGCAGCAGCGTCTGTCCACTGAGGCGGCCGTTCCGATGTCAGTGCTTTGAAGGCATCAAAGCCAAGAAATCGGGCATTGGCCTTCAGCGATGCAGTTCACGATCATCTTGTCCATGGCGCCCGCCTGAGGCGTTTTTCATCGGAGACAAGCATGGACAAGATGCATCGGCGTATGGGAGGCCTCGCCGTGGCCTCGGTTCTTCTGGCCTGCGCAGGCGCTGCCCGGGCTGAGTTCCCGGAGAAGCCCGTCACCTTGGTGGTTCCCTTCGCAGCTGGCGGGCCGAGCGACAAGATCGCCCGCGACCTGGCCGAAGCGCTGCGCAAGAAGCTCAACCAGACGGTCATCGTCGAAAACGTCGGCGGTGCCGGCGGCACGCTGGGCGCAGCGAAGGTAGCGACGGCCTCGGCCGACGGCTACACATTGCTCGTGCACCACATCGGTTTCGCGACGGCACCGACGCTGTACCGCAAGCTGGCCTACAAGGGCATCGACGACTTCGCCTACCTCGGCCTCATCAACGAAGCGCCGTCGACTCTGATCGGGCGCACGACGCTGCCGGCCAAGAGCTTTGCCGACTTGCGCAAGTGGATCGCGGCCGACCCGACCAAGGTCAACTTGGCCCACGCTGGCGTGGGCTCGGCCTCGCATCTGTGCGGGCTGATGCTGCAGAGCGCGTTGAAGACGGAATTGACCACGGTGCCGTACAAGGGCACGGGACCGGCGATGACGGACCTGATGGGTGGCACGGTCGACCTGATGTGCGAGCAGGCGACGAACGCCGTGCCGCAGATCGAGGGCGGCAAGGTGCGCGCTTTCGCGGTGACGAGCAAGGAGCGCATGAAGCTGCCCTCGCTGGCGTCCCTGCCGACACTGGCGGAGTCTGGCCTGCCGGACTTCGGCGTGACGGTGTGGCATGGCCTATACGCACCCAAGAACACGCCCGCGCCCGTGCTTGCGAAGCTGAACGAGGCGCTGCGCGGCGCGCTGAAGGATCCCGAACTCATCAAGCGCCAGGAGGCGCTGGGCATCACCGTCGTTTCGGATGCTCGCGTGGAACCGGCTGCGCACAAGAAATTTGTGGAAGCTGAAGTGATGCGGTGGGCGAAGGTCATCCAGGCGGCAGGGTCCTACGCAGACTGACACCTGAGGGTGCGTCCGTGCCTGATGGCTGACTGTCTGCTTCGTCATCAGGTCGTACGTCGGCCGTCGGTAGTACCAGTTCGCCGCAGGGGATAGCGGTCGTTCGGCCGCCGCTACGTCGACGGAATCGGGCGGCTGGCCGTTCACGAACGCCGAGCGGTCATTGGTCGCGCAAACCCGCGTGAGACTGCTTGTGGCCAGAGCTGTCGCTCAACCGCAAGTCTGAGCGGCCGCACTCAGTCTCTGGCGGTCTCGCAAGTTGCCACGCGCTGAATCGAGTGTCCTCGTCAGCTTGTCGGCCGCGCCTTCGATCGCCAGGTGCAGGGTCCTGGCCTGATGCTTGACGACGACGTTGTTCCAGCCGGACACCCGCGCTTCGAGTGGGGCGCACGGAAGTGCCGTCGCGACAAGCGTCGCGCCCACACCGGGGCCCGTACCATCGCCGTCCCATGCCACGCGCCGCCCAGGAACGCCATGTACTCGTCGACCTTCATCTTCGCCCCGAAACAGTTCGACGACCGGTTCCACCGGTTGGACCAGGAGATCTCGGCGGCGGCCAAGGGAATCGTGGGGTATCTGGGCGAAGAGACGTGGGAGAACACCACCACCGGCCTGGTTTCCAACGTCTACTACTGGGACACCCTGGAGGCGCTGCAGCAGTTGGTCAGCCACCCCCGGCACGTGGAGGCGAAGTCGGCGCAGGACCACTGGCTGTCCGGCTACCAGGTCGTCATCTCGCAGGTGCTGCGAACCTACGGCGACACCCGACTCGCCCACTTGCTGCCGATCGGCGCGGCCCCGCCTGCGGGCTGACCAGCCGCAAGGCTTCAGCCCGCGCCGCCGCGCGCCAGCCGGGCCGCCAGTTTCATCAAGGTGGGCACGCGCCGCCGGCCGTGCATCGTGCGTACGCGCACCTTCGCAGCCCCCAGGTCGATTCCGATGCAGGTGACGATCAGCGGCCGCGCCTCTTCGTCGCGCCACACCTCGAACTGCGCCGGCAGGCCCGGCATCGCGCGCGTCGAAATGCCGATGACGGCGCTGCGTCCGCCGAGCGCGTCGAACAACTGGCGGCCCCATCCCGGCTTCTCCGCCGCGTCGAGGTGCACCGGGCCGTCGATGACGATGAGCTCGGGTTCCAGCGCCTGCTCGCGCAGCAGTTGCAGCACGCCAGCCAGTTCAGTCGCACCCCGCGAGCTGCGCACCGGCGGGTCGATGGGGGCGACGCGCGAGATGAAGATGCGGGACGCTTCGGCCGCATCCCATTCATCGAAGGCCACGGCGGCGACGATGACGCCGCCGTCGAGGTCGTGCACGCCGAAGGCCAGCTTCATGGACAAACGTGCTTCGACATGGTGGCGTCCGGGCAGGTGAGGCAATCATCGTAGCGCACGGCCTCGTGATGCGGCATGCTGCCGGGCCCGGCGCGCCGCTTGCCGCGGCACGCCCACCCTTGCAGGAGCATGCCCATGCAGCCCAGTACTTCCGGTGCCCCTGGCCAAGCGCCAGGGCCAATACCAGGCGGTGCTGGAAGCGGTGCTGCAGGCGCAGCCGACCTGGGCCGACCACGGGCGCCCGAACCTCGACCTCACCTTCGAGATCGCGAAGACTGCCGGCCTGGACATCGAGCGGGCTCGGGAGGACATGGCTCGGCCCGAGATGCAGGCGCTGCTGGCTCAGGATGTCGAGGACCTCACCGCCCTTCAGGTGAGCCGCACGCCCACCTTCTTCGTCAACGGCCGGAGCCTGCCCAGCTTCGGCCCGGATCAGCTCGCCGTCCTCGTGGCGGAGGAAGTGGCGAAGGCGAAGCGGTAGGCCGAGGGCGGCGGCTGTTCGGACAGCCCACCGCTGGTCGTGCTCAAGCCGCTGACGTCGCCGGGTCCGGCAACGAAGCATCGCCACGATCGGCTGGCGCTTCGTCAGCAGCAGCACTCCTGCGTCTTCGCATCAGCCGGTAGATGGCGGGAACAACGAACATCGACAGCAGCGGCGCCGTGACCATGCCGCCGACCATCGGTGCGGCGATGCGCTGCATCACCTCGGAGCCGGTGCCGCCACCGAACATGATCGGCACCAGGCCGGCGATGATCACGGCCACTGTCATTGCTTTGGGCCGCACGCGCAGCACGGCGCCTTCGCGGATCGCGTCGAGCAGGTCGGCGTCACCGCCCTGCCCTCGCGCCAGCCGCGCCTCCCAGGCCTGCTTCAGGTACAGCAGCATGATCACGCCGAACTCTGCCGCCACGCCGGCCAGCGCGATGAAGCCGATCGCACCGGCCACGCTCAGGTTGTAGCCCAGCAGGTAGAGCAGCCAGAAGCCACCGATCAGCGCGAAAGGCAGTGTCGCCAGGATCAGTAGCGCTTCGTCGAAACGGCGGAAGGTCAGGTACAGCAGCACGAAGATGATGCCCAGCGTGAAGGGCACGACGACCTTGAGCTTGGCCGTCGCGCGCTCCAGGAACTCGAACTGCCCCGACCACGAGACCGAGTAGCCGGGCGTCAGCTTCACCTGCTCGGCCACCGCCTTCTGCATGTCGATCACCGCCGACTTCAGGTCGCGCCCGCGGATATCGACGTAGACGAAACCGGCCAGGCGCGCGTTTTCGCTGCGCAGCATCGGCGGGCCGTCGGTGATGCGCAGCTCGGCCACGTCCGAGAGCACGATGCGTGCGCCGCGAGGGGTGAGGACGGGCAGCTGGCGCAGCTTCTGCAGCGAGTCGCGGACCTCGCGCGGGTAACGCACGTTGATCGGGAAGCGCTGCAAGCCTTCCACCGTCTCGCCGACGTTGTCGCCGCCGACTGCTGCGCCGATCACCGATTGCACATCGGCGATGTTCATGCCGTAGCGGGCCGCTGCATCCCTGTTGATGTTCACGTCGACATAGCGCCCGCCAGTCAGCCGCTCGGCCAGCGCACTGCTGACGCCGGGCACGCCCTTCACCGCCTTCTCGATCTCGCCTGCCAGGCGGTCGATCTCGGCCAGGTCGGTGCCGGCGACCTTCACGCCCACCGGGCTCTTGATGCCGGTCGCCAGCATGTCGATGCGGTTGCGGATCGGCGGCACCCAGATGTTGGACAGTCCGGGCACCTTGACGATGCGGTCCAGCTCCTCGACCAGCCTGTCGCTGGTCATGCCCTCGCGCCATTCGCTCTTCGGCTTGAACTGGATGGTGGTCTCGAACATCTCCATCGGTGCCGGGTCGGTGGCCGTCTCGGCGCGGCCGGCCTTGCCGTAGACGGATTGCACTTCAGGCAGGGTCTTGATCAGCCGGTCGGTCTGCTGCAGCAGCTCGGCCGCCTTGCCTGCCGACAGGCCCGGCAGCGCGGTCGGCATGTAGAGCAGGTCGCCCTCGTCCAGCGGGGGCATGAACTCGCCGCCGATCTTCAGGATCGGCCAGGAGGTGCTGGCCAGCAGCAGCAGCGCCACGGCGATCGTTGTCTTCGGCCACGCCAGCACGCCGTCGAGCAGCGGCTGGTAGATCGTGATCAGCGCGCGGTTCAGCGGATTGCGCCGCTCGTCGGGGATGCGACCGCGGATCAGGTAGCCCATCAACACCGGCACCAGCGTCACTGCCAGCCCCGCAGAGGCCGCCATGGCGTAGGTCTTGGTGTAAGCCAGCGGCGAGAACAGCCGGCCCTCCTGGGCCTCCAGCGTGAACACCGGGATGAAGCTCAGCGTGATGATCAGCAGGGAGAAGAAGAGCGCCGGCCCGACCTCGACCGCCGCGTCGCCGACCACGCGCCACTGCGCTTCTCCCTTCAGATCCTCGCCAGGATGTTCATGCCTCCAGGCCTCGATGTGCTTGTGCGCGTTTTCGATCATCACCACCGCCGCATCGACCATGGCCCCGATCGCGATGGCGATACCGCCGAGCGACATCACGTTGGCGTTGACGCCCTGGTAATGCATGACGATGAAGCTCGCCAGGATGCCCAGCGGCAGCGTCACGATCGCGACGAAGGCCGAGCGCAGGTGGAACAGGAAGACCAGACACACCAGCGCGACGACGATGAACTCCTCGATCAGCTTGTGGCTGAGGTTCTCCACGGCGCGCTCGATCAGGCTGGAGCGGTCGTAGGTCGGCACGATCTCCACGCCCTTGGGCAGGCTGGCCTGCAGCGACGCGATCTTGGCCTTGACGGCGGCAATCGTCTCCAGCGCGTTCTTGCCCGAACGCATCACGATCACGCCGCCGGTGGCCTCGCCCTCGCCGTCGAGCTCGCCGATGCCGCGCCGCATCTCAGGTCCGACCTGCACGCGCGCCACGTCGCCCAGGCGCACGCTGACGCCGGCGTCGGTGGCACTCAGCGGTATCTTGCGGAAGTCGTCCAGCGTCGCCAGCAGGCCCGAGGCGCGCACCACGTACTCGGCCTCGCCGAGTTCGAGCACCGATCCGCCGGCCTCCTGGTTGGCGTTGCGGATCGCATCGATCACCGCGCCGTGGGGTAGGTTGTAGGCGGCCAGCTTGTCGGGGTCGAGCAGCACCTGGTACTGGCGCACCATGCCGCCGACCGAGGCGACCTCGGCGACATTCGGCACGGTCTTCAGCTCGTACTTCAGGAACCAGTCCTGAAGCGCGCGCAGCTGGCCGGCGTCCATCGTGCCGCTGCGGTCGATCAGCGCGTACTGGTAGATCCAGCCAACGCCGGTGGCGTCGGGCCCCAGCGCCGGCTTCGCGGCAGCGGGCAGTCGCCCTTGCACCTGGTTCAGGTACTCCAGCACTCGGGAGCGTGCCCAGTACGGGTCGGTGCCGTCGTCGAACAGCACGTAGACGAAGCTGTCGCCGAAGAACGAGTAGCCGCGCACGACCTTCGCCCCCGGCACCGAAACCATGGTCGTCGTCAGCGGATAGGTGACCTGGTTCTCGACGATGCGCGGCGCCTGCCCCGGGTACGGCGTGCGGATGATCACCTGCACGTCCGAGAGATCGGGCAGCGCATCCAGCGGCGTGCGCTGCACGGCCCACAGGCCCCAGGCGGTGACGATGACGGACGCCAGCAGCACCAGGAAGCGGTTGACGATGGACCAGCGGATCAGCGCGGCAATCATCGCGACGCTCCCGGGGCGGCGGCGGCAGGCGCAGACGGGGGCAGCAACGTCAGCGTGGTCACGGTCGGCCCATCGGTCGGATCGACGTAGAACTCGAAGTCGACGCGGTCACCCACCGCCAGTCCACGCGGCAGCTTGTTGGCAGGCGGCAGCCTGAACTCCATCGTCATCGCGCCCATGCCGACGCTCGGGATGGGGCCGTGGCTCAGCGTGACGCTTTCGCGGTCCAGCGACTCGATCAGACCCTCGGCGCTGTGACGCTGGGCGGTGTTGGCGGCCGTCGGCGCTGGCTGGTTGTTGAGCCGCGCCTCGACACCCTTCAGGCTGGCTTCGGAGTCGATCAGGAATTGCGACGACACGACCACGCGCTGGCCGGCCTTCAGGCCGCGTCGGATCTCGGTCTGGCCGCCGGTCTCCAGGCCGGTCTCCACATCGACCGGGGCAAACCGCCCGCCCTCTTCAGCCACCATCACCACCGCGCGCCGGCCGGTCTGGATCACCGCCTCGGTCGGCACCAGCAGCGCCTTCCCCGCGCGGGTGTCCATGAACTGCATCGTCACGAACAAGCCCGGCACCAGCTGACCGTCGGGATTGGCGAACTGCACGCGCGCCTTCTGCGTGCGCGTGGTCGCGTTCACTTCGGGCAGCAGCGCCTGGACGGTGCCGCGGAACACGCTCCCCGGCACTCCGGGGCTGCGCGCCTCGACCTGGCTGCCGGGGCGCACCAGCGCGGCCTGGCTCTCAGGAAGCTCGGCGTTGGCCCAGACGCTGGCCAAGCCGTTGATCCGAGCGAGCATCATCCCGGGCGTCACCGTCATGCCTTCGCGGGCGATCAGCTCCGCGACCACGCCGCTGGACGGCGCAACGAGGGTGATGCGCGGCTGCACGCCCCCCGCCGCATCGACGCGCGCGACCTGGGCCTCGCTCATGCCGGCCAGCAGCAGGCGCTGGCGAGCCGCCGCAATCAGCACGGCATCGCCCGCGGCGAAGCGCCTGACGGCCAGGTATTCCTCCTGCGCCGCCACCCACTCAGGCACGTAGAGCTCGGCGAAGGGCTGGCCCGCGCGCACGCGGTCGAGCGTTGCGCGCACGTGCAGCTTCTCGATGTAGCCCGTCGCCCTGGCCTGCACTACCGACTGGTCGCGCTCGTTCCAGGCGATGCTGCCCACCGCGCTGACCATGGGCTGCAGCACACCTTCGACCACCTCGGCCGTCCGCACGCCCAGGTTCTGCTGGATGCGCGGGCTCACGGTGACGGTGCCCTGGTCGTCGCCGCCGGCGCCGCCGTAGACCGGCACCAGCATCATGTCCATGAAGGGCGACTTGGCCGGCGCGTCGAAGCGCTTACCGGGCACCATCGGGTCGTGGTAGTAGAGGATGGGCTTGCCGGTGGCAGGATCGATCTCGCCGGCCTTGATGCCGTCCTTGATGTGGCGTCGCGTCGCTGCCTCGCCGGCGGCGATGCTGCTGGTCGGGTCTTCTGCGGCCGGCGAGCCGGATGCAGTAGCTGCTCCGGCGCCCGCCAGGCCCATGCCGCGGTGCATGCCGATCTGGTAGAGCGCAAAGCCGCCCGTGGCCAGCGCGACGGCAACGACGGCCGTCAACAAGGTGTTTCGGGTGTTCATCGTGCCGCCTCCGGCTTGGCTTGGACGCCGCCGTGGGACGGCAACAGATAGTTCAGTTGGGCCCAGACCCGGGCCTTCTCCATCTCGATGCGCAGGCGCTCCATGCGCACGTCCACTTCGCTGCGGCGCGCATCGAGCACGGCCGGCAACGGACCGGTACCGCTGCGGTAGGCCACCAGCGCAGCTTCACTGCGCTGGGTCGCCAGCGGCAACAGCGAGGCGTCGTAGCGACGCAATCGATCCTCGTGGCTGCGCCACTCCTGAAGCATGGCGCGCACCTCGGCCTCGTGGGCGCGCTGCAGATCCTCGCGACGGGCTCGCGCCTCGTCGATGCCGGCCAGCCGCGCCGCGAGTTCGCGGTCCTGCCGGTTCTTCTGGTCCCACTGCAGCGGCACCGACAGATTGATCGACACCATGTTCGAGTAGGCCGGGCCGCGCTGGCTGTACATCAACTCGACGCTCCAGTCCGACGATCGCGCGGCACGCGCCACGGCGGCGTCGCTGTCGGCGATGGCCTCCTGCTGCGCTGCTGCGGCGATCTGGGGGTGCTGGGTCAGGTGCTCCGCCAGGGCACCTTCGGTCCATGCTGGCAGCGTGAGCGCAGGACGTGCAGACAGCGGCAGCCGCGCGCCTTCACCCACCCACCGCCCCAGCTGGGTGGTCGCGACCGCGATCTGGCGCTCTGCCTGTGCCAGCCCATCCCGCAGTTGCTCGACCGATCCGCGCGCCGCGAAGACTTCGGCCTGCGAGCTCTTGCCGCTGCGGTACAGCGTCTCGGCAGCTTGGACCTGGAGTTCTGCCTGGGTAATCTGCGCCTGCAGCAGCTCACGCATCGATTCCAAGTACGAGCGGTCGAGCCAGGCAGTCGCCGCGTCCCGCTGCAGGTCCGCGATAGTGGCCTGGCGCGTGACCTTGGCCAGATCGACCTCGCGTTCGGCACGGCGCGTGCGGGCGCTGCGCTTGTCGACCCGGGTCAGCTCCTGCATGACGCCGACGGAGCGCATCGTCATGAAGTCGCGCGTGACGCTGTAGCGGTCCGTGCCGTCGATCGGCAGGTTGTTCAGGCTGAGCTTGAGCACCGGGTCGGGCAGCTGGCCCGCAGCCGCAGCCATCTCTCGCGCAGCCTGGGCCTGCGACTCGATGGCGCTCACGAGCCGCGAGCGCACGGCGGCTTCGGCGACGGCGCTCTCCAAGGAGAGCGAGGTCTGAGCAAAGGCAGGCGCAGAGCCCAAGGCCAGCCACAGCAAGAGCGATGAAGCCAGACGGAGGCCGTCTGGCCTCCGGGGCAGGGTCGAAATCATGGGAACTCCTGAAGTCCGGAACCGGGCCGCGGCAGCGCCGCGACCGATCAAGCGGGCGACTTCAGGAGATCAAATGCGATAGCAGCAGTGCTCAATGCTGTGAGCGAGCGGCGGAGGTCGGTCACGCAGGCGCTCGGCCTCGGCCCAGGAACTCAGCTCGAGCCGTGCATCGACCGACACGGTGAACAGCGCGGGGAAAGCCGTCACCGGCGCGAACACCGCCGGTACGTGGTCGACCACCTGCGTGGTCGAGCCGAACTGGCAGTGCTGCATGCACAGCGTCGGCTGCTCAGGATCGAGTGGCACACCGGCCGCCATCATTTCGGCGCAAGGCATCGCCGCCATTGCTGCCGCGTCAGCGGAGCCGGCCCGCTCGCCAATGGCCGGGCAGGCGTAGGCGGCCACCGCGATCTGCGAGACCAGCAAAGCCATCGACAGAATGCCGATGACACGGGCTCGAAGGCGCTGGCTGAACGTCACGCGGGGACGATAGCTGAAACCACCGGCGCTCGCTCGCTACCGGCGAGGACATGCGCCAAGCCGCGGTGCAGCGCCTACGGCGTCTGGCCTGTGCCGGTCGGACGCCAAGGTCATGCCCGCCGCGAAGGCGCACCGGTCAAGCCGATCCAGCGCGATCACGCAAGACCCACAGGGTGCGGACATCCGACACCCGCTTTTTCGTACTTTTTTCGTACCGCCAAGAAAAAAGCACCTAGCGTTGCCGCTAAGTGCTTGTTTCTTCTACCGTATTTGGTAGGCGCGATTGGACTCGAACCAACGACCCCCACCATGTCAAGGTGGTGCTCTAACCAGCTGAGCTACGCGCCTGGAGTCAGCCCATGACTATACATCAAGCCGGACGCTTCGCCATCGAAGGCGAACAATCGCGTGGCAAGGTGTTGCACTTTCGTGAACTTCTTAGGGAGTGCGGGCCCCCAGGGCGGTTCCTACACTGGTCCGCTCCATGCCGCAGGAACCTGTTGCCCCTGTTGCCCGCTCCATCCCGGCCGACATCGAGGCGCGCCGCGCGGCTGCGCAGATCGTCGGCAACTCCGCGGCCCATGCACGCATGCTGGCGCAACTGCAGCGCATCGCCGCCAGCGAGGCGCCGGCATTGATCGAAGGCGAGACCGGCAGCGGCAAGGAAGTCGCGGCGCGCGCGATCCACTACGGGGGCGCCCGACGCGCCGGGCCCTTCGTGCCCGTGAACTGCGGCGCCTTGCCCGACTCGCTGATCGAGAGCGAGCTGTTCGGCGTCGAGCGCGGCGCCTTCACCGACGCGCGCCGCTCGCGCCGCGGACTCGTGGCCGAAGCGGCAGGCGGTACCTTGTTCCTCGACGAAGTGGACGCGCTCACCGCCAAGGCCCAGGTGACGCTGCTGCGCTTCCTGCAGGACCAGTGGTACCGGCCCGTGGGCACGACGCGCCAGGAGCGCACCGACGTGCGGCTCATCGCCGCCGCCAACCGCCCGCTCGATGGCCTGGTCCGGCGCGAGACCTTCCGCTCCGACCTGCTGTACCGGCTGAAGGTGCTGACGCTGGTGCTGCCGCCCTTGCGCGAGCGCGGCGACGACATCGAACTGCTCGCGAACACCTTCATCGCCCGCTTCTCCGACAAGTACGGCCTGGCCGGCAAGCGCATCGCGCCCGCCACACTGCACTGGATGCACGCCTACGCGTGGCCGGGCAACGTGCGCGAGCTCGAAAACTGGGTGCACCGGCAGTTCCTGATGTGCGACGGCCCGTGGCTGTCGCACGAGGCGGCCGAGCCGGTGGCCGCCGATGCAACTGCCGAGGCCGCAGACACCGCCAAGACCGCCGACGCCGGCCCCACCCCCACCTTCCAGGCCGCCAAGGCCGAGGCCGTTTCGCGCTTCGAGCGCGAATACCTGCAGCGCGTGCTGGAGCAGGCGCAGGGCAACGTCACGCGCGCTGCGCGCCTGGCCTGCAAGGAGCGGCGCGCCTTCGGCAAGCTGCTGAAGAAGCACGGCATCGCACGCGACCCGCTGCCGCTGCGCTGAACCCCTGCCGCACGGCGGCCCACCCTGTCTCACCGCTCCGCCGCAGGCGCCGACCCGGCCACCTGCGTCGCTCCGCTGCGCCGGCATGCCGCGTCGCAGCCTCGCCATGCGTGTTTGCACCGGGTTGCAGCCGACCCACCGGGCCTGAAGCGACCCACCCTGCCGCAGCGCCCTCTGCCCTGCTGCAGGCCGCGGCCGGGGTGGGTCCGACCGGTGCGCCGAAGGCCTGCCAGCGGCCGAAACGGCATGGCACCCCATTTGCACAGTCAGGCAGCGGAGGCCGCGGCTCGTCGCCCGTGCCGCCGAATCCATGCATCCGACGCTGGAACAAGCCGTGATGAACGCGATCGAGGAACACCTCTCGGCCTACCCGCAGGCTGCCGACTCGGCAGAAGGCGTGGCACGCTGGTGGCTGCCTTCGCACGGGCTCACGGCCACGCCGGCCGAGGTGGAACACGTGCTGGCAGGCATGGTGCGCAGGCACAGCCTGCGCTGCGTGCGCCTGGCCGACGGCACGGTGCTGTACGCGCGCCAGCGCAACGACGTGCACTGACCGCGGCATGCACCCTCCCTTGAACACCCCCTTGCCGCAGCGCCGCGGGCGCTGTCCCAACCGAAGGAGCACACCATGGCGGTGGCAGTGACCTATCCCGGCGTCTACATCGAGGAAGTGCCCAGCGGGGTGCGCACCATCACCAGCGTGGGCACGTCCATCACGGCCTTCGTCGACTTCTTCCGCGAAGGACCGATGCACCGGGCCACCGAGGTCTTCGGCATGGCCGAGTTCACCCGCATCTTCGGCGGCCTGGACACCCGCAGCGAGGCCAGCTACGCGCTGCAGCAGTTCTTCCTGAACGGCGGCGCGTCGGCCCTGGTGGTGCGCTGCGCGGCGGGGTCACCGGCGGCCGCGCGGGTCACCATCGGCCAGATGTCGGCGCCGGCTTCACCGGCGCTGATCCTCCATGCCCGCAGCGCCGGGGTCTGGGGCGACACGCTGCGGGCCACGGTGGACCACCGCACCGCCGACCCGCGCACGCACTTCAACCTGACGATCACCCGCCACGCCGGCACGGCCGCCAACGCGCCGGTGCTGGCGCAGGAAACCCACCTGAACGTGACGCTCAGCAGCACCGGGCCGCGCCACGTGGTCGACGTGCTGGCGGCCGACTCGGTGCTCGTCACCGGCGAGTTGCCCGGCGGCGCCACCGGCGTGGCCGCGGCCAACGGCACCACCAGCGGCGACCTTGCCGCGCTGGGAACGACCGAGTTCAACGCGATGAGCGGCGACGCGCTCGACATCGCCGTCGGCGGCTCGGGCGTGTTCCGCGCCACGCTCGCCACGTGGGCCGCCGGCACCGTCACCAGCCTCGTGGCGCTGGCCTCGCGGCTGGAGACGGCCATCCGCACCGCGGTCGACCCCGGCGGCGTGCTGCCCACGCCGCCGTGCCTGACCGGCGCGTCTGTCCAGGTGGTGACGGTGCCCACCGGGCCCGGCACCTTCACGCGCCACCTCGTCGTCACGGCCGGGCGCGACCCGGCACGCGCGGCCACCGACCTCGTCGTCTTCACCGCGGCGCCGGCCAACGACGCCGCCGGGCCGCTGGGGCTGCTGGCAGCGGCCACCGTGTCCGACAACGTGCAGCAGTACCCCTTCGTGCCGCCCGCCGCGGCCGTGGGCGCGCTGATCAGCGCCGCGGCCGGCAACGACGGCGCGGCCCCCGACGCCAACGCGCTGGTCGGCGCGGTGGCCGACGCCAACGACCAGGGCATCTACGCACTGCGCCAGGCCGACCTGTTCAACCTGCTGTGCATCCCGCGCGCGGCATTGCTGCCCGATGCCGAACTGGTGCAGGTGGCGTCGCAGGCCACGGCCTTCTGCGAGCGTTCGCGCGCGTTCTTCCTGCTCGACATCCCACCTGCCATCAACACGCTGGCCGAGATGAAGGACTGGATGGACACGCACGGCAGCCTGCGCAGCCGCAACAGTGCCGTGTACTTCCCGCGGCTGCAGGTGGCCGACCCGCTGAACGGCTTCCGGCTGCGCTCGGTCGGCCCCAGCGGCACGCTGGCCGGCGTGTATGCGCGCACCGACAGCGAACGCGGCGTCTGGAAGGCACCGGCCGGCATCGAGGCCGTGCTGCGCGGGCTGTCGGGCATGGACATGAAGCTCACCGACATGGAGAACGGCGTGCTCAACCCGCTGGGCATCAACTGCCTGCGCGTGTTTCCCATCTACGGCAGCGTGGCCTGGGGTGCCCGCACCCTCGACGGCGCCGACCAGGCCGGTTCGGAGTGGAAGTACGTGCCGATCCGCCGCCTGGCGCTGATGCTCGAGGAGAGCCTGTTCCGCGGCACCAAATGGGTCGTCTTCGAACCCAACGACGAGCCGCTGTGGGCGCGCATCCGTCTGAACATCGGCGCCTTCATGACCGGCCTGTTCCGCCAGGGCGCCTTCCAGGGACAGAACCCGCGCGACGCCTTCTACGTCAAGTGCGACGCCGAGACCACAACGCAGGCCGACCGCAATCTCGGCATCGTGAACATCCAGGTGGGCTTCGCGCCGCTGAAACCGGCCGAGTTCGTCGTCATCAAGATCCAGCAGATCGCCGGCGATCTGTAAGCACCGAGGAGCACATCCATGGCGAACACCGGCTTCGTGGTCAACACCCACCGTCTGGACCCGTACAAGAACTTCAAGTTCAGGCTGCTCTGGGACGGCCGCGCCGTGCTCGGCGTCAGCAAGGTCGGCGCGCTCAAGCGCACCACCGAGGTGGTCAAGCACCGCAGCGGCGGCGACAACAGCTTCGACCACAAGAGCCCCGGCCGCACCAGCTACGAGCCCGTGATGCTCGAGCGCGGCATCACGCACGACCTGGAGTTCGAGCGCTGGGCCAACCGCGTGCACACGTACCAGGGCGACACCAGCATGGACCTGGTGAACTACAAGAAGGACCTGACGCTCGAGGTGATGAACGAACGCGGGCAGGTCGCCATCCGCTACTTCATGTACCGCTGCTGGGTCAGCGAGTTCACGGCCATGCCCGACCTCGACGCCAACGCCAACGCGGTCGCCATCGAGAACATGAAGATCGAGATGGAAGGCTTCCTGCGCGACGAGGCCACCGCCGAGCCGGCGGAGGGCTGACCCCGCCATGCACCCGCCAGCCCACGCCCTGCGCCGCTACGGCACGGCAGCCACCGACCTGGACGTGGCCTTCGGCGCGTGCCCGGACGATGTGCAGGCCACCGAGGTGCTGGCACGCTGCAGCGGCGCCGACGCCGCCAGCGTGCAGGGCTGGACCCTGCCCCGGCGGCTGCAGGCACTGCTGGCGGTCTGCTGCGGGTCGCACGCGGACGGCTCCGAAACGTGCACGCCGGCCACGCTGGCCTGCCCGGCCTGCGCGGCGCGCTTCGAGATCGAACTGCCGCTGGCGCGCTGCCGGCAGCCGGTGGACGACACGCCGCTGCCACTGCGCACCGCCGCCGGTACGCCGCTGCTCGTGCGGCTGCCCACCGGCGACGACCTGCTGGCCTGGCGCGGCCTGCCGGCACCCGACGAAGCGGCGCTTGCCGCGCACTTGCTGCTGGAGGTCGACGGCCGCGCACCTGCCGCCGGCTTCGTGCCGGGGCCGGAACTGGTCGCTGCCGTGGCCGATGCGCTGGCCGCGCGCGACCCCTGCACCGTGCTGCCGGTGCAGGCCGCCTGCCCCGAGTGCGGCCACACGCAGGAAGCCGACATCGACCTGCAGGCGCTGCTGCTGCGCGACCTGGCGGCGCAACAGCGCCGCCTGCTGGCCGAGATCACGGCACTCGCCCGCGCCTTCCACTGGAGCGAGGCGCAGATCCTGGCGCTGCCGGCGTGGCGGCGCGCGCACTACCTGGCCAGCCTCGAATCCGCGGGAGCGCTGGCATGACCGCGCCGGCCCGGAGGATCGCGCAGTGAGCCGCTACCTGGCGGGCCTGGTGGCGCGGCTGGCAGCCGGCAACGCTGCGCCGGTGCGGCCCGCGCCGGTCGCGGGGCTTGTGCTGCCCCAGGCCACAACGGCCGCCGAACAGGCGCTCGAGGGCGTCGCGCACGCGCTGCCGGTGCTTGATCCGCCGCCGCGGGCCACGCAGGATGGCCCCACGGGGCCGACCGCACCCACGGGGCGGGACGCGTCCTCGCGTCCACGGCTTGCCGGGGCGCAGCTGCCCGCTGCGCTGGACGCGGCGCGGGCATCCGGCCACGCTGGTGCACCGGCACACGCGATGGCGCGTGCTGCGTCTGCGGCACCCGCCACAGCCGCCGCAACCGCCGCAACCGCCTCGGTTGCCACAGTTGCGACCCCTGCGCCGGCCCCGCATGCTGCGCATCGGGGCGACGTCCCTGGCGCGCCCGCCGCAGCAGCGCGGCCACCCGCGCAGCCCGCCGCGGCAGGGCCGGCTGCACCGGACATGGCCCGCCCCGCTGCCGCCCCTGCGAATGCCATGGCCAACGTGGCCATGCCAGCGGCCGCGCTGCCGAAGCGCGGTGCGTCGCCCTCCCCGCTGGCAGCGCCCGACCAGCCCCGCACGCCCGACGCACCGGCCGGAACTGCTCCCGGCACGGTCCGGCCGGTGCCGGTCGAGACAACGCCGACGCGCCGTGCAGCCGCGCCGTCAACCGGACCGCAACCAGCGCCCGCACCCGGTCTGCAGCTGCACATCGGCGAGATCCGGTTGGCCGTGCAGTGGTCCACCCCTGCCCCAGCGCATGGCCCCGCGCCCGCCGCAGCCGCAGCGCGCACGGCCACGCCGGCCGGGGGCGAGCGCGCGGTGTTCTCGGCCCACCGGCACTACCTGCGCAGCCCTTGACGTGACCCAGACTCCCACCTGAGCCATGGCCCTCAGCGCGTCCACCGAAGCCATCGGCGCCGTCAGCGAACTGCTGGCGCTGCGCGTGTCGGCGCGGCTGTCCAACCTGCCGGTGCTGGTGGGGCGCCCGGTGCATGCCGAAGACGTGGAATCGGGCCGCTGCCTCAACCTGTTCCTGTACCGCATCGGCTTCGACGCGCACCTGCGCAACACGCCGCTCGACGCCGGGCAGCAGCCCCCGCTGTGGCTGGTGCTGCACTACCTGCTCACCGCCTACGACATCGACCACGACAGCGAGAGCGCCGCCGCGCAGCGCCTGCTGGGCCAGGGCCTCGTGGCGCTGCAGGAGCTGAACTTCCTGCGCCCGGGCGTCAGCCTGCAGGCCCTCACAGGCAACCCCGAGCCGCTGAAGATCAGCTTCGACGACGCCGACCCCGACCTGCTGAGCAAGCTGTTCGGGGGCAGCGACGAACACGTGCGCACGTCGGCCGCGTTCCAGGTGCGCCCGGTGATGCTCGCCACCGACGCGCCGCCGAGCTACGCGCCGCTCGTCACCAGCGTCGGCCCGCCCGAGGCGCCGGGCGTCGTGGTGCTGCCGTCGATGGGTGCGCGGCTCACCGGCATCACGCCGGCCCGCTTCCGTGCCGGCGAGGTGGTGACGCTGCGCGGCCTCGACCTGGGCGGCCACGACCGCGTGCAGCTCGGCGGCAACACCATCGTGCCGCTGGCCGCCGAGCCGGGCGACCGCGGCGACGTGCTGCGCTTCCAGCTGCCGGCCGACACACCCATCGCCGCGGCGGGCTACGCCGTCAGTGTCGGCCGCACCTTGCCCAGCGGCCACCTGATGACGAGCACCCCGGTGCTGGGCGAGCTGATGCCGGTGGTGAGCGGCGTGGCGCTGGCGGGCGCGCTGGTGCCCACCGGGCCCGGCGCCGATGCGCCGCTGTCCGGCAGCTTCACGGTCACCGGGGCGCAGTTCGGCGGCCCCGAGGAGTCCATCTTCGCGGCCCTGGCGCTGGACGGCACGGCCCGCATCCAGCTGCAGCCGGCGGTGCCGGCCACCGCCACCAGCCTGCAGTTCAGCGTGCCGGCGGGCCTGGCGCTGCCGCCGGGCAGCTACCAGCTGCTGCTGCGCGTGAACGGCCAGCAGGCGGCGGACATGCCCACGCTGGTGTGGTCATGAACACCGCCGTCGACCACACCCGCATCGCGGCGGGCTTCGACCCGGCGCTGGCGCCGGCCGACGTGCACACGGCCTCGTGGCTGGCGGAAGTGACGCTGCGCCTGCGGCGCGAACTGGCCTGGCAGTGGCACCTGGGCGCGCAGCGCCCCGACGGTGCGCTGGCCGACAGCCTGGAGCGGCTGCGCCACCACGACGCGCGCACCGCGTTCCTGGCCGGCGACGTCACCGCGCGCTACCTCGGGGAGCAGATCGCACGCGTGCGCCAGGTGCGCTCGCAGCTGATCAGCGGCACCGCCGGCAGCGCCTGGCAGCGCGTGGTCGACACGGCGGGCCTGCGCGAGGCCGACACCTTCGTGCTGGCGCTGGCGCTGGCGGCGCGCAGCGATGCCAGCTTCGGCCCGGTGGCCGGCGCGTGCCAGGGCGACAGCACGCGCACGCAGGCCACGCTGGCGCTGGCGCAGCGCCTGTGGGACTGGCCACTCGACCTGGTGGCCTGCGCCGATCCGGCCCACGCGCTCTACCGCTTCGCGCTGCTGCGCCCGCCTGGTGCCGACGCCTGGCAGCAGCCGCTGGACCTGCCCGCGGCGCTGGCGCCGCTGCTGCTGGACGCGCAGTCGCCCCTGCCCGCCGCGCTGCAGCGCGTGGGCACGGCCGTCGACCTGGCGCTGGACGACGCCGCCACACCCGAACGTGCGCCCGACAGTGCACTGCTGTCGTGGCTGCAGGCCCTGCCGCCGCGCCAGCTGCAGCTGGTGCCGGTGCTGCTGCCTTTCGGGGCCGATGCGCAGCCCACGGTCGCCGCGCTGTCGGCGCGTTGCGGCCGCGGCCTGGCGCTGCTGGCGCCCGACATCGGCCCCGACCACGCAGCCCTGCCGGGCCTGGCTGCAGCGGCCTGGCTGGCCGGGCTGGACCTGCTGGCCCCTGAAGGCTGGGGCGCGCCTGGCCCCCACGGCACACCGCTCGAGACCGCGCTGGCACCGCTGTCGGCCCTGCCGCTGCGGCTGTGGCTGCCGGTGGCCGACGCCGCGGCCACGCGCGCCCTGCCCGCGCGCTGGCTGGCGCCTGTGGTGGAGGTGCCGGCGCTGGCGATCGCCGAACGCCGCGACCTGCTGGCCGCCGCGCTGCCCGCGGCGATGCGGCCTGCGGCACTGGAGGCCGCGCGCCGCTTCCGCCTCAACGGCCGCACGCTGTCGCAGGTCACGGCCACGCTGCACACGCTGCCGGCCGCCACCGAGGCCGACGTGCACGCGCTGTGCCGCGCCGCTGCCACGCTCGACGTCGGCACGCTGGCGCAGCCGGTGCCGCCGCGCTTCGCGCTGGCCGACCTGGTGCTGCCGCCACGCCAGCAGGCGCAGCTGCAGGCCATCGTCGACGCCATGCGCGCGCTGGCCCGGGTGCACCACGACTGGGGCACGGCACGCGCCTGGAACGAAGGCGGACTGGCCGTGCTGTTCTGCGGCCCACCCGGCACCGGCAAGACGATGGCGGCCGAGGCGCTGGCCGCCACGCTGGAACTGCCGATGTTCCGCATCGACCTGTCGCAGGTGGTCAACAAGTACATCGGCGAGACCGAGAAGAACCTGCGCCGCATCTTCGACGCCGCCGAGGCCGCCGACAGCCTGCTGTTCTTCGACGAGGCCGACGCGCTGTTCGGCAAGCGCACCGAGGTCAAGGACGCGCACGACCGCTACGCCAACATCGAGGTCAGCTACCTGCTCGAACGCATGGAGCGCTTCAAGGGCCTGGCCGTGCTGGCCACCAACCGGCGCAAGGACCTCGACGAGGCCTTCACGCGGCGGCTGCGCTTCATCGTCGACTTCCCGCTGCCCGGCCCTGCCGAGCGCGAACGGCTGTGGCGCAGCGTGTTCCCGCCCGGCGTGGACGTCGCGGCGCTGGACTTCGCCTTCGTCGCGCAGGGCTTCGAGATGGCCGGCGGCCCGATCCGATCGGCCGCCTTCAACGCCTGCCTGCACGCGGCCAGCCTGCACGTCACGCCGCAGGTGGCGATGCCGCAGCTGCTGCTGGCGATCCGGCGCGAGCTGGAGAAATCGGGCCGCGCCACGCAGCCCGAACAGTTCGGGCGCTACGCCCACCTGCTGCTGGAGGGGGCATGAACCGCATCGCCATCGACCGCCTCGAACTCGGCCTGGGCACGCTGCCGCAGCCGCTGGCCGAGGCCGTGCGCGCGGCGCTGCCCGACGCGCTGCAGCGCCAGTTGGATCGCCGACTGGCCACGGCCGGCCTCGCAGGACGCGTGCTGCAACTCGCCACCGCCGACCTCGGCCGGCTGGAGCTGCCGGCGCGCACCGACGCACACGGCGCGGCCGAGGCCATCGCGCTGCGGCTGTCGGACTGGATCGCCACCCAGCTGGCCCCGCAGGAGCCCTGACATGGCCGTGCGTGGCGCGCTCATCGAATACAGCGGCACCTTCCTCGGGCCGGTGCCGAACATCGTGGTCTTCCAGTTCAACCCCGAACAGCTGGTGCGCACGCTGCAGATGGCACCCAGCGGGGCCGATCGCGGCCAGCGCGCGCAGACCGAGCGCGCCGCGGCGGCCGGGCCGCCCACCGAGGAATTCACGCTGACCGTGCAGCTCTCGGCGGCCGAGGACCTGGGCACGCCGGGGCCGTTCAGCGGCGTCACGCGGGCCTTCGGCGTCGGCCCGCAGATCGCGGCGCTGGAGAAGATGGCCTATCCGCACGGCGCGCCCGGCCTGATCGGCGCGGCGCTCGACGCCATCGGCGACGCGCTCTCCAGCGGCGGGCAGCAGCCTGCCGAACGCGCGGCGCCGCGCGAGTCGCTGCCGCGGCTTCTGTTCGTCTGGGGGCCCACGCGCGTGCTGCCGGTGGCGATCCAGAGCATGGGCATCACCGAACAGGAATACGACAGCGCGCTCAGCCCGACGCGGGCCGAGGTCGCGCTGGGCCTGAAGGTGGCGGCGCAGCCGGCCGGCGACGACCTGCTGGCGCAGGGCGCGCTGCTCTACACCCGCACCGTGAAGGAAGCGCAGGTGGTCGCGCAGATGGCGCGCGGCATCGCGCAGCTGCCTTCGATCATTCCCTTCTGAAGCGCGCCGCCACCACTGCCACTGCCCCCCGGAGCCGACGATGTTCCTGAAGAACTCCCGCTACCACGGCCAGGCCACCACCACCGCACCCGCCGGCGACGGCCGCACCGTGACGCTGCTGGTGCCGCGCGTGCTGCCCCCGACCCCCGGCACCGACCACGTGGTGGCGCCGCACGACCAGCTCGACGCGCTGGCCGAACAGCGCCTGCGCGACGCCACGCGCTACTGGCACATCGCCGACGCCAACACCGCGCTGCGCGCCGGCGAGCTGACGCAGCAGCCCGGCACCACGGTGCAGCTGCCACGCGGCTGAACCCGCCACGCCACCCCACGCCGCCACCCCACGCCGCCACCCACGCCGCCATGCCCACCGCCCGGATGCGCCTCTACCTCGACAACACGCCCGCCGACGCCGCGCAGCTGGCGGTGTTCGGCACCGTGCGTGTCGACCAGGGCATCGGCATGGCCACCGAGGCGCAGCTGGACCTGCCCGTGGGCACCGACGACGGCGGCAGCTGGCAGCTGATGGAAGACGGCTTCGTGCAGCCCTTCGCGCGCATCCGGGTCGAGATCCAGGTGGGCGACGGCGGCTTCGTGCCGCTGGTCGACGGCCCCGTGGTTGCGCAGCGCTTCCAGCTCGACGCGACGCCCGAGCGCAGCCAGATGACGCTGGTGGTGCACGACGACAGCGTGCTGCTGAACCGCGACGAGGCGGTGGCGGTGTTCGAGGACCAGTCGCCGTCGGACATTGCCGAGCAGCTGTTCGGCGCGGCCGGCCTGCAGCCGCAGGTCGACCCCGTGCCGGCGGCCGGCGGCGCCTACGAGCGCTTCGTCGTGCAGCGCGGCACGCCGATGCAGACCCTGCGCCGGCTTGCCCGCGAGCACGGCATGGTGGTCCACGTCGAGCCCGGTGCATCGGCCGGCCAGAGCGTGGGCCGCTTCCAGCGCCGCGACGCGCAGTTCACCGGCGACGAGCCGCTGCCCGACCTGGTGCTGCTGGGCGCCGGCCGCAACATCGGCAGCTTCCAGGCCGAGTTCGATGCGCTGCGCCCGCAGGCCCCGCGCGCGGCCGGCCAGCTGGCCAGCGACCACAGTGCCGTCACGGCCAGCGCCACCACCGCGCCGGGCACGGCGCTGGGCGCGGTGCCGGCCCACCAGGCCGTGCAGCCCGCCACCACGCTGCTGCTCGACGTGCGCGAGGAGCAGGCCGACATCGACGCCGCCACCGCGGCCGCAGCCGACCTGTCCAGCTGGGCCTGGACAGCACAGGGCGAGGTGCTGGCCGACAGCTACCCTGGCGTCCTGCGCCCGTACCGCAAGGTCACGGTGCGCGGGGTGGGCGGGCACCTGTCGGGCGACTACATGGTCAGCCGCGTCGCGCACGAATTCAGCGACGGCGGCTACCGCCAGCAGTTCGCGCTGACGCGCAACGCACGCGCCGCGGGCGCCCAGCCCGGGCCGCTGGCGGGCCTGGGCGCGGGGGTCTTCTGATGCCCATCGAGCTGGAAACCCTGGTCGTCGACATCGCGCAGTCGGCACGCGAGAAGGTGTTCGGCAAGTACCGCGGCACCGTCGTCGACGTGAACGACCCACAGCGCGTGGGCCGCATCCGCGTGCAGGTGCCCACCGTGCTCGGCACCGAGGTCTCGCCCTGGGCCGAGCCCTGCACGCCGTGCGCCGGCCCGGGCATGGGCCTGTACGCCGTGCCGCCGGTGGGCGCGGCCGTGTGGGTGGAGTTCGAGGCCGGCCAGATCAGCCGCCCCATCTGGAGCGGCGCGCGCTGGGGCAGCGGCGAGCTGCCGAAGGACGAGGCCGGCACCGAGGCGACGCCGCCGCTGAAGGTGCTGCGCAGCGAGAGCGGCCTGCTGCTGGCCTTCGACGACGACGGCCACACCGCCACGCTGTCCGACGCCAACGGCAGCAACCTGCTGAAGATCAGCGTCGACAGCGGCGAGATCCGCGTGCAGAGCACGGCCAAGGTCATCGTCGAGGCGCCGCAGATCGAGCTCGTCGACGGCGCACCGCATCCTCTGGTGTACGGCGACGACCTGCTGCAGTACCTGAACCAGCTGGTGCAGGTGTTCAGCACCCACATGCACGTGGGGCAGACGGTGATGGGCATCCCGGTGACGCCGATGGTGCCCGCGCAGCCGTTTCCGCCGGCCACGCCCGCGCTGCTGTCGGTGCGCGTCAAGACAGGCTGAGGCACCCCATGGCCAACCCGCTGCGCGCCGGCAACCACACCAGCATCGGCAACGACACGATGACGGCCTACATCGAGACGGCCATGCGCGAGCAGTGGCAGCTCGCGCGCGGCGAGCCGCTGCCCACGCAGGGCGCGGAAGACCGCCGCATCCTCTTCGCCGCCATCGCGCAGGGCGTGCTGCGCTACCTGTACGTGCACCGCGACGACCTGGTGAGCACGCTGCAGCAGGCCGAAGGCCTTGCCGGCGACCACCGCCACGACGCGGCCTTCGACCTGGTGGAGAAACCCTGATGACCACCGGAAGCACCCCCCACGCCGGGCGCCACCTGGCATTCCCGTTCCACATCGGCAGCGACGGCCGCACCGCCGCGCCGGCCACGCTGGACGACCATGTGCGCGGCGAGATCCTGCAACTGCTGCTGACGGCCCCGGGCGAACGCCCCTTCCTGCCCAGCTTCGGCGCCGGCCTGAAGCGGCTGGTGTTCGAGCGCAACGACCCCGTCAGCGCCGCGCTCGCCAAGGCCGCGGTGACGCAGGCGCTGAGCCGCTGGCTGCAGGAGCGCATCGTCGTCGAGGCGCTCGACGTCGCCGCCGACGACAGCACGCTGCGCGTGGACCTGCGCTACCGCGTGCGCGCCAGCGGCGCGGTGCACGCCATCTCGCTGCGGCAGCAGCCGGGGAACCGGCCATGACGGCCCTCACAGCCGCGGCGGGCGCCGTGCTGAGCGAAGAGCGCCTGGCCGACCGCGCCCGCGACCTCGCGGCCACGGGCCACAACGGGCTGCGGCTGGTCGTCGTGACGCTCGACGCGGCCACGCCGCCGGCGTTCGCGTGGCTGGATCTGGAGTTCCACAACACCAACGGCCTGGCCGCGCTGCCGCCGGTGGCGGCCTGGCGCGTCAGCGGCGGCGTGCGCGTGCGGGCCGGCAGCGCGCCCGGGCTGGTGCAGGTGACCGAGGTGCATCCGCACCCCGACGGCCGCCCCGACGGCCTGCGGCTGAAGGTGGCGCCGGTGGGCGACCACAGCAGCTACGTGCTGTCCACCACGGCCGTGGGCCTGGCCGCGCCCGACGACGCATTGCCCCGGGCCGTGGACCCGCTGTTCAACCGCCTGCCGTTCAAGTTCCGCCCCGGCTGCTTCAACCTCGCCTGCGCGCCGGGCTACGGCCGCGCCACGCCGGCGCCACCGCCCCCGGCCATCGACACCCTCACGCGCGACTACGACAGCTTCCGCCACCTGCTGATGACGGCGATGGCCGACCGCGTGCCCGGCTGGCAGCCCACCAGCGAAGCCGATCTCGACCAGACGCTGATCGACCTGATCGCCGCGCAGGCCGACGAGCTGGCCGACCACCACGACCGCGTGGTGGCCGAGCGCAGCATCGTCACCGCGCGCAAGCGGGTCTCTCTCGCACGCCACGGCCGGCTGGTCGACTACCACCTGCACCAGGGCAACCAGGCCAGCACCTGGGTGGCCGTGCAGGTGGACGGCGACGCGGTGGACCTGCCGGCGCTCGGCAACGACCCCGGCGGCAACCTCGACGAGTGGGCGGTGTGGAACAGCGGCGACACCAGCGAGGGCGGCGACGGCAGCACCTGGCGCCACCCCGGGGCCGTGGTCTTCGCGCTGCCGCACGACGCCGCGCGCTGGCGCCGGCGGGTCTTCGCCGCGCTGAACACGCTGCACCTGTACACCTGGGGCGACAGCGTCACCGCGCTGGCCGCCGGCAGCACCAGCGCCGACCTCGTGCTGCCCGGGCCCGCCACGCTGGCATCGGCGCAGGGCCTGCAGGCGCTGCTGGAACACGCCAGCACGCTGCAGGGCACGGCCGACGCCGACCTCGACACGCGCGTCGAGCAGCTGCTGCTCGAGGAAGCACTGAACCCGGCCACCGGCGCACCCGCCGGCCGCAGCCTGGCACGGCGCCAGCTGCTGCGCCTGCGGCCGCCGGGCGCGCGCACCGAACTGCTGCAGGACCCCGTCACCGGCGCGTGGTTCGTGCGCGTGCACTGGGTCGACGACGACGCGCTCGCGCAGACCTTCTGCTTCGTGGCCGACTGCAACGGCACGCTGCAGCGCGACCTGGCGCTGTTCCACGGCAACCTGCTGCACGTCACGCAGGGGCGGCCGCAGGAGACGCGCTTCCTGCCGCCCGGCGCGGCGCTGCCGCCGCCCGACGACGACCGCCTGCGCGCCCTGCACCACGGCCATTGGCTGCGCCGCCGCCGGCAGGAAGGCCCGCAGTCCGTGGACGACGCGGTGCTGTGCAGCTTCCCGGCCGCGGCCGGCGTGCTGGCGTGGCGCGCGACGCCGCCGGACGGCCTGACGCCGCCGCGCTCGACGCTGGTGGTGCAGGTGCAGGGCTTCGCCGGCCCGTGGACCGAGCGCGCCGACCTCATCGACAGCCGCGACGACGAGGAGCACTTCATCGTCGAGGTGCACGAGAACCAGACCGCCCAGCTGCGCTTCGGCAACGGCATCCACGGCCGTGCGTTGCCGGCCGGCGCCACCGTCACCGCGGCGTGGCGCAGCGGCCAGGGCCAGTCCGGCAACGTCGGCGCCGACGTGCTGACCCGCTGCAGCAGCCCCGGCGGCAGCGTGCGCCGGGTCTGGAACCCCTTCGACGTGACCGACGGCCGTGCGCCCGAGCCCGTGTCGTCGCTGCAGCGCCGCGCGCCCGAGGCCTACCGCCGGCTGCAGCTGCGCGCGGTGACGCTGGCCGACGTGGCGGCGCAGGCCGAACGCGTGCCCGGCGTGGCCCACGCCCGCGCCCGCCACGCCTGGAGCGGCAGCTGGCGCGTGGTGCGCGTGGCCATCGACCCCGTCGGCGGCGGCGCGCTCACGCCCGCGCTGCGCGCACGCATCGCGCGGGCGCTCGACGCCGTGCGCCTGATCGGCGACGACATCGAGCTGCGCGCGGCCGTGCCGGTGCCGCTGGACATCCACCTGGCGCTGTGTGCGCGCGCCGACGTCTGGATCGAGGACCTGCGCGCCGAGCTGGAGATGGCCTTCAGCGATGCCGACCTGCCGGCGCACCCGCCGCTGCCCTGGGGGCGCCGCGGCCTGTTCCACCCCGACGACTGGACCTTCGGCCAGCCGCTGCACGCCAGCCAGCTGATCGGCCGCGCGCTGGCCGTGTCCGGTGTCGAGCGCGTGACGCAGCTGCACATGCGGCGCCTGCACCCGGGCGCAGGCGGGGCAGTTGCAGTTGCTTCGCCGGTGGTCATCGACCTCGACACCCTGCCCGCCACCACCGAGCAGGTGCTGCCGATCGGCGACTTCGAGATCCTGCAGGTCGCGGGCGACCCCGACCACCTGGAACGCGGCCGCATCGCGTTCGACATCGCGGGAGGCCGGCGATGAGCTGCGACAACGACTGCACACCGGCCCCCGGCTTCCCCCGCCTGCTGTTCAACCGCCCGGCACTGCCCCGCATCGGCTACCGCATCGGCGACTACGCCAGCATGCGCGCCCACATGCTGGGGCTGATCGACGCGCATCCCGCGCTCGCGGCCTGGACGCACCGCGGCAGCGACGACCCCGGCATCGCGCTGGTGGAAGGCGCGGCGCTCGTCGGCGACGTGCTGGCGCTGTACCAGGACGCCTACGCCAACGAGTGCCTGTTGCGCACGGCGACGCTGGACGACAGCGTGCTCGGCCTGGTGCGGCTGCTGGGCTACCGGCCGGCGCCGGGCATCGGCGGCATGGCGCGCTTCGCGCTGGCGGTGAAGGGCACGGCGCCGGTCACCGTGCCGGCCGGCCTGGCGCTGAACGCGCAGCTGGAAGGCGCCGATGCGCCGGCCACGTTCGAGACGCGGGCGGCCGTCACCGCGGTGCCGGCGCTGTCGGCCTTCCACCTCTACCGGCCGCGGCGCGTGCCGGCCATCGTCAACGGCCAGCGGCAGTTCCAGCTGGCAGTCGCCGATGGGCCGGCGCTGCGGGCCGGCGACCGGTTGCTGGTCGGCCTGCCCGTGGGACCGGCCGCCAACGCGGCCTACGCGCACACGCAGGTGCTGGAGGTGGAGCAGGCCTGGCAGGCCCACGGCGTGCAGCACGTGCAGACCAAGGGCAGCCTGCAGGCGCTGGACGACGCCCTGCCCCGGTTCGCCGTGTTCGGCGCCGCCGGCCGCCGCGCGCCGCCGCGCACGACCTCGGCGGCGCAGCTGGTGGCGTGGAAGCTGGGCGCACCGGCCCGCCACGCCGGGCACGACGCGCCGGCCGTGCGCGTGGTGGTCGGCGCCCAGGGGCGCGCCACGCCGCAGGCGGTGGGCTTCCAGCGCCTGCTCGACCGCACCCACACGGCCGACGTGCAGCCCGACCTGGCGCCGCGGCAGCTGCCGCTGGCCTCCGCCGCCACGGCCATCGTCGCCGGCACCACGGTGCTGGTGCAGGTCACGCTGCAAGGGGGCCGCAGCGGCGTGCAGCGCGTGCTGGCGCGCGGGGTGCAGCAGGTCGACAGCCGCACGCTGGACTGGGGCGGCCAGTCGGGCGCCAGCAGCGTGCTGACCCTCGACGCCGACCTGGCCATCACCGAAGGAACGGCCGAAGGCAGCATCCCCTACAACCGGGCCGACGTGCGCGAGATCACCGTGCACGCGGTGCAGGGTGCGGCCTTCGCGCTGCGCGCCGCGCCCGTGCCCACCAGCGCCACCAGCGGCCACCAGCTCGACTTCTACGGCAGCGCCGCCGACGCCGCCCACCTGCAGGACCGCACCTTGCTGCTGCTGGAGCCCACGGGCCCGGCCAGCGCTCGGGTGCAGCAGGTGCAGCAGGCCGCCAGCGGCGAGCCGCGCTACACGGTGACCCTGGACCGCCCCTGCACCTACGCGCTGTACCCGCACGAAGCACCTGGCGTCACCGTGCACGGCAACCTGGTGCAGGCCAGCGAAGGCCAGACGGTGCCCGACACGGTGCTGGGCGACGGCGACGGCCGCGCCAGCTTCGCCAGCTACACGCTGCCGAAGGCGCCGCTGACCTGGCTGCTCGCCCCCGAGGTGTCGCCGCCGCAGCAGCCCGAGCTGGAGGTGCGTGTCGACGGTCGCTTGTGGCAGCGCGTGGACAGCTTCTTCGACAGCGGGCCGCTGGACACCGTCTACGTGGTGCGCGACGGCCCCGACGGCAAGAGCGTGGTGCAGTTCGGCGACGGCGTGCACGGCGCGCGCGTGCCCAGCGGGCGCGGCAACGTCAGCGCCCGCTGGCGCACCGGCAGCGGCAGCCGCGGGCCGCTGCAGGCCGGTGCAAGCGTCTCGGCCAAGCCGCGCTTCACGGGCTTCGACAAGGCCTTGCTGCCCGAGCCCGTCACCGGCGGCGCTGCGCCCGAACCCGCCAGCAGCATGCGCCTGGCCGCACCCGGCAGCCTGCAGAGCCTGGGCCGCATCGTCAGCCTGGCCGACTGCGAGACCGAGGCGCAGAGCCTGCCCGGTGTGCTGAAGGCGCGTGCGCGCTGGGACCTGGTGGATGGCGCGCCGCTGCTGGTGCTGACGGTGCTGACCGACGGCCTCGCCAGCGCCGACCGCAGCGCGCTCGACGCCGCGCTGCGTGCCGCCTTTGCTGCACGCGGGCCGGCGCAGTGCGCGCTGCGGCTGGAGCTGGGGAACCGGCGCTTCGTGCAACTGAGCCTGCGCATCGGCCACGACGCCCGCCTGCGCAGCGCCGACCTGCTGCCGGCCGTGCAGCTGGCCCTGGGTGCCGGCACCGACGCGGTGGCGCTGGACGACCCGCCCACCGGCGGCGTCTTCGACTGGCGCGCCCGGCAGTTCGGACAGGACGTGCACGGCTCGCAGCTCGTCGGCCGCGTGCAGCAGGTGCCGGGCGTGGTGTGGGTCGAACTCACCGCGCTGGCCGCCGCGGGCCGGCTGGACCGTCGCGGTGGCAGCAACCGCGGCACCGCCGGCCAGGCCCTCGTCGCCACCGACCTGGGTCTGCGCTGCCCTGAAGACAGCCTGCTCGCGCTGCATGCCGACGACCTGACCGTCGCATGGATCGCCACCGGAGCCCCGCGATGAACGTGCCCGACACCCCGCTGGCGCCGCGCCTGTACGACCGCCTGCCCGAGATCCTGCGCCTGCGCGACACCGAACAGGTGCCGCCGGGCCAGCTGCAGGCGCTGGTGGACGCCATCGACAGCGTCTTCAGCGCGCTGCGCGACCGGGTCGAGGCGCAATACGACGATCTCTTCATCGAGACCTGCGCACCCTGGGTCGTGCCCTACCTCGCCGACCTCGTGGGCACCAGCCACCTGAAGGGCGACCCGCGCACGCTGCGCGCGGACGTGGCCCGTACCGTGTACCACCGCCGCCGCAAGGGCACGCCGGGCGCGGTCGAATCGCAGGTGCATGCGCTGTCGGGCTGGGCCGTGCATGCGGTGGAACTGCGCGACCGCCTGGGCTGGATGCAGCACCTGAACCACCTGCGGCCCGACAGGGGCGGCACCCCACCCTGGCAGACCGCGCCCGACGCCGACCCGCGCCACCCGGTGCGCGGCGGCACCGCGGCGCTGCGCGCGCCGGGCTGGCTGTCGCTGGTCGACGGCCCGTTCGACCCCTTCGCCCGCACCGCCGACCTGCGCCCGCCGCCGCTGGGCGCGCCCGACGGTCCGGCCCGCGCCGCGCCCAACCTGCCCAACCTGGGCGTGTTCCTGTGGCGCCTGGCCGACTACCAGGTGCCGGTGGCCATGCCCGCGCGCCGCGAAGTGGTGCTGTCGCTGCTGCCCGGCAGCGCGCCGTTCGCCGTGCGCTTCGACCTGCACCCCTGCGGCGAGCCGATGCAGCTGTTCAACACGCACCGCTACCGCGCCGACGACGAGCCGCCCGACCTCGCCGACGCCGACGCCGTGCCGCACCCGATGCCCCGCGCGCGGCTGACCACCGGCGCGCCGGCCGGCCGCCCCGAGGCCTGCGTGCAGGTGCTGCCCTACGCGGGCACGCACCCGCCCGAGCCTGCGGACGACGCACCCGGCCTCGTGCTGCACGTGCCGGCCGTGCCCTTTGCCGGCACGCCGTGGACCTTCCGCGGCGCCAACCTCTGCGCGTGGGAAAGCGGGCTCGTGCCGCCGCTGCGCCTGCACGAGATCGCCATCGACCCGGCCACCGGCCGCATGGTGGCGGGCGTGGGCGGCGCGCTGCCGGGCGACGCGGCGGAGCCGCTGGCCGACGGGCTGTGGGTCTCGGCCACGCACGGCTTCTCCGGCCCGGTTGGCGCGCAGCCCGTGCCGCACCCGCCGCCGCCCGAACTGCAGGCGGGCCCGGTGCTGCGCATCCACATCGCCGACGGACCCGACGTGCTGGCCGCCGCTCTGGCTGGCCTGGGCAGCCGCACCGAGCCGCTGCAGATCGAGATCGCCGACAGCGGCACGCACGTGCTCGACCCCGCGGCCATCGCCGGCATCGGCGTCGACGGGGCCGGCTTCCACCTGCGGCTGGCGATGCCGCTGTCCATCCGCGCCGTCGACGGCGCCAGCCCCACGGTGCGGCTGGTGCGCCCGCTGCGGCTGCGGCCAGCGGCCATCACGGCCGATCTGGCCGCGCAGGCCCGGGCCGAGGTGCTGTTCCAGGGCCTGACGCTGACGCGCGCGCCGGGCTTCCCGGCCGGTGCTGCGCTGGTGGAGCAGGCGGCGCTGAACCGCCTGGTCTTCGACGGCTGCACGCTCGACCCCGGCGGCGGCCGCGTGCTCGACGGCAGCGCCGCCGGCGGCCGCGCGCCGCTGTGGCCGGCACTCGCGCTCGACGACGCCTACGGCCTGACCGATGCCGACGAAGCCCGCGACTTCGCGCAGGTGCCCGCGCTGGTGCTGCGCCGCTGCATCAGCGGCGCGCTGCCGGTGGGCCCGGGCTACACGCTCGCGCTGCAGGCCTGCATCGTCGACGCCGGCAGCGGCACCGAGGCGGCCGCGCCGCAGCTGGCCATCGGCACCGAGCCCGGCTGGGGGCCGCCGCTGGTGTTCGACGGGCTCACGGTGTTCGGCCGCTGCCGCGTCGAACGTGCCCGTGGCAGCGGCGGCATCTTCGTGCACGCGCTGCAGGTGCACGACAACCAGGACAGCCACGGCGCGCTGGCCGCACCGAACGCACCGGGCAGCTGCATCCGCCACAGCTGGCTCAGCGGCGTGGACGACCGCCTGCCGCAGCACGTGGCCTGCCTGTTCGGGCAAGGTTCGGCCGGGCCTGCATCAGCGCCCGCGCTGCTGCGCTTCACCGCGCAGCAGTTCGGCGCGCCCGGCTACGCGCAGCTGGCCTGGAGCTGCGACGAGCGGCTGCGCGAAGCCGGTCCCGGCGACGACGAGATGGGTGCCTTCGGCTTCCTGCTGAACACGCACCGCTGGAAGAACATCGGCATCCGCCTGCGCGAGTTCATGCCGCTGGCGCGGCGTGCGCTGCTGGTGCCTGTCACGTGACGAACCCACCAACGAAGGTGCAGCCATGAAGGGCGACTTCTCGACTTTCCCCCTCGACCGCGACCCCCCCTGGAGCGGCGTGCTGCACCAGCAGGGCCGCGTGCTGCTGGACCAGGACTGGAACGCCAAGGCGCAGATCGACGCCCGCTGGCAGGCCCGGGCCGCCGCCGACGCCTTCGGCCTGCACGTGCTGGCCGTGCCGCAGGCCGCACCGGCCGCGTTCCAGGTGCTGGCCGCCCAGGTCGACGGCGACCACGTGCAGCTCACGCTGGGCCCGGGGCACGCCTGGGCCAGCGGCCTGCTGCTGTCGCAGGGCGCCACCACCACGCTGCACGCGCACTACCTGGCGCCGCCGCTGGCGCCGGCGACCGGCACCGCCAGCATCGTGGCCGGCACGCGCGACGCGGTGCTGCTGGAGGTGTGGGAAGACACGGTCAGCGCCTTCCAGGCCACCGAGCTGCTGGAACCCGCGCTCGGCGGCCCCGACACCACCACGCGCACGCGCGCCTTCGCCAGCGCGCGGCTGCTGCGCCTGGGCGCCGACGACGACTGCAGCGCGGTGGCCGCGCTGTCCGACCCCGAGCCCGGCCGCCTCACGGTGTCGCCCGCGCCGACGCTGGTGGTGGGCGGCGACTGCCCGCTGGAGGCCGGCGGCGGCTACACCGGGCTCGAGCACTTCCTGTACCGCATCGAGATCGCCGAGCCCGACCCGGCAGCGCCCGGCCAGGCGCGCTTCAAGTGGAGCCAGTTCAACGGCGGCCTCGTCGGCCGCGGCAGCTTCACGCCGGGGGCGCTGCCGGCCACGGGCACGGTGGACATCACGGCCAACATGCAGGCCATCGCCTTCAGCGGGCTGGCGCAATTCCACCTGGAGGCGCTGCAGTTCGACGCTGCACTCGGCGCCTGGCGCGTGGCCTGCACGGCCGACGCCAGCCCGGCCGGCGACGGCCAGCTGGCACTCGTGAACCTGCAGGGCGCGTGGCCCGCGGCAGCGCCTGCGACCGCGTTCTTCCGGTTGTGGAACGGCATCGCGCGCGTGGCCGATTTCCCCGACGGCGCGCCGGTGCCGCTGCACGCGGGCATCCAGCTCGCGTTCGAGCCCGACACCGGCGGCAACTACCGGCCGGGCGACTTCTGGGCCTTCCCGGTGCGGGCGGCCGGCGCCAGCTTCGCCCAGCCGCCGTGGCCGACCGACGCGCCGCCACAGGGCCCGGCGCTGCGGCGCGTGGCGCTGGCGGAGATCACGTGGAACGCGGCGCGCGCGGTGCGCTTCGAGGACGGCGGGATCGAGGACTGCCGCCGCCCCTTCCGACCGCTGACCAACCAGAAGATCTGCTGCACCTTCAACGTCGGCGACGGCCGCACCAGCTTCGGCGACTTCAACCGCATCGAGGACGCCGTGCGCCACCTGCCGGCCGCCGGCGGCGAGATCTGCCTGCTGCCCGGCCTGCACAGCACCAACACCGTGCTGCGCGGCCGCCAGCACGTCACCGTGCGCGGCTGCGGCGTGCAGACCAAGGTGGTGCCGCGCGACGACGGCGCCTCGCGCCCGATCTTCCACGTGCACGACTGCAGCGACATCCAGCTGCTGCACATGGACCTGGCCACGCTGACAGGCAGTGCCGTGGTGGTGGAAGGCAGCAAGCCGGGCACCACGCGCGACATCGAGATCGCCCACCACCGCATGCTGGCCGCCGGCAACGCCGTGCGTGCGCGCTTTGTTGCCGGCCTGCACGTGCACCACAACCGCATCCGCATGCTCGACCGGCAAGGCGGCGGCGTCGGCATCTACCTGGCCGGCGACGACAGCCTGATCGAACGCAACGACATCCGGCTGCAGCCGCACCGCGAGACGCCGCCGATCGAGCAGCCCGACCGCCCCGATCCGGTGGACCCCACCGACCCCTGCGCCACGCTCGACCTGGTGCTGGCGCACCCGCGGCGGCTGGTGGCCTACATCGACCAGGTCTGGGCCGTGGCGCTGCCGCTGCTGCGCCTGGCGGCCGCCACCGCGCCGCCCGACCGCGCGCTGGGCGGCATCCAGATCGGCGGCGGCAGCGAGCGCGTGCGGGTGCTGGAGAACACGGTGGTCGGCGGCGCCGGCAACGGCATCACGCTGGGCGCGCTGGCGGCGCCGGAGGGCGATGGGACGGACCCGCCGCCCGCGTTCAGCTTCGAGATCACCGACCGCGACGCCAAGCTGCTGGGCACCGTGTTCGGCCCCGACGGCAAGCCGCTGGCGGGCGTGCAGATCACGCTGACGCCGCTCGTCGCCGGCATCGCGCGCCCGCCGCAGGTCAGCAATGCGCAGGGCGAGTTCGGCTTCGGGCTCACGGCCGGCACCTACCGTGTCGACGAAGGCGCGGTGGGCCTGCGCATCGCCGGCATCGACGCGCAGCGGCGCGACAACGGCGTCTGGACGCTGACGGTGAAGCTCGAGGACGAGCCCGCGCCGGCCGAGGCCGACGACGGCTTCCTGTACACGATCGCGATCGAGCGCAACCACGTCGGCGGCATGGGGCTGTCGGGCATCGGCGTGCCGCCGTCGGTGGCCGCCACACCGGCTGCGGCCACGGCCACGCGGCTGAGCACCAACGTGCGCGCGGTGGACGCCGCACGTGCGCTGCTGGGCTGCCCGGTGGTGGGCCTGGTGGTGCGCGACAACGTGCTGCAGGGCAACCTGCGCCAGCCCTTCGACAGCGCGCTGCGCCAGGAGGTGCTGGTGCGCGGCGTCGGCGGCATCTCGCTGGGCCTGGTGGACGACGCGCTGATCGCCGGCAACCGCATCGAGGGCAACGGGCGCTCGGCGCTCGACCCGGCCTGCGGCATCTTCGTGCAGTACGGCGAAGACGTCGACATCCACCACAACCAGGTGCTGAACCACGGCAGCGTGCCCACCGGCACGCGTGTGGCGCTGGTGCCCGGCCAGCGTGGCGGCATCGTGCTGGGGCTGGTCACCAGTTTCGGCAACCTGGCCACGCTGCAGGGCGGCACCGCCACCACCGGCTCGCGGCCGGCGGCGCGCGTGATGGACAACACCGTGAGCCAGCCCGTGGGCTGCGCGCTGCGGGCCGCCGCGATGGGCCCGCTGATGGTGAACGACAACCACTTCGCCAGCGCCTGGGCCGGCGCCACGGCCTTCGAACGCGCAGCGGGCACGGTGTTCGTGTTCAACCTGGCCGGCGTGCAGGAGGCCGGCGCAGGCCAGGACCTGAAGCGCCCGGGCAGCAGCGCGGTGGGCGGCAGCGACGTGGTGGCGCCGGCGCCCGCACCGGCACCGGTGCGCGAGACAGCGTCCACCGGCAACCTGGGCATGAACCAGCGCGCCCGGGTGCAGCCGGTGGCCGTGGCCGTGGCGCGGCCGGCGGCGGCGCAGACGCTGCTGCCGCTGGGCATGACGATGTTCAACCACAACCAGTCGCAGACCGGCCCCGCCAACGCGGCCACGGCCTGCCACCTGGTGTATTCGCTCGACGACGTGGCCTATCAGGACAACCAGTCGGTGAGCCAGCAGGCCACGCCGGTGTTCGCCAACGCGCTGGTGGCCGGCACCACGCTGCGCGCCACCGGCAACCGGCTGCGCGAGGCGCACCGGTCGTCGCTGATGTCGCTGTTCACGCTGGCCGTGCGTGCCAACAACACCTCGTTCAACCAGGGCGACCACTGCATCATCGCCACCGACCAGAACCCGGGCATGCCCGAGATCCAGGCCGGCAACCAGGTGCTGTTCCCGTCGTCGCTGTGCGCGCGCGTCAACATGACGACGGCGCTGCTGTTCAAACCGCTGGAGTGACGCCATGCGCATCCTGAACCAGGGCGCCGACAGCGCCAAGAACGACACGCAGGAACTGGTGGAAGGCCTGCAGGCCGAACGCAGCCGGCTGGTCGGCGAGACCCGCGACTTCCAGCTCGCGGCGCGGCTGCTGCTGCAGGCCGAAGGCCGGCGCCTGGCGCTGCGCGACCCCGGCGACGTGCGCCTCGCCGCACTGGCCACCGCCGAGCGCACGCTGCGCGACCGCGTGGCGGTGCTCGACACCGAGCTCGAGGTGGCGGCCATCCGCGTGCCGCCGGTGGCCAGGACCGACGCACTGGTGCACGGCCGCGTCACCGACGACGCCGCCCGTGCCGCCGGCCGCGTCAGCGTGACGCTGCTGCGCGCCGACGGCAGCGCCGTGCCGGGCGTGGCGCCGGTGGCGGTGGACGACGCGGGCTACTACGCCTTCGTGCTGGACGCGCAGACCAAGGCGCAGCTGGGGGCCGACGAGAAGCTCAGCGTCGCCGTGCAGCGCGGCGACGCCAGCGTGGTGCCGGCCAAGACCGCCGGGTTCACGCTGGCCAGCGGCGCGGTGGCGGTGAAGGACGTGGCGCTGAACGACAACGAACTGCAGACGCTGCAGCTGCGCGCGAAGGCCGCGCCGCCGGTGGCCGCCGCCACGGCACGGTCCACCGGCACGGCCGGCAAGGTTGGAACGGCCGGAACGGCGCGGTCCGCAAAGCCGGCCAAGTCCGGGAAGAAGCCCGCCCGCTGAACCGGCTGCCACGGCATGTCCCGCCAGCACACCCGCGCGCCGGCCCCTGCCGCCGCACCCGCGCCCGCCCGCGCAGCAGCCGCAGCAGTGCGACCGACCGCACGCCCGACCACCCGCACCGACGCCGGCCGCCTGCGCTGCAGCTGCGGCGGCAGCTGCCCGCGCTGCGCGCAGCAGGCCGTGGCGGCCGGGCCGCAGGCGCTGGCGGCCACCGCAGGGCAGCCGCTGGATGCCGGCACGCAGCGCTGGATGGAAACGCGCTTCGGCCGCAGCTTCGGGCACGTGCGCGTGCACCACGACGCCGCGGCACAGGCGGCGACCACGGCGATGTCGGCGCGGGCCTTCGCGCTGGGCAACCACCTGGCCTTCGCGCCGGGGCAGTTCCAGCCTGGCAGCAGCGCCGGCCGGCGGTTGATCGCGCACGAACTCGCGCACACGCTGCAGCAAGGCCAGGGCGGGCCCGTGCACGCAGGCGGCGAGCTCGCGGCCGACGCCGCCGCGGCGGCCGTGCTGGCCGGCCGGACCGTGCCGGCGCAGCCCGGCCACGCCGCCGTGGTGCAGCGCGACGGACCGGCACGCGACCTCGGTGACCTGCGCAGCCCGTTCCGCTTCGACCCGTCGCTGTTCCGCACCGCCCGGCCGCCGGTCGAGCCCTACAGCATCGAGGAAGTGCTGCCCGGCGACAGCGCCGACGAACGCATCGTGCGCATCAGCACCGGCCAGCGCTACCGCGTGCGCCGCCGCCAGTGGGTGACGACGGAGACCGGCAGCCGCCCGAGGCGCTCGCCCGACGTCGACGTCGACATCGACACCAGCGAGGTCTGGATGACGGTGGAGTGGTGCGAAGGCGCTTCCGAGGGCAGCGTGCGCCTGGCCGCCGACGCGCCCGAACAGGTGCTGCGCGCCATCGGTGCCGCGGCGCTGTCGGGCGGCGACATCGCGGGCGCGGTGGCGGGCATGTCGCTGACGCCGACGCTGGAAGCGCGGGTGCAGATCGGCACCGTCAACATCCGGCTCACGGCAGAGGCGACGGTCGACACCGAGGGCCGCGTCACGGGCGCCGAAGGCAGCCTCGGCACCGACTTCAACACGCCGGCCGGTCGCGTCGGCATTGGCGTGCGTGGCCGCGGCGAAGACCTGGACAGCCGGGGTGGCGGCAGCGGCAGCATCGGGTTGGAACTCTCGTTCACGCCCGGCGGGCGCAACACCGCGCCCGACTGCGACCGCGTCACCGAGCGCGTGGTCCGCCACACCGCCTACGACTGCGACGAGCTCATCACGGTGCCCGAGTCGCGCCGCGAGGTCACCGAGCGCGTGCCGCAGACCGACCGCCGCACGCACTTCCTGTACTACCCGTACTGGTCGTCGCGCATCGACCGCCGCCGCAGCGCGGCCGAGCAGGCGTCCATCACCGCGGCGCTGGACGACGGCTTCGCGGTCGCCAGCGTGCGCGGCTTCGCGTCACCCGAGGGCTCGCGTGCCGAGGACGGCCGCTTCGAGGGCAACGACGCGCTGTCCACCGCGCGGGCCGACGCCGCACTGGCATGGCTGCGCGGGGCCTGCGGCGAGCGCGGCGCGGCCTGTCTGCCGCCCGGCGTGGCCGCCGAGGGCGGCAGCGAGCGCCACACGCTGACCGAACCCGCCGCCGACGGCAGCGGCAGCGTGGAGGTGGAAGGCGACCGCCAGGCCACGCACGCCGCCGACGCGTTCGCGACCGACCCCGACGAAGCCGCCCAGCGCACGCCGGCGGTGGAGGCCGCGCTCGCCCGGGCGCGCACGCCGGGCGAGCGCGCCGCCGTGGTCTACCCGCAGCTGCGCCGCGTGGAGGTGGTGCTGACGCGCACGCGCGAGGTGGAGCGCCAACGCACCATCGTCACGCCCGAGCGCACCGACACGGCCTTCGTGGAGGGCGGCTGCCCGGCGCGCCTGCGCGACGCCGCCTTCCCACCGGCGCGCCGGCTCTGAGGCTGCGGCCGGCGGCGCTACTTGCGCCGCGCGTGGCGCACGCCGGGCACCCGCGCGACGTGCGCCAGCGCCTGCGCCAGCCGCGCGGCGTCGGGCGCCTCCACGGTGAAGGTCATCCACGCCGTGCCGCCCTGGCGGTCCTTCACGCTCTGCGTGTTGACGCCGGTGACGTTGAGCTTCTCCTTGGCGAAGACCTCGGAGATGTCGCGCAGCAGGCCCTGGCGGTCGGCGGCCTCGATCAGCACGTCCAGCGGGTAGACCGCGTCCTGCGTGCGGCCCCAGGCGACCTCGATCACGCGGTCGGGGCTCTGCTGCAGCAGGTGGCGGAAGTTGCTGCAGTCGCGGCGGTGGATGGCCACGCCCTTGCCGCGCGTGACGTAGCCGCCGATGGCGTCGGGCGGCGCCGGCCGGCAGCAGCGCGGCAGCGTCGTCAGCAGCGATTCCACGCCCACCACCAGCACGCCGCCCTTGCCGCTGTCGGCACGCGCGCGGCTGAGGTGGATCTCGGGCTCGGCGCCGCCGTCGGGCTCGGCCGGGCGCAGCAGGTTCTCGATGTTGCGCAGCGAGAACTCGTCCTTGCCCACCACCTCGAACAGCGCGTCGGCGGTCTTGAAGCCCAGCTGCTCGGCCAGCGTCTCCAGCTTCACCGCGGTGCGGCCTTCGCGCTGCAGCGTCTTCTCCACCAGCTCGCGGCCGCGCGCGATGGTCAGGCCCTGGGCCTGCGCGTTGAACCACGCACGCACCTTGCTGCGCGAGCGCGGGCTCTTCAGGTAGCCCAGCTCGGGGTTGAGCCAGTCCATCGACGGGCCGCCCTCCTTCACGCTGACGACCTCGACCGTCTGCCCCGACTGCAGCGGGGTGTTCAGCGGCACCATCGCGCCGTCGACACGCGCGCCGCGGCAGCGGTGGCCCAGGTCGGTGTGCAGCGCATAGGCGAAGTCCACCGGCGTGCCGCCCAGCGGCAGGTCGATGATGGTGGCCTGCGGCGTGAAGACGTAGATGCGGTCGCCGGTGTCGACCTGCTGCACAGGCGCTTCGGCTGCGGCCGCGGCCGGCGCTGCGCTCTGCGCGAAATCGCGTTCCCAGGCCAGCAGCTCGCGCAGCACGGCCTTGCGCGCCTCGGCGATGCGCTCCTCGAAGTCGCCCGCGGCGGGGCCGCCACCGCTCTTCAGCCCGCTGACGCCGGCATAGCCGCGTGCGCCGGCTTCCTTGTACATCCAGTGCGCCGCCACGCCGTGCTCGGCGTGTTCGTGCATGGCGTGCGTGCGGATCTGCACCTCGATCGGCCGGCCGTCGTCGCCGCGCACCACGGTGTGCAGGCTCTGGTAGCCGTTGGGCTTGGGCCGGGCGATGTAGTCGTCGAACTCGCCGTCCACCGGACGGAAGCACTCGTGCACCCGCGCCAGCGCGGCGTAGCAGGCGGGCACGTCGGCGACGACGACCCGCAGCGCACGCACGTCCAGCACCTGGCTGAAGTCGAGCTGCTTGCCCTGCATCTTCTTCCAGATGCTGTGCAGGTGCTTGGGCCGGCCCTGCACGTCGGCGGCGATGCCGGCATCGGCCAGCCGCTGCGCCAGCAGCGCCCGCACGGCCTCGATGCCGGCTTCGCGCTCGGTGCGCTTCTCGTCGAGCAGCCGCGCGATGCGCTTGTAGTCGTCGGGCAGCAGGAAGCGGAAGGACAGGTCCTCCATCTCCCACTTGATCTGCCAGATACCCAGCCGGTTGGCCAGCGGCGCGAACACCTGGGCCGATTCCTCGGCCAGTGCGCGCGGGCACGGCTGCTTGCTGGCCGCGAACCAGCGCAGCGTCTGCAGCCGCGAGGCCAGGCGCAGCAGCACCACGCGCAGGTCGCGGCTGAAGGCCAGCAGCATCTTGCGCACACGCTCGGTCTGCTCGGCACGCTGTGCCGGCCCCACCTGCGCCGCACGCGCGGCACGCTGGATCTGCACCAGCTTGCGCGTGTAGGTGACGAGGCTGCCGTACGACGGCCCGAAGGCCTTGGCCACCACCTCTTCCGGGCGCTGCAGGTAGTCGCCCGCGTAGACCAGGTAGGCCGCGGCGCGCATGGTGGGCGCAGCGCCGATGGCCTGCAGCACGGCGGCTACGCCGTCGGCATGCGCCAGCGCGTCCTCGCCGGTGTCCAGCAGCTGACCGGCCAGCAGCGGCTCGGCGAAGGCGCGCGCGCGTGCCAGCGCGCTGGCGCCGTCCTCGCCGCCCGCCGGTGCGGCGTCCAGCGCTTCCTGGTCGGCCAGCTGCACGATCGCCGCGGCCTGGGCGCCGGGCGCGGTCGTCTTCATGGCGCGCTCACCACCTGGTCACGGCCCCAGCAGGAAACTGCGCACGGCCGCACGCTGCTCGGGCTGCACCAGCATCGGCGCGTGGCCGACGCCCGCGAACTCGACCAGCTGCGCACGCGGGCCGCGCTGGGTCATGGCCTGCGCGGTCTCGGGCGACAGCAGGTCGGACTCGGCGCCGCGCAGCACCAGCGTCGGGCAGGTCAGGCGGTCGTAGCTCTGCCACAGCATGGCCTCGCCGGCGGCGGCGATCTCGGGCGTGATGGCACGGAACGACACCGCGATCGCCGGGTCGTAGTGCGGCTTGAAGCCGGGCGCCCCGTCGGGGCCATCGGCTGGCAGCAACTGCGGCCGCGTGAGTTCCAGCCACTGTGCGCGCGTGTGCGGGCCGAAGCCCTGCGAGATGGCCCACAGCGCGTCGGCTGCCGCGTCCAGCGTCGGCCAGTGCGCCGGCTGGCCCAGGTAGGTGCCGATGCGCTGCAGCGCGGCGGCCTGGATGGTGGGGCCGACGTCGTTGAGCACCAGCCGGCGCACCGGGTTGGGCGCCGGCCCGGGGAGGCTGGCCAGGGCCAGCCCGATCAGGCCGCCCATCGAGGTGCCGACCCAGTCGACCTGCTCGGTGCCCAGGCGCGCCAGCAGCGTCACCATGTCGGCCACGTAGGCGGGGATGGCGTAGCCCATCGGATCGCCCAGGCGGTCACTGCGGCCGCGGCCCACCACGTCGGGGCAGACGACGCGGTAGCTGTCGCAGAGGTCACGCGCCAGCGTGTCGAAGTCGCGGCCCTGGCGCGACAGGCCATGCACGCACACCAGCACGCGCGGGTTGGCCGGGTCGCCCCACTCCCAGTACGCCATGCGGTGCAGGCCGCGCGAGTCCAGGCAGGGCACGTGGTGCAGGCGGGGCTGGGTCATGGTGCTGTCGGCAGGCCAGGGGCCGGGGCGTTCGATAATCCGGGCATCCTAACCAACCCGCACGAGCACCCCATGCTGCAAGGAAAGACTGCCCTCGTCACCGGCTCCACCAGCGGCATCGGCCTGGGCATGGCGCTGACGCTGGCCCGCCACGGCGCCAAGGTCATGCTCAACGGCTTCGGCGACGTGGACGGCGCCGTGGCGCAGGTGAAGGCGCTGGGGGGGGCGGTGGCCTACCACGGGGCCGACATGCGCGACCCGGCGCAGATCGAGGCCATGGTGCGCGCGTGCGGCGAGCAGCTCGGCGGTCCCGACATCCTGATCAACAACGCCGGCATCCAGCACGTGGCCCAGGTCGAGGACTTTCCCGTGGAGCGCTGGGACGCGATCATCGCCATCAACCTCAGCTCGGCCTTCCACGCGATGCGCGTGGCGCTGCCGGGCATGAAGGCACGCGGCTGGGGCCGGGTGATCAACATCGCATCCGCGCACGGCCTGGTGGCCTCGGCCGGCAAGAGCGCCTACGTGGCGGCCAAGCACGGCATCGTCGGCCTGACGAAGGCAGCGGCACTGGAATGCGCCACCGGCGGCGTCACCGTGAACGCCATCTGCCCCGGCTGGGTGCTGACGCCGCTGGTGCAGAAGCAGATCGACGACCGCGCTGCGGCCGGCGGCATCAGCGTCGAGCAGGCCCAGCGCAACCTGCTGGCCGAGAAGGAGCCGTCGCTGCGCTTCACCACGCCCGAGCAGCTGGCCGAGCTGGCGGTCTTCATGTGCTCGCCCGCCGGCGACAACGTGCTCGGCGTGGCCTGGAACATGGACGGGGGCTGGCTGGCGCAGTAGGTCCCCCCCCGTAGCGGCTTCGCCGCTCCCCCCAGGGGGGCGACGCCAGCGGCCTGGCAGAGCCAGTTCCGCGGCGCCTGCTTGGTTGGCGCTACTTGGCGGACATCTGGACGCTGCCGCTCACGGACGCGGTGACGTTGGCCTTGCCGGCCTCCACTGGCAGCGCCTCGTCGGCCGACGCGGCGCGGCTGGCCTGCATGCGGTACATCGGCTGCGCGCCCGGGGGCTCGTTGCTCTGCACCGAGACCTCGCGGATGCTGTAGCCGCCGAAGCCGAAGTTGCGGCTGACGGCCTCGGCCTTGGCGCGGAAGCGTTCGATGGCCTGCGCGGTGACGTCGGCGTCGACCTTCTCGCGCGCCTCGCGCGACAGCGCGAACTGCACGCGGGCGATGGTCATCGTCTGCACGCGGCCGGTGAGCTGGGCGATGCCGGCGATGTCGCGGCCTTCCACCAGCACCTCGGCACTGCCTTGCCAGCCGTTGATGCCGCCCTTGGCCGCATAGCGCGGGTAGAGCGCGAAGTTGCCGGTCTGCACCTCGATCTGCCCGGGCCGGGCCGCCTTGCGCAGCTCGGCCAGTGCCGCGTCGACCGCCTGCTTCAGCTGGTTCTGCACCACGTTGGCATCGGTGCCCTCGCGGCTGGTGGAGAACGTCAGCTGCAGCAGGTCCTTCGTCACCTCCACGGTGGCACTGGCGGTCAGGCTGACCACGTTCTGCGGCGGCGGCAGGCTCTGGGCCTGCGCCGGGGCGGCCAGCGCCATCCAGGCGGTCAGGAGGGCGGGCACGAAAAGTCGCATGGGGATGTCCTTTTTGGGCAAAAACACGGATGCTCACCTGCAGCGCGTGACAACGCACACACGTTGACCGGGAACAGCACCCTGAGCGCCGAAAGACTTGTAACAGATGGTCAGGCTGCCTGTGGGGTCGGCGGAAAGCGGCCGAAACGGACCCCACAATGCGGCTGTTACAAATAGGGAGCCCACCATGAACACGCCTGCCAACGCACGTGCCGACCGCATCGTCGTCGTCGACGACGACGCGCGCATCCGCGACCTGCTGCGCCGCTACCTGTCGCAGGAAGGCTTCGAGGTGCTGCTCGCCGAGGACGCCAAGGCGCTGAACCGCGTGCTCACGCGCGACACGGTCGATCTCATCGTGCTCGACCTGATGCTGCCGGGCGAAGACGGCCTGTCGATCTGCCGCCGCCTGCGCGCGGCCAACGACGTCACGCCCATCATCATGCTCACCGCCAAGGTGGAAGACGTGGACCGCATCGTCGGCCTGGAAGTCGGCGCCGACGACTACCTGCCCAAGCCCTTCAACCCGCGCGAGCTGCTGGCACGCATCCACGCGGTGCTGCGCCGCCGTCCGTCGCCCGAGGCCCCGGGTGCGCCGAGCAAGGAACCGCAGGTCGTGACCTTCGGACCGTTCGAGTTCGACCTCTCGCTGCGCCGCCTGTCGAAGAACGGCGAGCAGATCGCGCTGACCACCGGCGAATTCAGCATGCTGAAGGCCCTGGTGCGCCACCCGCGCCAGCCGCTGAGCCGCGACAAGCTGGCGCAGCTCGCCCGCGGCCGCGAGTTCGAGCCCTTCGACCGCAGCCTCGACGTGCAGATCAGCCGCCTGCGCAAGATGCTGGAGCCCGACCCGGCGCAGCCGCGCTACATCCAGACCGTGTGGGGCGTGGGCTACGTCTTCGTGCCGGACGGCGCCAGCTGACGTGCCGTCCGCCTGGAACGTTCGGTGCCACCCGGCGGCCGCCGCGGAGCTGGCTCCGCCAGGCCGCCGGCGGCGCCCCCCTGGGGGGGAGCGGCGCAGCCGCTTCGGGGGGGGGCCGTAAATGTCGCGCAAGACCCTCGCTCTCAGCCTCTTCTGGCGCACCTTCTGCCTGCTGGCCATCCTGCTGGCGGGCGGCATCTTTGCCTGGGTGCAGACGCTGCGTGCGCTCGAGTTCGAGCCGCGCGCGGTGCAACAGGCGGCGCAGATCGCGGGCCTGGTGAACCTCTCGCGTGCGTCGCTGAAGCAGGCCGACGGCATCAACCGCGTCGCGCTGGTGAAGACGATGGGCGCGCAGGAGGTCATCCGCGTCACGCCGCGCGAGCCGGGTGACCGCGCCGAGCCCTTCGAGGTCGACCGCTTCACGCGCCGCGTCAGCCGCGAGCTGCGCGCCGCGCTCGGCCCCGACGCCGTGGTCGCCGCCAGCGTCAACGGGCAGCCCGGCCTGTGGGTGGGCTTCTCGATCGAGAACGACACCTACTGGCTGCAGGCCGAGGCCACGCACACCAGCCCGCTGACCAGCGGCACCTGGTTCGTGTGGATCGGCATCGCGGTGCTGGCCACGCTGCTGGGCTCGGTGGCGATCGCGCGGCTGATCAACCGGCCGCTGAAGCAGCTGAGCTTCGCCGCCAGCCGCATCCGCGAAGGCGACCTCGACTCGCGGCTCGACGAGAACACGCTCACCAGCGAGATCCGCGAGGTCAACATGGGCTTCAACCGCATGGCGCGCGAGCTGGCGCGGGTGGAGGAAGACCGCGCGGTGATGCTGGCCGGCATCAGCCACGACCTGCGCACGCCGCTGGCGCGCCTGCGGCTCGAGACCGAGATGAGCGTCTACGACGAAGAGGCCAAGCGCAACATGGCGATGGACATCGACCAGCTCGACGCCATCATCGACAAGTTCATGGACTACGCGCGCCCCGGCGAGACGCAGCTGCGCCCGGTGCACGTGTCGCAGCTGATCGACCGCGAGGCCTCGGGCTTCCGCGACCCGACGCAGATCCGCATCACCAGCCGCGTGGCGATCGACCTGAAGGTGATGGCCGACGACACCGAGCTCGGCCGCGTCTTCAGCAACCTGTTCGAGAACGCGCGCCGCTATGGCCGCGGCACCTACACCGGCCTGGCCGAGGTGTCGGTGAGCTACGTGCGCGCCGGGCCGTGGGTCATCATCACCGTGCGCGACCAGGGCCCCGGCGTGCCGCCCGAGAAGCTGTCGCAGCTGACCACGCCCTTCTTCCGCGGCGACGCCGCGCGCACCGCCGCCACCGGCGCCGGCCTGGGCCTGGCCATCGTCGAGAAGGCGATGCAGCGCATGGGCGGCAGCCTGGAGCTGGCCAACGCGCCCGAAGGCGGGCTGATGGCGCACATCCGGCTCAAGCGCGCGCCTTAGAACACCGCGTGCTCGCCGCGCTCCAGCGTGGCGGTGCCGCGCAGCAGCGCAGCGTGGTAGTCCTGCAGGGTGTGGGTGCCGGTGGACGGCGTGGCGTCGGCGTCGTAGCAGCCGGTGGCCGGGTCCAGCACCAGCATCGACTCGGTGGCGTAGTAGCGGCCGATGCGCGCCAGCTCGGCCTTGGCTGCGGCGGCCGGCAGCACCCGGCCCAGCAGGCCGAGCACCGCGATGATGGTGTCCAGCAGCGCCACCGGCACCTGCTTGAAGCGCGGCGGCCGGCCCAGCAACGCAAACAGCTGCGTGCCCTGCTCGCGCGGCGTCATCGCCGGGCCCGGGCCGCCGATGGGCAGCACGCGGTCGTGCCGCGCAGGGTCGTCGATGCAGCCGGCGATGTAGTCGCCCAGGTCGTCGTCGCTGATCGGCTTGCAGGCCGTCAGCGTGCCGTCGCCGAACACGAGGAAGGGCTTGCCGCGCCGCACGCGCTCGACCTGGCCCGACAGCGACTTGAAGAAGGCGGTGGGCCGCACGATCGAGTAGGTCAGGCCCGAGGCGATCAGCGCCTGCTCGAACGCCAGCTTGGCGTGCTGGAAGGCCAGCAGCGGCTTCTGCACGCAGATGGCCGACAGCAGCACCACGTGCCGCACGCCGGCCGCCTGCGCGGCCTGCAGCGCCAGCAGGTGCGCGCGGTGGTCGATGGCCCAGGCGTCCGCCGGCGCACCGGTGCGCGAGGCCAGGCACGAGACCAGCACGTCGACGTGCTCGCCGCAGAAGCCGTCGCGCGCCAGCGAGCCGGCATCGGTGACGTCGCCCGTGCGCAGCGTGGCCCCGGGGAACAGCGCGGCGCGGTCCCCCGCCCCGGGCCGCACGAAGCACACCACCTCGTGGCCCCGGCGCAGCAGCGCGCGCACCGTGGCGCGGCCGATGGTGCCGGTGGCGCCCAGCACCAGCACGCGCCGGCGGGCGGGCACGGGTCGGGAGGCGGGCGGCTGGGCGGCGGTGGCGGGCTGCATCGCCGCCATCTTAGTCAGGCCGGCCCGCGCACCGCCTGCTGCGGCGTGTAGTCGGGCCCGGCCGCGATGCGTGCGAAGTACGACTGGTGCGCGTCGCTGCCCGCGGGCCACAGCGCCAGGAAGCGGCGCTGCTGCTCGGAGCCGTCGATCTCCACCGCGATCGCGTCCAGGTGCACGGCGCCGTGCCGTCCGGCGGCCTGCACCCCGAAGCGGCGCAGGCCGCTGTCGGCGGGCCGCACGGCCAGGCGCGTCAGCAACCCGGCACGGTCGCCGGCGAAGTTCGGCATGCCGGTCGCGCCGTTGTTCAGCACCCAGGCCGGCGCCGCGGGGGCGCGCTGCAGGGCCTGGAACACCGGCAGGCAGGTGTGGCTGCACGCGAAGGCGTCCACGCCGGCCTGGTCGAACCAGGTGCGCACGGTGGCGCGGTGGCCGGCGTCGTGCAGGTGTTCCTGCGCGAAGCCCCAGCCGGCCAGCGACGTGGCGTCGCCATGCACGATGCCCACGTGCAGCCCGCCCACCTCGGCGCGCAGCCACATCGGCAGCGCACCAAGCGCGGCACGCTGCGCCGGCGTGGTGGCCTGCCGCAGCCGGCGCAGGATGCGGTTGGACCGCTCGACCACGCCGTCGCCCACCCAGTCGGGATAGGCGCAGCCGCAGCCGGCGTCGTCGTCGCCACCGGCGGGCTCGGCGGCGAGTTCGGTCTCGACGTTGCCGCGCAGCGCGGTGTGCTGCAGCACGGCCTGCTGCACGCGGGCGAAGGCGGCCGGGTCGGCATCGAACCAGTGGAAGTCGCCGTTGAAGACCAGCCGCTTGCGCCCCTGTTCGCGGTCGAACAGCGCCAGCACCTGCTGCAGCGCCAGTTCGTTGCCGTACAGGCCGCCCACCACGTACAGCACCTCCAGCCCGCCCAGCCCCGGCGACGGCGGGCCGGCCAGCTGCGCGGGCCGGTAGCGGTAGTGCAGCGGGCAGCTGCGGCCCGGGGTGGAGACAGCGGGGTCGGTCATCGTGTGGCGGCGGCCTGCGCCGCGGGGGTGCGGGCCGCGGCGCGGCGGGATGCGGGTGCCGCTGCGGGCGGATCGGCGACCGGAGCGGCGGGCAAGGCGTACAAGTCGTCGAGCAGCGCGGCGTCCACGGCGCGCACCGGCAGGTCCCAGACGATGCGGCCGTGCGCCAGGCCCAGCACGCGATCGGCCAGCACCGGCAGCAGCGCCTGCTGGTGCAGCACCGACACCAGCGTGCCGCCGGCCGCCGCCTGCAGCAGCGCGCGGCAGGCCAGTTGCGTGGCGGCCGGGTCCAGCGCCGCCGTGGGTTCGTCGGCCAGCACCAGCGGCGCACGCTGAAGTTGCAGCCGCGCCAGCAGCAGCTTCTGGCGTTCGCCGCCCGACAGCCGGTCGGCCCGCGTGCCGGCCTGCGCCTGCAGGCCCAGCGCCGCCAGCGCGGCATCGGCCTCGGCGCGCAGCGCGGGCGGGAACAGCCGCAGCCAGCTGCGCCAGGCCGGCAGCGCGTCGGCCCGGGCCAGCGCGCCGATGAGCACGTTGTCGCGGGCGCTCAGCCGCGGCACCGGGTGCAGGCCTTGCAGCACCTGGCCGGTCTGCGCACGCAGCGCGCGCCACTGCGCACGCGTCATCGCGCCACGCTGCGCCGGGCCGATGGCGCGACCCAGGACCTGCACGCGACCGGCCGCGGGCACCACGCTGCCGGCCAGCACGCGCAGCAGCGTGCTCTTGCCGGCCCCGTTGGCGCCGACCAGCGCCACGCGCTCGCCGGCCGCCACCTGCAGCTGCGGCACCTGCAGCAGCGTGCGCGTGCCGGTGGCCACGATCAGATCGCGGATGGCGACGACCGGCACGCTCACAGCAAGGCCTGCCGGATGCGCCGCGACAGCAGGTCGAACAGCACCACCAGCGCGATCACGACCAGCAGGATGCTCGCCAGCCGGCTCCACTGGAACAGGCTCACCGCTTCGGAGATCAGCAGCCCCAGCCCGCCGGCACCGATGAGCCCGAGGATCGTGGAGTCGCGGATGTTGAACTCCCACACGTACAGGTGGTTGCCGACGAACTGCGGCAGCACCGCCGGCCACACGCCCAGGAAGAACACCTGCAGCGGCGTGGCGCCGGTGGCGCGCACGGCGTCCACGGCCGCCATGTCCAGGCTCTCGATGCTCTCGGCGTACAGCTTGCCGTAGGTGCCCATCGAGTGCAGCGCGATCGCCAGGATGCCGGCCGTCGGCCCGAGGCCGACGATGCCCACCAGCACCAGCCCGAACACCAGCGTGTGCACGGCGCGCGCGGTGTCCAGCACCCCCTTGGCGGCCCAGGCCAGCAGCCGCGGCGCGTGCAGGTTGCGCGCCGCCAGCAGCCCCAGCGGCAGCGCCAGCACCGCGGCCAGCAGCGAGCCCAGCGTGGCGATCTGGAACGTGACCCAGGTGGCGCGGCCGAGCGCGGCCGCGAAGTCGGCCTCGACCGCGCGCCGGTCCTCCACGCGCAGCAGCGTGCCGTCGTCGCTGCGGTACTCCAGGCGTTCGGGGCCGAACCAGATGTCCAGGACACTCGGCCGCGCGAACTCGCCCAGCGTCTTCAGCAGGTTCTCCCAGGGGTTGCGGCCGATGCTGACGTCGCCCGCAGCCAGCAGCGACACGCCGCAGGCCGCCACCAGCGCTGCGTACAGCAGCGCCAGCAGCAGGAAACCCAGGCGCCCGCGCAACGCCGGCAGCCCGGGCAGCACCCGCACCGCCACGTTCACTTCGGGGCCAGCTTGCCGGTGGCCAGGCCGGCGTCGCGGATCGGCTTGTAGAAGCCGTTGTCGCTGGCGACGAAGCCGGTGTAGTGCGCCGGCAGCAGCTGCGGCTGCGTCTTCAGCAGCGGCCCCACCTCGGCCAGCGCCGCCTGCAGCCGCTGCACGAAGGCCTTGTCCTGGAACAGCGCCTCGCGCACCGCCACCGCGTCGTTGGGCAGCGGTGCCGACTGCCAGATGACCTTCGAGCGCTCGGCCTGGATCAGGCCTTGCTCGATCATCGCGTTGCGGTTGCGGTTGTAGTCGGCCCCGGCGTCCAGTTGCCCGGCCGTGACCTGGGTCTGGATCGCCTGGTGCTTGGTGTACAGCACGCGGGCGAAGTGCTTCTCGGGGTCGATGCCCTGCTGCTGGAAGAAGTGCAGCGGGATCAGGTAGCCCGAGGTCGAGCCCTTGTCGCCGAAGGCGAAGCTGCGGCCGCGGCCCTTGGCACCCAGCAGGTCCTGCACGGTCTGCAGGCCCGAGCCGGGGTGCGTGACGATCATCGCGAAGTACTCGGGCTTGCCGTCGTACAGGATGGTGGACACCACCTGCGCCCCGGCGAAGTGGTTGGCCAGCACGTAGCCCCAGGGGCCCATCAGCGCGATGTCGGTCTCGCCGTTGGCCAGCGACTTGGCCAGGCCTTCCCAGCTGTCCACGGTGCGCAGCTGCACCGGCCGGCCCAGCCGGGCTGCCAGGTGCTGCGCCAGCGGACGGTACGTGGCGTCGTTGCGGTCCTTGTCGGGCTGGAACAGGCCGACGCCGAAACGCAGCGGCGTGCCCTGGCCGCGCGCGGCCGGCACGGCCAGCGCAGCGGCGGCCAGCAGCGCGGCCCGGGTCGCGGTGCGGCGGGTGACGGGGGTGCTCATGCGGGATCTCCTGTCGAGGGATGCGGAGTGCCCGGCCGGCCGGCGGGCAGCGTGAACCGGCGGATGAAGCCGCGGTCGATGTGGTCCTTCCAGCGCCAGACCCAGCGGCCTTCCACGGCCAGCGCGCCGCGGGCGCCGATGGCACGGCCGTCGGCCGTGAACAGCAGCGTCAGGAAGCGCCGTTGCGGCTGGTGCACGGTGCCCTGCGCCGATGCACCGGGCGCGAGCGCAGCACGCAGGTTGCGCGACAGCACCGGCCCCATGCGCACCGCGTGCACGCCGGCCTTGGGCAGCGGCGTGGACCAGGCGGCGCAGTCGCCGACCGCGAACACCTGCGGGTGCGACACCGAGCGCAGCTGCGCGTCGATGCGCACGAAGCCCTGCGCGTCCACGGCCAGCGTGCCGCGACGCGCCGGGTCGGCCTGCCAGTCCTGCGCCTCGGCCCCGGTGGCCCACAGCACCAGGTCGCTGCTGCGCGCGACGGTGTCGCTCCAGGCCGTGCCCAGCTGCAGCGTGACACCGGCGCGCGCCAGTGCCTGCAAGGCATGGCGCACGGCCACGGGAGCCATGCCCGGCAGCAGCGCCGCGCTGCGTGTGACCAGGACGCCGTGCACCAGGCGGTCCGGACGCAGCGCACGCAGCCGCGCCAGCACCGCCAGCAGCGCCTCGAAACCGGCGGCGCCGCCACCCACCGCGGTGACGGTGCAGGGCTGCCGCGACGCATCCTGCTGCCAGCGCTGCAGCACCGCACCCCAGCCGGCCTGCAGCGCCGACAGCGGGCGAAGAGCCAGGAGTTGCGCCGACGCAGGCACCGGCGGCGGGCGCAGCGTGGAGCCCACGTTCAGCGACAGCAGCTCGTACGGCAGCACCGTGCCGTCGGCCAGCGTCAGCCGGCGCCGCGCCGGGTCCAGCGCCTGCAGTTCGCCCGGCATCCAGCGTGCGCCGGCCGCCGCGCACAGCGCGGCGAAGTCGATCACGATCTCGTCGAAGCGGTAGGTGCCGGCCAGCCAGCCCGGCACCATGCCCGAGTAAGGCGCCAGCGCCTGGGGCGAGACGACGACCAGCTCCACCCCCGGCACCGGCGCGTGCAGCCAGTCCAGCAGCACCTGGGCGTGCGCGTGGCCGGCACCGGCCAGCACCAGCCGCCTCATCCGCGCTCCCAGGAGTGGTAGCGCTGCACCCAGCGCAGCAGGCCCTGCGGCGCGTGCGCGCGCTTCCATGCACCGGCCGCGTACTTGTTGGCCTCGGCCAGCGTCGGGTAGGTGTGGATGGTGCCCAGGATCTTGTTCAGGCCGAGGCCGTGCTTCATCGCCAGCACGTACTCGGCCAGCAGGTCGCCGGCGTGGGTGCCGACGATGGTGACGCCGAGGATCTTGTCCTTGCCCGGCACGGTCAGCACCTTGACGAAGCCGTGCGCAGTGCCGTCTGCGATGGCGCGGTCCAGGTCGTCGATGCCGTAGCGCGTGACCTCCACCGCGATGCCCTGCGCCTGCGCCTCGGTCTCCGACAGGCCCACGCGCGCCACCTCGGGGTCGGTGAAGGTGGCCCAGGGGATCACGCTGTAGTCGGCGGCAAAGCGGCGGAAGCGCCCGAACAGCGCATTCACCGCCGCGTACCAGGCCTGGTGCGCCGCGGTGTGGGTGAACTGGAACGGCCCGGCCACGTCGCCCACCGCGTAGATGTTGGGGTAGACGGTCTGCAGCCACGCGTTGGTGGCGATGGTCTTGCGCGGCGTGAGCGGGATGCCCAGCTCCTCGAGCCCGAAGCCGGTGACACGCGGGCTGCGGCCCACGGCGCACAGCAGCGCGTCGAAGGCGATCGTGTGCTCGCGGCCCTCGGCGCGCGCCACGAGCTGCCGTTCGCCACCGACCTGCTGCACGCGCACGGCCTCATGGCCGGTCAGCAGCGTCACGCCGTCGGCCCGCAGCGCGGCCGCCACCAGGTCCGAGACCTCGGGGTCCTCGCGCCCCATCACGCGCGGCGCCATCTCCACCTGCGTGACCTGCGCGCCCAGCCGCGCGAAGCTCTGCGCCAGCTCGCAGCCGATGGGCCCGCCGCCCAGCACCACCAGCCGCCGCGGCAGCGCCTGCAGGTCCCAGACCGTGTCGCTGGTCAGGAAGCCGGCCTCCTGCAGCCCCGGGATCGGCGGCACGAAGGGGCTGGCGCCGGTGGCCACCACGATGCCGCGGGTGGTCAGCGTCTGCTGGCGGCCGTCGGCCAGCGTCACCTGCACCGTCCACGGGCTGGTGATGCGCGCGTGGCCTTGCAGCACTTCCACGCCCAGCTCGGTGTAGCGCTCCACCGAGTCGTGCGGTTCGATGGTCTGCACCACCTGCCGGATGCGCGCCATCACGGCGGCGAAGTCGAGACGGCCGCCGGCGTCGCGCACGCCGAAGTCGGCGGCGTGGCGCAGCGCATGCATCAGCTTGGCCGAGCGGATCAGCGCCTTGCTCGGCACGCAGCCGTAGTTCAGGCAGTCGCCGCCCATCTTGTGGCCTTCGACCAGCGTCACCTTCGCCTTCACCGCCGCGGCGATGTAGGCAGAGACCAGGCCGCCGGCACCGGCGCCGATGACGACCAGGTTGCGGTCGAAGCGGGCCGGCCTGTCCCAGCGGGCATAGACCTTGCGCCGCTGCAGCCAGCCCACGACGGCCTTGGCCAGCAGCGGAAACAGCCCCAGCAGCACGAAGCTGCCCCACAGCGCCGGCGAGAGCACGTCGCGCAGGCTGCCGATGGCCGCCAGCTGCGTGCCCGCGTTCACGTACACCAGCGTGCCCGGCAGCATGCCGAGCTGGCTGACGGCGTAGAAGCGGCCGGCGCCGATGGGCGTCAGCCCCGACAGCAGGTTCACCAGCCAGAACGGGAACACCGGCACCAGGCGCAGCGTCAGCAGGTAGAACGTGCCGTCGCGCTGCATGCCTTCGTTGATGGGTGCCAGGCGCTTGCCGAAGCGCGCCTGCACCAGGTCGCGCAGCAGGTAGCGCGCGGTCAGGAAGGCCAGCAGCGCGCCCAGGCTGGACGCGAACGACACCAGCACGAAGCCCGCGCCGAGCCCGAACACCGCACCCGCCGCCAGCGTCAGCACCACCGCACCGGGCACCGACAGCGCGGCAGCGGCCACGTACACCGCGAAGAAGGCCGCGGCGGTGGCCGCGGGCCGTGCCTGGTAGGCGCCGACCAGCGCGTCGCGGCTGGCCTTGAGCTGGTCCAGCGTCAGCAGGCTGCCGAGCGCGAAGTGCTGCCAGGCCCACACCACGGCCACGGCCAGCGCCGCGGCGCCGGCCCACAGCGCCGCCTTGCCGGGCCGGGCCATCAGGCGGCCCCGGCGGTGGCGCTGGCCGCAGCGGCGCTGCCGGCGGTGTCGGCGAGCGCGCCGCCGCAGCTGCTGCCCTGCCCGGCGGTGCAGCCGTAGCAGTGGTCGGCGATGGCGATCGGCGCGCCCGCCGGGTCGGTGAGCAGCAGGTCGCGCAGGTGCGGCGCACCGGTCCGCTGCCCGGGCAGGCGCGCGCGCAGCCCGAGCATCTGGTTGAAGTCGCAGTCGTACAGGTCGCCCTGCCAGTCGACGCTGACCTGGCTGCGGCACATCACCGTGGCCAGGTTCTCGGGCCGGTAGCTGCCGCGCAGCAGCTGCATGTAGGCGGCGAACGTGCCCTTGCTGACCAGCGTGCTGCCGAAGCGCTGGATCGGCATGTTGGTCAGCGCGTACAGGTGGTCGAAGCGGATGCCGAAGTGCTGCAGCAGTTCGCGCTTGTAGTCGGCTTCCAGCGGGCCCTGCGGCGGCGGCAGCGACGGGCCCTGCGGGTTGTAGACGAGGTTCAGCACCAGGCCGCTGCCCGGCTGTGCGTAGCCCAGCGCGTTCAGCGCCTGCAGGCCGGCGATGCTGCGATCGAAGACGCCGTCGCCGCGCTGGCGGTCGACGTTGGCGGGTGAGTAACACGGCAGCGACGCCACCACCTCCACCTGCTGCGCGGCCAGGAAGGCGCCGAGGTCTTCGTGCCCGGGCTCGGACAGGATGGTCAGGTTGCAGCGGTCGATCACGTGCACGCCCAATGCGCGTGCCTGCCGCACCAGGCGCCGGAAGTGCGGGTTGAGCTCGGGTGCGCCGCCGGTGAGATCCAGCGTGCGCACGGCACGGGACTGCAGCACCTGCAGCACGAGATCCACGGTGTCGGCGTCCATCATCTCGGTGCGCTGCGGGCTCGCGGCCACGTGGCAGTGCAGGCAGCTCTGGTTGCACTTGTAGCCCAGGTTCACCTGCAAGGTGTCGAGCCGGGCGCGCTGCAGCGGCGGGAAGTCGGTGGCGGCGAGCAGGGCGAGCGTGGCGTGCATGGCGGTGGGGGCCTTCGTGACGGTGGATGCCGGTGGCAGTGTTGCGCAGTTCCGGCAGGGCTGCTGGCCTAGTCGTCGCACAGCCCCGTTTCGTTACAGCGGCGCCGTGCCGCGACGCACCGCACAATGCGCGGCCCGCCCGCTGTAACCTTTTCCTGCGTCCCGACGACATGGTGTTCGACCCCCGCCAAGACGACTTCGAGTCGGGCCTGAAGCCGCTCTGGCTGCAGGGCCAGGCGGGCGACGAGGCAGCCTACGCCGAAGCACTGCGCCGCATCGCCACCCGGCTGCGCGGCTACCTGCGGCGGCGCCTGCAAGGCCTGCCGGACGACGTGGAGGACCTGGTGCAAGACACCCTGCTCGCACTGCACCTGCAGCGTGGCACCTACGACCCGGCGCTGCCCGTCAGCGCCTGGGTGCTGGCGATCGCGCGTCACAAGCTGGTCGACCTGTGGCGCCGCCGCGGCCGCCAGGACGACCTGCACGAGCCGCTCGACGACGGCGCCGCGCTGGGCCTGGCCGCACCCGAAGGCGATGGCGGCGCACGGCGCGACCTGGCGCGGCTGCTGGCGACGCTGCCCGAGGCGCAGCGGCAGGCGATCGCGCTGACGAAGCTGGAAGGCCTGTCGGTGGCCGACGCGGCCCGGCGCACCGGCGCCAGCGAGTCGGCCATCAAGGTGCAGGTGCACCGCGGCCTGAAGCGCCTGGCAGCGCTGGTGCGCGGCGACGGCAAGGAGACCCCGTGAACACCGACGCCTGGATCGACCTGCTGGCCCGCGGCGCGGGCCCCGCCCCGCGGGCCGTGGCCGCGCGGCGCCTGGTGCCGGCGGTGCTGGTCGGGATGCTGGCCAGCACGCTGCTGGCGCTGCTGCTGATCGGTCCGGTGCCGGCGGCCTTGTTCGCGACACCGGTGCCCTGGGTGAAGCTGGCGTACGCCGCCGCGCTGCTGGCGGCTGCCGGCTGGCTGGCAGCGCGGCTGGCGCGGCCGCTGCCTCGCTGGCAGGCCGCGGCCCGCTGCACGCTGGCGGTTCTGGCCGCGATGGCGGTGCTGGGACTGCTGGCGTGGTGGTCGGCGCCGCAGGCCGACCGGATGCCGCTGCTGCTGGGCGCCTCGTGGGCGGCCTGCCCCTGGAACGTGCTGGCGTTGTCGCTGCCGGCGCTGGCGGCCACGCTGTGGGCCGTGCGCGGCCTGGCGCCGACCGCGCCGCGCGCCGCCGGCGCCGCCTGCGGGCTGGCGGCCGGAGCCGCCGGCGCCTTCGGCTATGCCTTCGCCTGCCCCGAGCCGGGCGTCAGCTTCGTCGCCGCGTGGTACACGCTGGGCATGCTGCTGACCGCCGCCTTGGGTGCCGTGTCGGGACCGCGCCTGCTGCGCTGGTAGGCACGCGCCGGCCGCCGCCGGCCGGGCTGCCGCGTGCCTTAGGCTTGGCGACATGACACCGCCTGCCCGCCTGCCGCCGACCCACCGCCCCGCCTGCCGGGGCGCCGCATGACGGCCGCGGCAGCGACCCCGCGCGCCTTTGCCGCGCTGCTGCTGCTGGCCACGCTGTTCGGCGCCAACCACGTGGCCGCGCGCGTGGCCATGGACCACGGCGTCGACGTGGCCACGGCCGTCACCGTGCGCAGCCTGGCCACCGCGGCGGTGGTGGCGCTGCTGGTGCGTGCGGCCGGCGTGCCCTGGCACCTGGGGCCGCGGCACCGCCGCTTCATGCCGCTGATCGGCGTGCTGGTCACCGTGCAGAGCCTGTGCCTGTACGCGGCGGTGGCGCGCATCCCGGTGGCGCTGGCACTGCTGGCCTTCAACACCTACCCGCTGTGGACGGCGCTGGCCGCGCGCGTGTTCTACGGGCACCGGCCCGAGCGCCGCGTGCTGCTGGCGATGCCGCTGATCCTGGCCGGCCTGGCGCTGGCGCTCGATGTCTCGGGCGCAGCCGGCGGCCTGGGCCTGCAGGCGCAGTGGGGCCGCATCGGGCTGGGCGTGGCGTTCGCGGTGGCGGCAGCCGCCGTCTTCGGCCTCGTGCTCGCCTTCACGCAGCACGAGGTGGCCGACCTCGACGGCCGCCTGCGCACCGTGATCGCGATGGCCATCACCGGCACGCTGGCCCTGGGGATCGCGCTGGCGCAAGGCGGCCTGCACTGGCCCGCGGCCGCGCCTGGCTGGTGGGGGCTGCTGGCGCTGACGGCGCTGTACGGCACCGCGATCACGGTGCTGTTCACGGTGCTGCCACGGCTGGGCGTGGTGGGCAGCTCGCCCATCCTCAACGTCGAGCCCGTCGCCGCGCTGCTGCTGGCCTGGTGGCTGCTGGACCAGCGCATCGCGCCGGTGCAGGTGCTGGGCGCGCTGCTGGTGGTGGGGACGGTGATGGCGCTGGGCCTACGCCGGCAGCGCTGACAGCAGCGCCGCGCTCGGCGTCTTCCAGCCGACGATGGCGCCCTGCGCCACCAGCATCGCCAGCGCGGCGGCCTTGAAGGCCGGGAAGTAGCTGGCGGTGGCGTCCTCGACGACCAGGCAGGTGTAGCCGCGGTCGTTGGCCTCGCGCATGCTGGTCTGCACGCAGACCTCGGTGGTGACGCCGGTGAACACCAGGTGCGTGATGCCGGCTGCCTGCAGGCGTGCGTGCAGGCCGTCCGGTGCGCAGGTATTCCAGAACATGCCCTTGCCGGGTTTGTCGATCACCCATTCGCCCGGCAGTGGCGCCAGCGCCGGGATGATGTCGGCCCCGGGCTCGCCGGCCACCAGCAGGCGGCCCATCGGCCCGGGGTCGCCGATGCGCAGCGTGGGGCTGCCGCGCTCGCGCTTGGCCGGCGGGCAGTCGGACAGGTCGGGCCGGTGGCACTCGCGCGTGTGCAGCACCGGCCAGCCGCGCTGGCGCCAGGAGGCCAGCAGCGCTGCGATCGGCGCGATGGCCGTGTGCAGCTGCGTCACGTCGTTGCCCAGGCTGGCACCGAAGCCGCCGGGCTCGACGAAGTCGCGCTGCATGTCGATGACGACGAGCGCGGTGCACCCGCCGGGCGCCAGCGGGTAAGGAAACGGTTCGGCGTCGACGGCGATCATGCGGCGGCGGGCTCGGCGTGGTCGTGGGCATGCCCGCCCATGTGGGCACCCAGCGTATGGCGGTCGGCGCCCGCGGCCGGGCAGCTGTAGACGATGCGGCCCTCGCTCATCACCACCACGCGGTCGGCCAGCTGCAGCAGCTCGTCCAGGTCTTCGCTGACCAGCAGCACCGCGGCGCCGCGGTTGCGGGCCGCCAGCAGCCGCGCGTGGATCTCGGCCACGGCCGCGAAGTCGAGCCCGAAGACCGGGTTGGACACCAGCAGCAGCCGGGCGTCTTCCGAGAGCTCGCGCGCCAGCACCGCGCGCTGCACGTTGCCACCCGACAGCGACCGGATCGGCGCGCCCTCGCCCTGCGTCTTCACGCCGTACTCGGCGATCAGCGCCCGTGCGCGTTCGCGCAGCACGCCCCAGCGCAGCCAGCCGCCGCGTGCGGCCGGCGCGGTGTCGAACACGCGCAGCCCCATGTTGTGGCCGACGCTGAGCTCGCCGACGCAGGCGTTGCGCAGCGGCTCCTCGGGCAGGCTGCGCACCTGCAGGCGGCGGTTCTGCGCGCGCGTGGCGTGGAAGCGCTCGCCGGCCACGCGCACCTCGCCGCCCTCGCGCGCGCGCTGGCCCACCAGCGACTCCATCAGCTCGCGCTGCCCGTTGCCCGAGACACCCGCCACGCCGACGATCTCGCCGGCCCGCACCTGCAGGTCCAGGCCGTGCACGGCGCGCTCACCGCGGTCGCCGCCCACGTGCAGGCCCTGCACGTCCAGCACCACGGCGCCGGCCTCACGCTCGTCGCGCTGCAGCACGGCCGCGGCCTTGGCGCCTTCGCCCACCATCGCGGCGGCCAGCGCCGCGGCCGACACGTCGGCCACCGCGTGGCTGGCCACCAGCCGGCCGCGGCGCAGCACGCTCACGTCGTCGGCGTGCTCGGCGACCTCGCGGAACTTGTGCGTGATCATCACCACCGTGCAGTCGCCCGCGTGTGCGCGGTCCTTCAGCAGGCCCAGCACCTCGTCGGCCTCCTGCGGCGTCAGCACCGAGGTCGGTTCGTCCAGGATCAGCAGCCGCGGCTTCAGGTACAGCTGCTTCAGGATCTCGAGCTTCTGCTTCTCGCCGGCCGACAGGTCCTGCGGCGTGGCATCCAGGTCCAGCCGGAACGGCGTCGTCTCCAGGAAGGCCTGCAGCTCGGCGCGCACGCGTTTCCACGGCACCACCGCCGGCAGCCTGCCGCGCGCGAGCAGCAGGTTCTCGGCCACCGTCATGCCGGGCACCACGGTGAAGTGCTGGTAGACCATGCCGATGCCGAGCTGGCGTGCCACGGTGGGTGTGTGGATGTCGTGCTCGCGGCCGTCGATCATCACCGCGCCGTGCTCGGCCCGGTAGTAGCCGACGATGCACTTCACCAGCGTGCTCTTGCCCGCGCCGTTCTCGCCCAGCAGCGCGTGCACGGTGCCGGGCCGCACCTTCAGCGAGACGTGGTCGAGCGCCGTGAAGGCGCCGAAGCGCTTGGTCAGCTCGAAGGTCTCCAGCGACAAGGCATGCGTCATGGGTGCCCCTCGTCCAGCGGGTACGCTGGCCGATCCCCCGGGGGGATGCGGGCCGGCTCGGGAGCGGCCCGGCGCTCGGCCCGCAGCGCACAGGTGGACACAGCATGTCTCATGCCGACAACCCCTGCACCGCTTCGACGATGGCCGCGCTGTTCGACACCGCGCCGAACACGCCGCCCTGCATCAGCACCATCTTCAGCGCCGCCTCGTGGTTGCCGCGGTCGGTGGCGCCGGTGGCGTCTTCGACCAGCACGCACTCGAAGCCGCGGTCGTTGGCCTCGCGCATCGTCGTGTGCACACAGACGTCTGTGGTGATGCCGGTGAGCACCAGGTTGCGGATGCCGCGGGTGTGCAGCACGAGTTCCAGGTCGGTGGCGCAGAAGCTGCCCTTGCCGGGCTTGTCGATCACCACCTCGCCGGGCAGCGGCGCCAGCTCGGGGATGATCTGCCAGCCCGGCTCGCCGCGCACCAGGATGCGACCGCAGGGGCCGGCGTCGCCGATGCCGGCACCGATGCGCTGCGAGCGCCAGCGCTTGTTGGCCGGCAGGTCGCTCAGGTCGGGCCGGTGCCCTTCGCGCGTGTGGAGGACGTGGCAGCCCGCGGCGCGGAACGCCGCCAGCAGCTGCGCGATCGGCGCGATCGGCGCGCGTGTCAGCGCCAGGTCGTAGCCCATCGTGTCGACGTAGCCGCCGATGCCGCAGAAGTCGGTCTGCATGTCGATGACGAGCAGCGCGGTGTTGGCCGGCCGCAGGTCGCCGTCGAACGGCCAGGGGTACGGGGTGGACGCGATGTGCGGCATGGCCTCAGAAGCTGTGAATGAGCTCGGCGCGTCCGAGCAGACTGCCCGGCGCGTCTGGACCTAGGCGCAAAGCACAGCCGTAGCCCGGGCTACGGCGCGCATTTGCAACGACGAGCCAGGCGTGCTGGGCGGGATGAGCGGGCGTGGCGGGCTTGTTCACAGCTTCTCAGCCTTCCAGCGGGTTGGGCTCGGGGCCACGGTAGGCGCGCGTGGGCGCCGCGAAGCCGCAGGGCGTGCCGTCGCGCACCTGGATGCTGGCGTCCCAGGGCAGCTTGTAGCGGCCGGCCACCATGTCGTGCATGAAGGTGTAGGGGCAGTCCTGCGCGCCGCCCTGCACCGCCACGTAGCCGCGGTGCCAGAGCTGGTAGGGGTTGTTCTCCACGCCCCAGCCGGCGCGGGCCTCGCGCACCAGGTCGGGCCGCAGCTCGGCGGTGATGATCTCGTCGGGCCGGCCGCCACCTTCCGTGATGACGGTGCCGTCGAAGTTGCAGAACATGCCCTCGCCCATGCTGTCGAAGCTGCCGTCGCTGCCGCACAAGCAGACGCTGGCGGTGATGGCCAGGTTCTGGAACGCGTTCGCCTGGTTGGTGATCTTCCACGCGTGGCGGATCGGCGCCGTGTAGCCGGCGGTGCGCAGGATGATCTCGGCGCCCTTGTATGCGGCCTCGCGCGCCATCTCGGGGAACATGCCGTCGTGGCAGATGATCAGCGCGAGCTTGCTGCCGTTGGGGCCGTCGCACACCGGGATGCCCATGTTGCCGGGCTCCCAGGCTTCCACCGGCACCCACGGGTGCAGCTTGCGGTAGTACAGGCGGATGGCGCCCTGGTCGTCGATGATCAGCCCGGTGTTGTACGGGTTGCCGCCGGGGTTCCTCTCCATGATCGAGAAGCAGCCCCAGATCCTGTGCTGCACGCACGCGGCGCGGAACGACGCCACCTCGGGGCCGTCGAGCGAGACCATCAGCTCGTCGGCCGTGCTCATGCTCAGGCCCTGCAGCGCGTACTCGGGGAACACCACCAGGTCCATCGTGCCCTGGTTGCGGCGGGCCTTGCCCACCATCCAGCAGATGCGCTCGGCCTGCGCTTTCAGCTGCGCCGGCGTTTCCACCACCGGCAACTGCAGCTGCACCAGGCCCACCACGACGCCGTGCGCCGACTTGTTCAAACCACCCAATCCACTCATCGCGAGACTCCCAGTTCCATCGGTGCGCCCTTCAGGCTGCGCTTGGGCGAACAGGTCCACACCAGGATCGCCAGCGTCAGCGCGTAGGGCACGGCATTGAAGAGGTCGTAGTAGCCGCTGACGCCCACGCTCTGCAGCGCCGGCCCCAGCGCGCCGGCGCCGCCGAACAGCAGCGCGGCGCCCAGGCAGCGCACCGGGCTCCAGCGCGCGAAGATCACCAGCGCCACGGCGATCAGCCCCTGGCCCGAGGACAGCCCCTCGTTCCAGCTGCCCGGGTAGTACAGGCTCAGGCTGGCGCCGCCCAGCCCGGCGATGAAGCCGCCGGCGGCGGTGGCGGCGATGCGCACGCCGTTGACGCTGGTGCCCAGCGCGCGCGCGGCGTCCGACGAATCGCCCACCATGCGCACCACCAGCCCCCAGCGCGTGTTGGCGAAGGCCCAGCCCATGCCCAGCGCCAGCAGCACGCCGATGGGGAACAGCGCGTTGATCTGCAGCGCCGCCTGCACCGACGGCGAACTGCTCCAGCCGCCCAGCGCGATGGCCGGGATCTGCGGCGCCTGCGGCTGGATCAGCGGCTTGCCCAGCGTGAAGGCCAGGCCGGCGCCCAGCAGCATCAGCGCGATGCCCATCGCGATGTCGTTCACGCGCTGCAGCGAACACACCAGCCCGTGCAGCAGCGCCAGCAGCGCGCCGCTGGCGCCGGCCGCCAGCACACCCACCCACGGCGAGCCGCTGAGGCAGGCGCCGCCGAAGCCGGCCATGGCCGAGAACACCAGCACGCCTTCCAGGCCCAGGTTGATGCGGCCGGCCTTCTCGGTCAGGCACTCGCCCAGGCTGACGAAGAGGAAGGGCGTGCCGACGCGGATGGCGCCGCCGAGCACGGCGATCAGCACGTCGAGGACTGCGGAATCGGTCATGTGCTCTGCGCCTGGGGGGCGGTGGGCAGCGGTGCACGCTGCGGCAGCAGGCTGAACGGCAGCAGCCGGCCGCGCCAGGCCTCGCTGGCGAGGATCAGCACGAAGGCAAAGCCCAGCAGCACCTGCACCGACGCGTCGGGCAGTCCGAGCCGGCGCTGCAGCAGGCTGCCCGCGGCACCGAAGCCGCCGAACAGGATGGCCACCGGGATGATGGCCAGCGGGTGGTGCCGCGCGACGAAGCTGACGAGGATGCCGGCATAGCCCAGCCCGGCGATCAGCGAGGCATTGGCCGCGGTGTGCACGGCCGCGACCTCGATGCCGCCGGCCAGGCCCGCACCCGCGCCGCCCAGCGCGCAGGCGGTGATGATCAGCCGGTTCGTCGGCAGGCCCACGAGGCGCGCGGCCCGTGCATTGCCGCCGACCACGCGTGTCGAGAAGCCGTGCGTCGAGGCCATCAGCCACACCGCCGCCAGCAGGCACAGCACGACGCCGAAGGCCAGCCCCCAGTGCACGTCGTAGCCCGCGATGCCGCCGATGCGCAGGCTCTCGTCCAGCGGCAGCGTCGACGGCTTGTTCAAGCTCGCCGGGTCGCGCATCGGGCCTTCGACGAAGTGCTTGAAGAGTGCGATCGCGATGTAGCCCAGCAGCAGGCTGCTGATGGTCTCGTTGACGCCGCGGTACTGGCGCAGCGCGCCCGCCAGCGCGATCCAGACCGCCCCGGCCGCAGCGGCGGCCAGCAGCAGCAGCGCCGTGCCCGCAGCACCGGCCGGCAGCGGCAGCAGGTACGGCAGCCCGGCACAGGCCAGGCCGCCCAGCACCAGCGCGCCTTCGCCGCCGATCACCGTGAGCCCGGCGCGGGCCGGCAGCGCCACGGCCAGCGCCGTCAGCATCAGCGGGGCGGCGCGCTGCAGCGTGTTCTGCCACGAGAAGGCGTCGCCGAAGGCGCCGACGAAGAGCAGCCGCCACACCTCCAGCGGGTCGTGCCCGCCGAACCAGGTGAAGACGCCGAACAGCAGCAGCGCGCCGGCCAGCGCCAGCAGCGGCAGCGCGAAGGCTTCGGCCAGGTCGTGCCAGGCGCGGCGCATGGCGTGGGCCTCAGACCTTGCCGATGACGCCTTCGACCAGGTAGTTCATGCCTTCGAGCTCGATGTCGGTCTGCTTGAAGGCCTTGCCCCTGGGCACCACCACCTTGCCGGTGTTGTCCTTCAGCTCGCCCGCGAAGATGTCGAAGCTGCCGGCGATCATCTTCGCCTTCACGGCGTCGGCGTTCTTGCGTGCGGCTTCGCTGACGCTGCTGCCGTAGGGCGAGGTCTTCACGAAGCCGTCCTTCAGGCCGCCGCGCACGAAGTTCGGGTGCGGCTTGCCGCTGCGCGCGGCCTCGATGATCTGCTTGTACGCGGTGATCCAGTTCCACTCGGCACCGGTCAGGTAGGCCGCCGGCGCCAGCCTGGCCTGGCTGGCGTGGTAGCCGCAGACCATCTTGCCGCGGCGCGCGGCGGTCTCCACCACGACCTTGGGGCCGTCCACGTGCATCGTGAACACGTCCACGCCCTGGTCGGCCAGGCCGTTGGTGGCCTCGGCCTCCTTCACGGCCATGCTCCAGTCGCCGGTGAAGATGACCGAGCAGGTGATCTTCGGGTCCACCGAGCGCGCGCCCAGCGTGTACGCGTTGATGTTGCGCAGCACCTGCGGGATCGGCTTGGCCGCCACGAAGCCGATCTTCTTGCTCTTGCTCATGTGGCCGGCGACGACACCGTTGAGGTACTGCGCCTCGTCGATGTAGCCGAAGAAGCTGCCGGTGTTGGCCGGGTGCTTGCCGGCGCTCCACAGGCCGCCGCAGTGGGCGAAGCGCACGTCCTTGTTCTTGCCTGCCACCGCCAGCATGTGCGGGTCGAAGTAGCCGAAGCTGGTGGGGAACAGCAGCGTCGCGCCGTCCTGGCTGATCATGCCCTGCATGGTCTTCTGCACGGCCTGCGTCTCGGGCACGTTCTCTTCCTCGACGGCCTTGATGCCGGCGAGCTTCTTCACCTCGGCCGCGGCTTCGGCGTGCGCCTGGTTGTAGCCGAAATCGTCCTTCGGGCCGACGTAGATGAAGCCCACGCTCAGCGGCTTCTGCGCCCAGGCCCACGGGGCCAGGCCGGCCAGCGAGGCGGCGGAGAGTTGGGCAAGTGCGCGGCGGCGCGAGGCGACATCGGTGCGGGACATGGGCGGCTCCTGGTGGTGTGGCGCCCGTTGCACTGGCTTGGGGCGCGTTCTGGTATACCAGTTGGTATGCAGCAAAACGCGTGCCGGCCCCGTGGTCGCCGGGACGGCCCGGCAGCCGCTCAGCCTCCGTTCAGCAGCAACCCGCCCAGGCGCTGCGCCTGTAGAACGGCCCCAGGTCCTCGGCCATCTCGCCCAGCTGCCGCCGCCACAGGTCGAAACCCGGCGCGGCCGCCAGCCCCGACCGCACGCGCGCCAGCAACTCGGCGCGCAGCGTGGGTTCGTCCAGCGTCTGCAGCACGCCGCCCTGCACCACGCTGCGTCCGCCGACGACAACCTCGTCGATGAACGCACCACGGCCGCGCGCCAGCAGCAGCTGCAGCGGGTCGATGCCGGGAAACAGCGGGTCGTCGTCGAGCGCGTCCCAGTCCAGCAGCACCAGGTCGGCCGGTGCGCCGGGCAGCAGCACGCCGCCGCTGTCGTCGCCGCTCACGCTGCGCCGGCCGTGGCGCGCCGCGAAAGCCCAGAGCTGCGCGTGGTCCATCGTGGTCTCGAAGCCCCAACCGCGGTGCAGCGCCAGCGCCAGGCGCATCTCGCGCAGCGCGTCGTCGTCTTCGTCGAAGGCCATGCCGTCCAGACCCATCGCGACACGGCAGCCCTGGCGCAGCATCTCGGGCACCGGCGCGATGCCCGACTTCAGGCCCAGGTTCGAACTGGTGTTGACGGCGATCGTGACCCCGCGCTCGGCCAGCAGTGCCAGCTCGTCGGGCCGCGCCCAGGCGCAGTGCGCCAGCGTCAGCCGCGGGCTCAGCAGGCCGATGCCGTCGAGGAAGCGCACGATGCCCTGCGGGTGCACCTGGTCGGCCCAGTCGCGCTGGTAGCGGGTTTCCAGCAGGTGCATGTGCACGCGGCGGCCGCTGGCCGCCGAGTCCTGCGCCACCGCCTCCAGCAGCGGCGTGCTGCACCACTGCACGCCGGCCGGGCCGTGCTGCAGCGTGACGTGCGCGGCCAGGCTGGGGTCGGCCGCCAGCGCCTCGGCCAGCGCCTGCACCACGGCCAGCTGCTCGGCGGGCGGCACCGGCCGCACCGACAGCTTCGCCGCCACAGGCGCGTGCAGCGCCGGCCGCAGCGCGGCCAGCATCGTGGTGTCGTCGGCGAGGCCGATGCCGTTGCGGTCGCGCATGGCCACCGCGAAGCCGATGTGCACGCCGACGTCGCGCGCCGCGCGCGCCACGGCCAGCGCTTCGTCCACGTAGGCCATGCCGCCCTGCACGCGCGTGTAGTGCACCATCAGCTGCGCCACCCCCTGGCGCACCGAACGCGCGAACGAGGTCGCGGCGCACAGGTAGGGGTCGGCGCCGGGCAGCACGCCCAGGAAGGGCAGCCAGCTTTCCAGCGGCTGCCCGAACGCACCCAGCGTGGCGCTGCGGAAGGTGCGCGCGTGGTCGTGCGCGTTGGCCAGCGCGGGCAGCGCCAGCCGCCGGCGGCCGGCCGGCGGCGCCGCCAGCGGCGTGACGGCCGCCACGCGTGCGCCGTCCAGCGCGATGCGCATGTCGGCCTGCGCCGGTGCACTGCCGGGCTGCGCCAGCAGCCAGGCGCAGTCGAAGCCACTCACGGCAGCGCCAGCTTGCGTTCGGCCAGCGGCGGCAGGAAGCGGCGGTCGAAGACCTCGGCCGGCGCCGGCTGGCGCGGCAGCTCGAACACCGCCGCCAGCTGCGCCACCGAGCGCTTCAGCCGCTCGTCGCTGACGTCGCCGATGCCGGCCTGCGCCACCTCGGGCGTCAGCACCACGGTGCGCAGCGCGTAGAGCATGCGGCGCTTCTCCAGGTCCTTGTTGATCAGCGGCTCGCGCCTGGCCAGCGCCTCGATGGCGGCGTCGGGGTTGGCGATGGCATCGCGCACGCCCTTGTGCACCGCGCGCACGAGGCCGGCCACGGCCTGCGGCTTGTCCTTCAGGAACTGCTGCGACACCAGGATGCCGTTGCTGTAGAGGTCGATGCCGTGGTCGGCGTAGTGGAACCAGCGGATGTCCTTCTCGGGGTCCAGCCCCTGTGCCACCAGGTTCATGTAGCTGGTGACGCTGAACACCGCCGACGCGTCGACCTGGTCGCGCAGCAGCATCTGTTCCTGCAGGTTGGGCGCCATGTTGGTCCAGCGCACCTTGGCCGTGTCGATGCCGTTCTTCTCGGCCAGCGTGCTGAACATGCGCATCGCCGCGCCCCCGGCCGGCGAGCCCAGGTTCTTGCCTTCCAGGTCCTTCAGCGTCTTGATCGGGCTGCCGGCCTTGGTCATCAGCGCGAACGGCGTGCGGTTGTAGATCTGGTAGACCATCACCGGCGCCTGCCCCGGCTTGGCGGCGGCGTTCTGCACGATGGCGTTGAGGTCGCCGAAGGCCGCCTGGTAGGCACCCGCCATCACCTTGGTGACGGCCGTGGCCGAGCCGTCGCCCTGGTCGATCGTGAGGTCGAGCTTCTCCTGCGCGAAGTAGCCGCGGTCCTGCGCCAGGAAGTACCAGGCGTGCACGCCCTGCAGCTTCCAGTCGAGCACGAACTTCACGGGCGTGGTGTCTTGCGCGTGGGCGGCCAGCGGCAGGCCGAGGGTGGCGGCAGCAGACGCCGCAGCCAGCGCCAGCGCGGCACGACGGCGGATGGAAACGTGGGACATGGTGAGGCTCCTGGCAGTGGGTGGGGAATGGGCGGGGGGATCGGAACTCAGTCGGTCAAGGCCTCGAACAGCACGTCCTGCGCGCCCTGCCACAGCACCTGGGTGCCGAGCGCGCGCAGTTGCTCCTTGCCTTCGACGACGGTGAGGAAGTGGTTGCCGGCCAGCGGGCCCATCCTGCTGGCGAAGCTGCAGCTGCCGTAGGCCCAGAGGATCTCGGTCTCGCTGTAGCCGCCCGGGTAGAACAGGATGTCGCCCACGCTCGGGTGGCTGGTGTGGTTCTCGAAGCCCACGCCGAGCTGGAAGTCGCCCAGCGGCACCCACACGGCCTCGCCGCTCCAGCGCACGTGGATGAGCTTCTGGCGGTAGGGCAGCAGGCGCAGGAAGGCGGCCACGGTCTGCGGCGCGTCGGGGTGGGTCTCGGCGACGAAGACGCGGTCGGCGGCGGTGATGCGGATGCGGGTCATGGAGGGTGTGGCAGTTGGGAGAGGCAGGTCAGGACCCGGGCTGGCCGATCCACTTGGTGACGGTGGGCGGCTGCCAGGCGGCCAGCGCGTCGAGCAGGCGCGCGGGGTCGGGTTCGATCACCAGCATGTCGCGGTGCTCGGGCTTCATGAAGCCTTCGGCGGTGGCGGTGGACAGCATCGCGCGCAGCGGCGCGTAGTAGCCCTGCACGTCCAGCGCCGCACAGGCCTTGGCGTGGTCGCCCAGCTGCGTCAGCGTCGCGGCTTCCAGCAGCTCTTCCAGCGTGCCCAGCCCGCCGGGCAAGGCGATGAAGGCGTCGGCCAGCGCGGCCATGCGGGCCTTGCGGGCGCGCATGTCGGGCGCCACCTCGTGGCGGCTGAGGCCGGGGTGCAGGTGGCCGCGGTCGAACAGGCGCTGGTTGATGACGCCGACCACCGTGCCGCCCGCGGCCAGCGCGGCGTCGGCCACCACGCCCATCAGCCCCTTGTGCGTGCCGCCGTAGACCAGCGTGGTGCCGCGTGCGGCCAGCAGCGTGCCCAGGGTGCGCGCCGCGTCGGCGTACACGGGGCTGCTGCCGAAGTTCGAGCCGCAGAACACGGCCACGCTGGCCGGTGCCTTGGGAGCAGACGGCGCCGTCATGCCATCACCGGGTCGTTCTTGCGCTGCGCCCAGCCCGTCATGCGGCCTTCGACCAGCGACGAGACGGCATACAGCAGCACGCCCATCACGGCCAGGATCACGAGGCCGGCGAACACCATCGGCACGTCGAAGTTGCCGCTGGCGATCATCATCACGTTGCCGATGCCCTTGTTGGCGGCCACGGTCTCGGCCAGCACGGTGCCCACGAAGGCCAGCGTGATGGCGATCTTCAGCGACGCGAACAGGTACGGCAGCGCGCGCGGCAGGCCCACGTTCCACAGGATGTCGCGCTTCTTCGCACCCAGCACGCGCAGCACGTCTTCCAGCTCGGGCTCGGTGTTGGCCAGGCCCGTGGCCACGTTCACCACCACCGGGAAGATGCTGATCACCATCGAGGTCAGCACCGCCGGCACGGTGCCGGCGCCGAACCAGACCACGAAGATCGGCACCACCGCCACCTTCGGGATGCTGGAGAAGCCCACCAGCAGCGGGTAGGCCACGTCGTAGGCGAGCTTCGACGAGCCGATCACCATGCCGATGACGATGCCGGCCAGCACGCCCAGCGCGAAGCCGGTCAGCGTGGTCGTCAGCGTCTGCACCGTGTGCGGCCACAGCAGCGGGAACTTGGTCCACAGCACCTCGGCGATCTGCGAGGGCCGCGGCAGGATCAGGTCCGACACGCCGGTGGCGCGGCAGACCAGTTCCCAGACGAGGAAGAAGGCCGCCAGCGCGGCGGCGGACATCAGCCGCTGGCGGGTCTTGGCGCTCAACGGCGACGCGATGGGGGTGCTCATGCCGCTTGCTCCTCGGGCGTGCCCGGCGTGCGGGCGTGTGCGATGCGCATGCGCAGCTGCTGCACCAGCGTGGCGAACTCGGGTGCGTAGCTCATCTCCAGCGTGCGCGGGCGTTCGAACGGCACGTCGCGGTCTTCCAGGATGCGGCCGGGCCGCGCGCTCATCACGCAGATGCGGTTGGCGAGGTAGGCCGACTCGCGCAGGTCGTGCGTGACCAGCAGCACCGTGGGCCGCTGGCGCATCCACAGCGTCTGCAGGATGGCCCACAGCTCCTCGCGCGTGAACTGGTCGAGCGCGCCGAAGGGCTCGTCCAGCAGCAGGAGCTGCGGTTCGTGCACCAGGGCACGGCACAGCGACGCGCGCTGCAGCATGCCGCCCGACAGCTGCCAGGGCCGCTTGTCGCCGAAGCCCTTCAGGCCCACCTGCTCCAGCAGCGCCTCGGCGCGCTCGGCGTACTCGCCGCCCTTCTTCTTCGCCCAGTCCTGGCGGAAGGGCTCGACGATCTTCAGCGGGATCATCACGTTCTCGCGGATCGTCAGCCAGGGCAGCATCGTCGGGTTCTGGAACGCCAGGCCGATGCGCACGCGCGCGGCCTCGGCACCTGCCGCCGCCACCTCGCGCTTGGCCACGATGACGGCGCCCGCGCTCGGCTGCAGCAGCCCGGCCACCAGCTTCAGGATGGTGCTCTTGCCGCAGCCGCTGGGCCCCACCAGCGCGACGAAGTCGCCCTGGTCGATGCGCAGGTTGGTGCGGTCCAGCGCCACGGTGCCGCCGCCGTAGCGCAGCGACACGTCGGACAGGTCGATGAACGGATCGCCCATCACGCCACCCGCACGATGGCGGCCACCGGGCCGCCGCCGGCCGGGCCCTGGTGTTCGGCGCCGCCCGAGACGTACAGCGCGGTGTGGCCCACCACCGAGGCCAGCACGGCGCCGACGGCGGCGCGGGCATGGCGGGTGGCGTGGATGTCGGAATCTCCCAGCATGGTGTGTCTTTCGCCGCGCACGCGGCCGTCGGGGCTGGCTTCGGCCTTGGCCAGCAGGTTGACAAGGCGGCGCTGCACGGCGGCAGCGTCGCGGTCGGGGTCGAGATCGAAGGCCTCGCGCAGCAGCCGGCGCACGCTGGCCGCGTCCACCGCGTCCTGCATCACGGTGTGCGCGATGCGGTACGGCGACGTGGCGCCCACCGCTTCGCCGAGCACGATGACGACGTTGTGCTCCAGCTCGATGCCGGCCGAGGCCGATGCCCGGCCGCTGTGCAGCGACCAATCGTGCAGCACCGCGGCGTCGCTGACGGCGGCTTCGGCCACCTCGCCCAGCGCCACCGCCACGCCCAGCGCCGAGGCACCGCGCGACCAGCCCATCGACTCGTAGGCGTCGTGCGTGGCCGGCGCGGCGCCGCGGGACAGCGCGTCCTGCACCTTGGCCGCGGTGAGCAGCGGGCACTTCACCTGCACGAAGTGCACGTCGTCGCGGCTGGCGATGCCGGCGTCCTGCAACGCCGCCTGCACCGCGGCGGCAGTGGCCTGCACCTGGGCGGCACGGCCCAGCTCTTCGGGCAGGAAGTCGCGTGTGTGGGCGATGCCGACCACCAGGCGCTTGGCCGCGCCGGCAGCCCCGGTCGCGGCCAGGCGCCGGCGCGTGTACACCGTGAAGTGCGGCGACAGCACGCCCTCGGTGCCGCCGGACATCACCAGCGCCACCCGCGCGGCCACCGCGGCCGGGGTGCAGGCCAGGTGCGGCGCCAGCAGGTGGCACCAGGCGGTGCTGGCGAAGTCGCGCGTGTGGTCGTTGACGCAGCCGTTGCCTTCGGTCTTGCCCATCACCGCGACGATCTCGGCTGGCACCAGGCTGCCGGCCTCGATCAGCGCCTGCACCGCGCGCAGGTCGCCGGGGCCGCTGCAGGGCACGCGCAGCACCTCCACGTGCTGGGCGGCGTTCATCGCGCCAGCTCCGCGGCCACGGCGTCGTCGGGCAGCGCGTTCGGCCGCACGCCCGCCGGATGCGCCACGATGGCGCGGCTGCTGTGCTCGGTGTTGCGCGGCTGCGGCGTGGGCATGCGCTGCACGGTCTTGACGCTGCGGCCCCAGCCGATGCTGTCGTCCACCAGGCGGCCGTCGCGCAGCGTGAATCGGCCGCGCAGCAGCGTGTGCACCGGATAGCCCTGCACTGCGCGACCGTGCCACGGCGAGATCTTGCTCAACGACTGCAGCCGGCCCTGGTGCAGCGTGCCGCGGCGTTCCATGTCGACCACCGCGATGTCGGCATGTGCGCCCACCTGCAGCACGCCCTTGGTGCCGTACAGCCCCCAGGCCTTGGCCGGTGCCACGGCGCTCCAGCGCACGTAGTCCATCAGCGTGGCACGCTGGCGGTTCACTTCCGTCAGCATGATGGGCATCTGCGTCTCCACGCCGGGGAAGCCGCAGTCGCAGGCCCAGATGCTCTCGCGTGTCTTCTCTTCCGGCGTGTGCGGTGCGTGGTCGGTGGCGATCATGTCGATCGTGCCGTCCATCAGCGCGTCCCACAGCGGCTGGTTGTGGCGCGCCTCGCGCACCGGCGGATTCACGCGCAGGATGCCGCCCAGGCGCAGCATATCGGCCGTGTTGAGCAGCAGGTACTGCGGGCAGGTCTCGACCGTCACGTCGACGCCGCGCGCCTTGGCCGCGCGCAGCAGGAACAGCGAATCGGCAGCGCTGTGGTGCGCGATGTGCACACGCGCGCCGGTCCACTCGGCCAGCGTCAGCACGCGGCCGATGGCCTCGATCTCGGCCACCGCGGGCCGCGCCGCCAGGTGCGCCTGCGCGTCGATGCGGCCGGCGTCCTGCAACTGCTTCTGGCGCCGCGCCATGATCGACGAGTTCTCGGCATGCACCACCGTGCGCACGCCCAGCGGCGCCAGGATCTCGAAGCCTTCGAGCAGCGCACCGTCGCTGGGCGCCGGCAGGTTGCCGAAGGTGTTGCCGACGAAGGCCTTGAAGCTGGTGGCGCCACCCTCCAGCAGGTCTTCCAGCAGGTGCACGGTGTCGTCGCCCAGCAGCGCGTGGATGCCGAAGTCGACGAAGCTGCGCTCGGCCGCCTTCAGCTTCATCGCGAGTGCCTCGCGCGTGCCGGTGGGCGGGTTCGTGTTCGGCATGTCGAACACGGTGGTCACGCCGCCGCAGGCGGCGGCGGCCGAGCCGGTGGCCCAGGTCTCCTTGTGCGGGTAGCCCGGGTCGCGGAAGTGCACGTGGCTGTCGATGGCACCGGGCAGCAGGTACTGCCCGTCGGCACGCAGCGTCTCGCGCGCCGGCGGCATCAGGTCGTCGTGGCCGACGGCGACGATCAGGCCGTCGGCGATGGCCACCGACGCCGGCACGATGCCTTCGGGCGACACCACCTGGCCGCCGCGGATGAGCAGGTCGGCGCTTTTCATCGTGCCGCCCTCACAGTGCCGCCCAGCCGCCGTCGACCGGCAAGTCGATACCGGTCACTTGCCGGCTCACGTCGCTGGCCAGGAACAGGCAGGCATTGGCCACGTCCTGGTCGGTCGAGACGCGCTTCAACGCGTAGTCGGCGGCGTGGCGCGTCATCGCTTCTTCCAGCGTGATGCCCAGCTTCCTGGCCATGTTGGCGCAGACCTTGTCGCGAAAGCGCGGGCCGTCCACCATGCCCGGTGCGACACAGTTGACGTTGATGTTGTAGGGCCCGGCCTCCAGCGCGAAGCTCTTGGTGATGCCACGCAGACCCCACTTCGAGGCCGAATACGCCAGCCGCCCTGCCCGCCCGCGCATGCCGAAGGTGCCGCCGACGTTGACGACCTTGCCGCCGCACTGCGCGATCATGCTCGGCAGCACCGCGTGCATCGTGTTGAAGCAGCCGGTCATGTTGAGTTCGACGATGTCGTTGAACTCTTCCGCGCTGGTCTCCCAACCGGTCTTGCCGATGGGGCCGGAGCCGCCGGCCACGTTCACCAGCACGTCGATGCGGCCGAAGGCCTCCAGCGCGTGCCGAGCCAGCGCCTCGGTCTGCTGCGCGTCGGTCAGGTCGCAGGCCACCACCAGCGCCGGGACGCCCAGCGCACGGGCCTCGGCCGCCACCGGCTCGATGGCCGCGGTGTCGCGCCCGGCCAGCACCAGGCGCGCGCCTTCGGCGGCGAAGGCCAGCGTCACCGCACGGCCCATGCCCTTGGCCGGGCCGGTGATCAGCGTCACCTTGTCCTTGAGTTGCAGGTCCATCGCCGCGGCCCCTTCAGAACTTGCTGGCGCGCTCGGCGCGTGCGGGCAGGAAGCTGCGGTCGAAGACCTCGTCGGCCGTCGGCGTGCGCGGCAGGCCGTTGGCCTCGACCACCATCGCGATGGCGCGCTTCAGGCGTTCGCCGTCGACGTCGCCGAGGCCGATCTTCGCGATCTCGGGGTGGTTCATCTCCTGCTTCAGCGTCGCGACCAGGCGTTCCTTCTCCACCTCGCGCTTGAGCAGCGGCTCGCGCTTCATCACGTGGTCCATCGCCATCTCGGGGTTGGCCAGGCTTTCGTTGATGGCGCGGTTCACGGCCTTCAGGAAGCCCTGCACCGCCTTCGGGTTGTCCTTCACGAAGCTGCGGCTGAAGACGATGGCGTTGGAATACAGGTCCATGCCGTAGTCGCCGTAGTTGATGAAGCGCAGGTCGCGCTCGGGGTCGATGCCCACCAGCTTGGCGCTGAAGTACACGGTGTTGACGTAGCCGAAGATCGCGTCGACCTGGCCGCGCAGCAGCATCTGCTCGCGCAGGTTGGGCGTCATGTTGGTGATGTTCACCTTGGACGCGTCGACCTTGGCCACCTTGGCGAAGGCCGGGAACAGCTTCAGCGCGCCGTCGTTGGCGGGGCCGCCGACCGTCTTGCCCTCCAGGTCCTTGGGCGTCTTGATCGGGCTGTCCTTCTTCACCACGATGGTGAAGGGCGGCGTGTTGTAGAGCATGTACACGCCCACCGGCGCGTCGGCCGGGCGCTTGGCCGCGATGTCGATCAGCGCGTTCAGGTCGCCGAAGCCGGCCTGGTAGGCGCCCGAGGTGACCTTGGTGATCGAGGCCGACGAGCCTTCGCCCTGGTCGATCTCGACGTCCAGGCCCTCGGCCTTGAAGTAGCCCTTGTCCTGGGCGATGAAGAACCAGGCCTGCGGGCCCTGGTACTTCCAGTTCAGCACCATCTTGATCTTGGTCTGCGCCAACGCGGTCGTGGGCAGCGTGGCGGCAGCGATGCCGGTGGCAGCGGCGAAGACGGCAGCCAGGGTGCGGCGGGTGATGTGCATGGGCGGGTGCTCCTCAACGGGGGAAGGGTGGAGTGGAAGGACGGCGGCGCGGCGTGGCGGGCAAGGCCGCCAGCAGCGCGCCGCTGGTGGCGACGAAGCCGTGCAGCTTCTGCACGATGAAGTGGATGGCGCGGCTGACGTAGGCCGGCGACGGCGTGCTGCAGGCGTCCGACAGCAGCACGCCGTCGTAGCCCAGGAAGCCGGCGTCCTGCAGGCTGCTGAACACGCAGCGGTCGGTGTTGACGCCGGCGAAGAGCAGCGTGGTGGTGCCGCGGCCGCGCAGCAGGCTGTCGAGTTCGTTGTCCCAGAAGCCGCTGAGGCGGTGCTTGAAGACGGTGATGTCGCCGGGCTCGACCGGCAGCTCGTCCACCACCGCCGCGCCCCAGGTGCCGGGCACCAGCGACGGCCCGTGGTCCTGCGGCGAGACCTCGGCATAGCCGACGCCGCCGGCCGTGCGCTTGCCGGTGAACTGCACCAGCGGCGGCAGGTTCAGCCGGTCGGGGCGCACGCCCCAGTTCAGCCACAGCACGGTGCCGCCCGCGCCGCGCCAGGCCGGCAGCAGGCGCTGCAGCACGGGAATGGGCCGCCGCATCGGTCGCACGTCGATGCCCTTCTGGCCGAACCAGCCCTGCGGGTGGCAGAAGTCGTTCTGCATGTCCACCACCACCAGCACGCTGCGCGCGAGGTCGATCTGCACGCCCTGCGGCTGTGCATCGAACCGCACCGGCCTGGGCCGCAGCGCACGGCGCACGAGGTCGACGCCCTCGGGCCGCTGCACCCAGGCGTTGTGCGCGGCCGGGCCGAACGACGCCGACGCCGGGGCCGTGCTGCGGTCGGCGGGGGGAGCGGACTTGGTGCGTGCGGGCTTCACGGCCGGCACAGCACGCAGGCGCCGTGCCAGTCAGCGCTGCCGAAGCCTGCTGAATTGCGTGTGCTGCGTTGCCGCTGCGGCAACGCAGGCACCGTTCGTGCATGCAGCGCGCCCATGCACCACCTGCGCTTCCTCAAGTACTTCGACGAAGTGGCCCGCTCGGGGTCGATCCGCCAGGCGGCGGAACGCCTGCACGTGGCGGCCTCGGCCGTGAACCGCCGCATCCAGGACCTGGAGGACGAACTCGGCCTGCCGCTGTTCGAACGCCTGCCGCGCGGCATGCGGCTCACGGCGGCGGGCGAGCTGTTCGTGCAGTACGTGCGCGGGCGCGAGAGCGCGCTGGAGCAGGTGCGCTCGGAGATCGAGGAACTGCAGGGCCTGCGCCGCGGCAGCGTGCGGCTGGTGGCGAGCCAGGCGCTGGCGCCGCAGGTGATGCCGCGGGCGGTGGCCACGTTCCGCGCCGGCCACCCGCTGGTGGAATTCCAGGTGCGCATCGGCGACCACGTGCAGGCGCTGCACGCGCTGCGCAGCTTCGAGACCGACCTGGCGCTGGTGTTCAACCTGGCGCCGGAGCCCGACATCGAGGTCGTGGCGCAGTTCGAGCAGCGCCTGGTGGCCACGATGCACCGCAGCCACCCGCTGGCACAGCGCAGCGGCGGCGTGCGGCTGCGCGAGTGCGCCGAGCACCCGCTGGTGCTGCCCAACCGCGAGGCCGGCGGACGCCAGCTGCTCGAGCGCTACCTGGTGCGCAGCAGCCTGAAGCTGCGCCCGGCGGTGGAAAGCAACAGCTTCGAGTTCCTGCGCGGCTGCCTGTACCACGGCGGCGCGGTGTCGTTCCAGATCGCCATCGGCGCCGTCAGCGACGGCGGCGAGATCGTCGCGCGCGAGATCCTGGACCGCGGCTTCCCGGTCGGCCACCTGGTGCTGGCGCGGCTGCGCGGGCGGCAGCTGCCGGTCATCACGCACGCCTTCACCGAGCACCTGGAGCAGGCGCTGGCGGTCACCGCGCCCTGAAGGACCAGTCTGCTCAGCCGGTGGCGCGCGCCCGCGCCTCGTGCAGCGTCGCCAGCGTGATCTTGCGCACCTCGGCCTTGCTCTGCTCGATGTGCGTGCGCAGCAGCAGCAGCGCGGTGTCGGTCTTGCGCTGCATCACCGCGCGCAGGATCTTGCCGTGTTCGCCGTACGTGGCCTCGATGCGGTCGCCGCGCGTGAAGTCCAGGCGCCGGATGATGCGGATGCGCTCGGTCACGTCCCAGTGCACGCGCGCCATCTCGTCGTTGCCGGCGGCGCGCACCAGCGTGGCATGGAACTGCTCGTCGAGCGCACCCACCGCGCGTCCGTCGGTCAGCCGCTCGGCCACCGGCAGCAGCCACACGCGCTTCAGTTCTTCCAGCGCCGGTGGCGTCTCGGTGCTGGCGCACAGCCGCCCCACCGCGGCGGATTCCAGCACCACGCGCAGGTCGTAGAGCTGCTCGAGCTTGCCGAAGTCGATCGGGCGCACGAACCAGCCGCTCTTGCTCTCGACGTCGAGCAGGCCCTCGTTGCGCAGCCGGAACAAGGCCTCGCGCACCGGCGTGCGGCTCACACCCAGCCGCGCGCCGAGTTCGGCCTCCGAGAAGCGGTCCCCGGGCACCAGCAGGAAGTCGTGCAGCTGCGCCTTCAGCGCGGCGTACACCTGCTCGGCCAGGTTGGCGCGCGCGGGTGCGGCCTCGGAGGAAGCGGCGGAGGCGGCCAGGGCGCGCATCGGTTCAGGCGAAGTGGCAGGCCGCGATGTGCTGCGCGCCGCGTGCCGCCAGCGGTGGCGCCTCGCGCTGGCAGCGGTCCTGCACCGCCGGGCAGCGGCTGCGGAAGCGGCACAGCGGCGGCGGGTCGATGGGGCTCTGCACCTCGCCCTGCAGCCGGATGCGCTGCGCCACCGCCGCGCCCGGCACGGCCGAGACCAGCGCGCGTGTGTACGGGTGCGCAGGCTGCGCGAAGACGGTGGCAGACGGGCCCATCTCGACGATCTTACCGAGGTACATCACCGCCACGCGGTCGGTCAGCAGGCGCACGACGTTCAGGTCGTGGCTGACGAACACGGTGGCCAGGCCCAGCTCGCGCCGCAGCCGGTCCAGCAGTTGCAGCACGACGGCCTGCACCGAAACGTCGAGCGCCGCGGTGGGCTCGTCCAGGATCAGCAGCCGCGGCCGCGATGCCAGCGCCCGGGCGATGCCCACGCGCGCCTTCTGCCCGCCCGAGAGCTGGTGCGGGTAGCGCGACAGCAGCTCCAGCGGCAGCCCCACCTGCGTGGCCACTTCGTCGACCCGCGCCTGCGCCGTGGCCGCGTCCATGCCGGCCAGCAGCCGGCAGGGTTCGGCGATGGTGTCGCGCGCGGTGTAGCGCGGGTTCAGGCTGTCGGTGGGGTCCTGGAACACGAGCTGGATCGCCGAACGCAGCGCATGCCGAGCAAAACGCTTGGCCGGCACCGCCGCCAGGTCCTGGCCGTCGAACACGATGCGGCCCGTGCTCGGGTCGTGCAGCCGCGCCAGCAGACGCACCAGCGTCGACTTGCCGCAGCCCGACTCGCCCACCAGCCCCAGGCTCTCGCCGGGCGCCACGTCGAACGAGACGTCTTCCACCGCATGCAGCTGCGACCCGCGTCTGCCGGCCACCGGGAAGCGCTTGCCCAGGCGTTCCACCTGCAGCAGCGCTGCGGTCGTCTGGTGCTCAGCCATGCGCGGCCTCCGTGGCTGCCGTCAGCGGGTGCCAGCAGGCCACCGCGCGGCCGGCTTCGGGCTGCAGCGGAGGCAGGGCCGCGCGGCACTGCGCGTCGGCGCGTTCGCAGCGTTCGCTGAAGCGGCAGGCCGGCAGCTGCGCGCGCCGCAGGTCGGGCAGGCTGCCGGGCACGGGCAGCAGCGTGTCCAGCGTGCTGCCGGCGCCGGGCGTGGACGAGATCAGCCGCGCCGTGTAGGGGTGGCGCGGCGCGCTGAAGAGCGCCTGCGTGGGTGCCATCTCCACCGCGTGGCCGGCGTGCATCACGACGATGCGGTCGCAGTACTCGGCCGCCAGCCCCAGGTCGTGCGTGATGAACAGCGTGGCCATCTGGCGCTCACGCGCCAGGCCCGTGATCAGGTCCATCACCGCGGCCTGCGTGGTGACGTCCAGCCCCGTGGTGGGCTCGTCGGCGATCAGCAGCGCCGGCCGGCAGGCCAGCGCGATGGCGATCATCACGCGCTGGCACATGCCGCCCGACAACTCGAACGGGTAGGCCGACCAGCGCCGCTCGGGGTCGGCGATGGCCACCTCGCGCAGCGCCTGCACGGCGCGTTCGCGCAGGCCCAGCCCCGCGTCGGGGCCCGTGCGGCCGCGGGCGGCCACGGCGTGGCGGCGCAGCACGTCCTCGATCTGCAGGCCCACCGGGCGGATCGGGTTCAGCGCCGTGCGCGGGCTCTGGAAGATCATGCTGATCTCGCGCCCGCGCAGGTCGGCCAGCGTGCGCTCGTCGGCGCGCAGCAGGTCCAGGCCGCCGAACACGGCACGGCCGGCGGTGACCTTGGCCGCGGCGTCGCTGATGCCCAGCATCGCGTACGACAGCACGCTCTTGCCCGAACCGCTTTCGCCCACCAGTCCGACGATCTCGCCCTTGTGCAGCTGCAGGTGCACGTGCTCCAGCGCGCGCACCGTGCCGCTGCGGGTGCGGAACTCGAGGCTGAAGTCCTGCACGTCGAGCAGAGGTGGATTCACGCGGAGTTCCTGTCTTGACCAAGGCCTTGCACGGATCCGGCTTCGCCGGTCCGTCGCAAGAGCCCCCTCGGGGGGCAGCGACCGCAGGGAGCGTGGGGGCTCATGTTCTCTTCCTGGGGTCGAAGATGTCGCGCAGCGCGTCGCCCAGCAGGTTGAACGAGAACACCGCCAGCATCAGCACCGCGCCGGGGAAGAAGCTCACCCACCACTCGCCCGAGACGATGAACTGCGCGCCCTCGGCGACCAGGATGCCCCACTCGGGCTCGGGCGGGCGCACGCCCAGGCCGATGAAGCTCAGGCCGGCGGCGTTCAGGATCGCCCAGCCCATGTTCAGGCTGACCTGCACCATCGCCGGCGGCAGGATGTTGGGGAACAGGTGCAGCGCCAGGATGCGCAGGTCGCCGTTGCCCGACAGGCGCGCGGCCTCGATGAAGCCGGCCTCGCGGCGCACGTTCGTTTCGGCGCGTGCCACGCGCACGTAGAACGGCAGGTTGATGATGGCCGTGGCCAGCACGATGTTGCCCACCGTGTTGCCGAGAGCGGCGACGATGCCCATCGCCAGCACGAACAGCGGGAAGGCCATGATGGTGTCGGACACGCGTGTGACGGCCAGGTCCCACCAGCCGCCGAAGTAGCCCGCGGCCAGCCCGAGCGCGATGCCCAGCACGAAGCTCAAGCCCACCGCGCTGACGGCGATGCCCAGGTCCAGCCGGGTGGCGGCGATGGTGCGCGAGAAGATGTCGCGGCCCAGCGCATCGGTGCCGAACCAGTGCGCGGCAGAGGGCGGCTGCAGCGCCACTGCGCTGTTGCTGGCCAACGGGTCGTAGGGCACGATCCACGGCCCCACCAGGGCCAGCAGCACGAACAGCGCGAACAACCCGGCGGCGAGCTTGGTCACCGGGTTCTCGTTGAGCACGTGGCGCACGTGCTGGAGGTGCTGGACGTAGGACGGCGCGGCGTTCATCAGCGCTCCAGCGAGATGCGGGGGTCGATCAGCGTGTACAGCACGTCCACCAGCAGGTTCAGCAGCACGAAGAGCACGCCCATCGCGAGCACGAAGCCCTGCACCGGCGCGTAGTCGCTGGCGGTCAGGGCGTCGATGGCGTAGCTGCCCACGCCGGGCCAGCCGAAGACCTTCTCGATGATCACGCTGCTGCCGAGCATGAAGCCGAACACCATGCCCAGCGTCGTCACCACCGGCAGCAGCGCGTTGCGCAGCGCGTAGCGCACCTGCACCGTGGTCTTGCTCAGGCCGCTGGCGCGCGCGGTGCGCACGAAGTCCGAGCTCAGCACCTGCAGCATCGACGCCCGCGTCATCCGGGCGATGGGCGCCAGCACGAACAGCGCCATCGTCACCGTGGGCAGCACCAGCTGCTTGAACGCGGCCCACCACAGCGGCAGGTCGCCGACCAGCAGCGCGTCCACCAGGTACAGGCCGGTCACCATGGGCGGCGGCGAGTACACCGGGTCGAGCCGCCCCAGCGGCGCCGGCGCCCAGCCGAGCAGGAAGTAGAAGACGTACGACAGCACCAGGCCGGTGAAGAAGGTCGGCAGAGAGACGCCGGCGGTGGTGAGCAGGCGGCAGAGCTGGTCGATCCACGAGCCCGGCCGGGTGGCGGCCATCACGCCCAGCGGCAGTGCGATGGCGCAGGCCAGCAGCAGCGCCAGCAGCACCATCTCCAGCGAAGCCGGCAGCCGCGCCAGCAGTTCCTGCAGCACCGGCTGGCCGGTGGTGATGGACAGGCCGAAGTCGCCGCGCAGCAGCGCGCCCACGTAGTTCAGGAACTGCTGCGGCAATGGCAGGTCCAGGCCCAGCTGCTGCCGCACCTGGTCCACCGCTTCCTGCGTGGCGGCACCGCCGGCGAAATAGGCCGCCGGATCGCCGGGCAAGGCGCGCGTGAGCAGGAAGGTGATGACGACCACGCCCACCAGGTTGGGCAGCGCCGCCAACAGGCGCTTGAACACCACGCGCAGCGTCGCGGGCATGCGGCTCAGCCCAGCAGGCTCACGTGGGCGGCCACCACGCGCCAGCCTTCGGGCAGCCGCACCCAGGTCTGGCTCTGGCGGCCGCTGCGCGTGCTGCCCTCGCGCTGGAATTCGGTCATCGCGGTGGCGCAGTCGCGGCCGTAGGTGGTGATGACGGTGTGGTGCAGCGTGCGCGCCAGCCCGGTGCCGGGCCGCGCCAGGCGGAAGGCGCGGATGGCCTCGATGCCGTGCAGGTTCTCGCCGACGCCGTAGCGAACGGTGTGCGGGCTGGCCCAGAAGAGCTCGTCCAGCACCTCGACGCGGTTGTTGACCAGTGCGTCTTCGTAGCGGGCGAACGCGGCCGTCACTTCGGCCAGCACGTCGGGCAGGTTGATGTCCATGCGGATGGGGCTCTCGGTGTCAGTCCAGGGCAGCCACGGGGGCGCGCACCACGCCCGCGGCTTCGAGCGCCTGCGCCACGCGCAGGACCAGGTCTTCGCGCCAGGGCGCCGCGATCAGCTGCACGCCCACCGGCAGCGTGGCGTGCGCGCCCCACACCGGCACCGTGCACACCGGCAGGCCGATGCACGACACCGGCTGCGTCAGCAGCCCCATGCTGGCGCGCGCGGGCAGGCGCTGGCCGGCGATGTCGATCCATTCGGTGCCGATGGCCGGCGCGGCGCACGGCGTGGCCGGCGCGATCAGCACGTCCACGTCGTCGAAGCTGCGCGCCACCTGGTGCGCGAACCAGCGCCGCACCCGCTGCGCCTGCTGCACCCAGGCCGCTGGCAGCAGCGCCCCGGCCAGGAAGCGCTCGCGCGACAACGGCTCGAAGTCGTGCGGCCGGGTCTGCAGGTCCGGCAGGTGCAGCGCCGAGCTCTCGGCGTTGGTGATCAGGAAGGCCGCGGCGCGGGCGCGCGCCACCTCGGGCCACTCCACGCGCACGCCGGCACCCAGCGCCGTGGCCACGGTCTGCGCCGCCGCCAGCGCCTCGGGTTGCGCCATTGTCTGGAACCAGCCGCCGAGCATGCCGATGCGCAGGCCCTGCGTGCCCAGCTCCAGCGTCGGCAGCGTGGGCTCGGCCGGGCGTGGCGCCTGCGCCGGGTCCAGCGCGTCCGGGCCCTGCATCAGGTCGTGCGCCAGCGCCAAATCGCGCACGCTGCGGGCGAACGGCCCCAGGTGGTCCAGGCTGCCGACGAACGGAAAGCTGCCGCGGCGCGACAGCCGGCCGTAGGTGGGCTTCAGGCCGAACACGCCGCACAGCGACGCCGGCACGCGGATCGAGCCGTTGGTGTCCGAGCCCAGCGTCAACGGCACCTGGCCGGCGGCCACGGCCGCGGCGCTGCCACCCGACGAGCCACCGCTGATGCGCGCCAGGTCGTGCGGGTTGCGCGTGGGGCCGTAGTGGCTGTTCTCGGTGGTGAAGCCGTAGGCGTACTCGTCCATGTTGAGCGCGCCCACCAGCACCGCGCCGGCGGCCTGCAGGCGCTGCACCAGCACGGCGTCGGCCGTGGCGGGCGGCCGGTCACGTTCGATCTTCGAGCCCGCGAGCGTCACCAGGCCCTGCACGTCGAACAGGTTCTTTACCGCGAACGGCACGCCGGCCAGCGGCAGCACCTCGCCGGCGGCAATGCGGGCATCGACGGCCCGCGCCTCGGCCAGCGCGCGTTCGCGCGTGACGGCCGTGAAGGCATTGACACGCGCGTCGGTGGAGGCCACGCGCGCCAGCGCGGCGGCGGCCACGGCCACGGCACTGGTCTGGCGGCTGTTCACCGCGGCGGCGGTGGCGCTGGCACTGCGGTCGTTGGCGACTGCCGTCATGGCTGGTGCTCCGCGGCCACCGGCGTGAACACCGGCGCCGCTTCGTCCTCGGGCAGCAGCGGGTGCTGCATCACCAGGTCGGCCAGGCCCGCGGCCAGCCCGAAGTAGCGCAGCACGCCGGGGCGCAGGTCCTCGGGGAGCGGCAGGCCCAGCGTGGCGGCGCTGGCGTCCACGTGGGCGGCGATCTGCTCGGGGGTCAGGGCCATGGTCCGGCGCCCCGCTCAGGCCTTGAACAGCTGGCGGTAGTCGGGCTGCAGATGGAACCAGTACTGGTAGCCCATCACGTCCTTCTGCATCGCGACGTCCATCGTCGGCTGGAACAGCGGGATGCGCGGCACCTCGTCATAGGCGAGCTGGATCATGTCCTTCACCATGCTGTCGTACAGCGGCTTGCTCTCGGCGAAGCGCGCGTTGTCGATGATCTTGTCCATCTTCGGGTTCTGGTAGCTCATCGTGTTGAACACCGCGTTCTGGCCGTGGTAGCACCAGAAGAAGAAGTACTCGGCGAAGTTCAGCCAGCCGCCGAAGCGGTTGACGATCATCGGCATGTCCTTCTTCAGCAGCGCGCTGCGCCAGGTGGCACCGGGGATCTTGTTGATCTGCGCCTTGATGCCGATCTGCGCCAGCGCCTCCTGGATCAGCACGGCCATCGGCTCGCCGACCGTGGCACCGCCGAGGTCGAAGCTCAGCGTCGTCTCGAAGCCGTTCGGCATGCCGGCCTCGGCCAGCAGCGCCTTGGCACGGGCGATGTCGGCCTTGTAGGCGGTGGCCTGCGGCCACGCCGTGGTGGTGACCTTGGGCGACGCCGCGCCGTAGAGCTTGATGCCGCGGCCGTACAGCGCGTTGTCGAACATGCGGTCGTACGGCAGCGCGTAGGCCACGGCCTGCCGCACCTTCGGGTTGTTGAACGGCGGCTTCGTCACGTTCATGCCCAGGTACAGCATCGAGTTCTCGATCGGCATGCTGCTGACCTTCACCGCGCCGCCTTCCTTGGCGAGCTCGGAGAAGTCCTTGGGCGGCAGGTCGAAGGTGATGTCGATGTCGCCCTTGAGCAGCAGCGCGCGACGGTTGCCGGCGTTGGGCACGTCGCGCTGGATCACGCGGCGCAGCTTCGGCAGCGGGCCGCTCTTCCAGTCGTCGTAGCGCACGTAGATCACTTCCTGGCCGGGGCGGAAGGCCTCGACCTTGTAGGCGCCGCCGCCGGCGGTGTTGTTGCGCGTCCACGCCAGGCCCCAGGGATCGGCCGCGGTGGCGTTCTTCTTCACCAGCTCGCTGTTGAAGACGCAGGGCACGACGACGGCCAGGTCGTTCATCGTCAGCTTGTCGCGGCGCAGGAACTTCACCTTGAAGGTGTGGTCGTCGACCACCTCGAACTGCTCGGGCTTCTCCAGCGAGCCCGCGGCCATCTGGAAGGTGGGGAAGCCGCCGACGCTGACGGCGCGGTCGAAGCTCCACTTCACGTCCTTCGCGGTCACGGGCGTGCCGTCGTGGAACTTCGCGTTCCTGCGCAGCTTGAACGTGACCGACTCGCCGTCGGGCGCGATCTTCCAGCTCTCGGCCAGCTCGGGTTCGAGCTTGTTCAGGTCGTACATCACGCGGCCGTCGGGCAGCGTCTTCTTGCCGTAGGTCATCAGCCGGTCGTAGACCAGCCACGAGACGCCGTAGCTCGGGCGGTTGGCGCCCACGGTGTGGATGTCCAGCGAATTCGGGCCGAACTCGTTGGCCACCACCAGCACGTCCTTCGGACGCGCCTGCGCCTGTGCAGTGGCGGGAACCGCGGCGGCGGCTGCGGCCGACGCGGCGGCGGTGGTGGTGAGGAAATGGCGACGGTCCATGGGCACTCCGGAGGTGGTCAGGCGGAACGGGAAGCCAGGTAGGCACGCCAGCCGCCGAACGCGGTGACGTCCTCGGCCTGGCGCAAGGCATGGGCTTCGCACAGGAAGCCGTGCACGTGGCGGCCATCGGCCAGCGCGATGCTGCCCAGGCCCAGCGGTGGCGGGATCAGCGCGAGGAAGGAACCCACCGCCTGCATCGGCACGGCCCACACTTCCACCGCGATCGCCGCACCGCCCTCGCCCGGCGCGCAGCGCTGCAGGCCGGGCTTGGGCGGCACGGTGCCGGGCAAGGCGTACAGCCTGTACTCGGGCGCGGTGTGCGTGCGTTCCAGCAGCACGGCGCCGCGCTCGGTGAGCTGGCCGTTCAGCGGCAGTCCGGACAGGTGCGCTCCCACCACCGCCAGCGGCAGCGTGGCGGCCACGGCCGGGCGGCGCGGCAGCGGGCCTTCGCCCAGCCAGGCGCGGCCCACCTCGGCCAGCACCACGTCGTGCCCGCCGGGACCGATGAAGGTGACGCCGAAGGGCAGGCCTGCGGCCGTCTCGCCTGCCGGCACGGCCAGCGCCGACCAGCCGAGCAGGTTGACGAAGTTCGTGTACAGCCCGAGCCGTGCGTTGGCGCCGACGGGGTCGGCATCGACCTCGTCGAAGGTCGGGTGGCCGGGCGCGGTGGGCACCATCAGCACGTCGACCTGCCGCCAGAGCCCGGCCAGTTCCGCCTGCAGGGCACGCAGCCGGTACTGGGCGACGAAGGTGTCGGTGGCGCTGAAGGCATGGGCCTTCTCGATGACCTGGCGCACGGTGGCATCGAGCGCGCCGGGGTCGTCGGCGAGCAGCGTGCGCACCACCGCGTGGCGCTCGGCGACCCAGGGGCCGTCATAGAGCAGCGCGGCCACGGCCTGCAGCGGCGCGAAGTCGATCTCGACCAGGTGGTGGCCGTCGAGCCGCGCCTGCTCCAGCGCCGCCTGCCAGGCCGGCGCGTAGCCCGCGTCGCCGCTGAACGGCGGCGCTGCCGGCACGCCGACGCGCAACTGCGCCGGCGGCGCGGCCGGGCCGGGTTCGAAACGGCTGTAGGCGTCCACGGGGTCGGCGCCTTCGATCACCGACAGCACCGCCGCCGCGTCGCCCACGCCGTGCGCGAACACCGAGACGCAGTCGAGCGTGCGGCAAGCCGGCAGCACCCCCGCGGTGCTGACGCGCCCCGGCGTGGGCTTGAGGCCCACGAGGCCGTTGAAGCCGGCCGGCACGCGGCCGGAACCGGCGGTGTCGGTGCCCAGCGCGAACGGCACGACGCCGCGCGCCACCGCAACGGCCGAGCCCGCGCTGCTGCCGCCGCTGATGCGCGTGGCGTCGGCCACGCAGGCGGGCCGGCCGTAGGGCGAACGCGTGCCGACCAGGCCGGTGGCGAACTGGTCCAGGTTGGCCTTGGCCAGCCACAGCGCGCCCGCGTCCAGCAGCTTGCGCACCGCGGTGGCGCTGGCGGCCGCGACGTGCGCGTAGGCCGGGCACGCAGCCGTGGTGGGTGCGCCGGCGATGTCGATGTTGTCCTTCACGACGAACGGAACGCCCAGCAGCGGATAGCGCTTGAGCAGTGCGGCGCGGTCGGGGCCTTCAGCCAGGCGCAGCACCAGCGTGGCCAACTGCGCCGCCCAGTCGTCTGCGCTGCAGTGGTGGATGAAGACACCCTGCCCGTCCAGCGCCGCGGCACGGTCGCGCGCGGCCTGCAACGCCGGCAGGGGGTCGCCGCCCTGCAGCAGCAGCGCCTGCCAGGCCGCCACGGTGGCAGGCGGGAGCGTTGGTGAGGCGGTGGCGTTCGACATTGGTGCACTGATTGGTATACCAGTCGCTCCCAGCAGAAAGCATGCCAAGGCGACCCGCCCGCTTGTCCGCCACCGCGGGCTGCGACATCATTGAAGCGGCAGGCGCTGCACGCACATCCGGCGCCCCACACCACGCACACCAGGGAGACATGCATGCGGCGTCGCGACAGCCTTCACCACATCGGCCGGGCGGCCTTGCTGCCGCTGCTGGCCAGCCTGCCGGCGCGGGCCGCCAACGACCCGCGCCCCGAGGCCCCGCTGGCGGCGGTGCTGGGCGAGTGGCGCGGCAGCCTCACCTACCGCGACTACGGCGCGCCCGACCGCATGGTGACGCTGCCGACGCGGCTGTTCGTCTCGGCCGTGGCGCCCGACGAGATCGCGCTGCACTACATGTACGACGACGGCCCGGGCAAGACCGCCTTCGGCTACGAGCGCATGCGCTTCGAGTTCGCCAGCAGCACGCTGCTGTGGATCAGCGGCGCGGTGGAGAAGACCGCGCTGGTCGGCCGCATCGTGGCCAGCGACAACGCCACCGGCGTGCACCGCTACGTGGTCGAGACCACGAAGGACCGAGCGCTGTCCCGCTACACGATGGAGTTCGGCGCACGCAGCCTGTCGCTGCAGAAGGACGAGGTCGCGGCCGGCGGGCAGGTGCAGCTGCGCAACCGCTACACGTTCGCACGCTGAGCCCGGCAGCCGCGCGGCGCGGTCGCGGCTGGATGCCTATACAGTCCGGGGCGTGTCCACGCTCGCCGACCTGAACCCCGAACAACGCGCCGCGGCGCTGCACCGCGGCGGGCCGCTGCTGGTGGTGGCCGGCGCCGGTGCCGGCAAGACACTCACGCTGGCCGCGCGCGTGGCGCAGCTGGTGCTGGACGGCGCCGACCCCCAGCGGCTGCTGCTGATGACCTTCTCGCGCCGCGCCGCGGCCGAACTCGGGCGCCGCGTCGGCCGCTTGCTCCACGAGGCCCTGCGGCTGCCGCCCACCACGGCCGCGCCGGTGCTGCCGTGGTGCGGCACCTTCCACGGCATCGCCGCGCGGCTGCTGCGCGAACTGGCGCCGCGCATCGGCCTCGCGCCGTCGTTCAGCGTGCTCGACCGCGCCGACGCGCAGGAGTTGATGGGCATGACCCGCCACGCGCTCGGCTTGTCCATGACGGCGCAGCGCTTCCCGCAGGCCGGCACCTGCCTGGCCATCCACTCGCGCGCCGTCAACAGCCAGGCGCCGCTTCCGGAATTGCTGCCATCCACCTACCCGTGGGTGGCGCAGCACGAGGCCGCGCTGCGGCAGCTGTTCGACGCCTACGCGGCCGACAAGCAGCGCCAGCAGCTGCTCGACTACGACGACCTGCTGCTGGTGTGGTGGCACCTGATGCAGCAGCCGCAGCTGGCGGCCGCGCTGGCGGCGCGCTTCGAGCACGTGCTGGTCGACGAGTACCAGGACACCAACCGCCTGCAGGCCGGCATCCTGCTGGCGCTGCAGCCCGACGGTCGCGGCCTCACGGTGGTGGGCGACGACGCGCAGAGCATCTACGCCTTCCGCGCCGCCGAGCTGCGCAACATGCTCGACTTTCCCGGCCACTTCACGCCACCTGCGCGCGTGCTGACGCTGGAGCGCAACTACCGCAGCACGCAGCCGCTGCTGGCGGCGTCGAACGCCGTCATCGCGCTGGCGCCCGAGCGTTTCGCGAAGACCCTGTGGAGCGACCGCGCCTCGTCGGCCCGGCCGCGGCTGGTGACGGTGGCCGACGACGCGGCGCAGGCGCGCTGGGTCGCCGACGAGGTGCTGCGCCAGCGTGAACAGGGCCTGACGCTGAAGCGCCAGGCGGTGCTGTTCCGCACCGGCCACCACAGCGCGGCGCTCGAGCTGGAACTCACCCGGCGCAACATCCCCTTCGTGAAGTTCGGCGGCCTGCGTTTCCTGGAGGCCAGCCATGTGAAGGACCTGCTGGCGCTGCTGCGCTGGGCGCACAACCCGCGCGGCCGGCTCGCCGGGTTCCGCGTCGTGCGCCTGGTGCCCGGCCTGGGCCCGGCCAGTGCCACGCGGCTGCTCGACGCCATGGCCGCCAGCGACGACCCCGCTGCCGCGCTGCGTGGCTGGAAGCCGCCCGCGGCGGCCGCGCTGGACTGGGCGGCGCTGCGCACCACCTGGTGCGCGCTGCAGGGCGGCACGCGGCGCTGGCCCGACGAACTGCAGCTGGCGCTGACCTGGTACCAGCCGCACCTGGAACGCCTGCACGACGACGCCCGCGTGCGCCGCGCCGACCTCGACGCGCTGGCGCAGATCGCCGCTGGCCACGGCAGCCGCGAACAGTTCCTGACCGAACTGGCGCTGGACCCACCCGAAGCCAGCAGCGACGAAGCCGGACCGCCGCACCGCGACGAGGACTACCTGATCCTGTCCACCATCCACGCCGCCAAGGGCCAGGAATGGAACGCGGTGAGCGTGCTCAACGTCGTCGACGGCTGCATGCCGGCCGACATGGCCACCGGCCACGCCGCCGAGATCGAGGAAGAGCGCCGCCTGCTTTACGTGGCGATGACCCGCGCGAAAGACAGCCTGAACCTGCTGGTGCCACAACGCTTCTTCGTGACACAGCAACGCCAGTGGGGTGACCGCCACCTGTACGCCACGCGCTCGCGCTTCATTCCGCCCGACCTGCTGCCGCACTTCGCGTGCGTGGCACCGGAGGCCGGGCCCGATGCCCGGCTCGACCTCGACGGCCCGCCGCTGCTGGACGTGGCGGCGGCCTTGCGCGGCACCTGGCGCTGAACGGCGGCGGGCGACAACCGCTGACCTTCCGGCAGCATCTGGCACGCGGCGTGCTGGCCTCAGAATCGACCACTGCCGCCGCGCCGCAACCCCTTCCGCATGAGCTTCCTGCATTACCTGCCCCGACGTGCCCTGCTCGCCTTGCTGCTCGCAGCGGCGGCCGCCACCACCGCCTGCGCGCGCAACCCGGCATCCGGCGACGACAACGAGTTCGACACGTCCGCCGACGGCCGGGCCGACCTGAGCCTGCCGGCCGGCATCCGCGCCGAACGTGACCTGGCCTACGGCCCGGACGCACAGCAGACGCTGGACGTGTTCATCCCGCTGCGCGCGCAGCGCGCGCCCATCGTGCTGATGGTGCACGGCGGTGCCTGGATGCTGGGCGACAAGGCCGGCCGCGGCGTGGCCACCAACAAGGTCGCGCGCTGGCTGCCGCGCGGCGTGATCGTGGTCTCGGTCAACTACCGCCGCGACCGCCGCTCGCCGAATGCGCTGCAGCAGGCCGACGACGTGGCGCGCGCGCTGGCCTTCGTGCAGCAGCGCGCGGCCGGCTGGGGCGGCGACGGTGCCCGCGTGCTGCTGATGGGGCATTCGTCGGGCGCGCACCTGGTCAGCCTGCTCAGCGCCGATCCCGGCATTGCCGAGCGCGCCGGCGCGAAGCCCGTGCTGGGCACGGTGGCGCTGGACAGCGCGGTGTTCGACCTGGTCGAGATCATGGAACGCCGCCACTACCGCTTCTACGACCGCGTCTTCGGCAAGGACCGCCAGGTGTGGCTGGACAACTCGCCCTACCACCGGCTGCAGGGCACGCCGCGGCCGATGCTGCTGGTGTGCTCGTCGCAGCGCAGCGACTCGTGCCCGCAGGCCGACAAGTTCAGCGCCAAGGCGCAGGCCGCGGGCGCCCGCGTGCGCGTGCTGCGCGTCCCGCTGAAGCATGGCGAGATCAACGGGCAGCTGGGCCTGGCGGGCGACTACACGTCGCAGGTGGAGGACTTCCTGCGCTCGGTGGGCGTGCTGCAGTAGACACCGCAGGGCACCACGGCGCCAGGACATGATGGTCGGGGTGAAAGGATTCGAACCTTCGACCCACTGGTCCCAAACCAGTTGCGCTACCAGGCTGCGCTACACCCCGAAGCGACGGATTGTAGCGGCCGGGGTCGCTAGGGCTCGCGGTCGACCACCGCCTGCGCTGCCGGCGGCTGCAACTGGCGCGCAATGTCGATGCACTGGCGGATGTGCTGCTCGCACACCAGCTTCAGCGCCGAGAACGTCAGCGCCGCCGACACCGCCTGCCCGGCGATGGGCACGAACTTGGCGGCCTGCTGCGTGGTCAGGCGCACGCCCACCACGCGCAGCAGCGTCAGCACGAGGTCGCGCGTGACGATGCGCCCGACCAGCATGCCGCCGCCCAGGCTGACGGCCTTGAACACGGCGATGCGGCGGTCGGGCGCCAGCCGCTCGATCTGCTCGGGCGTGAGGCCGAATTCGCCGTTGATCTCGGGCAGCACCTTCACCAGCACGCCCACGTCGGTCAGCCAGTCCAGGCCCGGCAGCGGCACCATCGCCACGCCTGCGGCAAAGAGCGCGCGCCTGGTCACGCGCCGCCGGGCCCGCTGGGCGGCGGCCTCGATGGCGTCCTCTCCGATCGGCACCAGCTGCCAGTCGGTCGCTGCGGCGCGGCGTTGGGCGGCCCTCATGCCGGGGTGTCCTGTTCGTTGCGGATGCGCGGCGGCAGCATGACCTGGTGCTCGCGCGGTGCCTTGAGGATGATGGACGTGGACGTTTCCGCCAACAGGCACAGCGCGGAGACCACGGCGTCGAGATGGGCGACGTCGGTGACCGCGATCTCCAGCTCCCAGCTGGTCTCGCCGGTGATGTTCCAGGCGTTCACGATCTCGGGCGTGTCGGCGATGATCTTCAGCATGCGCTGGTAGTCGGTGCGGCCCACGCGCACCAGCGCGCGGATGCCGTAGCCCAGTGCCGCCAGGTTCACGGTGGCGCGGTAGCCGGTGATCACGCCGCCGGCTTCCAGCTTGCGCACGCGCTCGGCCACTGCGGGCTGGCTCAGGTGCACGCGCCGGCCCAGTTCGGCCAGGCTGATGCGGGCGTCGGCCTGCAGTTCGGCGAGGATGCGGGTGTCGTAGGAATCCAAGGCGATCATGGCACTGAACCGTTAGTTTCAAAGTCGCCGCACGGCATGTCGAGCATATTGCCATGGAAGCGGGCCATCGGCCTTCTTATCATTGCCGCCATGTCGGCCACCCTGCCCCTGCCCACCACCACCGCGGCGCGCCTGTCGCCGCTGATCCTGGCCTGCCTGGCCGCCACCTGGTTCGTTTGGGGCTCGACCTACCTGGCCATCAAGTGGGCGCTGGTGAGCTTCCCGCCCTTCTTCCAGATGGGCACGCGCTTCGTGGCCGCCGGCGTGCTGCTGGGCGCGTGGGCGCTGTGGCGCGGCGCGGCCTGGCCCACGCGCGGGCAGTGGCTCAGCGCTGCCATCCTGGGCGCGCTGATGCTGGGCGGCGGCTACGGCGCCACGGCGTTTGCGCAGGTCAGCGTCAGCTCGGGCCTGGTGGTGGCCTTCATCGCCGTGGTGCCGGCGCTGGTGGCACTCTTCCAGTGGCCTTACGGCGAGCGGCCCACGAAGCTGGAAGGCGCCGGCATCGCGCTGGGCCTGCTGGGCGTGGTGCTGCTGACGCAGGGCCAGGGTTTCGGCGCGTCGGCCTCGGGCCTGATCGCGATGGCCATCGCCTGCGCCACCTGGTGCCTGGGCAGCGTGTGGGCCAAGCACGGCCTGCCCGGCGGGCTGCGGCTGGCGCTGGCGCCGGGTGCGGCGGGCTATGCCAGCCAGATGCTGGCCGGCGGGCTGCTGCTGCTGGGCATGTCGTGGGCCGTGGGCGAGACGCCGAGCTTTCCGCCCGATGCGCGCGCCGTGGCCTGCTGGTTCTATCTGGTGGTGGCGGGTTCGCTGATCGGCTTCTCGGCCTACATGCTGCTGCTGGAGCGCACCAGCGCCGGGCTGGCGTCGAGCTACAGCTTCGTGAACCCGGTGATCGGCATGGTGCTGGGCGTGGCGCTGGGCGGCGAGGTCGTCAGCGGCCAGGAAGTGCTGGCCGCCGGCGTGATCACCGGCGGCGTGGTGCTGCTGCTGGCGGCGCGGCGCTGAGGCGGCGCCTGGCCCCAGCGGCTCAGCGCCTTCCTTCGGCCGCGGCGCGGATGGCCGCCAGCGTCGTGCGCGAGGTGCTGACGTCGGCGTCGAGCTTCAGGTGCAGCAGGCCCGGCCGGCCGGCGTCGATCAGGCGCCGCAGCGCCGGCTCCAGCTCGGCTGTCTGCGTGGCGCTCTCGGCGTTCCAGCCGTAGGCCCGCGCCAGCGCCGCGAAGTCGGGGTTGTAGAGGTCGCTGCCGCTGACGCGCCCCGGGTACTCGCGCTCCTGGTGCATGCGGATCGTGCCGTAGGTGCCGTTGTCGACCACGATGCTCAGCAGCTGCTTTGCGCCGTAGCCGGTGGCGGTGGCGAGCTCCTGGCCCGTCATCAGGAAGTCGCCGTCGCCGGCCAGGTTCACCACCCAGCGCTGCGGTTGCAGCAACGCGGCCGCCACGGCCGCCGGCAGGCCGTAGCCCATCGCGCCGTTGGTGCAGGCCAGCTGCGTGCGGCCCGCGTGCTGCAGGCCGGGGTAGCGGTGGTAGCGGTGCAGCCAGCCGCTGAAGTTGCCGGCGCCGTTGGTGTAAATCGTGTGCTCGGGCAGCAGTTGCCCCAGCAGGCGGATCAGCACCGCCATGTCCATCGGCGCCACCGCCGGCGCCACCTGGTTGGCAACGAAGTCGGCGTTGGCCGCGGCAGCGTGGGCGGCCCATGGCACGCTGGTCGGTGCAGCCAGCGTCTCCAGCGCCTTCGCGGCACAGGCCATCGAGCTCTGCAGCAGCAGGTCGGCGGCGTAGACGCGGCCCAGTTCCTCGGGGCCGGCGTGGATGTGCACCAGCTGTTGCCGCGGCCGCGGCGGCTGCAGCAGCGTGTAGCCGCTGGTGGTCATCTCGCCCAGGCGCACGCCCAAGGCGATGACGAGATCGGCCTCGCGGATGCGCGCGGCGAGCTTCGGGTTGATGCCGATGCCCACGTCGCCCGCGTACAGCGGGTGGCGGTTGTCGAAGGTGTCCTGGAAGCGGAAGGCGTTGCCCACCGGCAGCTGCCAGTTCTCGGCGAAGCGCTGCAGCGCGCGGCAGGCCTCGGCGTCCCAGCCGCCGCCGCCGGCGATGACGAACGGCCGCTCGGCCGCCAGCAGCATCGTGCGCAGGTCGCGCAGCGCTCCCGGCGCCGGCCAGGCCTGCGCGGGCTCGGCGCGCGGCAGCACCGGTGCGTCGGTCAGCGTCGTCAGCATGTCCTCGGGAAGCACCAGCACCACCGGGCCGGGGCGGCCCTGCAGCGCGGTGTGGAAGGCCCGCGAGACGTACTCGGGCACGCGCGCCGCGTCGTGGATCTCGCCCACCCACTTGGCCATGCCCAGCGTGCCGGGTCCGAACATCTGGCGGTAGTCGACCTCCTGGAAGGCCTCGCGGTCGCGCTGGTCGCTGGCCACCTGGCCGATGAACAGCACCATCGGCGTGCTGTCCTGGAAGGCCGTGTGCAGGCCGATGCTGGCGTTGGTGGCGCCCGGCCCGCGCGTGACGAAGCAGATGCCGGGCCGGCCGCTCAGCTTGCCCTGCGCCTCGGCCATGAAGGTGGCGCCGCCTTCCTGGCGGCAGGCGATGAAGCGGATCTTGTCGCGGTGCTCGTGGAAGCCGTCGAGCACGGCGAGGTAGCTCTCGCCGGGCACGCCGAAACAGGTGTCGACGCCCTGCGCGACCAGCGCTTCGACGAGGGCGTGGCCGGCGGGCCGGCGGGGCAGCGGTGGAGTGCTCATGCCTGCACTGTAGCGGGGCGCGCTAGCATCGCCGCAGCCGCACCGCCACTGCCCACCCTTGCCCCGCGCCGCCGCCCCCACCCCGCCCGAACCCCGCTCGCGCGACGCCGACCGCTCGCAGCAGGCCATCCTGCTGGCCGCGCGCGACGAGTTCGCCGCGCACGGCCTGGGCGGCGCGCGCGTGGACCGCATCGCCGAACGCGCAGGCGTCAACAAGCGGCTCATCTACTACTACTTCGACAACAAGGACAGCCTCTTCGTCGCCGTGCTCGAAGAGGCCTACCGCCAGATCCGCGACGCCGAACGCCAGCTGCACCTGGCCGACCTAGCGCCGGCCGACGCGATCCGCAAGCTGACCGAGTTCACCTGGAACTACTATCTCGCGCACCCCGAGTTCCTGACGCTGCTGAACAGCGAGAACCTGCACGGCGGCCGCCACCTGGAGCTGTCGACCAACGTGCAGCCGATGAACTCGCCGCTGATCCAGACGCTGGCCGAGGTGCTGGAACGCGGCCGCGCCAGCGGCGACTTCCGCGGCGGCGTGGACCCGCTGCAGCTGTACATCTCGATCGCCGGGCTGTCGTACTTCTACCTCTCGAACAAGCACACGCTGTCGGCCATCTTCGGCCGCAACCTGATGTCGGCGAAGGCGCGCAGCGAGCGCCTCTCGCACATCTGCGACGTCGTGCTGGGCTACGTGCTCCGCGACTGAGGGCGCCGCGACGATTCACCTTCTGGTGAATTGAAGACCCACAACATACCGACCGCACCGGGTTAGCCCTAGGTTTGCCGCATTGCCGCGCGCCATCGCAGGCTCCTAGAATCGTCTTTATTCACCAAACGGTGATTTAGGAGACACACCATGGCCCCCACCACCCGCACGCTGCGCCGCAGCTTCCTGGCCGCCACGCTGGCGCTGCTGCCGCTGGCCGCCGCCGCGCAGGCCGGCTACCCGACCAAGCCGATCCGCGTCATCGTGCCCTTCGCCGCCGGCAGCACCACGGACATCATCGCCCGCGCCATCAGCGACAAGATGAGCACCAGCCTCGGCCAGCAGCTCGTGGTGGAGAACAAGGCCGGCGCCAGCGGCACCATCGGCCAGCAGCTGGTGGCCGGTGCCGCGCCCGACGGCTACACCATCCTGGTCCACTCGTCGTCGCACACGGTGAGCCCGTCGACCTTCGCCAAGCTGCCGTTCGACACCGTCGCCGACTTCGCAGGCATCACGCCGATCAGCTCCACGCCCAACGTGCTGGTGATGGCGCCCGGCAAGGGCATCAAGACCCTGGGCGAGCTGCTGGCCGCGGCCCGCGCAAAGCCGGGCACGATGAACTTCGCGTCCGCCGGCCAGGGCAGCGCCACGCACCTGAACGCCGAGAAGTTCAAGATGGCCGCGAAGATCGAGGCCACGAACATCCCGTTCAAGGGCTCGGCCGAGGCCGTGACGGAAGTGATCTCGGGCCGCGTGGACTACTACTTCTCGCCCATCGCCCCCGTGATCGGCCAGATCAAGGGCGGCCAGCTGCTCGCACTCGCCGTGGGCTCGCCGATGCGCGCCTCGGCCCTGCCCGACGTGCCGACCACGGCGGAGGCCGGCGTGCCGGGCTCGGAGTTCAACTTCTGGATCGGCATGATGGCGCCGGCCAAGACGCCGCGCGACATCGTCAACCGCCTGCAGGCCGAGGTGGTGAAGGCGCTCGCCGACCCCGAGGTGAAGGAGCGTTTCGCCAAGCTGGGCGCCGATGCCTGGACGCTCACGCCCGAGCAGTTCGACGCCTACATCAAGACCGAGATCGCGAGCAACGCGAAGCTGGTGCAGGCCGCGGGCCTGGCGCCCAAGCCCTGAGCGCCCGCCGCCTCTTCCCCCTTCTCTCGAGCACCCCATGGCCACCAAGACCCTGGGTCTGATCATGCACGGCGTCACCGGACGCATGGGCATGAACCAGCACCTGATCCGCTCCATCGTCGCGATCCGCCACCAGGGCGGCGTGCAGCTCGCCAACGGCGACCGCGTGCTGCCCGACCCGATCCTGATCGGCCGCAATGCCGAGAAGATCGAGGCGCTGGCCCGCACGCACGGCGTCACCCGCTGGGGCACCAACCTCGACGCGGCGCTGGCCGACCCGTCGGACACCGTGTTCTTCGACGCCGGCACCACGCAGATGCGGCCCACGCTGCTGGCGCAGGCGCTGCGCGCGGGCAAGCACGTGTACTGCGAGAAGCCGATCGCCACCAACCTGAACGAGGCGGTGGAACTGTGCCGCGTGGCGCAGGCCTCGGGCCTGAAACACGGCGCGGTGCAGGACAAGCTGTTCCTGCCCGGGCTGCGCAAGCTCGACATGCTGCGCCGCGCCGGCTTCTTCGGCCGCATGCTCAACGTGCGCATCGACTTCGGCTACTGGGTCTTCGAAGGCGACCTGCAGCCGATCCAGCGCCCGAGCTGGAACTACCGGGCCGAGGACGGCGGCGGCATGATCCTGGACATGATGTGCCACTGGCGCTACGTGCTGGACAACCTGTTCGGCGAGGTGCAGTCCATCACCTGCCTGGGCGCCACGCACATCGACCGCCGCTGGGACGAAGCCGGCCAGCCCTACACGTGCACCGCCGACGACGCGGCCTACGCCACGGCGCAGCTGAAGGGCCACAACGGCGAGCCCGTGGTGGCGCAGATGACGATGAGCTGGGCCACGCGCGTGCGCCGCGACGACCTGGTCACCTTCCACGTCGACGGCACGCACGGCTCGGCCGTGGCCGGTCTGCAGAGCTGCCGCGCGCAGAGCCGCGTCACCACGCCGCGCCCGGTGTGGAACCCCGACGTGCCGCAGTCCATGAACTTCTTCGAGCAGTGGCAGGAGGTGCCCGACACGCAGGTCTACGACAACGGCTTCAAGATCCAGTGGGAGGCCTTCATCCGCCACGTCGTCGAAGACGCCCCCTACCGCTGGACGCTGCCCGAAGGCGCCAAGGGCGTGCAGCTGGTGGAAGCCGCGCTGCAGAGTTCCGCCGAGCGGCGCTGGGTCGACGTGCCGGCACTGGAGCTCTGATGGCACTGCAGATCACCCTGCCCCAGGCCGATGGCCGCCTCGTGCCGTACACGCTGCGCGGCCCGGGCGCGTTCACGCCGGCCGCACCGGGTGCGGCGCTGAACCGCATCGCGTACTCGGCCGCGCACGTGGTGGCCGACGCCCGCGCGGCCATCGACCCCTGGCTGCAGAGCGCGGTGGACTGGGACGCCACCATCGCCTACCGGCGCCGGCTGTGGTCGCTGGGCCTGGGCGTGGCCGAGGCGATGGACACCGCGCAGCGCGGCATGGGGCTGGACTGGCCGACCTCGCTGGCGCTGATCGCGCGCTCGATCGACGCCGCGAAGGACATGCCCGGCGCGCTGCTGGCCAGCGGCTGCGGCACCGACCACCTGGCACCCGACGACGCACGCTCGGTCGGCGACGTGATCCGCGCCTACGAGACGCAGATGGAGGCCATCGAGAAGCTCGGCGGCAAGCTCATCGTGATGGCCAGCCGTGCGCTGGCGCGCGTGGCCACGGGCCCGGCCGACTACGAACGTGTCTACAGCCGCGTGCTGCGCCAGGCGCGGCAGCCGGTGGTGCTGCACTGGCTGGGCGACATGTTCGACCCCGCGCTGGCCGGCTACTGGGGCAGCGCGGACACCGACGCCGCGATGGACACGGCGCTGGGCATCATCGCGGCCCATGCCTCGCAGGTGGACGGCATCAAGATCTCGCTGCTCGACAAGGACAAGGAGATCCGCATGCGCGCCCGGCTGCCGGCCGGCGTGCGCATGTACACCGGCGACGACTTCAACTACGCCGAGCTGATCGCCGGCGACGGGCAGCGCCACAGCGACGCGCTGCTGGGCATCTTCGACGCCATCGCGCCGGCGGCCAGCGCGGCGCTGGCGGCGCTGGCCGCCGGCGACACGGCGCGCTTCCACGCCATCCTCGCGCCCACGGTGCCGCTGTCGCGCCACATCTTCCAGGCGCCGACGCGCTTCTACAAGACGGGCGTGGTGTTCATGGCCTGGCTGAACGGGCACCAGGACCACTTCGTCATGGTCGGCGGCCAGCAGAGCACCCGCTCGCTGCCGCACTTCGCCGAGCTGTTCCGGCTGGCCGACGCGGCCGGGCTGCTGGAGCAGCCCGACCTGGCCGCAGCGCGCATGCGCACGCTGCTGGCGCTGCACGGGATCCCCGGCTGATGGGCGCAGGGATGCGCGACTTCTCGGGCGACCACCGCTGGCTGTCGATCAACACCGCCACGGTGCGCCGGCAGCGCGGGCAGGACTGGCCGCTGCTGCAGATCCTGGACGCCTGCGCCGCGCGCGGCATCCGCGCCGTCGCGCCGTGGCGCGACCAGGTCGCCGCCGCCGGCCTGCAGGCCACGGCGCGCACGCTGCGCGCGCACGGCATCGCGCTGTCGGGCTACTGCCGCGGCGGCATGTTCACCGATGCCGACGCCGCCGAGCAGAACCTGCGTGCGCTCGACGAAGCCTGCGCACTGGGTGCGCCCTGCCTGGTGCTGGTGGTGGGCGCGCTGCCCGGCGCGCTGGCCGGCCGCGCGCAGCACAAGGACATCGCCGCCGCGCGGGCCGGGGTGCACGACGGCATCGCGGCGCTGCTGGAGCAGGCACGGCAGCGCGGCATGCCGCTGGCCATCGAGCCGCTGCACCCGATGTACGCCGCCGACCGCGCCTGCATCAACACGCTGGAGCAGGCGCTGGACGTCTGCGACGCGCTCGACCCCGCACGCAGCGGCGCGCTCGGCGTGGCGGTGGACGTCTACCACGTGTGGTGGGACCCGAAGCTGCAGCAGCAGATCGCCCGTGCCGGGCGCGAACGGCTGCTGGCCTTCCACGTGTGCGACTGGCTGACGCCCACGCGCGACCTGCTGAACGACCGCGGCATGATGGGCGACGGGGTCATCGACATCCCGCGCATCCGCGGCTGGGTCGAGGGCGCGGGCTATGCCGGCTTCAGCGAGGTCGAGATCTTCTCGACGCAGGACTGGTGGCAGCGCGACGGCGGCGCCGTGCTCGACACCTGCATCGCGCGGCACCGCAGCGCAGTCTGACGGGCTGTCAGCAAGCCAGGCGCGCCCGGCGCATCAAGGCCGCTCCAGACACAGCTGCAGGCCGGCCGCCACTTCGCGGAAACCCGCCGAGCGGTACAGGCCCAGCGCCGGCGCGCTGTCGCTGCGCACCGTGAGGTGCACGCAAGGCAGCCCGCGTTCCCCCAGCGACCACTGCAAAGCGTGCAGCAGCAGTGCGCGCCCCAGGCCCTGGCCGCGCGTGTGCTCGGCCACGCCGAGGTAGTCGACGTAGCCCTCGTTGTCGTCGCGGCGGTGCTGCACGTAGACGTAGCCGCCGAGGCGGCCGTCCTGCACGGCGGCGTACAGCCGGTGGTCGGCGTCCAGGCTCGCCGGCAGCGCGTCGCCGCGCAGGTAGGTGGCGGGAAACAGCCGGTCGTGCAGCGCCAGCAGGTCGGGCAGCACCGGGGCGTCGGCCTGCAGCGCGCCGATGGCCTGGTGGGCGGCTTGCGCGGCCAGATCGGGCGCAGTGTCCGCGCGCATCACGTGGAAGGTGGCCCGCGTGGTGAAGCCGGCCTGCAGGCAGGGCTGCACCAGCGCGGCTTCGTCCACCTGCGGGAACGCGTCGAAGCGGCGCAGCGCCGGCGTGGCCTGCAGCAGGTGGCCGATCAAGGCCGCCGGCAGATCGCCGCCGGGCACCGCCGCCAGCGGCCCGCGCAGCCAGGCGCGGCCCGCGGCGGCGTCGATCTCGGCGCCGATCCAGCCCAGCGGGGAGCCGTCGTCCGCCTCGGCCACGGCGAACACCGCGGCGTCGGCGGCCAGCCGGCGCAGCTCGGCGGCGTGGCTGTCGGCATTGTCGCCCTGCTCGCTGTGCAGGCAGCGCACCCGGCCGTCGGCGCGCCGATTGTGCTGCGCGACGAAGCCGCCCCAGGCCGGCCACTCGGCCGGCGCCAGCAGGCGCAGCCGCGCCGTCACGCCGCCACCGCCGGGACCGGCCGGCGCACCCGGCCGACGTTGAACGCGCTGGCGATCAGCACGCCCTGCAGCAACGCCAGCGCCAGCCACACAGCGCTGAACTGGCCCAGGTCCATCAGCCGGCCGATGAACAGCGGCACCACGGCCTGCCCGATGTCCAGGCCCGCGTAGACCACGCCATAGACCCGGCCGCTGGCGTTCTCGGGCGTCGAGCGCTTGACCAGCAGGTCGCGCGAGGGCCCGGCGATGCCCGAGGCGAAGCCGATCACGCCGAACAGCACCGGCACCGCCAGCGCCGGCAGCGGCAGCAGCGCCACGCCGAGCGCCAGCACCGCCGCAATGCCGAAACCCACCGCCACGACACGTTCGCAGCGCTCGGCGTTGGCCGCGAGGAAGCCGCCCAGCACCATGCCGCTGGCGCTGCAGACCATGTAGATGCTGATGCACACCGCCGCCAGGTGCGCCGGCACGCCGTGCAGCTGCCGCGCGGCTTCGGGTGCGAAGCTCTGGATGATGCTGAGCACGCCGGCGTAGAAGAAGAAGAAGCCGAAGCACATCCACACGGCCGGGACCTTCAGGAAGTCCAGGCTGCCTGCGCCGGCACCTTGGCTGGCAGCCTGCGCCTTCGCCGCCGCAGGGGCGGCCGGTGCCACCGTCAGCCGGGCGTGCTGCCACAGCAGCACCAGCAGCACCGCGAACGCCAGCGCGGCGGCGCACACCAGCGCCACGCGCCACGAGAACGCCAGCGTCAGCGGCACAAGCATCGCCGGCGCCAGCGCCCAGCCCAGGCTGCCGGTGATGCCGTGCACGCTGTAGGCATGGCCCAGCCGCGCCTTGCCGATCTTGCGGTTCAGCAGCGTGTAGTCCACGGGATGGAAGACGCCGTTGCCGATGCCCGCCACCACCGAGAACAACGCCAGCATCGTGTAGCTGGTGCTGGCGGCGAAGCCCAGCGCCGCCGCCCCCAGCAGCGCCAGGCCCGCGTACAGCACCGGGCGCGGGCCGTGGCGGTCGACCCAGAAGCCCGACAGCGCCTGCACGACACACGAGACCACGAAGAAGATCGTCAGCAGGAAACCCAGCTGCGCGTAGCTGACCGCGAACTCGTCCTTCAGCCACGGAAACAGCGGCGCCAGCAGCAGCTGGCTGAAGTGGCTGATGCTGTGCGCCAGGCCGACCAGCCCGATCACGGTGGCGTCTTCGCGCAGCGGGGCGGGCGGGGTGGGCGGGACAGGGGCCGTCAGCGTCGTCATGGCGCCATTTTCGCCGCCGGCGGCACGGCGGAGTTACGATACATCGCCAAGCTCTGTCGAATTCATGCCACGCCCTGCCCGCACCCTGCTCGCGCCGCTGGACCCGCGCCGCTACGCACCCACGGCCGAGCGCCCGGTGCGCGCGAAGGCCCGCCACATGGACCCGGACAGCGAGATCCAGCCGCACCGCCACCCCTGGGCGCAGGTGGCGATCTCGGTCGAGGGCGTGGCCCGCATCACCGCCGGCGACACCACCTGCCTGGCGCCGGCCTGGCGCGCGGTGTGGATTCCGCCCGACGTGGAACACGTGGTCACGGTGGTCGAGGCGGCCGAGCTGCGCACGCTGTACATCCACCAGACGGCCACGCAGATCGGCCCCGGCGTGCCGGCGGCCGAGCAGGCGGCGTGGCGCCGGCACCGGGTGCTGGAGGTCTCGCCGCTGCTGCGCGAGGTGGTGCTGCAGATGGACGTGGGCATGGACGGCAGCACGCCGCCCGCGCCCGCACTGCTGGCACGCGAGCGCCTGCTGGGGCAGGTGGCGCTGGACGAACTGCGCCGCGCGGCGCCGGTGCGTCTGGGCATTGCGCTGCCGCAGGACAAGCGGCTGCGCGCGCTGTGCCAGGCGGTGCTGGCCGAACCCACGCGGCACGACACGCTCGACGGCTGGGCGGCGGCCTCGGGCGCCAGCGCGCGCACGGTGGCGCGCCTGTTCCGCCAGGAACTGGGCACGAGTTTCGGCCCCTGGCGCCAGCAGGTGCTGCTGGCGCACGCGCTGACGCTGGCGGCGCAGGGCCGGCCGATGGGGCTGATCGCCGCCGATCTGGGCTACGCCAGCGCCAGCGCCTTCACGGCGATGGTGCGGCGCTCGGTGGGCGTGCCGCCGGGCCGCTTCTTCGCGCGGCCTGAACCCGCGACGCCAGCCCGGGCGGGGCCCCGGGGCTAACATCCCGGCATGAACGCGCATGCCAGCCAGAAGAGCTTCGACTACCCGCTGCAGGACGCCCGCGGCGCCACCTGCACCGCCCACGCCTGGGCCAAGGTGCCGCCGCCGCAGACGCCGGCGCAGCGCGCCGCCGCCAAGGAGCATGCGGCGCGGCTGCTGAAGCTGCACGACGCGGTGCTGGTGGCGCACTACTACGTCGACGGCGACCTGCAGGACCTGGCGCTCGAGACCGGCGGCTGCGTCGCCGATTCGCTGGAGATGGCGCGCTTCGGCCGCGACCACGCCGCCAGGACCCTGGTGGTGGCCGGCGTGCGCTTCATGGGCGAGAGCGCCAAGATCCTGAGCCCGGACAAGCGCGTGCTGATGCCCGACCTCGACGCCACCTGCAGCCTCGACCTGGGCTGCCCGCCCGACGCGTTCTCGGCCTTCTGCGACGCCCACCCCGACCGCCAGGTCGTCGTCTACGCCAACACCAGCGCCGCGGTGAAGGCGCGCGCCGACTGGATGGTCACGAGCTCGTGCGCGCTGGCCATCGTGCGCCACCTGCAGGAACAGGGCCAGAAGATCCTGTGGGCGCCCGACCGCCACCTGGGCCGCTACATCCAGGAGCAGACCGGTGCCGACATGGTGATGTGGAACGGCGCCTGCATCGTGCACGACGAATTCAAGGGGCTGGAGCTGGAACTGCTGAAGCAGCAGCACCCGGGTGCGCAGATCCTGGTGCACCCGGAGTCGCCGAAGAGCGTGGTGGCGATGGCCGACGTGGTGGGCAGCACGACGCAGATCCTCGACGCGGTGGTGCGCGGCAGCGCGCAGGAATACATCATCGCCACCGACAACGGCCTGCTGCACCGCATGCGGCAGCTGGCGCCGGGCAAGACGCTGATCGAGGCCCCGACCGCAGGCAACAGTGCCACCTGCAAGAGCTGCGCGCACTGCCCGTGGATGGCGATGAACGCCTTGCAGGGCGTGGTCGACTGCCTGGAGCACGGCCACGGCGAGATCGTCGTGCCCGAGGACGTGCGCCGCCAGGCGCTGGGCTGCATCGACCGCATGCTGGCCTTCGTGAAGGCCAACCCGGCGGCGCTGCAGGCGCCGCAGCGGGGCTTCGTGCCGGACGTCGGCGCGGCCTGAACGGCACCTCCGCACCGCGGGGGTCACGCATCAAGTCGGCCGCGCCGCTGCCGATAACGCGGGATCACAAGCATTCCCGGGTGGCCCGATGACCGTCGATTTCACGTCGATCCGCAACCACAACGAACGCGGCGTGTACGAAGCCGTGCTGGCGGCCGCGCCCGGCTTCCCCGGCGTCGCGGACAACGACGACCTGCTGGCCGACGTGGCCTGCGTGGCGCTGAACCGGCTGCAGCCGCGCTACATCCGCCACGCGGTGGACTTCGCGTTCTATCTCAGCGAGCGCGAGCGCACCGAGAGCGAGCGCCAGATCGCCGACGCGGTGGAGTTCGCGTTCGGCTTCGTGCAGGCGCGCACGGCGATGCGCGCGCGCGGCTGAGGCCGCCGCGCTCCGTCAGCGCCGTTCGCTGCGCGCCTTGCGCATCAGCACGGTGGGGAAGCTCACCGGCAGCGGGTTCGGGAAGTCGCGGCTGTAGTGCAGCCCGCGGCTCTCGTGGCGGCGCAGCGCCGACTCGACGATGAGTTCGGCGCACACCACCAGGTTGCGCAACTCGAGCAGGTCGCGGTTGACCCGGAAGTTGGCGTAGTAGTCGTCGATCTCGTCGCGCAGCATCTGGATGCGGTGCAGCGCCCGTTCGAGCCGCTTGGTGCTGCGCACGATGCCGACGTAGTTCCACATCAGCAGGCGCAGTTCGTCCCAGTTGTGCGAGATGACGACCTGCTCGTCGGCGTCCTCGACCTGGCTCTCGTCCCAGGGCGGCACCGTCGGCAGGTCGTCCAGGGCCTCCTGCGCGATGCGCGTGGCACAGGTGCGGCCCAGCACCACGCATTCCAGCAGCGAGTTGCTGGCCAGGCGGTTGGCGCCGTGCAGGCCGGTGTAGGTGGTCTCGCCGACCGCGAACAGGCCCGGCAGGTCGGTGCGGCCGTCGAGGTCGGTGACGATGCCGCCGCAGGTGTAGTGCGCCGCCGGCACCACCGGGATCGGCTGCCGCGCGATGTCGATGCCCAGGCTCAGGCAGCGCGCGTGGATGGTCGGGAAGTGCTCCTTCAGGAACGCCTCGCCGAGGTGGCGCGCGTCGAGCCAGACGTGGTCCAGGCCGTGCTTCTTCATCTCGAAGTCGATCGCGCGCGCCACGATGTCGCGCGGCGCCAGTTCGCCGCGCGCGTCGTGCTGCGGCATGAAGCGCGTGCCGACGCCGTCGCCCACGGCGGTGTTGGGCAGCGTCAGGTAGGCGCCCTCTCCGCGCATCGCCTCGGTGATCAGCAGGCTGCGTTCCTGCGGGTGGTACAGGCAGGTCGGGTGGAACTGGATGAATTCCATGTTGCCGACGCGGCAGCCGGCGCGCCAGGCCATCGCGATGCCGTCGCCGGTGGCGGTGTCGGGGTTGCTGGTGTAGCGGTAGACCTTGCCGACGCCGCCGGTGGCCAGCACCACCGCCGCGGCCGGCAGCGTCTCGACGCGGCGGCTGTCCATGTCGAGCGCGTAGACGCCGTAGCAGTGCGGCAGCTCGTCGCGCTTGAGGTGGCGGCTGGTGATCAGGTCGACCGCCACCCAGCGCTGGCGCAGGCTGATGTTCGGGTGGGCCGCGGCCCGCGCCAGCAGCGCGTCGTGGATGGCCTTGCCGGTGGCGTCGGCGGCATGCGCGATGCGACGCACCGCATGACCGCCTTCGCGCGTGAGGTGCAGGCCCAGCGGGCCGGCGGGATCGGGTGAGAACGGCACGCCGGCCTCGACCAGCCAGGCGATCGCGGCCGCGCTGTGCTCGGCGATGAAGCGCGCCGTGTGCTCGTCGACCAGGCCGGCGCCGGCTTCCTGGGTGTCGCGCACGTGCGATTCGACGCTGTCGTCCTGGCCCAGCACCCCCACGATGCCGCCCTGCGCCCACGACGTGGCCCCCTCGCCGAGCTCGCGCTTGGCCAGCACGATCACGCGGCGCTGCTGCGCCAGCTGCAGTGCCACGACCAGGCCGGCCAGCCCTGCCCCCACGACGACGACGGGGGCGGATGCGAGAGGGGCTGTGCTCATGGTTTGCGCCGAGTGACCGATATGCCGGAAGGAATTCATTCTACGGAGGGGATCGACCACCTTCGAAGGGATGCAACGGCGCAGGAGATTCCCTAAGATGCATCGGGTCCGGCTGTGCCTGGCCCTCCTATCACAAGACCCCGAACGGCCGCCCTCACCATGACCAAGACCGACCAAGACCTGCCCTGGCCCCCGCCGGCCTACAAGCCGAGCCGCGCCGAACTGGCAGCGCCGGCCACGCAGATCGTGCGCGACCGCGAGGACTACCTGGGCCAGGGTCTGCGCGACATCGGCCGCCGCATCGCCGACGACCAGGTCGAGCTCTTCGTCACCGGCGAACCCGCGCTGGCGCTGCAGCAGCAGCTGGAGCGGCTGGCACCGCAGTACATCGCGCTGCACGACGTGGGCACGAGCGCGACGCTGCACCTGCTGAACGCGCTGGCCGGCGCGGCCGGCGCCCGCGTGCAGCGCCTGTCGATCCGCCGCCAGGGCCAGGGTGTGGCGCTGGCGGTGCTGCAGTTCGTCGAGGTGCCGCTGGGCGACGGCAACCACGTGCGCATCTACACCACCGACGTCCATGCCGACGGCGCGCAACGCCAGCAGCTGGCGATGGTGCTGCTGGCGCGCAGCCGGCTGTCGGTGCTGATGCTGGGCGACGTGCCAGCGCAGGCGCTGACGAACGCGCTGGCCCCGGTGCGCGAGGCCATGACGCGCGTCAACTGGACCAACCGCGACATGCTGGTGCTGCCGCTGGGCTCGGGCTCGTCGCTGGCGGCGCAGGCCGGCCAGCTGGTGGCCGGCAGCGGGCTGAACGTGCGCGTCACGCCGCAGGCCTCGCGCCCGAACGACGCCTGGTCCTTCATCAGCGGGGCCTGGAACCGGCAACAGGTGCCTGCGGCCCAGGCCGCGCCGCTGAACACCGACATCGCCCGCGCCGTGCCGCGCCCGGTCGTGCCCATGCCCGAGGCGCCCACCGAGCCCATGCCGCTGGGGCCGACCAGCCGCTCCGGCGTGGAGACGCCGGCCGCGGCGTCCACGCCCAGCGCCGCGCAACGCTGGAGCGACTACGTGCACCGCTGCGCCGCCATCAAGGGCGTCGTCAGCGTGTGCGTCTTCGACCTGCGCACGCAGGCGGCGCTGGCGCATGCCGGTGGCCTGCCGTCGGCCGAGCGTCTGGCCGTGCAGGGCGGCCTGCTGCTCGACGCCATGTCGAACGCCGCCGAGGCCCTGCATCTGGGCCACGCACCACCCGAGGCCGCCATCACCGTCGGCCAGCAGCACCTGGTGCTGCGTCCGGTGCCGGGGCACCCGGGCATCGTGCTGCACCTGGTGCTGCAGGCCAGCACCAACAACCTGACGCTGGCCCGCATGCAGCTGGAACGGGTGGCCGTACCCGTCTGACGCCCCCACGCCCGACCGGCGGTGCCGGCCCGGCCGGGGCGCGCTTCAGTGCACCACGCGCGAGAACGCGAACTCGCCGTTCTCCACGTCCACCGGAATCACGTCCTTCGGGCCGAAGCGGCCCTGCAGGATCAGCTTGCTCACCGGGTTCTCGATGCGCTGCTGGATCGCGCGCTTGAGCGGCCGCGCGCCGAACACCGGGTCGAAGCCCACCTTGGCCAGCTCGGCCAGCGCCGCGGGCGAGACCTCGATCTTCATCTCCAGCTTCGCCAGGCGCTGTTCCAGCAGGCGCAGCTGGATCGCGGCGATGGCCTCGATGTTCTTCTGGTCGAGCGCGTGGAACACCACGGTCTCGTCGATCCGGTTCAGGAACTCGGGCCGGAAGTGCTGCTTGACCTCGCCCCAGACTGCGTCCTTGATGTCCTCGGTGCTCCGGCCGGCCATCTGCATGATCAGGTGCGAGCCCAGGTTGCTGGTCATCACGATCACGGTGTTCTTGAAGTCCACGGTGCGGCCCTGCCCGTCGGTCAGGCGGCCGTCGTCCAGCACCTGCAGCAGCACGTTGAACACGTCGGGGTGGGCCTTTTCCACCTCGTCGAGCAGCAGCACGCTGTAGGGCTTGCGGCGCACGGCCTCGGTGAGCGCGCCGCCCTCGTCGTAGCCCACGTAGCCGGGCGGCGCGCCGATCAGGCGGCTGACCGAGTGCTTCTCCATGTACTCCGACATGTCGACGCGGATCATGTGGTCGTCGCTGTCGAACAGGAAGCCGGCCAGCGCCTTGCACAGCTCGGTCTTGCCGACGCCGGTGGGACCCAGGAACAGGAAGCTGCCCAGCGGCCGGTTGGGATCGGACAGGCCCGCGCGCGAGCGGCGGATGGCATCGGCCACCGCCACGATGGCCTCGTCCTGGCCGACCACGCGTTCGTGCAGCCGCGCCTCCATCTGCAGCAGCTTGTCGCGCTCACCCTGCATCAGCTTGGCGACCGGGATGCCGGTGGCGCGGCTCACGACCTCGGCGATCTCCTCGGCGCCCACCAGCGTGCGCAGCAGCTGCGCGCGGCCCTTGCCGGCTTCCTTGGCCTGCGCTTCCTTCAGCCGCTTCTCCAGTTCGGGCAGCTTGCCGTACTGCAGCTCGGCGACCTTGTTGAAGTCGCCCTTGCGCTTCCACTCCTCGATCTGGAAGCGCATGCGGTCGATCTCTTCCTTCACGTGCGCCGAGCCCTGGGCGGTGGCCTTCTCGCTCTGCCACACCTCTTCGAGATCAGCGTACTCGCGCTCGAGCTTGGCCACCTCTTCCTCGATCAGGCCGAAGCGGCGCTGCGAGGCCTCGTCGGTCTCCTTGCGCACGGCCTCGCGTTCGATCTTCAGCTGGATCAGCCGGCGGTCGAGCCGGTCCATCACCTCGGGCTTGGAATCGATCTCGATCTTGATCTTGGCCGCGGCCTCGTCGATCAGGTCGATGGCCTTGTCGGGCAGGAAGCGGTCGGTGATGTAGCGGTGGCTCAGCTCGGCCGCGGCGACGATGGCCGGGTCGGTGATCTCCACGCCGTGGTGCACCTCGTACTTTTCCTGCAGGCCGCGCAGGATGGCGACCGTGGCCTCCACGCTGGGCTCGTCGACCAGCACCTTCTGGAAGCGGCGTTCGAGCGCGGCGTCCTTCTCGACGTACTTGCGGTACTCGTTCAGCGTGGTGGCGCCGATGCAGTGCAGCTCGCCGCGCGCCAGCGCCGGCTTGAGCATGTTGCCGGCGTCCATCGCGCCCTCGGCCTTGCCCGCGCCCACCATGGTGTGCAGTTCGTCGATGAACAGGATGATCTTGCCCTCGTCGGCCGAGACCTCCTTCAGCACGGCCTTCAGCCGCTCCTCGAACTCGCCGCGGAACTTGGCACCGGCCAGCAGCCCGGCCATGTCGAGCGACAGCACCCGCTTGCCCTTCAGCGAATCGGGCACCTCGCCGTTGACGATGCGCTGCGCCAGGCCTTCGACGATGGCCGTCTTGCCGACGCCCGGCTCGCCGATCAGCACCGGGTTGTTCTTGCTGCGACGCTGCAGCACCTGGATGGCACGCCGGATCTCGTCGTCGCGGCCGATCACGGGGTCGAGCTTGCCCTGGCGGGCGCGCTCGGTCAGGTCCAGCGTGTACTTCTTCAGCGCCTCGCGCTGGCCTTCGGCCTCGGCCGAGTCGACCTTCTGGCCACCGCGCACGGCCTCGATCGCCTGCTCCAGCGCCTTGCGGCTCAGCCCGTGGCCGCGCACGATGCCGCCGATGTCGTTCTTGGCATCGGCCAGCGCCAGCAGGAACATCTCGCTGGCGATGAAGCTGTCGCCGCGCTTGGTGGCTTCCTTGTCGGCGGCCGTGAGCAGTTGCACCAGGTCGCGCGAGGGCTGCACCGGCTGGCCGCCGCCCTGCACCTGCGGCAGGTTGCGCACCGCCACGTCCATCGCCTGCGCCAGCGCCGCGGTGTTGGCACCGGCGCGGTCGAGCAGCGCCTTCGGGCCGTCGGGCTGGACCAGCATCGCGGCCAGCACGTGGGCCGGTTCGATGTACGGGTTGTCGGCCGCATTTGCGGCGCTCTGCGCGTCGCCCAGGGCTTGCTGGAAGGCGGTGGTGAACTTGTCGGCTCGCATGGTGGGAATCCTCCGGGTTGCAGCGGACATGGGGCAGCGCCTGCCAGTTTTCAAGGCGCCGGCGCAGCGGCCTTGTGCTGGATCAAGGCCGCGCCGCGGCCGGCGCCGGGGGCGGTGACCATCATGCGCCTGCGCAGCCGCAGCGGGTGCGGCGATCGCTCGGCCGCGGCGTCAGTCCGCGTGCAGCTGGCGCGCCAGCAGCGCGCGCTGCACCTTGCCCAGCGCCGTCTTCGGCAGCGTGTCGACCACGTGCACCACGCGCGGGTGCTTGAAGCGCGCGAGCCGATCGTCGAACAGCGCCTGCAGCGCGGCGCGGTCGAGCGCCTGCCGTGGACGCAGCACGACCGCGAGCACCGGCACCTCGCCCCAGCGCGCGTCGGGCACGCCGACGACGGCGCATTCGGCGATCTCGGGGCGCTCGGCAGCCAGGGTCTCGATCTCGGCCGGGTGGATGTTCTCGCCACCCGAGATGATCAGCTCCTTCGAGCGGCCGACGATCTCGATGCCCCCGCCGTCGTGGCGGCGCGCCAGGTCGCCGGTGTGGAACCAGCCCTCGGCATCGAAGCCGGTGTCGGCCTCGCGGTGGTAGCCGCGCATCAGGTTGGCGCCCCGCAGAAGCACTTCGCCGTCGGCGGCCAGGCGCACCCGCACGCCCAGTGCCGGGTGGCCGGCGCCATGGGCCTGCCGCAGCGCCTGCCCGGGCTGCAGCACGATCGAGACAGGCCCCGTCTCGGTGGCGCCGTAGACCTGCGCCACCGGGATGCCGCGGGCGTGGAAGGCCTCGATCAGCGGCCGCGGCACGATCTGCGAGCCGCTGGCCACGTGCTGCAGCGATGCCAGGTCGGCGCCGGCCCAGCGCGGGTGCTCCACCAGCGCGCGCATCACGGCCGGCACCAGCAGCGTGGTGGTGGGCTTCCAGGCGGCCACCGCGTCGAACCACAGATCGGGCTCGAAGCGCGGGTGCAGCAGCACCTGGCCGCCGGCGGCCAGCGCCGGCAGCGTCTGGATGCACAGGCCGCCCACGTGGAACAGCGGCAGCACGCTCAGCACGCGGCTGTGCGCGTTCAGCCCCAGCGCCTGGATCGCCGCCAGCGCATTGGCCTGCATGCCGGCGGCGGTGTGCATCGCGAGCCGGGCGCGGCCGGTGGTGCCCGAGGTGGAGACGAGCAGCAGATCGCCGCCCTGCACGCCGTCCGCCGGGCCGGGCACCAGCCGCGCGCGCTGCAGCACCTCGACGGCCAGCGCCTCGACCTCGGGTGTGCCCAGCAGGTGGCCGGCACCGGCCTGGCCGACGATCTGCGCCAGCTCCGCCGCTGCCAGCCGCCAGTTCAGCGGCAGCAGCACCGCCCCCAGCCGCTGGCAGGCCACCAGCGTGGCCAGCATGTCCCAGCTGTTGTGGCCCAGCCAGGCGACGATCGCGCCGCGCTGCACGCCGTCGTGCCGCAGGTGCGCCTCGGCGGCATCGGCCAGCGGCGCGGGAACGAGGCGGTCGAACACGGCGCCGGGCCTATTCGATGGCTTCGTCGCGCTCGCCGGCTTCGTACAGGCACTCGCGGCCCAGGCGGTCCATGCACAGCTCGGCCGTCCACGGCAGCATCAGGCTGCCGCAGCGGCTGTCGCGGTACAGGCGCTCCAGCGGCAGGCTCTTCAGCATGCTCTGGCCGCCGCAGGTGCGAATCGCCAGCCGCGCGATGTCGTTGGCGTTCTCCATGATCGTGTAGTGCGCCGCATAGAGGCGCATGCGCGTGTCCTTGTCCGGGTCGACCATCGCGTCGCGTGCGTTCTGCAGGAACAGCGCACGCGTCTGCTCGAGCTTCACGCGCATCTCGGCCACCGCGAACTGCTTGGTCGGGTACATGCGGCGCTTCACGGGCGGCATGCCGGGCACCTCAGCGCGCAGGTAGGCCACCGTGAAGTCGTAGGCCGCCTGCGCGATGCCCATGTAGGTGGGGCTCAGCGTCGCGAACATGTGCGGGAAGCGCGCCGCGGCCTGGAAGTACAGGCCCTCGGGCATCAGCCGCGCGGTGTGCGGCACGAACACATCGTGCAGCAGCAGCGTGCGGCTGACGGTGCCGCGCATGCCCAGCGGGTCCCAGTCGCCCACCACCTGCACGCCGGCGGCATCGGCCGGCACGGCCAGGTACAGCGAATCCTTCTGCGTCGCATGCGGCCGGTCCAGCGTGCACAGCACGCCGTAGAAGTCGGCCGCGCCGGCGAGCGAGGCGAAGATCTTCTTGCCGCTGACGACGTAGCCGTCCACGCCGTCCACGGTGGCGGGCCGCGCCAGCGTGCCGAACGGCGCCTTGCCGGCGGCCGCCGCGCCACCTTCGGAGAAGGGCTGCGAGTAGACAAGGCCGCGTTCGACGATGTTGGCGTAATGCAGCGCACGGTTGGCGGCGTGGTCGGCGCGCTGCTCGGGGGTCATCGTCAGTGCGTCGGCGATGAAGCCGGCCCACATCGTGGAGCACACGTGCATGTTGTACGACAGCGCCGTGGCGCCGCAGTGGCGGCCGATCTCGGCGGCCACCATCACGTAGGTGGCGAAGTCGGCGCCCAGCCCGCCGTGTTCACGCGGCACGCAGATCGTCAGCAGGCCGGCGGCGCGCAGGTCGGCGTAGTTGTCGAACGGGAAACTGGCCGCGCGGTCGTGCGTGGCCGCACGCGGCGCGAACTTCTCAGCACCCAGCGTGGCGGCCAGGTCGATCAGCTCGCGCTGCTGCGCCGTCAGCGTGCTGGGGTTGCCGGCGATGTGCATGGCGTCTCCTCAAACAACCGGGGGTTGCAGGAAGTCCAGCAGCGCGGCATGGAAGGACGCCGGCTGCTCGATGTTGGCGATGTGGCCGGCGTCGGCCAGGCACTGGAACCGCGCGCCAGGGATGTGCTGCGCCATGCGCTGCAGCACCTCGGGCGGCGCGGTGCGGTCGTGGGCGCCGGCCAGGCACAGCGTGGGCACGGCGATGGCCGGCAGCGCGGCGCGGCGGTCGAAGGCGGCAATGGCCTGCAGCGCCGTGCGGTACGTGGCCTCGGGCACGGCGGCCATCACGGCGATGGCGCGCTCGGCGGCACCGGGCACCGCGCCGGGCGCCACCATCGCCGGCACCAGCGCCCGCGCCATGCCAGCCATGCCCAGGCCGGCGTCCAGCGGCGCCAGGCGATCGGCGACGAACCTCGCCTGCCAGGCACCGTCGGGCTTGCCGAAGGCGGGCGAGGTGCAGGCCAGCACCAGCGCGTGCACGCCGCCGTGGCCGCGGGCCAGGAACTCCTGCGCCACCATGCCGCCCATGCTGTGGCCCACCAGCACGGTGCGCCGCGCGCCCAGCCGCGCCACGGTGACGGCCACGGCACCGACCAGCCCGTCCATCGTCGGCGCGCCGGGCGTGGCGCCGTAGCCGGGGAAGTCCAGCGCCACGGCATGCAGGCCGGCCGCTGCCAGCACCCCCAAGGCGTCGTTCCAGATCGCAGCACCGCCGCCGATGCCGTGCAGCAGCAGCACCGCCGTGTCGCCCTGCCCGGCTTCGACGCAGACGGGCGCGGCGTTCACAGCAGGTGCCCCGCCTCGACCACCGGCACGCCGTCCAGCGCCACCGTGCAGCCGCGCAGCGGCAGGTCGAAGTGGCCCAGCGTGTGGCGTCCGGCGACCTCGTTGGCGCCGGTGGAGTACAGGAAGTTGCCGGCGAACGCCCGCAGCTCGGTGCCGTTGAAGTCGGCCTTGTCGTAGAAGTGCATGGCGTCCCAGCGCGCGCGCCGGTTCAGGCCCCAGCCCACGTGCGACACCGCGGTGGCGGCGGCATCGCCCCAGGCATCGAACTGGCCGCGCATCAGCTCGGCGTCGACGTTGTCGCCTTCCACGCGCACCGCGTGGTCGTGTTCGATGACCAGCCGCACCGGGTCGTGCAGATAGCGCTTGAAGGTGAGGTTGACGTCGCCGCGGTCGAGCACCAGCGTGCCGTGGACGCTGCCGGCCGCCGGAAATGCCAGCACCAGCCCGCCGGGCCAGTGCGAGAAGCTGCCCGGGCGCGACGTGAAACCCCAGACGCCGCCGATGCGCGCGCCGGCCAGCGCGATGCGCAGATCGGTGCCGGCGGCGGACTGCACGTGCATCTCGCGCGCCGCCTTCAGCCGGCGCATCGCCTCGCGCACCGGGGCTTCGTCGTCGGCGCGCGGCAGGCAGCGTTCCAGGATCTCGGGGTGCTCGTGGCTGATGTACAGGCCGCGCGCACCGCCGGCCAGGATGCGCGGCAGCTCGGGCGCGTGCATCAGGCCTTCGACGGTGCAGTCGGCGAAGAAGGCGCAGCCCGCCAGCGCCGCGACCACCGGCTCCAGGCCGCCGATGGCGTCGGACGCGCCGGTGGAGCGCACCGGCACGGGTGCTGCCAGCGGCGCGGCCGGCAGCACCAGGTGGAAGGGCCGCGCGCCCAGGCGCAGCAGCGCGAGCTCGGCCAGCTGCGGCAGTTCGGGCCGGGTCTGCGTCTGCGACAGCACGGCGCAGGCGTCGCCGGGCTGCACGCCGCACAGGCGGAAGGCCTGCTCGAAGGCGGCGATCCACGTGGCCTCCAGCCTCACAGCACCTCCCCCAGCAGGTGGTAGTGCCCGCCCTGGAACACCAGCGGCGCGATCGGTGCCTCGTCGAGCGCGAGCACGCGGCCGATGAACAGCACGTGGTCGCCCACCGCCTGCTGCGAGACGGTGGCGCACTCGAAGACCGCCGTGCAGCCGGCCAGCACCGGCGCGCCATGCGTGCCCGGGGCCCAGGCGCCGTCGTCGAACTTGTCGTCGCGGCGGCTCGCGAAGCGGCGCGACAGATCGACCTGCGCCTCGCCCAGCACGTTCACGGCGAAGTGCGCGGCAGCCTGGAACGCGGCCAGGCTGGGGCTGGCGGCGCGCAGCGACCACAGCACCAGCGGCGGCTCGAGCGACAGCGCCTGGAAGGAGTTGGCCGTCAGGCCCACGCGCGTGCCATCGGGGGCGACACAGCTGACGATCGTGACACCGGTGGTGAACCGCCCGAGCGCACTGCGCAGCTGCACGGTGTCCATCAGGCGTTGCTCACGTCCAGGCCCCAGCGGCGCGCCGCCGCGTCGTCGGCCACGCGTGCGTCGACCCAGCGTGCGCCCGCGGGCGTGGTCTCCTTCTTCCAGAACGGCGCCTGCGTCTTCAGGTAGTCCATCAGGAACTCGCAGGCCTGGAAGGCCTGCCCGCGGTGCGCCGAGCTCACCACCACCAGCACGATCTGCTCGGCCGGCCGCATCGGCCCGACGCGGTGCACGACACGCGCGCCGCGGATGTCGAAGCGCTGGAAGGCGGCATCGATCATGGCCTCGATCGAGCGTTCGGTCATGCCCGGGTAGTGCTCCAGCTCGAGCACGCTGATGTCGGCCGGGCCGGCGCCGTTGCGGTCGCGCACGGTGCCGACGAAGCCGACGACGGCGCCGACGCCGGTGTCGCCGGCACGCAGCGCAGCGACCTCGGCGCCGAGGTCGAAGTCGCCGGTCTGGATGCGCACGCGCGGCGTCATCGCCTCAGCCTCCGGTGACGGGCGGGAAGAAGGCGACTTCCGCGCCCTCTTCCAGCACCGCGCCGCCGTCGGCCATCACCTGGTTCAGCGCGCAGCGCACGGCGCGCTGCGGTGCCAGCACCTCGGCATGGCGGCCGCCGCGCGCCAGCAGCACGTCGCGCAGCGCCGCCACGGTGCTGCCCGCCGGCAGTTCGACCGTCTCCTGCGGCCCCAGGGCCTCGCGCAGCGAGGCGAAATAGCGCACCTGGACTTTCATCGTGTGTTCCGGGTCGAGCCCGATCGTGGCGTTGCGGGGATCCCTGGTCGTCGGGTGCATCGTCTCACGCAGCGCCGTGAAGCCGCAGCTCCATGAAGACGCTGTGCGGATCCTCCTTGTAGTCGGCGAAAGGGCCGGCATCCAGGAATCCGAAGCGCCGGTACAGCGCGTGGGCTGCACCGAAGTCGGGGTGGCTGCCGGTCTCCAGGCTCAGGCGCTCGTAGTTCCGTTCCCGCGCGGTCTGGACGATGTGCGCCAGCAGCGCCTTGCCCGCGCCGCGGCCGCGCAACCGGGCCGGCGTGCGCATGGACTTGATCTCGCCGTGCACGGGCGAGAGCTCCTTCAAGGCCGCGCAGCCCAGCAGGGTGTCGCCGTCCCACGCCGTCCAGAAGGTGATCTCGGGCACGCGCAGCCGCGTCAGGTCCAGCGCGAACACCTGCTCCGGAGGGCTCAGCGCGTGCATGTTGTCCAGGTGCTCCTGGAGCAGCGCGTGCACGGCGGGACGCGCGAGATCGTCGAGTTCGATGTGCATGGCGGGGCGGATGGGTGCTGCCTACCGCGCGATCAGCTGCGACAGGGGCAGGAAGCGCACCGTGTCGCCCACGCGGATGGCCTGGCTGGCCGGGTTGTCGAGCAGGCCGTCGGCCCAGACGGCAGACGTGAGCACGCCCGAGCTCTGGTTGGGGAACAGGTCGAGCCCGCCGCGGTCGTTCAGCCGCACGCGCAGGAACTCGCGCCGCTTGTCGGGGCGCGGCCAGTCGAAGTCGGCCCGCAGTTGCAGCGCCGGCGGCAGCCCCACCGGCATGCCCTGCAGCGCGCGCAGCACTTGTGTGACGCACAGCAGCGCGGTGACGAAGCTCGACACCGGGTTGCCCGGCAGGCCGACGAACAGCGCCGCGTGGCCATCGGGCTTGCGCACGGTGCCGAAGGCCAGCGGCTTGCCGGGCTTGATCGCGATCTGCCAGTGCTGCAGCGTGCCCTCGGCTTCCACCGCCGGCTTCAGGTGGTCTTCCTCGCCCACCGAGACGCCGCCACTGGTGACGATCAGGTCGTGGTCGACCGCGGCGCGGCGCAGCGCCTCGCGCGTGGCGTCCAGCCGGTCGGGCACGATGCCCAGGTCGCCGACCTCGCAACCGGCGGCCTGGAACAGCGCGCGCAGCGTGAATCGGTTGCTGTTGTAGATGGCGCCCGGGCGCAGCGGCTCGCCGGGCATCATGAGTTCGTCGCCGGTGGAGAACAGTGCCACGCGCGGGCGCCGCACCACCGGCAGCGTGGCAGCACCCACCGAGGCCGCCAGGCCCAGGGCCTGCGGCGTGAGACGCTCGCCGCGGTGCAGCACGGTGGCGCCGACACGCACGTCCTCGCCGCGGCGGCGGATCCACTGGCCGTGCACCGGCACGGTGTTCACGCGCACGCTGCCCAGGCCCTGGCCCTGACCCTGACCGGACGCGGCGGGCACGGCTTCGCACTGCTCCTGCATCACCACGGCATCGGCACCGGCCGGCACCTGGCCGCCGGTGAAGATGCGCGCCGCGGTGCCGGGCAGCAGCGGCGCGCCGACCACGCCGGCCGGGATGCGCTGCGCCACCGGCAGCACCACGCCGGGCACCCGCAGGTCGGCGCTGTGCACCGCGTAGCCGTCCATCGCCGTGTTGTCCTCGGGCGGCACGTCCAGCATCGACAGCACCTCGGCGGCGAGCACGCGGCCCAGGCCGTCGAAGGTGGAGACCGACTCGGTCTGCAGGATGCGGAACGGCGCCGCGCCGTCGGCCAGCAACGCCAGCGCGTCGTCCAGGCTCAGCAGCGGGCGGGGGTCGCGGGGCGCGGTCATGCGGTGTGGGTCTCGATGTAGCGCTGCACCACGGCCGCGTCGGGCGGCACCACGGTGAAGCGCTTGGGCAGATCTTCGATGCCGCGCAGCGCCGCCGGCGGCTCGGGGTCCACGCCCAGCGCCTCGCGGATGGTCTCGGCGAACTTGGCCGGCAAGGCCGTCTCCAGCACGACCATCGGCACGCCGGGCGTGCAGTGCGCACGCGCCACCTTCAGGCCGTCGGCCGTGTGGGTGTCGATCATCACGCCAAAGCGCTGGAACGTGTCGCGGATGGTGGCCAGCCGGTCGGCGTGGCTGCTGCTGCCGCTGACAAAGCCGAAGCCGGCCACGCGCGCGAACTCGGCCGGGGCCAGCGTGAAGCCGCCCTGCCGCGCCACCGCGTCACCGAACAGCGCCTGCGTGCGCGCGCCGTCGCGGCCGAGCAGGTCGTAGACGAAGCGCTCGAAGTTGCTGGCCTTGCTGATGTCCATCGACGGGCTGGAGGTCTCGAAGGTCTCGGCGCTGCCGCGCACGCGGTACGTGCCGGTGCGGAAGAACTCGTCGAGCACGTTGTTCTCGTTCGTCGCCAGCACCAGGTGGCGGATCGGCAGGCCCATGCTGCGCGCCACGTGGCCGGCGCAGATGTTGCCGAAATTGCCGCTGGGCACGGCGAAGTCGACCTGCTCGTCGTTACTGCGCGTGGCCTGGAAGTACCCGGCGAAGTAGTACACCACCTGCGCCAGCAGCCGCGCCCAGTTGATCGAGTTGACGGTGCCGATCTTGTGGCGGCGCTTGAAGTCGAGGTCGGCACTGACGGCCTTGACGATGTCCTGGCAATCGTCGAACACGCCTTCGACGGCGAGGTTGTGGATGTTGGCGTCCTGCAGGCTGAACATCTGCGCCTGCTGAAACGGGCTCATGCGGCCGTGCGGACTGAGCATGAAGACACGCACGCCCTGCTTGCCGCGCATCGCGTACTCGGCCGCGCTGCCGGTGTCCCCGCTGGTGGCGCCCAGGATGTTGAGCTGCTCGCCGCGGCGCGCCAGTTCGTATTCGAACAGGTGGCCCAGCAGCTGCATCGCCATGTCCTTGAAGGCCAGCGTGGGCCCGTTGGACAGCGCCTGCAGCTGCATGCCCGCTTCCAGCGGCTTCAGCGGCGTGATCTGCGGCGTGCCGAAGACGGCTTCGGTGTACGTGGCGTCCACCAGGCGCCGCAGGTCGGCCGCCGGGATGTCGTCGATGTACAGCGACAGGATCTCGAACGCCAGCTGGGCGTACGTCAGCCCGCGCCAGCGCTGCAGCGTGGCGGCGTCGACCTTCGGGTAGTGCGTCGGCAGGTACAGGCCGCCGTCGGGCGCCAGGCCTTCGAGCAGGATGTCGGAGAAGCCGCGCTCGGTGCGGTCGCCGCGGGTGCTGATGTACTTCAATTCAGCTCTTCTTTCCGGATCTTGACGATGGGGGCCAGCACGGTGGGCAGGGCCTGCATCTGTGCCAGCGCGGCCTGCATGCGGCCTTCCACGGTGTCGTGCGTCAGGATGATGAGGTCGGTCTGCTTCTCGCCTTCGACACTCTCGCGCTGCAGCACGGCGTCGATGCTGATGTCGTGCTCGGCCAGGATGCCGGTGATGCGTGCCAGCACGCCGGCCTTGTCGGCCACCTGCAGGCGCAGGTAGAAGGCGGTGACGACCTCGGCGATCGGCAGGATGCGCGTGTCCTGCAGCTCGCCCGGCTGGAAGGCCAGGTGCGGCACGCGGTGGTCGGGGTCGGCGGTGTGCAGCCGGGTGATGTCGACGAGATCGGCGATCACGGCGCTGGCGGTCGGCTCGCTGCCCGCGCCCTTGCCGTAGTACAGCGTCGCGCCGACGGCGTCGCCCTGCACCACCACCGCGTTCATCGCGCCCTCCACGTTGGCGATCAGCCGCGTCGACGGGATCAGCGTCGGGTGCACGCGCAGCTCGATGCCGCCGACGTCGTCGCGGCGCTTGGTGATGCCCAGCAGCTTGATGCGGTAGCCCAGCTGCTCGGCGTAGCGGATGTCGGCGGCCTGCAGCGCGGTGATGCCTTCGACGTGCGCCTTGTCGAACTGCACCGGCACGCCGAACGCGATGGCCGACATGATGGTGGCCTTGTGCGCCGCGTCCACGCCCTCGATGTCGAACGTGGGGTCGGCCTCGGCGTAGCCCAGCGCCTGCGCCTGCTGCAGCACGGTGGCGAAGTCCAGCCCCTTGCTGCGCATCTCGGACAGGATGAAGTTGGTGGTGCCGTTGATGATGCCGGCGACCCACGCGATGCGGTTGGCCGTGAGGCCCTCGCGCAGCGCCTTGATGATGGGGATGCCGCCGGCCACTGCCGCCTCGAAGGCGACGATCACGCCCTTGGCCCGCGCGGCGGCGAAGATCTCGCTGCCGTGCACCGCCAGCAGCGCCTTGTTGGCGGTGACCACGTGCTTGCCCGCGGCGATCGCCTCCAGCACCAGCGCCTTGGCGATTCCGTAGCCGCCGATGAGCTCGATGACGATGTCGATGTCGGGGTTGGCGATGACCTCGCGCGCATCGGCGACCACGCGCGCGCGGTCGCCCACGATGCCGCGCGCACGCGCCACGTCGAGGTCGGCGACCATCGAGATCTCGATGCCGCGGCCGGCACGGCGGCGGATCTCCGCCTGGTTGCGCTGCAGCACGGTGAAGGTGCCGCTGCCGACGGTGCCGATGCCGAGCAGGCCGACCTGGATGCTGTTCATGTGGAGTGCCGTTTGCGGTAGTTCGAGAGGAAGCGTTCGATGCGGCCGATGGCCTCGGTGAGGTCGTCCGAGTTCGGCAGGAACACGAGGCGGAAGTGGTCGGGGTCGGGCCAGTTGAAGCCCGTGCCCTGCACGATCAGCACCTTCTCCTGGTCGAGCAGGTCGTAGGCGAACTGCTGGTCGTCGGCGATGGGGTACATCTTCGGGTCCAGGCGCGGGAACATGTACAGCGCCGCCCTGGGCTTGACGACGCTGACGCCCGGGATCTGGCTCAGCAGTTCGTGCGCGAGGTCGCGCTGGCGGCACAGGCGGCCGCCCGGCGCCACCAGGTCCCTGATGCTCTGGTAGCCGCCCAGCGCCGTCTGGATCGCCATCTGCCCCGGCGTGTTGGCGCACAGGCGCATCGAGGCCAGCATGTTCAGGCCCTCGATGTAGTCGCGGGCGTGGCGCTTGTCGCCCGACACCACCATCCAGCCGGCGCGGTAGCCGCACGAGCGGTAGTTCTTGCTCAGGCCGTTGAAGGTGACGAACAGCACGTCGTCGGCGAGGCTCGCGATGCTGGTGTGCACGTGGCCGTCGTAGACCGTCTTGTCGTAGATCTCGTCGGCGAACACGATCAGCTGGTGCTGGCGGGCGATCTCGACGATCGCCTGCAGCACGTCCACCGGGTACAGCGCGCCGGTGGGGTTGTTCGGGTTGATGACGACGATGGCCTTGGTGCGCGGGCCGACCTTGGCGCGGATGTCGTCCAGGTCGGGCAGCCAGCCCGAGCCCTCGTCGCAGCGGTAGTGCACGGGCGTGCCGCCCGACAGCGAGACCACGGCCGTGTGCAGCGGGTAGTCGGGCGACGGGATCAGCACCTCGTCGCCGGCGTCGAGCAGCGCGTTCATGCTCATCGCGATCAGCTCGCTGGCACCGTTGCCCAGGTAGACGTCGTCCACCGTCACGCCGGCGATCGCCTTCTCCTGCGTGTAGTGCACCACCGCCTTGCGCGGCGCGAACAGGCCCTTGCTGTCGGTGTAGCCGGCGGCCGTCTGGCTGGGCAGGTTGCGGATCATGTCCTGCACGATCTCGTCGGGCGGCATCAGCCCGAACGCGGCCACGTTGCCGATGTTCAGCTTGATGATCTTCTGGCCCTCGTCTTCCATCTGCCGCGCCTTGTCGAGCACGGGGCCGCGGATGTCGTAGCCGACGTTGGCAAGCTTGGCGGACTTCAGGATGGGCTTCACGCGCTGTGGCTCCGACGGAAGGAACCTAGAATTATCCCGCATGAAGTTCCAGCCCGACACGACCAGCGGCGTCAACCTGATCTCGCGCCACGAGCCCGGGCGCGTGTGGGTGGGCCCGGTGCTGCACGACAGCAGCGCCATCGTGCCCTGGGAAGGCGCCGTGCTGCCCTGGCAGGCCGACGGCTTCGACGCACTGACGCCGGCGCACTTCGAACGCATCGCGGCGCTGCAGCCGGAGCTGGTGATCTTCGGCAGCGGCGCGCGCATCCGGTTCCCGCACCCGTCGCTGCTGCGGGCGCTGATCGACCGCGGCATCGGCGTCGAGACCATGGACACCGCGGCCGCCTGCCGCACCTACAACGTGCTCGTCAGCGAACGGCGCTCGGCGGTGGCTGCGCTGCTGCTGGGGGGTGCGGGCGGCTGAGGCTGAGGATTTATAATCTCGCGTTGAGCCGGCTTCGGCACCAGACTTCCGAGAAAACCATCCATGACGCCTGTAGTCAACAAAGCCCTGCCGGAATTCGAAGCTGCCGCCACCAGCGGCGTGAAGTTCACGCCCCAGGCCAACCTCGGCCGTGCCGTGGTGCTGTACTTCTACCCGAAGGACGCGACACCGGGCTGCACCACCGAGGCCATGCAGTTCCGTGACCACCACAAGGACTTCGTGAAGGCCGGCGCCGTGGTCTTCGGCGTCTCGCGCGACAACCTGGCCTCGCACGAGAAGTTCAAGCAGGCGCTGGAACTGCCGTTCGAGCTGATCGCCGACACCGAAGAGAAGCTCTGCCACATGTTCGGTGTGGTGAAGAACAAGATCATGTACGGCAAGAAGGTGAAAGGCATCGAGCGCAGCACCTTCCTGATCGACGCCGAGGGCGTGATGCGTGCCGAGTGGCGCGGCATCAAGGTCGCCGGCCACGTCGACGAAGTGCTGAAGGCCGTCAAGGCCCTCAAGAAGGCGGCCTGAGATCGCACGGTCCGCCGTCCAGCGGCCTGCCGCACGCGCCGTGCAAGCCGCCTCCCTGTCCCTGAAAGCCGCACAGCCGCCTGTGCGGCTTTTGTCTTTTTGATTCGCCCCCGCCCATGCCCCTGCCGAAGCCTCCGACCAAGAAAGCCGCCCTGCTGAGCTCCGCCGACTTCGAGGCCCAGCCGGCAGCGAAGCCTGCGCGGCGCAGCGCGCGCGGCACCAGCCTGCCTGCGCCGGCGGCCGCGCCAGCCGTGGCCGTGCCGCGGCCGGCCCCGGCTGCGGCGCCCGCGCCGGCACCCGCGGTCGCCCGCGCAGCGCCGCCGGCTGCCGCGGCACCGGCTCCGCAGCGCGCGGTGGCACCGGCCCCCGCCGCAGTGCCGGCGCCCGCCCCCAGGAGCCGGCAGCGCACGCCGCGCGGCACCGGCCCGGCCAAGCTCTTCGTGCTGGACACCAACGTGCTGATGCACGACCCGATGAGCCTGTTCCGCTTCGAGGAACACGACGTCTTCCTGCCGATGATCACGCTGGAAGAACTCGACGGCCACAAGAAGGGCATGAGCGAGGTCTCGCGCAACGTGCGCCAGGTCAGCCGCGAGCTCGACGCGCTTGCGTCCTTTGGCAAGGACGACGGCAGCCTCGACGCCAGCGCCGGCATCCCGCTGTCCAAGACCGGCAAGCGCGAGGCCGGCGGCAAGCTGTTCTTCCAGACCATGCTGCTGGACGTGAAGCTGCCCGCCGGGCTGCCGCAGGGCAAGGCCGACAACCAGATCCTGGGTGTCGTGCAGTCGCTGCGCGACAGCCAGCCGGCACGCGAGGTGGTGCTGGTGTCCAAGGACATCAACATGCGCGTGAAGGCGCGCGCCCTGGGCCTGCCGGCCGAGGACTACTTCAACGACAAGACGCTGGAAGACGGCGACCTGCTCTACACCGGCGTGCTGGCCCTGCCGGCCGACTTCTGGGAACGCCACGGCAAGACGATGGAGTCGTGGCAGCAGGGCGGCTTCACGTACTACCGCATCAGCGGCCCGCTGGTGCCGGCGCTGCTGATCAACCAGTTCGTCTACCTCGAGACCCCGGGCGCGGCGCCGCTGTACGCGCGGGTCACCGAGATCACCGGCAAGACCGCGGTCCTGAAGACGCTGCGCGAGTACACGCATGCGAAGAATGCGGTCTGGGGCGTGACCGCGCGCAACCGCGAGCAGAACTTCGCGCTGAACCTGCTGATGGACCCGGACTGCGACTTCATCACCCTCACCGGCACCGCGGGCACCGGCAAGACGCTGATGACGCTGGCCGCCGGCCTGAGCCAGGTGCTGGACGACCGCCGCTACACCGAGATCATCGTCACGCGCGTCACCGTGCCGGTGGGCGACGACATCGGCTTCCTGCCCGGCAACGAGGAAGAGAAGATGGGCCCGTGGATGGGCGCGCTGGACGACAACCTGGAAGTGCTGGCGCGCAGCGACAGCAGCGCCGGCGAGTGGGGGCGCGCGGCCACCAACGACCTGGTCCGCAGCAAGATCAAGATCAAGAGCCTGAACTTCATGCGCGGGCGCACGTTCCTGAACAAGTTCGTGCTGATCGACGAAGCGCAGAACCTCACGCCCAAGCAGATGAAGACGCTGATCACGCGCGCCGGCCCGGGCACCAAGATCGTGTGTCTGGGCAACCTGGCGCAGATCGACACGCCCTACCTCACCGAAGGCTCGTCGGGTCTGACCTACGCCGTCGACCGCTTCAAGGGCTGGCCGCACGGCGGCCACGTCACGCTGGCGCGCGGCGAACGCTCGCGGCTGGCCGACTTCGCCAGCGAAGTGCTCTGACCGGCGCCAGGCTCGCAAGTGAACAAGGGGCGCCGCGGCGCCCCTTGTCGTTGCTGCAGCGCCCGCTCAGGGGATGTAGTTCAGCGTCTCCGGCAGCGGACCCAGCACCGGCACCTCGAAGATCGGGCCGCCCTCGTCGGGGTCGATGATGGTCGCGCCGCCGCTGGCGAAGAAGGTCGCGATCTGCCGCTGCGCCGCCAGGGCGTAGCCCGACGCGGCCATGTTGCCGATGTTCGTCAGGTACACGTGCGGGTTCTTGCCGACAGCGCTGTTCAGCGCGTAGGCCAGGTCGTTGCGGAAGTAGCTGGTGCGGTCGGCCAGGCCACCGGCGCGCACGATGGCGCTGCTGGTCGGGTTGGGCACGGTCTGGTCACCCTTGGCGAACTGGATCAGCACCGGCTTGGGCGCGAAGCCCGCCGGCGGCGCCTTGCGGATGGCCGCCGCGTAGCTGACCGGGTTGCCCGACTGCTGCACCCACTCGAAGCGGTCCAGCACCACGGCGATGTCCGTGGCGCCCGGCACCGTGTTCGTCACCGGCGGCTGGTCGCGCAGCGGGATGTTCTCGTTGAACACCAGGTTGAACGGCGACGGCACGCCCGGCAGCGGCGGCAGGTTCAGCAGCTGCGGCACGCGCGTGGCCAGCGTCACCGCGGTGAGGAAGCGGAAGCCGCCCAGCCGCGCCACCTCGGTGATGCTGCCGCCCGGCACGTTGGGCACGCCGGCCTGGATCGACGGTTCGCTGCCGAGCAGGATGGTGCCGTAGATGCCGCCGAAGGACTGGCCCGCGTAGTAGATGCGCGCGGCGTCGAGGTCGGTGCTGCCGTCGCCGTCGACGTCGATGCCGGCCTCGACCTGGCGCACCAGCTGCATCAGGTCGACCACGGTCTGGCGCAGGCCGTCGCGGCTGCTGATGATGGTGCGCGGCGCCGCAGCGTTGACGCCTTCGGTGCTGTCGATGACGGTGTTGCCGTCCTGGTCGATACCGCGGCCGCCGGCCGGCACCTGCACCGGGTCGGCCCCGCTGCGCTGCACGTTCAGCACGCCTTGCGCACCGCCGCCGTGGCCCACGACGTTGATGGCCACGGTGGCGATGCCTGCCGCCGCCATCGTGGACGCCACGGCCCAGGGCGCGCCGTACATGCTGTCGGTGAAGCCGTGGCCGAAGATGGCCACCGGCCAGCCGGCCGCCGGGCGTGTGCCGGCGGGCAGGAACACCTGCACCACCAGGTCGTTGTGGCCCTGCACCTGCGGAGTGCCGGTCAGCGTGCCGGTGGGCGGGATGTACTTCTCGGCGGTGGCGTAGTCGGGCGAGCGGAAGCGCCCGTAGGCCACCTGGCCCACCGCCGCGGGGGACAACACCGGCAGCGGCAGGTTGCTGTTGGTGAAGCCGGGCGCGGTGCTGGTCTGGCGTGCCCACTGCACGCCCGTCAGCTGCGCCAGCGGGAACACCGCGCGCACGGTCGCGCCGGCGGCCGTGCCGATGTTGAAGTCCACCGGCGCCGGCGTGCCGGCCTTGATGGCGCGGTTGATCTTGGCCAGGTCGCTGCTGGCGCTCTGCGTGCTGAACAGGCTGGCGGCGACGACGCTGTTGCGCGCCAGGCGCAGGCTGCGCACGGCGTCGCGCAACTCGCGGCGGTAGTCCAGCCCGCCCTTGTCGCGGCCCTGCGGCAGCACGCCGGCCAGGCCACTGGCGTCGCGCCAGGCGCCGGGCTCGATGCGCGCGCCGGTGGCGTCGCGCACGCCGTCGGTGACGACCACGAGGTAGCGCGTGTGCTCCTGCAGCAGCTGGTCGCTTTCGACCGCCAGCGTCTTCGTGGCGGGGTCCCACAGCACCTGATTGATGCCCACGCGATCGCCGCGGCCGGCGCCGGTGAGCGTGTCGCCCAGGCTGACCAGGAACATGGTCTCGCTGGTCACGGTGGCGGGGTCGATGTCGCCCGTGAACGGCACGGTGATGCGCGGCTGCGTGGAGAAGCCGTCGAGCGTGTTGATGACGTCGATGTCCTGGCAGTCGCTGACACGCACGGCGCAGTCGGGCTTGGGCAGGCTGACCCGGCGCAGCGTGTTCTGCGTGCCGTCGAACACCGTCAGGCGGTTGCTCGGGAAGATGCTGCCGGCGGGGTCGGCGGCGTTGGCACGCACGCTGACACCGGCGGCGAAGGCGGCCGGTGCGAGCAGCGACAGGGTGATGGCGGCCGCGAGCGGGCCACGGGCGAAGGTCGGCATGGACGGGTCTCCTGGATGACCCGGGTCAAGTGCGCCGGGTTCTGCGCTGCGTTATACGGTGCGGCCGCGCGCGCCAGCCATGGGCTGAACCCGGGGAGGATGTCGCGCACGCGACAGGCACCCCGCGCCGGTCGACCCGGCGTTCAGAATCCGCGTTCGCGCAGGAAGCTGGCAAAGCGCGGCACGCCGGCGGCGGTGCTGCCGCGGTGCGTGTAGGTGACGATGGCGCCCAGGCGCGGCGGGTGTTCGCGCTGCCGGTCGCTGAAGCCGGTGCCGATCAGGAACGTGGTGCCGTCCTGGCAGCGCACACGCAGCGCGCCCAGGCGCCCGGCGTGCCGCCCGCGCCCGGGCACATGGCCGACGACCACCGCTTCCGCGTCGTGCAGCGGCTTGAGCTTCAGCAGCGCGCCGCTGCGGCCGGGGCGCCAGGCGGCGGCGGCGTGCTGCAGCATCAGCCCTTCGCCGCCGTCCTGCACCACGGCCTCGAGCATCGCCTGCAGCGCATCGCGGTCGGCCAGGCTGTGCTGCGCCACGGCCTGCAGCTGCGGCCAGCCGTGCTGGCGTGCCAGCGCGTCCAGGCGCGCGGCGCGCTGCGCAAACGGGCCGCCGGCGCCGGGCAGGTCGAACACCATGTACCGCAGCACGCGCCACTCGGCGTCGTCGGGTTCCTGCCGGCGCACGGCACCGCACAGGGCCTCGAAGCTGCCGCGGCCCATCCAGAGTTCGCCGTCCAGCGGCGTGGCCGGCAGCCGCGCCGTGAACCACGCCGGCGCCGGCACCGCCAGCCCGCTGCGGAAGCGCAGCACGTGGCCGTCCCACAGCGCGCGGGCGCCGTCGAGCTTTTCGCTGACCAGCCAGCCCTGCGGGTCGATGGGGCCGGCGGCCTCGCGCGCCAGGCGCAGCGCGGGGGCCGGCAGGGCTTCGTCGTCCAGCGCCGCAGCCGCCGTGGCGGCGGCAGGGGCAACCGGACAGAGGGCGCCGGCCAGCCACGCCAGGCAGGCGCGGCGGGAGGGCGTGGACGCGTGCTGGGGCTCGGACATGACCATCTCCTGACAATGACAGGGAAGGCAGTGTCGGCAGCAGCGCCCTGCGCCGCCATCGCCCCGGCGGGCACCCTCGCCCGGGGGCACCTGCCCGGCCGGGCCAGGCCGGCCTGGCCGGCTTGCCCGGTCAGGCCGGGCCGACCAGGTCCTTGATCTGCTGCAGCGTCGACGGGTCTTCGATGGTCGTCAGGTCGCCCGGGTCGCGCTGCTCGCACACGGCCTGGATCGCGCGGCGCAGCAGCTTGCCCGAGCGGGTCTTGGGCAGCGCGGCGACGAAACGCACGCGCGCCGGGCGCGCCACCGCGCCGAGCTGCGTGTCCACCACCTTCATCAGCTCGCCTTCGAGCTGCAGTGTCTCGGCCGGCGTGCCGGCGCGCGACGCGTCCTTCAGCACCACGAAGGCCATCGCCACCTGGCCCTTCAGCGCGTCGGCCACGCCCACCACCGCGACCTCGGCGACGTTGGGGTGGCTGGACAGGCTTTCCTCGATCTCGCGCGTGCCCAGGCGGTGGCCGGCGACGTTGATGACGTCGTCGGTGCGGCCGAGGATGAAGAAGTAGCCGTCCTCGTCGCGGATGCCCCAGTCGAAGGTGCTGTAGAGCATCTTGCCGGGGATGCTGCTCCAGTAGGTCTTCACGAAGCGCGCATCGTCGCGCCACACGGTCTGCATGCAGCCGGGCGGCAGCGGGCCGGCGATGGCCACCACGCCCTTCTGGTGGGGGGCGGTGAGTTCCTCGCCGGTGGTCTCGTCGATCAGCTTCACGTCGTAGCCGTACACCGCCTTGCCGGGCGAGCCGAACTTGGTGGGCGCGGCCTCGATGCCGTTGCACAGGCTCAGGATCGGCCAGCCGGTCTCGGTCTGCCAGTAGTTGTCGATGATGGGCTTGCCCAGGGCGCCGGCGATCCAGGTCGCGGTGGGCTCGTCCAGCGGCTCGCCCGCCAGGAACAGCGCGCGCAGGCTCGACAGGTCGTGCTTGCGCAGCGCCTCGGGGTCCTGCTTCTTCAGCACGCGCACGGCCGTGGGCGCCGAGAACATCGCCGTGACCTTGTACTTCTCGACCAGGCTCCACCAGATGGCGGCGTCGGGGCCCTGCATGCCGCGGGTGGGCAGGCCTTCGTACAGGATCGTGGCCATGCCGGCCAGCAGCGGGCCGTAGACGATGTAGCTGTGGCCCACCACCCAGCCGATGTCGCTGGTGCTGAAGTAGGTCTCGCCCGCGTTGCCCATGAAGATGTTCTTCATGCTGGCCGTCAGCGCCACGGCGTAGCCGCCGGTGTCGCGCTGCACGCCCTTGGGCTTGCCGGTGGTGCCGCTGGTGTAGAGCGTGTAGCTGGGGTGGGCGCTGTCGACCCACTCGCACGGCACCGGGGTGTCGGCGTGGCCGTCGCGCCAGACCGCATAGTCCTCGTCACGGCCCTGCACGCGCTCGAAGGGGCTCAGGCCGCGGTCGACCATCAGCACGCGTGCCGGCTTGTGCGTGGCCAGCCGGATGGCTTCGTCGAGCAGCGGCTTGTAGGGCACGACCTTGCCGCCGCGGCTGCCGGCGTCGGCGCTGACGATGACGGTGGGCTCGGCGTCGTCGATGCGGCTGGCCAGGCTGACGCTGGCGAAGCCGCCGAACACCACCGAGTGCAGCGCACCGATGCGCACGCAGGCCAGCATCGCGAACACCGCCTCCGGGATCATCGGCATGTAGACCAGCACGCGGTCGCCCTTGCGGACGCCCAGTTCGCGCAGGATGGCCGCCATGCGCTGCACCTCGGCATGCAGTTCGCGGAAGGAGTAGACCTTCTCCTGGCCGACCTCGGTCGAGACCCAGACCAGCGCGTTCTGCTCGGGCCGCGTGGCCAGGTGCCGGTCCACCGCGTTGTGGCACAGGTTGGTGGTGCCACCGACGAACCACTGCGTGAACGGCGGGTTGCTGTCGTCGCAGACCTGCGTGAACGGCGTGTGCCAGTCGATCAGGGCGGCCTGCTCGGTCCAGAAGGCGTCGCGGTCGGTCAGCGAACGGCGGTGGAAGTCGGCGTAGTCGGTCATCTTGGTTTGTCTCCGGATCTGTGCAGGCCGGCGGTATCAGACCGCCGGCCGCTGACGGGCCACTGACTTCAGACGATGCGCACCACCAGCCGGCCGCGCACCTTGCCGGCCATCAAGTCGGCCGCGCGGGCGATGGCCTGGCCGAGCGGGATCTCTTCGGCGATGCGCTCCAGTGCCGCCGGCACCAGGTCGCGCGCCAACCGGTCCCAGGCTGCCTGGCGCAGCGCGCGCGGCGCCATCACGCTGTCCACGCCGGCCAGCGTGACGTTGCGCAGGATGAACGGCGCCACGCTGGCCGGCAGGTCCATGCCTTGCGCCAGGCCGCAGGCGGCGACGACGCCGCCGTAGCGCGTCTGCGCCAGCGCGTTGGCCAGCGTGTGGCTGCCGACCGCGTCCACGACACCGGCCCAGCGCTCCTTCTGCAGCGGCTTGCCGGCGGCGGCCAAGGTGGCGCGGTCGATGACCTCCGCCGCACCCAGGCCCTGCAGGTAGTCGGCCTCGTGCGGCCTGCCGCTGGCCGCCACCACGCGGTGGCCCAGCGTCGACAGCAGCGTGATCGCGACGCTGCCGACGCCGCCGGTGGCGCCCGTCACCAGCACATCGCCGTCGCCCGGCTGCAGGCCGTGGCGCTCCAGCGCCATCACGCACAGCATCGCGGTGTAGCCGGCAGTGCCGATGGCCATGGCCTGGCGCGGCGTGAAGGCGGCCGGCAGCTTCACCAGCCAGTCGCCCTTCAGCCGGGCCTTCTCTGCCAGGCAGCCCCAGTGCGTCTCGCCCACCCCCCAGCCGTTGTGCACGAAGCGGTCGCCGGGCTGCCAGTCGGGATGGCTGCTCTCCAGCACGGTGCCGGCGCCGTCGATGCCGGGCACCATCGGCCAGGTGCGCACCACGGGCGCGCGGTTGGTCAGCGCCAGTGCGTCCTTGTAGTTCAGCGTCGACCAGGTCGGCGCCACCAGCACGTCGCCCGCGGGCAGCCGCGCTTCGTCGAGCTCGGTCAGGCCGGCGTGGAAGCCGGTGTCGTTCTTCTCCAGCAGCAGGGCCTTGAACATGGTCTGGGGTCGCTTTCTTGTGGATGGGGTGGGGACGTCGCAGCCGGCATCTTGCCGGATCACGCCAGCATCCGGTTGCATCTGCTCCGGCCGGCCGCGTTGACAGCGGGTACATGCCCCCCTATCCTGACGCGTTTGATGCCCCAGCACCCTGCCCCACTGCGCGCGCTTGTCCTGTGCCTGGCCCTGGCCGGCCCGGCCAGCGTGCTCGCAGCCCCCGACGAGGCCGGTCCGCAGGGGGATGCCGTGCTGCAGCTGCTGCAGAGCAAGGGCCTGCTGCCCGACGCCGCCGCCGCTGGCGACACCCCGGCCTTCGTGCGCCAGATGCGCGACGCCGCCTCCGACCTGGTGCTGTCGGCGATGAACTTCCTGGGCGTGCCCTACCGCCGCGGTGGCGATTCGGCCGACGAGGGCTTCGACTGCAGCGGCTTCACGCGCCATGTCTTCGAGATGAGCCTGGGGCTGGTGCTGCCGCGGCGCGCCGACCAGCAGGCGCGCGACCAGTCGCTGGCGCAGGTGGCACGCGACGAGCTCAAGCCCGGCGACCTCGTGTTCTTCAACACGATGCGGCGCGCGTTCTCGCACGTGGGCATCTACGTCGGCGAGGGCAAGTTCATCCACGCGCCGCGCGCCGGCAGCGCCGTGCGCATCGAGGACATGCGCCAGGCCTACTGGGCCAAGCGCTTCAACGGCGCACGCCGTGCCGAGCTGCCGGGCGGCGCGCCGGCGCTGGAAGCCACCCCTCGGCCCTGACGGCCCGGCACCCGCGGCACAATCGGCCGCATGGGTGAAAGCGTCATTCCTCTGGCCGACCTGCGCTACGCGGCAGCGGTGCCCCTCGTCCCCGAGGCGCCGGCAGCGCCCACCGGGCTGCTGTCCGATCGCCTGGGCCGGCCGCTGCACGACCTGCGCATCTCGGTCACCGACCGGTGCAACTTCCGCTGCAGCTACTGCATGCCCAAGGAAGTCTTCGACCGCGACTACCGCTTCCTGCCGCAGAGCTCGCTGCTGAGCTTCGAGGAGATCACGCGCGCGGCGCGCCTGTTCGTCGCGCACGGCGTGCACAAGCTGCGCCTGACCGGCGGCGAGCCGTTGCTGCGCAAGCACCTCGAGGTGCTCATCAGCCAGCTGGCCGCCCTGCGCACGCCCGACGGCGCCGAACTCGACATCACGCTCACGACCAACGGCTCGCTGCTCGCGCGCAAGGCCGAGGCGCTGCGCGACGCCGGCCTGAAGCGCGTGACGGTGAGCCTGGACGCGCTGGACGACACGATCTTCCGGCGCATGAACGACGTCGACTTCCCGGTGGCCGACGTGCTGCACGGGATCGGGGCCGCGCTGCGCGCGGGCCTGGCGCCGGTGAAGATCAACATGGTCGTCAAGCGCGGCACCAACGACCACGAGATCGTGCCGCTGGCTCGCCACGTGCGCGAGCACTTCGGCCCCGGCGTGGTGCTGCGCTTCATCGAGTACATGGACGTGGGCGCCACCAACGGCTGGCGCATGGACGAGGTGCTGCCCTCGGCGGACGTGGTCGCGCGGCTGCACGCCGCGTTCCCGCTGGAGCCGCTGCAGGCCAGTGCCCCCGGCGAGACCGCGCAGCGCTGGCGCTACGCCGACGGCGGTGGCGAGGTCGGCGTCATCAGCAGCGTGACCCAGGCCTTCTGCCGCGACTGCAACCGCGCCCGGCTGTCCACCGAGGGCAAGCTGTTCCTGTGCCTGTTCGCCAGCCGCGGCCACGACCTGCGCGCGCTGCTGCGCGGCAACTACAGCGACGCCCAGATCGCGGGCGCGCTGGGCCTGATCTGGGGCGCGCGCGACGACCGCTACTCCGAGCTGCGCGGCGCGATGCAGGCCTACCCCGGCAGCGGCGAGCGCCGCGTCGAGATGCACTACATCGGCGGATGAACCAGCCCCACCCCGCCGGGGTGGAGCTGGTCAGTCCGCGCCGTGCGGCTGCGGCTCGGCGTCGGGGGTCGTGATCTCGCCAGGCACGCGCCTGCGTGCGAACAGCGTGTAGATCGTGGGCACGACGAAGATCGTCAGCAGCGTGCCGATCGTCATGCCGCCGACGATGACCCAGCCGATCTGCCGCCGGCTCTCGGCGCCGGCGCCGGTGGCCAGCGCCAGCGGCAGTGCGCCCAGCACCATTGCGCCGGTGGTCATCAGGATGGGCCGCAGCCGCAGGCTGGCGGCCTCGATCACCGCGTCGCGCACCGCGCGGCCCTGCTGGCGCAGCTGGTTGCTGAACTCGACGATCAGGATGCCGTGCTTGGAGATCAACCCGACCAGCGTGATCAGCCCGATCTGCGAGTACACGTTGAGCGTGCCTCCGATCAGCTGCAGCGCCAGCAGCGCGCCCACCATCGACAAGGGCACCGCGAGCAGGATCACGAAGGGGTCGATGAAGCTCTCGAACTGCGCCGCCAGCACCAGGAAGATGAACAGCAGCGCCAGCACGAAGACCACGCCGAGCGCGCCCGACGACGCCTTGAACTCGCGGCTGACGCCGTTGAGCTCGGTCGTGTAGCCGGCCGGCAGCACGCGCTGCGCCGTGCTGTCCATGAACTGCAGCGCCTCGCCCAGCGCATAGCCCGGCGCCAGGCTGGCGGTGATGGCCACCGAGCGGCGCTGGTTGAAGTGGTTCAGCTCGCGCGGGCTCACCGACTCGCGCACGGTGACCAGGCTCGACAGCGGCACCATCGTGTCGTTGCGGCCGCGCACGAACATCTTCTCGATGTCCTCGGGCGTGGTGCGTCCGCCCGAGGCCGTCTGCACCAGCACGTCGTACTGCTCGGCGTCGCGCTTGTAGCGTGTGACGGCGCGCCCGCCCAGCATGGTCTCGACGGTGCGCGCCACCGCGTCCACCGACACGCCCATGTCGGCCGCGCGCTGGCGGTCCACGTCCATGAAGATCTCGGGCTTGTTCAGCTGCAGGTCGATGTCGGGCTGCACGATGCCCGGGTTCTTCGCCATCTCGGCGACGAACTGCTGCGCCACGCGCGCCATGTTCTGGTAGCTGTCGCCGCTGACGATGACGTAGTTCAGCGGCCGCTCGCGGAAGCCCTGCCCCAGGCTGGGCGGCGTCACCGGGAACACGCTCACGCCCGGCAGCGCCATCAGCTGCGGCAGCAGCTTCTGCGCCAGTTCGGGCGTGCTGAGGTCGCGTTCGGTCCAGTCCACCGTGCGCAGCACGCCGAAGGCACTGGAGACCTGCCCGCCGCCGATGAACATGAAGCGGCGGTCGAACTCGGGGTACTGCGCCGCGATGGTCTCGATGGCGTCGAGGTAGCGCGCCGTGTAGTCCAGCGTGGCGCCGTCGGGGGCGCGGATCGGCATCGCGATGACGCCCCGGTCCTCCAGCGGCGACAGCTCGCTCTTGGTGGCGCTGAACAGCCACGCGCTGCCGCCGCCGGCCGCCAGCATCGCCAGCAGCACCACCCAGCGGTGCATCAGCGTCCAGCGCAGCACGCGCTCGTAGCCGTTCGTCAGGCCGACCAGCAGCCGCTCCATGCCGGCGTCGAAGCGGGTGGGCTTCTCGGCGTGGCGCAGCAGCTTGCTGCACATCATCGGTGTCAGCGTCAGCGCCACGAAGCCCGACACCAGCACCGCGCCCGCCAGCGTCAGCGCGAATTCACCGAACAGCCGCCCGGTGCGGCCGGGGGTGAACGCCAGCGGCGCGAACACCGCGGCCAGCGTGAGCGTCATCGCGACGACGGCGAAGCTGATCTCGCGCACGCCCTTCAGCGCCGCCTGGAACGGCGTCAGGCCCTCCTCGATGTGGCGGAAGATGTTCTCCAGCACGACGATGGCGTCGTCGACGACCAGGCCGATGGCCAGCACCAGCGCCAGCAGCGTCAGCGTGTTGATCGTGAAGCCCGCGGCCGCGATCAGCGCGAAGCTGCCGATCAGGCTGACGGGAATCGTGACCAGCGGGATCACCGAGGCGCGCAGCGTGCGCAGGAACACGAACACCACCAGCGCCACCAGCACCACGGCCTCGGCCACGGTGGTGTAGACGGCCTTGATCGAGCGGTCGATGAAGACCGAGTTGTCGTTGGCCTGCACCACCGTCACCGACGGCGGCAGGTCGCGCTGGATCTGCGGCATCAGCGCACGCACGCCGGCGGCCACCTCCAGCGGGTTCGCGGTGGCGTTGCGGATGATGCCGGTGCTGATCGACGGCACGCCGTTCAGGCGCACGCGCGAGCGGTCGCTGGCCGCGGCCTCCTCGACGCGCGCCACGTCGCGCAGGCGCACCGTGTGGCCGCCGGCGGACTTCAGCGCGATCTCGTTGAACTCGGCCACCGAGTTCAGGTCGGTGCGCGAGGTGACGCTGAACTCGCGCAGCTGGCTCTCGATGCGCCCGGCCGGCACCTCCAGGTTCTGCCGGCGCAGCGCGTCTTCCACGTCCTGCACCGTCAGGCGGTAGGCGGCCAGCCGGTCGGGGTCGAGCCAGATGCGCATGGCATAGCGGCGGTCGCCGCCGACCTGCACGTCGGCCACGCCGCTCACGGTCTGCAGCCGCGGCTTCACGACACGGGTGATCAGGTCGGTCAGCTCCAGCGGGCCCATGGTCTCGCTGGTGTAGGCCAGCCAGATCGTCGGCGTGGCGTCGGCCTCGACCTTGGCGATGACGGGTTCGTCCACCGAGTCGGGCAGGCGTCCGCGTGCGCGCGCGACCCGGTCGCGCACCTCGGCGGCGGCCGTGTCGGGGTCCTTGCTCAGCTTGAAGCGCACCGTGATCTGGCTGCTCTCGGTGCGCGACACCGAGGTCATGATCTCCACGCCGTCGATGCCGGCGATCGAGTCCTCGAGCGGCTTCGTCACCTGCGACTCGATCACCTCCGACGAGGCCCCGAGCAGCCGCGTCGACACGTTCACCAGCGGTTCGTCGATGCGCGGGTACTCGCGCACGCTGAGCTGCTGGAACGACACCAGGCCGACCAGGATCAGCAGCAGCGACATCACCGTCGCCAGCACCGGGCGGCGGATCGACACTTCGGACAGTCGCATCGTCGTGCTCCTCGTGCTTGCGTTGCGCCCGTCAGGCCGCGACCGCGCGGCCGGACCCGGAGGCCGCGCCGCTGGCCGGCCGCGCCGGGCCGGCCGGGCTGGCCAGGTCGATCACGCGCACCGGCGGTGCCTCGCCACGCAGGCGCGCCTGCCCGGCGGTGACGACCACGTCGCCCGCGGCCACGCCCGACAGCAGTTCCACCTTGCCCGGCAGGCGCAGGCCCAGCTGCACCTCGACGCGCTGCGCCACCGGGCCGGCGGTGCCCGTGCCCAGCTTGAACACGTACTGCTTGCCGCCCAGCGGCACCAGTGCTTCTTCGGGCACCACCAGCGCGTTCTCGCGCGTGGAGAAGACGACACGCGGGCGCGCGAACATGCCCGGCCGCAGCTGGCCGCCGGGGTTCTCGACGCGGGCGCGCACCAGCAGCGCGCGGCCGTTGGCGTCGACCGACGAGTCCAGCGCGTCGATGCGGCCCTTGAAGCTGCGGCCCGGCACGGCGTCGAGCGACACCTCCACCGGCTGGCCGGTGCGCACGCGCGACACGTAGCGCTCGGGCAGGCTGAAGTCGACCGACAGCGACGACAGGTCCTCCAGGCTCACGATGTCGGCGCCGTCCTTCAGGTAGTCGCCGATGTCCACCTTGCGGATGCCGGTGGTCGCGTCGAAGGGCGCCACGATCTTCATGCGTGCCAGTTGCGCGCGCGCCAGCGCCACCTGGGCTTCGGCCACTTCCAGTGCCGCGGCGTTCTGGTCGACCGCGCTCTGGCTGACGAAGCCCTGCGCCAGCAGCTCGCGGCTGCGCTGCAGGTTCGTGCGTGCGATGCTGCTCTGCGCCTCGGACTGCTTCAGTTGCGCCTGCTGCAGCGTGTCGTCCAGCTGCACCAGCAGCTGGCCGCGGCGCACGCGCTGGCCTTCGACGAAACCGAACTGCGCCACGCGGCCGCTGACCTCGGGGCGCAGCATCACGCCCTGCGCCGCGTTGAGCGAGCCCACGGCCTGCACGTCGTCGACCAGCGTCGCCAGCGTGACCTTGCCGACCTCGACCGCCGCCGGCCCGCCAGGGCCGCCCGGGCCGCCGCGGCCGCCAGCACCGGCACCAGGTCCAGCGCCAGCACCAGGACGGGTCGGGCCACCCGCCATCGCGCCCTGGCCGGGCCCAGCGGCAGCTGCGGCTGCACCGGCGGGCGCCGGCGCGCGGTTCTGCCACCACCAGGCCAGACCGCCCGCAAGCACGATGCCCACGGCGGCCACGATCGTGTGAACCTTTCTCAACGCGCGTCCTTGCTACAAAACGTCAACCGGCGACTGTAGCGGTTCGGCGCCGATGCCGTGGTTCGGCTTCCACTTAGCCGCCCGCCGGGCCGGGCGGTGCGCGGCCGCGCTTGCGGATCAGCGGCCGGCGCTGCCCACGCCGCGGTTGGCCAGCAGGTCGGCGCGTTCGTTGCCGGGGTCGCCGGCGTGGCCCTTCACCCAGCGCCAGGTCACGTCGTGGCCGGCGGCCAGCGCGTCCAGCCGCTGCCAGAGCTCGACGTTCTTCACCGGCTTCTTGTCGGCCGTCTTCCAGCCGCGGGCCTTCCAGCCGTGGATCCAGCTCGTGATGCCATTGCGCACGTACTCGCTGTCGGTGTAGACCGTGACGGCGCAGCGCCGCTTCAGCGAGGCCAGGGCCTCGATCACGGCGGTCAGCTCCATGCGGTTGTTGGTGGTCAGCGGCTCGCCGCCCCACAGTTCCTTCTCGTGTTCGCCGCTCTTCAGCCAGGCGCCCCAGCCGCCGGGGCCGGGGTTGCCCTTGCAGGCGCCATCGGTGTAGATCACCACATCGGACATCAGGATTCCACTTCCACGGGTTCACGGTTGGCCACCACCGCGGGGGCGGCCTTCATCTTGCGGCGTTCGTTCTTCAGCAGGCCCACCAGCCGCATGCCGCGCACGCGCTTGACCGCCACGATGAAGTACACCGCCCCCAGCACCGGCCACCAGCGGTCGCCCACCGGGTCCATCCAGGCATAGCGGTCGAGCCAGCGCTGCGAGCCGACCGGCGGGCGGTAGCAGCCGAAGCGGCCCACCTCGACCTCGAAGCCCAGCAGGCGCAGCCAGTCGCGCAGCCGCCAGTAGCCGATGAACTCGCCCGCACGCGGCAGGTACAGCCCCCGGTCGCGGCCAATGCCCAGGCCGTGCTTCATGTGGCCGGCGCGCTGGCGCAGCCCCCACAGGCTGGTCGGGTTGAAGCCGGCGATGACGACACGGCCCTCGGGCACCAGCACGCGCTCCACCTCGCGCAGCGTCTGGTGCGGGTCGCGCGCCAGTTCCAGCGAGTGCGGCAGCACGACGAGATCGATGCTGTGCTGCGGGAACGGCAGCGCGTCGAACTCGCAGAACAGCGCCACCGGATCGGTGGCAGGCAAGGTGCTCAGGCCGTCGCGCGGCGGCGGCAGCACCAGCGACTCGGGCACCACCAGCGAGTCGCTGGCGACCCAGCGGTGCGGCATGCGGTTGGCGCGCAGTCCGTCGAGCTCGGGCAGGCCGAGCTGCAGCGCGTGGAAGCCGAAGGCGTCGGTGACGGCGAGGTCCAGGCGGTCCTGCACCCATGCCAGCAGATAGCGGCCGGGCGCCGTCTGCAGCCAGGCCCCCAACTCTATAATCGACTCGTCTCGCGTCATGTGATGAATCTCACCGCCCTGCCCGCCTTCACCGACAACTACATCTGGATGCTGCACGACGGCTCGCACGCCGTGGTCGTGGATCCGGGGGAGGCAGCGCCGGTGCAGGCGGCGCTCGACGCGCAGGGGCTGCAACTCGCGGCGATTCTAGTGACGCACCACCACGGCGACCACGTCGGCGGCGTGAACGCGCTGCGGCCCCGGCTGCTGGGCCCCGTCTACGGTCCGGCGCGCGAGGACATCCCGGCGCCCTTCACCCCCTTGCAGCACGGCCAGCAGATCAGCGTGCTCGGGCTGCGCTTCGAGGTGCTCGACGTGCCGGGACACACCGCAGGCCACATCGCCTACATGCAGTGCGGCGTCGACGACGCCCCGCTGCTGTTCTGCGGCGACACCCTGTTCTCGGCCGGTTGCGGGCGCCTGTTCGAGGGCACGCCGGCGCAGATGGTCGCCTCGCTCGCGCGCTTGAACGCGCTGCCCGGTGACACGCGCGTCTGCTGCACGCACGAATACACGCTGTCGAACCTGCGATTTGCAGCAGCCGTGGAACCAAACAACCCCGACATCGCCCTACACACGCAGGCCTGCGTGCAATTGCGCACCGCGGGCCGGCCCACGCTGCCGTCGACGCTGACGCGCGAGCGTGCCATCAACCCCTTCCTGCGTTGCAGCGAACCGGCCGTCGTGGCCAGTGCGCAGGCGCAGGGCGCGGCCAGCGAGGGCGTCGTCGACGTCTTCGCGACGCTGCGCAACTGGAAGAACACCTACCGATGAGTTCCCCGCCACAGCGCCCCGGCGCACGCCTGGCCGCCTGGGTCGGACTGGTCGCCCTGCTGGGCGGCTGCGCCACCGCGCCGCTGCCGCCGGTGCAGGTTCCGCAGGCCGAAGGCGGCGAGATCACGGTCCCCAGCGCCGCCGCGACACAGGCCGCGGCCCCTGCTGCGTCGGCCGCCTCGGCCGCCGACCCCATCGCCGCCGTGTTCGCGGCCGAGACCGCGGCTGCGGCGGCATCGGCTGCCGCCACCGTCGCCGCGGAAGCCGCCCCCGACGGACCCGTCCCCAGCACGCTGGGCCGCCTGGACGCGGCCGAGGACGCCGTGCGCACCGACCTCTGGGTGCGCGTGCGCAGCGGCTTCGCGCTGCCCGACCTCGACAACGACCTCGTGCGCAAGTGGGAGCAGTGGTACGCCACGCGACCCGACTACGTCGAGCGCATGACCGAGCGCGGCGGCCGCTACCTCTTCCACATCGTCGAGGAGGTCGAGCGCCGCGGCATGCCGGTGGAGCTGGCGCTGCTGCCCTTCATCGAGAGCGCCTTCAACCCGCAGGCGATGTCGCACGCCCGCGCGGCCGGCATGTGGCAGTTCATGCCGATGACCGGCAAGGACTTCGAGCTCAAGCAGAACCTGTTCCGCGACGACCGCCGCGACGTGCTGGCCTCCACGCGCGCCGCGCTCGACTACCTGCAGCAGCTGCACCAGATGTTCGGCGACTGGCACCTGGCGCTGGCGGCCTACAACTGGGGCCAGGGCAACGTGCTGCGGGCCATCAAGCGCAACGAGCGCGCCGGCCTGCCCACCGACTACGAACGCCTGCGCATGCCCGACGAGACGCGCAACTACGTGCCCAAGCTGCAGGCCGTGAAGAACATCGTGCTGCGCCCGGACGCGTTCGCGCTGGCGCTGCCGGCGCTGGAGAACCACCCGTTCTTCCTGAGCGTGCCGATCGAGCGCGACATCGACGTCGCGCTGGCGGCGCGCCTGGCGGGGCTGTCGCTGGAAGAGTTCCAGCAGCTGAACCCGCAGATGAACAAGCCCGTGATCCTGGCCGCGGGCACACCGCAGGTGCTGCTGCCCTACGACAACGCCAACATCTTCCTGCGCCAGCTGCAGCGCCACGAGGGGCCGCTGGCCAGCTGGACGGCCTGGGTGGCACCGGCCACGCTGAAGCCGGCCGACGCCGCGCGCCGGGTGGGCATGACCGAGAGCGAGCTGCGCGAGGTCAACCGCATCCCTGCCCGCATGCTGGTGAAGGCCGGGTCGACCCTGCTGGTGCCGCGCGACCCCGACAGCACGCGCGACGTGGCCGAGCACATCGCCGACAACGCCACCATGGTGCTGGCACCCGAGTCGCGGCCGACCCGCCGCGTGGTGCTGAAGGCGGGCAAGAAGGGCGACAGCGTCGTCGCCGTGGCCCGGCGCTACCGCGTCAGCGCCGCCCAGGTGGCGCAGTGGAACGGGGTCGGGACGGGCGCGCGCTTCAAGGCCGGGCAGTCCATCGTTGTGCACCTCGCCACGCCGGCGAAGAAGGCCGGGGTGCGCTCGGCCGCGAAGCCGTCGCGCAGCACCAAGGCCGCCGCGTCCAAGCGGCCGGTGAAGGTCACGGCGCCGGCCGGTCGCCCGCGCGCCACGCAGGCACGCTGACACCCGGTCGCCCGGGCGGCCCTGTCAGCCCAGGAAGTCGCGCTTGCCCAGTTCCACCCCCGCGTGGCGCAGCAGCGCATAGGTGGTGGTGGCGTGGAAGTACACGTTGGGCAGCACGTAGTGCTTGAGGTAGTCCTCGCCGCTGAACTTCACTTCGCCGGCCCGCATCTGCAGCACGATCTCGCGTGCATCGCTGCCGTCGATGTGCGCCGGCGAGAAGCCGCCCACGTAGTCCAGAGTCCTGCGGATGCGTGCGCGCAGGTCGTCGAGTGTGGCTTCGTTGTCGTCCCACTTCGGCACCTCCTGCCCCGACAGCCGCGCCACGCAGCCCTTGGCCATGTCGCAGGCGATCTGGATCTGCTTCGTGAACGGCAGCATGTCCGGGGCCAGGCGCAAGCCCAGGTAATTGTTCGCGTCGAACTTGCGGGCCTCGGCGTGGGCCTGGGCCTTGTCCAGCCAGGCCAGCATCGCCGTGAGGGTGCGCGTCAGCACGGGCACGCTGGCCGAGTGCATCGAGAGAGCCATGGTTTGTCTCCGGTAACGAAATCGAGGTCGCGCATGCTAGCCGCGGCACGCGAATCCTGCCGGACGCGGCAGAATGCCGGGCACAGCCCATGAACATCATCATCCTCGACGACTACCAGGACGCGGTGCGCAAGCTGCGCTGCGCCTCCAAGCTCGAACCGCTGAATGCCAAGGTCTTCACCAACACGGTGAAGGGCATCGGGCAGTTGTCGGTGCGCCTGCGCGACGCCGACGTGCTGGTGCTGATCCGCGAGCGCACGCACTTCCCGCGCGCCCTGCTCGAGAAGCTGCCGCGCCTGAAGCTGATCTCGCAGACCGGCAAGGTGGGGTCGCACGTCGACGTGGAAGCCTGCACGCGGCTGGGCATCGCGGTGGCCGAAGGCGTGGGCTCGCCGGTGGCGCCGGCCGAGCTGACCTGGGCGCTGATCATGGCCAGCATGCGCCGGCTGCCGCAGTACATCGGCAACCTCAAGCACGGCGCCTGGCAGCAGAGCGGGCTGAAGGCGGCGGGCATGCCGCCGAACTTCGGCATCGGCTCGGTGCTGCGCGGCAAGACGCTGGGCATCTGGGGCTACGGCAAGATCGGCCAGCTGCTCGCGGGCTACGGCCGCGCCTTCGGCATGGAGGTGCTGGTGTGGGGCCGCGAGGCTTCACGAGAGAAAGCCCGCGCCGACGGCCTGCTCGCCGCCGGCACGCGCGAGGAGTTCTTCGCGCAGTGCGACGTGCTCACCGTGCACCTGCGCCTGAACGACGAGACACGCGGCATCGTGACGCTCGAGGACCTCTCGCGCATGAAGCCCACGGCACTGTTCGTCAACACCTCCCGCGCCGAGCTGGTGCAGGAAGGCGCGCTGGTCTCGGCGCTGAACAAGGGCCGGCCCGGCATGGCGGCGGTCGACGTGTTCGAGAGCGAGCCCATCCTGCAGGGCCACCCGCTGCTGCGGCTGGAGAACGCGGTGTGCACGCCGCACATCGGCTATGTGGAGCAGGACAGCTACGAGCTGTATTTCGGCGCGGCGTTCGACAACGTCGTCAACTTCGTCAACAACACGCCGACCAACCTGGTGAACCCCGAGGCGCTGAAGGTGCTGCGTTGAACGCGGCGCCCGGCGCGCCCCGGTGAGCGACCACCGCGCGGCCGGCCGCGCCCTGCTGGCCGGCAACTTCGCCATCGGATGCGGCGTCATGGTGACGGCCGGGTCGCTGAACGACCTGGTGCGCTCGCTGCAGGTCTCGGTGCCGGTGGGCGGGCAGCTGATCTCGGTGGCGGCGGTGATGATGGCGCTGGGCGCGCCGCTGCTGGCCGGCGCGGTCTCGGGCTGGGACCGCCGCCGGCTGCTGACGCTGGCCCTGCTGTGGTATGCGGTGGGCCACGCGTTGAGCGCACTGATGCCCCACTACGCCGCGCTGCTGCCGGTGCGGGCGCTGACGGTGCTGGGCGCAGCCGTCTTCACGCCGCAGGCCGCTGCGGCCATCAACGTGATGGCGCCGCCGGCCGAACGCGGCCGCGCCATCACCTTCATCTTCATCGGCTGGTCGCTGTCGTCGGTGATCGGCATGCCGCTGCACAGCTACATCGGCGAGGCCTTCGGCTGGCGCTGGGCCTTCGCGCTGGTGGCCGTGCTCAGCGCGCTGGCCGCGGCGTGGGTGTGGCGCACGCTGCCCGACGGCATCCGGCCCGCGGCGCTGTCGCTGGCGGCGTGGCGCAGCACGCTGACGCATCCGCTGCTGATGGGCGTGGTGGCGGTCACGGCGCTCAGTGCCGCCGGGCAGTTCACGCTGTTCTCGTATTTCGCGCCCTACTACCGCCAGGTGATCGGCGCCGATGCCGCCAGCGTGAGCTTCCTCTTCCTGTGGTTCGGCGCCTTCGGCCTGCTCGGCAACATCCTGCTGCAGCGCGTGGTGGACCGCCAGGGTGCGGCGCGCTGCGTCACGGTGGCACTGGCCGGCATGGCGGTCAGCCTGCTGCTGTGGCCGCTGGCGCTGACCTTGTTCGCGATGACGGCCGTGCTGGTGCCCTGGGCGCTGGGCTGCTTCTCGTCGAACTCGGCGCAGCAGGCGCGGCTGGGCGCGGCCGCGCCCGCGCTGGCGCCGGCGCTGATGGCGCTGAACACCTCGGCCATGTACCTGGGCCAGGCCATCGGTGCCGGCGGCGGCGGCGCGATGGTGGCGGCCAGCGGCTTCGGCGCGCTGCACTGGGTGGCGCTGGGCTGGATGCTGCTGGCGATCGGGTTGAGCGCGCTGCTGGCCCGGCGCATGGCGCGGCCGTACGATGTCTGAACCTGCTGCCGACGCGCTGCGCGTGCCCGCCACGCCCGGCGCGCTGTTCCTCGCCTTCAACCGGCTGGCGCTGCAGGGCTTCGGCGGCGTGCTGCCGGTGGCGCAGCGCGAACTGGTCGAGCGTGAACGCTGGATGACGCGCGAGCAGTTCCTGGAGACCCTGTCGGTGGGCCAGGTGCTGCCCGGCCCCAACATCGTCAACATGGCGCTGATGATCGGCGACCGCTTCTTCGGCTGGCGCGGCGTGGCCGCAGCGCTCGGCGGGCTGCTCGCGGCGCCGCTGCTCATCGTGCTGCTGGCGGCGGCGCTGTACGGGCAGTTCGCCAGCATCCCGATGGTGGCCGGCGCGCTGCGCGGCATGGGCGCGGTGGCGGCCGGGCTGATCATCGCGACCGCGCTGAAGCTGATGCCCACGCTGCGCGCCAACCCGATGGGCCGCACGGCCTGCGTGCTGCTGGGCGCGGGCACGCTGCTGGCCATCGGCGTGCTGCGCTGGCCGCTGGCCGCGGTGGTGCTGGGCCTGGGGGTGCCGGCCGTGGCGTTTGCGTGGTGGAAGCTCCGGCCGTGAACCTGCTGCTGTGGGGCCCGGTGAACGTGGGCACGCCGGAGCTGCTGGCGCTGCTGCTGCACTTCGCGCTGCTGTCGCTGCTGGCCGTGGGCGGCGCCATCACCACCGCGCCCGACATGCAGCGCTTCGTGGTCGGCGACCGGGGCTGGCTCAGCGACGCGCAGTTCACCGCGTCGGTGGCGCTGGCGCAGGCGGCCCCCGGGCCCAACGTGCTGTTCGTGGCCGTGATCGGCTGGAACGTGGGCGGCCTGGCCGGCGTGGCCGCCACGATGGTCGGCAGCCTGCTGCCGTCCACGACGCTGGCGCTGGCGGCCTCGCGCTGGGGTGCGGCGCGCAAGGACTCGCGCGGCGTGCGCGCCTTCACCGGCGGCATGGCGCCGCTGACCATCGGCTTGCTGCTGTCCACGGGCTGGGTGCTCACCGAGCCCGGTCGCCACCATGCAGGCGCGCTGCTGCTGGTGGCCGCCACGGTGCTGCTGATGCTGCGCACGAAGATCAGCCCGATGTGGCCGATCGCCGCCGGCGCCGTGGTCGGCGCGCTCGGCTACGCCGGCTGACCCGGGCTGGAGCCGGTCAGAGCTTGCGGATGCGCCCGCTGCCGCTGCTGTCCAGCGCCAGCTGCGGGTCGCCGCGGTAGCGCAGCACGGCCGAGCCGGCGACGTTGCCGCTCAGGCGGTCGGCAGCCCAGACCTTGGCCGCGGCCGCCCCGCCCAGGCGGGCCTCGACCCGCCGCACCTGCAGCGCCGCGCCGTCGACCAGCGCGCTGCCGCCTGCGTCGAGCGCCAGTTCGTTGGCGCGCCCGGCCAGCCGCAGCACCGTGCTGCCGCCGGCCTGCACCACCACGCGCTCGGCCGTCAGCGCCTGCAGCTTCACCACGCCCGAGCCGCCGCCCCGCAGCTGCAGCGTCTTGGCCACCAGCCCATCGCCGCGCAGCACCGCGCTGCCCGAGACGGCGAGGCTGTCGAGCTGCCACACCCGCGCCACGATGCGCAGCCGGGTCGGCTTCAGCGGCCGGCGCTGGCGCACGCGCAGCACGCCGTCCTGCACCTGCAGGTCCAGCAGCGGCAGCAGGTTGTCGTCGCCTTCCAGGAACAGCCCCGGCGGCTGCGCCTGCTCGATGTCGACGACCAGCGCATCGGCCACCGACACGCCGCCGAAGCTGCCCACCGGCGGCTCCTGCGTGACGATGCGGCCCGAGCCCGTGACGGGCAGGAACCGCTGCAGATCGATGGCGCGGGCCTGCAGCGGCAGCGCCGCGCCGGCGGCCAGCGCCAGGCAGTGGCGGCGGGTGGTGGAAGGCATGGGATTCACGGGGTGGCTGCGGTGCCGTGCAGCATGCCGCCGCGGCGGCTGCAAGGCCAGCACTGCGCGACAGGCTGCCGAACCGGCGGAACAGGCGGCACGGGCTGCATCGACCGCCGGGTCAGCGGGTGCCGAAGATCTTGTCGCCGGCGTCGCCGAGCCCGGGGATGATGTAGCCCAGCTCGTTGAGGTGGCTGTCGATGGCCGCCGTCCAGCAGCGCACGTCGGGGTGCGCCGCGTCGAGTGCGCGCACGCCCTCGGGTGCGGCCACCAGCACCAGCGCGCGGATGTCCTTGCAGCCGCGGCGCTTGAGCAGTTCGACGGTGGCGATCATCGAGCCGGCCGTGGCCAGCATCGGGTCGACGATCAGCGCCGTGCGTTCGTCCAGGTGGCCGACGAAGCGCTCGAAGTAGTGCTCGGGCTGCAGCGTCTCGTGGTTGCGGCTGAGGCCGACCACGCTGACCTTGGCGTTGGGCACCATGTCCAGCACGCCGTCGAGCATGCCGAGCCCGGCGCGCAGGATCGGCACCACGGTCACCTTCTTGCCGGCGATCTGCTCGATCTCGATCGGCCCGCTCCAGCAGTCGATCGGCGTCTTCTCCAGCGGGAAGTCGGCGGTGGCCTCGTAGGCCAGCAGCCGTGCGAGCTCGTTGGTCAGCTCGCGGAACTTCTTGGTCGAGATGTCGTTCTCGCGCAGCAGGCCGACCTTGTGGCGCACCAGCGGGTGGCGGACTTCGATGACGGGCATGTCCAGGCTCCTCGTTCAGCGCCGCTGGCGCAGCGCCTCGTACAGGCACACGCCGGCCGCGACGCTCACGTTCAGGCTTTCCACGGCGCCGGCCATCGGGATGCGCACCAGGCGGTCGCAGGTCTTGCGCGTGAGCTGCCGCATGCCGGCGCCCTCGGCCCCCAGCACCAGGGCCACCGGGCCGCGCAGGTCGGCGTCGTAGATCGTGTCGGTGGCGTCGTCGCTGGTGCCCACGATGGTGATGTCGCGCTCCTTCAGCTCGTTCAGCGTGCGGGCCAGGTTCGTCACCATCAGGTAGGGCACGGTCTCGGCGGCGCCGCTGGCCACCTTGGCCACCGTGGCGTTCACGCCCACCGCGTGGTCCTTGGGTGCCACCACGGCGTGGGCGCCGGCGCCGTCGGCCACGCGCAGGCAGGCGCCCAGGTTGTGCGGGTCGGTCACGCCGTCGAGCACCAGCACCAGCGCCGGTCCGGTCGCGGCGTCGAGCACGTCGTCGAGCGAATGGCTCAGCGCCACGGGCTTCACGCGCGCCACCACACCCTGGTGGCGCGGCCCGCCGGCCAGGCTGTTCAGGCGGGCATCGTCGCTGTCCACCACCTTGGCGCCCGCGGCGTGCGCACGCTCGACGAACTGGCGCATGCGCGCGTCGCGCCGCGCCGCATCGACATGGATCTCGACGACGGACTGCGGCGCTGTCTTCAGCCGCACGGTGACGGCATGGAAGCCGAACAGGACCTGGGTGCTCATGGCTGCCATTGTCGCCGCGCGCAGGGTTTGACCGACTGGCCTGCGGCGGGTGCCCCCCGTACAACCACGAGATCAAGGGGGGGTTGCGCGCCATGGCGGGCTGCGCATCATCGCTGTCGTTGCCGCGCCACCCCGCCTGCCGCGTGCACCGCCGACGCCGCCTGCCATCTTCCGCACCGCATGCCAAAACACTACCAGGACGCCTTCCTAGAACAACACCTGCGCACCTATCTCGGCGACATGGATCCCGCGGCCCTGGACCTGCTGCGCGCGCAGCTCGAGTGGGTGGAAGTCGCCGCCGGCGAGACCCTGATGCAGCAGGGCGACCCGGGTGACTCGATGTACCTGTCGATCAGCGGCCGCCTGCGGGCCTACGTGCGCGACGAAGACGGTGTCGAGCGCCTGCTGCGCGAAATGGGGCGCGGCCAGATCATCGGCGAGATGAGCCTGTACACCGACGCGCCGCGCTCGGCCACGGTGGTCGCGATCCGCGACTCGGTGCTGGTGCGGCTGGCCAAGCCCGCCTTCGCCCAACTGCTGGCGGGCAGCGCGCAGGTGTCGATCGCGCTGACGCGGCAGATCATCGACCGGCTGCAGTCGGTGCAGGGCAGCGCGGTCACGGCGCGGCCGGTGGCGATGGCCCTGCTGCCGGTGACGGCCGGCGTCGACACACCGGCGCTGGCCCGGCAGCTGGCGGCGCAGCTGGGCCGCAGCGGCCGGGTCGCGGTGGTCGACGCCGCTGCGCTGGACGCGGCCCTGCAGCAGCCCTGCATCGCACACGCCGCGATCGACGACGCCGCCGCCAACCGCCGCATCGCGCTCCACCTCGACGAGCTGGAAGCCGAGCACGACTTCGTGCTGCTGCTCGGCGACGACGCCCCCACCGCGTGGACCGCGCGCTGCAGCCGCCGCAGCGACGAACTGCTGCTGCTGGCCGACGCGGACCAGCCGCCCGTGCTGCACGCCACCGAGGCGCAGCTGCTGATGCGCCGGCCCGGGCGCACCGAAGCGGCCGAGGTGCTGGTGCTGCTGCATCCGGCCGACCGGCGCTGCCCGCAACACACGCGGCACTGGCTGGCGCGCAGGCCGCTGGCCGGCCACGTGCACGTGCGCCCGGCGCTGCCGCGCGACATGGCGCGGCTGGCCCGGCTGCAGAGCCGCACCGCGGTGGGCCTGGTGCTGGCCGGTGGCGGCGCCCGCGGCATCGCCCACCTGGGCGTGATGCAGACACTGCACGGCGCGGGCATCGAGGTCGACGTCGTCGGCGGCACGAGCATCGGCTCGGTGATGGCGGCGCTGGTGGCGAGCGACCAGCCCTGGCCCGGGGTGATGGCCATCGCGCGCCGTGCCTTCAGCGCCAGTCCCACCAGCGACTACAACCTGCTGCCGCTGCTGTCGCTGATCGCCGGGCGGCGGCTGCGCCGCGTGATCCGCGACGCGTTGCACGCGCTGGTGGGCCGCGACATCGACGCCGAGGACCTGTGGAAGAACTGGTACTGCGTCGCCAGCAACTACTCGCAGGCACGCGAGGAAGTGCTGCAGCACGGTCCGCTGCAGAACCACTTGCTCGCGAGCATCGCCATTCCCGGCGCGCTGCCACCGGTGCTGCACGACGGCGACCTCCTCTGCGACGGCGGCACCTTCAACAACTTTCCGGTCGACGTGATGCGCGCGCAGCGCGGTGTGGGCCGGGTCATCGGCGTCGACCTGTCGTTCCACAAGCCGCGCCGCATCGAGCACGATGCCGTGCCCGGCGCCTGGACCCTGCTGCGCGACCGCCTGCGGCCCAAGGCCAGCCGCCGCTACCGCTTTCCGTCGCTCGTGTCGTACCTGATGAACGTGACGGTGCTCGTGAGCAGTTCGCGCCAGCGCGAGGCGCGCAAGCGCACCGACCTGTACTTCAACCCGCCGCTGCCGCGGGTGGGGATGCTGCAGTGGAAGAAGTTCGACCACATCGCGGAGCAGGGGCGCCAGCACGCGCACGAGGTGCTGCAGGCGCTGACACCCGAGGCGCTGCAGGGCTGGGAGGCTGCGCCGCCCGTCGCGGGCGCGGCGACGGCGCCTTGAGGCGGCGGAGCACGAAGCGCAGGTGTGGTGCGGCGGTGGCCATGGGCGTCTCCTGAAGGAGCCGAGCGGCCGCACTGTGCGACGGCATCGTGCAACGTGCCGCGCACGGTGCCACAGCGCCGCCGCGGCAAATTCACACGGCTTCGGCGCTGCGCGCGCTGCCGCGCAGTTCCGCCCAGGCGCGCTCGCGCAGCGCACGGGCGTGGTCGTCGCCCTCGGCAGCGGCCAGCCAGCGCGAGCGGTCGAGCCGGGCGTCGTCGAGCAGGTCCTGGCGCAGCAGTGCCACCATGCGCTGCAGCGCGCCGAAGGTGCGGTAGGCGGCGGGGCCACCCTGGTGCAGGCCTGTCATGTGCTGTCTCCTCGTGGGTGGATGCGGTGTCCGGCGGCAGCGCAGCGCTGCGCCGCATGTCCCACTGTAGGGAGCGCCAGACCGGCGTTCGCCGCCGCATGCCACAGCGGCGACGTGCGGTTTTCACGGCCGGCAGCCGCCTACCAGGCAGCCGGCGGTGTCTTCAGGATGGTGATGCGGCCGGCATCCACCTGCACGTAGCCGCCGGTGGTGAGTTCCTTGAAGACGCGGCTGACCATCTCGCGCGACGAGCCCACGTGCTCGGCGATGTCCTGCTGCGTCAGCCTCTGCCGGATCACGCGGTGCGTGCCCTCGGGTTCCGACAGGGCCTGCAGCAGGCCGACGATGCGGCTGTACACGTCTTCGAGCGCCAGGCTCTTGACGCTGTCGGTGAGGCGGCGCACGCGGCGGATGAGGTTCAGGATCAGGTGCTGCGCGAAGTCGGGGTGCGCGACGATGAACTCGCGCAGATTGGCACCGGCCACCACGGCGCAGGTGGTGGGCTCCAGCGTCATCACCGAGGCGCTGCGCACGCCGCCGTCGAGCGCCAGTTCGCCGACGTACTCGCCGGCACCCAGCGTGGTCAGGATCACCTCCTTGCCGGCCTCGTTGGCGGCGTACACCTTGACGCGGCCGCTGAGGATGATGAAGAGCGTGTCGGCGTGGTCGCCTTCGTTGATCAGCACGGCCTGCGCCGGGTAGCGCTTCACGCCGCCGCGGGCCGCGATCTCGCGCAGCAGCGTTTCCTGCAGGGCCTGGGGGGCGGCGGACTCGGATGTCATGCGCGCATTCTGGCAGCCGGCGACCTCAGCCCCGCAGCGCCTGCCAGGCCATCAGCGTGCCGATGAACACCGGCTGGTGCAGCATGTAGACGCTGAGCGACCAGCGCCCCAGCAGCGCCAGCGGCTGCGCGGCGGCCGGCACCGCCCCCTGCAGCAGCGCAGGGCGCCGCTCCAGCAGCCACTGCCCGGCCGCCAGCCCCCACAGCATCACGCCCAGCCAGGGCAGCACCGGCACGAAGTCTTCGGTGACGGGCTTGCGCGTGACCAGGCCGACCCAGTTGGTCCAGCGGCTGTCGAACACCGCGTGCTGCACCAGGTGCGGCAGCAGCAGCACCAGCGCACCCAGCGGCCACAGCCAGCCGCGCAACGGCGCTGCCAGCCGCACCAGCACCAGCATCACGACGATGCCGTGCAGCACGCCGAAGCTGATCCAGCTGCGCGGAAACATCCACGCCGAGCCGATGCTGACCAGCACCGCGCAGCCCAGCACCTGCGCCCAGCGGCGCCAGAAGCGCGGCCAGCCCTGCCCGGCGTGCAGCGCAGCCGCCTGCCCCAGACCGGCGCAGAACAGGAACAGGCTGACGATGCAGGTGCGCTGCCAGGTCCAGAACGGATCGACGTAGAAGTTCTGCCGCGGCTGCAGCAGGCCGAAGGTGTTGAGGTCGAAGCACAGGTGGAACAGCACCATCCACACGATGGCCGCGCCGCGCAGCGCGTCCAGGCGGTCGAAGCGCGGGCCGGTGCCAGCCATGCCGGTCATGCCAGCTTCTCGTAGACGTCGCTGAACTGCGCGCCGTCCCACGCGTACAGCAGGTAGGCCGCGTGCAGGCAGGCGCTGGCGCCGCGCGGCGTGAACAGGCCCGCGCATTCGCCGCCGGCGTGGCGAACGCTCCGGTAGGCCACGCCCGCGGAGCCCTGCGCCTGCAACTGCACGCCCAGCGCCTGCGAGGCGGTGTAGTCGTCGGGCGCGTACACGGCCTCGGGCACCGCGCCGGGCGGGCGCAGGTCGTGCAGTCGCGCGTCGATGGCCACGTGGTAGAGCCGCATCGGCAGGTGCATCGCGGGCTGCCGCGTGGCGGCCAGGAAGCGCGCGTGGTGGTGGCGTGTCTCGGCCACGGCGGTGGCGCGTTCGCGCGCCGCGTAGAAGACGCCGAAGCGGCCGTCGGCGAAGCGGCTGCCCTGGGTGTTGACGTGCGTGAAGGCCGCCATGACCGGGCCGCTGCCGGGCCCGTACAGGCGCAGCGCACGCGGCACGCGCTCGATCTGGCCGATCTCGTCGCGCACGCGTTCGTTGGTCATGGCCTCCAGGGCGTACAGCGCGTCGAAGTCGTCGGCATCGGCGACGCGGTCGAACAGCGTGATCGCCGGGTAGCGGGTGGGCACGATGCGGCAGGCCTGCTGCCAGCGCACGCGGCGCACGGCGATGTCGGCCGGGCTCGCGATCAAGACCAGCCGCCGCCGCGGACGCCGTCGAGGTAGCGCCGCACCAGGTGCAGGTCGCTCACGTTGCCGGCCAGCATGCGGTCGAGCGCGCTGCGGCCGCCGAAGGGCATGGCGCTGTTGGGGTGGCGCACCCAGGTGTCGGCCGCCGCGGCGTCGGGCAGCAGGATCTGCAGGCTCTTGTAGATGCCCAGCAGGTTCGACAGCCGCTCCAGCGTGTCGCGCGGCAGCGCCGCCTTGTCGGGTGCCTTGCGCCAGGCGAAGAAGGTCGAGCGTGGCGGCTGGCCCAGCAGGCGCAGCTGCTCGTCGATCGACAGGCCCCAGGCCTCGGCAATGCGCACGAAGGCACGCAGGCCGGCCGCGGCCATGCGCTCGGGGCTGACGTCCGGTGCCGGGACGGGGGCGAGAACGGCGCTCATGGCAGACTCCAGTACTGGACTTGCCGTCAATTCTAGTCCAGAAGCGGATTCCCGTCCGCATCCGCCCCGCTGTGGGCTTCAGCGGCCGAAGCGGCCGCCCGTCTCCGCCTGTCGCACCACCACGGCCGCGGGTTCGAAACGCGGGCCGAAGCGCGCGGCCAGCTCCCGCGACCGTGCGACGAAGGCCGCCGCGCCCATCGCGTCGATGAACTGCAGCGCGCCGCCGTGGAACGGCGCGAAGCCCCAGCCGAAGATGCTGCCGATGTTGGCGTCGGCCACCGAGCGCAGCACGCCTTCCTCGAAGCAGCGGGCCGCCTCGTTGGCCTGCGCAAACATGAGGCGGTCGATCAGCTCGCGCTGCGCGGGCTGCGCAGCCGCTACCGGGAACAGCGTCGCCAGGCCCGGCCACAGCGCCTTGTCGCCGCCGGCGTAGTCGTAGAAGCCCTGCCCGGCCTTCTTGCCGATGCGGCCGATCTCGCACAGTTGCCGCACCACGCGCATGCCGGGGTGTTCGGCATACGGCTTGCCTTCGGCGGCCAGGTCCTTCTTCGTCTGGTCGGCCACGTGCAGGCCCAGGCTCAGGCTCACCTCGTCCTGCAGCGCCAGCGGCGGCATCGGCATGCCGGCCTGCAGGCCCGCGACCTCGATGCTGCGCGGGTGCACGCCCTCGGCCAGCATCGCGATGCCCTCCATCACGTAGGTGCCGAAGACGCGGCTGGTGTAGAAGCCGCGGCGGTCGTTGACGACGATGGGCGTCTTGCCGATCTGCTGCACGTAGTCGAAGCCGCGGGCCAGCGTGGCGTCGCTGGTCTCGGCGCCGACGATGATCTCCACCAGCGGCATCTTGTCGACCGGGCTGAAGAAGTGCAGCCCGATGAACTGCGCCGGCCGCGCACTGGCGCGGGCCAGGCCGGTGATCGGCAGCGTGCTGGTGTTGCTGGCGAACACGGCATCCGCCCCCAGCACGGCCTCGGCCTGCTGCGTGACCGCGGCCTTCACGGCACGGTCCTCGAACACGGCCTCGATCACCAGGTCGCAGCCGGCCAGCAGCGCGTGGTCGGTGGTGGGCGTGATCAGCGCCAGCAGCGCGTCGCGCTTGTCCGCCGTGCTGCGGCCCTTCTTCACGGCCTTGTCGAGCAGGCCTTGCGAGTAGCCCTTGCCGCGCTCGGCCGCTTCCTGCGTGCTGTCGAGCAGCACGACCTCGATGCCGGCCTTGGCCGACACGTAGGCGATGCCGCCACCCATCATGCCGGCGCCCAGGATGCCGAGCTTCTTCACCTTGGACGGCGCCACGCCGGCCGGGCGCGAGGCGCCCTTCTTGATGGCGTTGAGCTGGTACCACAGCGTGTGGATCATGTTCTTCGAGGCCTGCGACAGCACGCAGGCCGCGAAGTAGCGGCTCTCCACCACGCTGGCGGCGTCGAAGCCGAGCAGCCCGCCTTCGAAGACGCTGCTCATGATGTGCGTGACGGCCGGGTAGTTGCCGTAGCTCTTGGCCGAGGCGATCGACGGGCCGATGCTGAAGATCTGCGCCACCGCCGGGCTGCGCGCATCGCCGCCGGGGAAGCGGAACTTGGGCTGGTCCCAGGGCTGCTGCGCCTTCGGGTTGGCGGCGATCCAGGCCCGGGCCTGGGCCAGCAGGTCGTCGCGGTCTTTCGCCAGGCCCGTCAGCAGGCCCATGCCCAGCGCCTTCTGCGGGCTGATGTCGGCGCCCTCGGCGCAGATCTGCAGCGCCTGCTGGATGCCCACCAGCCGCGGCAGACGCACCGTGCCGCCGCCGCCGGGCAGCAGGCCCAGCTTCACCTCGGGCTGCCCGAGCTTGAGCCGCGGGTCGTCGATGGCGAAGCGTGCGTGGCAGGCCAGCGCCAGCTCCAGGCCGCCTCCGAGCGCGTGGCCGTTGATCGCGGCCACCACCGGCTTGCCCTGCAGTTCCAGCGCGCGCAGCACCTGCTTCATCGCCATCGAGGCTTCGAAGGGCTCCTGCGGCGTGGTCCAGGTCGACATGCGGTCGAGGTCGCCGCCGGCGCAGAAGTCGGCCTTGTTCGAGGTCAGCACCAGGCCCTTCACCGCCGGCTCGGCCAGCTTGGCCACGGCCTCGGCGATGCCCGCCATCAGCGTGTCGCCGACCACGTTCATCGGCCGGCCGGGCAGGTCCATCGCCGCGACGAGGATGCCGTCGTCGCCCAGTGTCAGTTGCACGGCCGTCATGCTCCAACCCTTTCGATGATCGTCGCGATGCCCATGCCGCCGCCCACGCAGAGCGTGGCGCAGCCGGTGGCGAGATTGCGCCGCTCGAGCTCGTCGAGCAGGGTGCCGAGGATGATGCAGCCGGTGGCCCCCAGCGGGTGGCCCATCGCGATGGAGCCGCCGTTGACGTTGACACGCTCCAGGTCCACACCCAGGTCGCGCGCGGTCTTCATCGGCACCACGGCGAAGGCTTCGTTCACTTCCCACAGGTCGATGTCGCTGGCGGCCATGCCCGCCTTGGCCAGTGCCTTGCGGCAGGCCGGCGTGGGGCCGGTGAGCATGATGGTCGGCTCGCTGCCGACCACGGCCGCGGCGCGGATGCGCGCGCGCGGCTTCAGCCCGGCGCGGCGGCCGCCCTCGGCGTTGCCCACCAGCATCAGCGCGGCGCCGTCCACGATGCCCGACGAGTTGCCGGCGTGGTGCATGTGCGTGATGCGCTCGACCGTCGTGTACTTGCGCAGCGCGGTGGCGTCGAAGCCCATCGCGCCCATCATCGCGAAGCTGGGGTCCAGCTTGGCCATGGCCTCGAGCGTGGCGTTGGCGCGGATGGTCTCGTCCTCGGCCAGCATCGGCAGCCCGGCGATGTCGACGACCGGCACGATGGAGCGGCCGAAGTGCCCGGCCGCGCGCGCTGCGGCCGCCTTCTGGTGCGAACGCAGCGCGTACGCGTCCACGTCGGCGCGGCCCCAGCCTTCCAGCGTGCCGATCAGGTCGGCGCCCACCCCCTGCGGCACGAAGCCCAGCTTCTGGTTGATGCGCGGGTCCATGAACCAGGCGCCGCCGTCGCTGCCCATGGTCCAGCGGCTCATGCTCTCGACACCGCCGGCCACCACCAGGTCTTCCCAGCCGGTGCCCACCTTGGCCGCGGCCAGGTTCACCGATTCCAGCCCGCTGGCGCAGAAGCGGCTCTGCGTCACGCCGGCCACGGTCTGGGCCCACTCGGCGTCGAGCACCGCGGTGCGCGCGATGTCGGCGCCCTGCTCGCCCACCGGCGTCACGCAGCCCAGCACCACGTCGTCGACCAGCGCGGTGTCGAGCGCGTTGCGCTGCTGCAGCGCCTGCAGCAGCGTGCGCAGCAGCCACACCGGCGTGGCCTGGTGCAGCGCACCGTCCTTCTTGCCCTTGCCGCGCGGCGTGCGCACGTGGTCGTAGATGTAGGCGTCTGTCATCTGGGCCTCACTTGATCAGGAACTTCAGCAGCGTGTCGGCGAATCGGCCGTAGGGCGGCGCCATGAGCTTCATCGCGGAGAAGCGCGCCTGGCGGAACACCGGGCGCAGCTTGGAGAACGTCTCGAAGCCCTCGCGGCCGTGGTAGTGGCCCATGCCCGAGGCACCGACGCCGCCGAACGGCAGGTCGTGCTGGCCGACGTGGAACAGCGCGTCGTTGACCGAGACGCCGCCCGACATCACGCGGTCGAGCACGGTCTGGATGAAGACCGGGTCGTTGCTGAACGGGTAGACGGCCAGCGGGCGGTCGCCGGCGTTGATGCTGGCCACCACGGTCTCCAGCTGCGTGTAGCCGCGCAGCGGCAGGATGGGGCCGAAGATCTCGCGCTGCATCAGCGCGCAGTCGGCCGGCGCGTCCAGCACGATGTGCGGCGCGATCTTGCGCGTGGCGGCGTCGTGCGCCGGCCCGGGGATCAGCTGGATCAGCTTGGCGCCGCGGGCGCGGGCTTCGTCGAGGGCGGCCACCAGGCGCTGGAACGAGCGCTCGTCGACGATGGAGGTGTAGTCGGGCGAGGCCAGGCTCGCGTAGCGTGCCGGCACGATGGCCTGCGCCGCCTCGACGAAGGCCGGGATCTTCGCCTGCGGCAGCCAGGCATGGTCGACCGAGGTGCAGATCTGGCCCGCGTTCAGGCACTTCACGAACAGGATGCGCTCGGCCGCGGTCTGCAGCGGGAAGTCGTCGGCCACGATGGCCGGCGCCTTGCCGCCGAGCTCCAGCGTCACCGGGCACAGGTTGCTGGCCGCGGCCGCCATCACCGCGCGCCCGGTGGTGCCCGAGCCGGTGAACAGCAGGTGGTCGAACGGCAGCTTCGAGAACTCGATGCCGACGCCGCCGGTCTCGTCGAAGAACTGCAGCTTCTCGGGCGGGAAGTACTTCGGCGACAGCTCGATCAGCAGCTTCGCCAGGTGGCGCGAGTTCTCGCTCATCTTCACCATCGCGCGGTTGCCGGCGGCGAAGATGTAGGTCAGCGGCACGAAGCTCAGGTTGACCGGGAAGTTCCAGGGCACGATGACGCCCACCACGCCCAGCGGCTGCGGGATCACGCGGTTGCTGGCGCCCGGGAAGCTCTTCAGGTCGACGCTGCGCCGCTGCGGCTTCATCCAGCCGCGCAGGTGGCGCAGCGTGTGGCCGATGCCGTCCACCGCCGGCAGCACCTCGCACAGCAGCGACTCGTGGCGCGAGCGGTGGCCGTAGTCGGCGCTGATGGCCGCGCACAGCGCGTCCTGGTTGTCGCGCACGAAGGCGCGCAGGCGCCGCAGGTCCTCGAAGCGCTCGGCGTAGCTCGGCACCGGGTGCGCGAGGTAGGCGGCACGCTGCGCGGCCAGCGTGGCCTGCAGGCGTTCGGCCAGGGGAAGATCGGCGTTGTTCATGGCTGTCGGCTCCGACGCGGCGCTACATGAAGCGCGCCGCGAGTTCCTTCATGATCTCGTTGGTGCCGCCGTAGATGCGCTGCACGCGGGCGTCCACGTACAGCTCGGCGATCGGGTACTCCATCATGTACCCATAACCGCCGAAGAGCTGCAGGCACTCGTCCATCACCTTGCACTGCTGTTCGCTGACCCAGGCCTTGGCCAGCGCGGCGCGCGCCGCATCCAGCTCGCCCCGCAGGTGCGCGGCCATGCAGGCGTCCACGAACGCGCGGGCCGCCAGCACCACAGCCTGCACCTCGGCGAGCTTGAAGCGCGTGTTCTGGAAGTCCCACAGCCGCTTGCCGAAGGCCTTGCGCTCCTTGGTGTAGCGCAGCGTCTCGTCGAGCGCGCGCTCCATCGCACCGATGCCGCTGACGGCGATGATCAGCCGCTCCTGCGGCAGCTGCTCCATCAGCTGGAAGAAGCCCTGCCCTTCCTTGCCGCCGATCAGGTGGGCCGCCGGCACGCGCACGTCGTCGAAGAACAGCTCCGAGGTGTCCTGCGCGTGCATGCCCACCTTCTCGAGCTGGCGGCCACGGCGGAAGCCCTGCGCGCCTTCGGTCTCCAGCATCAGCAGCGAGATGTTCTTCGCGCCGCCCTCGGGGCCGGTCTTGCAGACCACGACGATCAGGTTCGCGTTCTGGCCGTTGGTGATGAAGGTCTTGGCGCCGTTCAGCACGTAGTGGTCGCCGCCGCCGTCGTTGCGCAGCACGGCGCTGGTGCGCACCGACTGCAGGTCGCTGCCGGTGCCGGGCTCGGTCATCGCGATGGCGGTGATGAACTCGCCGCTGCACATCTTCGGCAGCCAGCGCTGCTTCTGTTCCTCGGTGCCGTAGTGCAGCAGGTAGGGCGCGACGATGGCCGAATGCAGCCCGCCGCCCCAGCCGCTGAGGTTGGCGCGCGCCTGCTCCAGCAGGATCACCGCCTCGTGGCCGAAGTCGCCGCCGCCGCCGCCGTACTGCTCGGGCGTGGACGCGCACAGCAGGCCCGCGGCCGCCGCCTCGCGCCAGACCTCGGGGCCGAGCCGGCCCGCGGCGCGGAACTCGGCCGCGCGCGGCACCCACTTGTCGGCGATGTAGCGCCGCGCCGCGTCCTGCAGCATGCGGTGCTCGTCGGTCATCCAGGCAGACGGGAAGTTGGGCAGCACTACTTGGTCTCCAGTTGCCGGCGCGCGGTGGCGTTGATGACGCGCAGTTCGGCCAGGCTGGCCTCGATGTGGGCGCGCTTCTGCTCCAGCTCGGCGATCGCCGCGTCGGTGCGGTCGACGACGAACTTCAGCTGCTGCACGCGGCCTTCGCCGTGCGTGCCGTAGAGGTCGAGGTAGCGCTTGATCTCGGCCAGCGGCGCGCCGATGGCCTTGCTGCGCAGGATCAGCGACAGCCGCGCGCGGTCGCGCCGCGTGTAGACCCGCGTGCCGTTGATGCGGCGCGGGCTCAGCAGGCCCTTGTCCTCGTAGAAGCGGATCGTGCGCAGCGTGATGCCGAACTCGCGGCACAGCTCGGTGATGCCGAAGAGCTCGCCGGTGTCGTCGCTGCGGTGGGCGTCCACCGCCTCCTGGGCGCTGGCGCGCTGGCGCGCAGGCGCCTGCTGGACGGTGCTCACACCACGCGCTGCAGCTTCATGGCCACGCTCATGTCGCCGCTGACCTTGAACTTGCCCATCATGAAACCGGTGGCGGGCTCGAGCTCGCCGGTCAGCAGCGCCACCAGGTTCTCGTGCGTGATCGCGACCGTGCAGTCGGTGTCGATGTTGTCGTTGTGCACCTTGTTCGGCACCGACTTGCCGTCGAGCACGATGACGCCGTCGGCGCCGCAGTCGAACTTCAGCGTCGCGTTCAGGCCGCTGGCGTCGCCGACCTTGGCGCGCAGGGTCTCGGTGCAGGCTTGCATGTCCATGGGTGTGTTCCTGAGGGGTGGGAAGGGGGATGGGCAGGGGACTGGCCGGCATCGTAGCGGCGCCCAGTGCCGCATGGATGCGCGTATTCACCTAGAAGTTATCCCGTTGACGTTAACGTCATGCTGTCGCCCAATGCGGCACATGGATCGATACCACAGCGTCTTCCGTCCTGGCCTCCTCAAGGGTCAGGTGCACTGGGTCACCGGCGGTGGCAGCGGCATCGGCCGCTGCGTCGCGCACGAACTGGCGGCGCTGGGCGCCACCGTCGTGATCAGCGGCCGCTCGCAGGACAAGCTCGACCGCGTGGCCGAGGAGATCCGCGCCGACGGCGGCAGCGTGCACACCACGGCCTTCGACATCCGCGACGAAGAAGCCGTGAAGGCCGGCGTGGCCGCCGTGCTGGCTGCGCACGGCCCGGTGGCCGGCCTCGTCAACAACGCCGGCGGACAGTTCCCGGCGCCGCTGATGGCCATCAGCAAGCGCGGCTTCGAGGCCGTGGTGGCCAACAACCTCACCGGCGGCTTCCTGATGATGCGCGAGCTGTTCACCCAGTGCATGCAGCAGCACGGCGGCGCGGTGGTCAACATGACGGCCGACTTCCGCAACGGCATGCCCGGCATGGGCCACAGCGGCGCCGCGCGCGCCGGCATGAGCAACCTCACGATGACCGCCGCCTTCGAGTGGGCGCACGCCGGCGTGCGCGTGAACGCGGTGGCGCCGGGCTGGATCGCCAGCAGCGGCATGGACACCTACGGCGGCGCGATGAAGACACTGATCCCCAAGCTGAAGCAGCACGTGCCGCTGCGCCGCATGGGCGTGGAGGCCGAGGTCTCGGCCGCCATCGTGTTCCTGCTCTCGCCGGCCGCGGCCTTCATCACCGGCGTCACGCTGCAGATCGACGGTGCGGCCTCGCTGGGCAGCGCCATCTTCCCGCTGGGCAGCGAAGCGAAGTCGCAGCCCTTCGACGGCTTCCACCGTGCCGTCACCCCCGAGGTGCTGAAGTAATGCCGGCGCTCGGCACGCTGCTGAACCCGGGCTCGGCGGCCTTTGCCGCCAACGTGCAGCGGATGCAGCAGCGGCTGCAGGAGGTGCGCGCGCTCGAAGCCCGGGTGGTGGCCGAATCGGCCAGCAAGCGCCAGAAGTTCGAGGAACGCGGCCAGCTGTTGCCGCGCGAACGCGTGGCGCGGCTGCTCGACCGCGGCAGCCCCTTCCTGGAGCTCAGTCCGCTGGCTGGCCTGGGCATGCACGACGACGACGGCAAGAAGAGCGTGCTCGGCGGCGGCAGCATCGTCGGCATCGGCGTGGTGGCCGGCAAGCGCGTGCTGGTGTCGGCCAGCGACAGCGCCGTCAAGGGCGGCACGGTGGCGCCGATGGGCCTGAAGAAGGCGCTGCGCGCGCAGGAGCTGGCGGCACAGAACAAGCTGCCGCTGATCGCCCTGGTGGAAAGCGGCGGCGCCAACCTGATGTACCAGGCCGAGATCTTCGTCGACGGCGGCCGCACTTTCGCCAACCAGGCGCGGCTGTCGGCCGCGGGCATTCCGCAGATCGCCGTGGTGCACGGCTCGTCCACCGCGGGCGGCGCCTACCTGCCGGGGCTGAGCGACTACGTGGTGCTGGTGCGCGGACGCAGCAGCATCTACCTGGCCGGCCCACCGCTGGTGAAGGCCGCCATCGGCGAAGACGCCAGCGACGAGGCACTGGGCGGCGCGCAGATGCACGCCGAGGTCACCGGCCTGGGCGAATACCTGAGCGAGAACGACGCGCACGCCATCGCGCTGGCGCGCGAGCTGGTCGACAAGCTGCCCTGGGACACCGTGCCCGCACGCCCCGCCGCACCCGAGCCGCTGTTTCCGGCGGAAGAACTGCTGGGCGTGGTGCCGGCCGACGACCGCGCGCCCTATGACGTGCGCGAGGTCGTCGCGCGCCTGGTCGACGCGTCGGACTTCCTGGAGTTCAAGGCCGGCTACGCACCCGACACCGTGTGCGGCCACGCGCGTCTGCACGGGCATGCGGTGGGCCTGATCGGCAACAACGGCCCGATCCAGCCCACCGGCAGCACGAAGGCAGCGCAGTTCATCCAGCTCTGCGACCAGGCCGGCGTGCCGCTGGTCTTCCTGCAGAACACCACCGGCTACATGGTGGGCACCGCGGCCGAGCAGGCCGGCGCCATCAAGCACGGCAGCAAGATGATCCAGGCGGTGGCCAACGCCCGGGTGCCGAAGTTCACCGTGGTGCTGGGCGGCAGCTTCGGCGCCGGCAACTACGGCATGTGCGGCCGCGGCTTCGACCCGCGCTTCATCTTCGCCTGGCCCAGCGCCCGCACCGCGGTGATGGGCGGCGCGCAGGCGGCCCAGGTGATGGACATCCTGAACCGCAACAAGCTCGAACGCATGGGCCTGCCGGCCAACGACGAGGCCCTGGCCGCGATGAGCGACGCGCTGCGCCTGCGGCTGGACGCCGAGAGCACGGCGCTGTTCGGCACGGCAAGGCTGTGGGACGACGGCATCGTCGACCCGCGCGACACGCGCCGCATCCTCGGCCTGTGCCTGGACCTCGCGGCCGAGGCCGCTGCACGCACGCTGCGCCCCAACACCTTCGGCATCGCCCGACTCTGAACACCACCAGGAGACACGCTTGAAATTCACCGCCGAACACCGCCAGATCGAGGACACGGTCGTCAAGTTCTGCGACAAGGAGCTCAACCCTTTCGTGCCCGAATGGGAGAAGGCGGGCCAGTTCCCGGCGCACGAGGTCTTCAAGAAGCTCGGCAACCTGGGCCTGCTGGGGCTGAAGTACCCCGAGGAATACGGCGGCGCGGCGCTCGACTTCAGCTACAGCATGGTGATGGCCGAGGCGCTGGGCCAGTGCAACTGCGGCGGCGTGCCGATGGCCATCGGCGTGCACACCGACATGGCCACGCCGGCGCTGGCGCGCTTCGGCAGCGACGAGCTGCGCCGCGAATGGCTCACGCCCACGATCGCCGGCGACGTGGTGGCCTGCCTGGGCGTCAGCGAGCCCGGCGGCGGCAGCGACGTGGCGGCGGTGAAGACCACGGCGCGCAGCGACGGCGGCGACTACGTCATCAACGGCACCAAGATGTGGATCACCAACGGCATGCAGGCCGACTGGTGCTGCCTGCTCGCCAACACCAGCGACGGCCCGGCGCACAAGAACAAGAGCCTGATCGTCGTGCCGATGGACGCACCCGGCATCACGCGGCAGAAGATCCACAAGATCGGCATGCACAGCAGCGACACCGCGCAGCTGTTCTTCGACAACGTGCGCGTGCCGAAGAGGAACCTGATCGGCCAGGAAGGGCTGGGCTTCACGTTCCAGATGCTGCAGTTCCAGGAAGAGCGCCTGTGGGGCGCCGCTGGCTCGCTGCGCAGCCTGGACCGCCTGATCGACCAGACCATCGAGTACACGCGCCAGCGCCAGGCCTTCGGCAAGAGCATCCTCGACAACCAGGTCGTGCACTACCGCCTGGCCGAGCTGCGCACCGAGGTCGAGGCGCTGCGCGCGCTGACCTACCGCGCGGTGGAGATGTACGTCAGCGGCAAGGACGTCACCAAGCTCGCCAGCATGGCCAAGCTGAAGTGCGGGCGGCTCAGCCGCGAGGTCACCGACGCCTGCCTGCAGTACTGGGGCGGCATGGGCTTCACGGCCGACAACCCGATCAGCCAGGCCTACCGCGACAGCCGCCTCATCAGCATCGGCGGCGGTGCCGACGAGGTGATGCTGGGCATCATCTGCAAGCTCGAAGGCACGCTGCCGGGCAAGGCGAAATGAGCGCCGCGCCGCAGACCCTGGCCTTGCGCCACGACGGCCCGGTGCTGCACGTCACGCTGCAGCGGCCCGAGGTGCGCAACGCGATGTCGCTGGCGATGGTGCTGGACCTGCGCCAGGCGCTGGCCGCCGCCGAGGCCGACGGCCGCACGCGCGTGCTGGTGCTGCGCGGCGCCGGCGGCCACTTCTGCGCCGGCGGCGACCTGAAGGACATGGCCGCGGCCCGCGCGCAGCTCGACGCCGACCCGCAGGCCATCGCGAAGGTCAGCGCGGCCTTTGGCGAGCTGTGCGTGGCCTATGCCGGCACGGGTCTCGCAACCGTGGCGGTGCTGGAAGGCACCGTGATGGGCGGCGGCTTCGGCCTGGCCTGCGTGGCCGACGTGGCGCTGGCCGGCACCAGCGCGGTGTTCCGCCTGCCCGAAACCAGCCTGGGCGTGGTGCCGGCGCAGATCGCACCCTTCCTGGTGGAACGCCTGGGCTACGCCGAAGCGCGCCGGCTGGCCGTCACCGGTGGCAAGCTCGACGCCGACGCCGCGCTGCAGCTGCGCCTGGTGCACGCCGTGCATGCCTCGGGCGCGCTGGACAACGCGCTGGCCGCGGTGCTGCACGACATCCTGCAATGCGCGCCCGGCGCGGTGGCCGCGAGCAAGGCGTTGATCGCCAAGGCGCGCTTCCACAGCGCCGCGTCGATGGTGCAGGAGGCGGCCGAGGTGTTCTCGCGCGCCGTGCTCGGGCCCGAGGGCATCGAAGGCACGACCGCCTTCCTGGCCAAGCGCAAGGCAGGCTGGGTGCCGGGGGCCGGCGCGTGAGCTTCCGCAAGATCCTCATCGCCAACCGCGGCGAGATCGCCTGCCGCGTGGCCCGCACCGCGCACCGGCTGGGCTACCGCACGGTGGCGGTCTACAGCGACGCGGACGCCGGCGCGCCGCACGTGCTGCAGGCCGACGAGGCGGTGCACATCGGCGCCGCGCCGGCAGCGGCGTCGTACCTGAACGTCGACGCGCTGCTGGCCGCGGCGCGTGCCACCGGCGCCGACGCCGTGCACCCGGGCTACGGCTTCCTGTCCGAGCGCGCCGAATTCGCGCAGGCCTGCGCCGATGCCGGCCTGGTCTTCATCGGCCCGCCGCCCGAGGCCATCCGCGCGATGGGCGACAAGGCCGGTGCCAAGCGCCGCATGCTGGCCGCCGGCGTGCCCTGCGCGCCGGGCTACCTCGGCGAAGACCAAAGCGACACCCGACTGGCCGCCGAGGCCGAGCGCCTGGGCCTGCCGCTGCTGGTGAAGGCCGTGGCCGGCGGTGGTGGCCGCGGCATGCGGCTGGTGCGCGACCTGGCCGAGCTGCCCGCGGCGCTGGCCGGCGCGCGCCGCGAGGCCGAGAGCGCCTTCGGCGACGGCACGCTGATGCTGGAGCGGCTGATCGACGACGGGCGGCACATCGAGATCCAGGTCTTCGCCGACGCCCACGGCAACGCCGTGCACCTGGGCGAGCGCGATTGCACCGCGCAGCGGCGGCGGCAGAAGGTGATCGAGGAGGCGCCCTCGCCGATCGTCGATGCCGCGATGCGGTCCACGATGGGCCGCGACGCCGTGGCCGCGGCGCTGGCGGTCGGCTACCGCGGCGCCGGCACGGTGGAGTTCATCGTCGACGCCCAGGGGCGGCACTTCTTCCTGGAGATGAACACGCGGCTGCAGGTGGAGCACACCGTCACCGAGTGCATCACCGGGCTGGACCTCGTGGAGTGGCAGCTGCGCGTGGCCGAGGGGCAGCCGCTGCCGCTGGCGCAGGACGCCATCCGCTTCACGGGCCACGCCATCCAGGCGCGGCTGTACGCCGAAGACCCCTACGACGGCTGGACGCCGCAGACCGGCCGCATCGCCGGCTGGCGGCCCGAGGCCAGCGACCTGCGCATCGACCACGGCATCGCCGAAGGTGGTGCGGTGACCCCGTACTACGACGCGATGGTGGCCAAGTTCATCGCCCACGGCCACGACCGTGCCGACGCCGTGCACCGGCTCACGCGCGCGCTGGACGAGGTGCCGCTGCTGGGCCTGCGCAACAACGGCCGCTTCCTGCGCGACCTGCTGCAGCACCCGCAGTTCACGGCCAGCACGATGACGACGACGCGGCTCGACGCGTGGGCCGCCGCGGGCGAACCGCTGCTGCAGCGCCCCGCCCCGCCGGAAGCCGCCTGGCAGCTGGCCGCCGCCCTGCTGGCGCCGGCCACGGCGGCGCGGCCGGCGAGCGTCGCGTCACAGGACCTGACGCTGGTCTGCGACGGCACGACACGCACGCTGCGTGCACCGCCCGACGGCGTGCAGCTGCTGTCCGAACACGGCGGTGCGCTGCGCTGCGTCATCGACGGCGTCGTGCGCCGCGCCCGCGTGGCGCGCGACGGTGCGCTGCTGCACCTGGCGCTCGACGGCGGCAGCTTCACGTTCGGCGAGGCCTCGCCCTACCCCGTGCGCGACACCGGCGCCGACCCGCGCCGCGCGCGCGCGCCGGTGGCTGGCGTGGTGGCGCAGGTGCTGGTGGCGCCGGGCGACGTGGTGGCCGCAGGCCAGCCGCTGCTGTGCGTGGAAGCGATGAAGATGGAGATGTGGCTGCACGCCGGCGCCGCCGGCACCGTGCGGGCCGTGCACACCGCCGTCAAGGCCCCCGTGGCCGCGGGCGCCGTGCTGGTGGAACTGGAGCTGTCCGAATGAGGTCCGAATGAGCAACGCCGACAAGGCCATCCTCACCTGCGCGCTGACCGGCGTGCTCACCAACCCGCAGCAGCACCCGGTGCCGGTGACGCCGCAGCAGATGGCCGCCGAGGCGCGCGACGCCTTCAACGCCGGCGCCAGCATCATGCACGTGCACCTGCGCAGCCAGGAGCCGGGCTACGGCCACATGCCGAGCTGGGACCCCGACGTCGCCGAGGCAGTGGTCGGCGCCATCCGCGACGCCTGCCCCGGTGTCGTCATCAACCTGACGACCGGCGTGGTGGGCAAGGACATCAGCGGCCCGCTGGCCTGCCTGCGGCGCGTGCAGCCCGAGGCCGCGGCCTGCAATGCCGGCAGCCTGAACTACCTGAAGATCAAGGACAACGGCGACTGGGCCTGGCCGCCGATGGTGTTCGACAACCCGGTGGCCAAGATCGAGCAGTTCCTCGCGGTGATGAACGAACTGCACATCCACCCCGAGTTCGAGTGCTTCGACGTCGGCATCGTGCGCAGCGTGGGCATGTACCTGAAGGCCGGCCTGTTCAGCGGCGTGCCCGAGCTGAACTTCGTGATGGGCGTGGCCAGCGGCATGCCCTGCGACGCCGACCTGCTGGCGCTGCTGCCGCGGTACGCGCCTGCCGGCGCGGTGTGGCAGACCACGCTGATCGGCCGTGCCGAGATCTGGCCCGTGCACCAGAAGACCGCCGACCTGGGCGGCATGCTGCGCACGGGGTTGGAAGACACCTTCTACCTGCCCGGCGGCGAACGCGCCACCGGCAACGGCGTGCTGATCGAGGCGCTGGCCCGCTGCGCCCGCAACGCCGGCCGCGAGGTTGCCAGCCCGGCCGAAGCACGCGCCCGCCTGGGCCTGCGCGCCGCGGCATGACGGCACCCGCCGCACCGCACCGCGACGCGGCCGAGCAGGCGCGGCTGCACGCGACCCTGGTCGAACTGTTCGACCAGCGCATCGCGTTCAACGCGCTGCTGGGCGTGCGCGTCGAGGCGCTGGTGCCCGGCGACGTGCGGCTGCGCCTGGACATGCGGCCCGACCTGGTGGGCCACTACCTCTACGGCCGCCTGCACGGCGGCGTGGTCTCGTCGGTGCTCGACGCCGTCGGCGGCCTGGCCCTGATGGTGGCCATCGCCGAGCGCCACCCGGCCGACACCGCGCAGCAGGTGCTGCAGCGCTTCGCCAAGATGGGCACGATCGACCTGCGCGTGGACTTCCTGCGCCCGGGGCTCGGCCGGCACTTCGTCGGCCACGGTGAGGTCACGCGGCTGGGCGGGCGCGTCGGCAGCACGCAGATGCGGCTGCTGAACGACGAAGGCACGCTGATCGCCACCTCCGCCGCGGCCTACGTGGTGGCGTGAGGCCGCCGGGCCGGCGGCGTACAGTGGCGCCATGACGGCTGCCGTGCCACCGCCGCGACCGCTGCCACCGCTGCGGCACGAACTGCGATTCGCCCGCCTGGCCTCGGGCGCGCGCATCGCGTGGGCGCGCAGCGGCCGCGCCCACGCGCCGACGCTGCTGCGGGTGGCGCACTGGATGACGCATGTCGAGATGGACCTGCAGTCGGCGCTGTGGCAGCCCTGGCTGCAACGCCTGGGCCGCGACCTCGACCTCGTGCGCTACGACGAACGCGGCTGCGGCCTGTCCGGCCCCGACGACACGCCGCTCGGCCTGGAGGCCGCGGTCGAGGAAGTGGCCCTCGTGGCCGCCGCGTGCGGCAGTCCGCGCGTGGCACTGCTGGGCATCTCGGGGGCTGCGGCACCGGCCATCGCCTACGCGGCGCGCCACCCGGAGCAGGTGTCGCACCTGGTGCTGGTGGGCGGCTACACGCACGGGCTGCTGCACCGTGGGGCATCGGCCGACCAGCTGGCCTTCCACGAGACCACCACGCGCCTGGTCGAGCTCGGCTGGGGCCGGGCCGACCCCGCGGTGCAGCAGTTCTTCACCACCCGTTTCGTGCCCGATGCCAGCCTGGCCGAGGCCGCGGCGCTGAACGAGCAGCAGCGGCTCAGCTGCGACGGCCGGCGCGCCGCGGCCATCCTGCGCGCGCGGGCGGCGCTGGACGTGCGCGCGCTGGCGCCCCAGGTGCAGGTGCCGACGCTGGTGCTGCACAGCGCCGGCGACACGGTCGTGCCGGTGGAACTGGGCCGCGAACTGGCCGCCGCCATCCCCGGCGCGCGCTTCGAGACGCTGCCCTCGCGCAACCACTACCCGCTGGCCGGCGAGCCGGCGTTCGAGCGCTTCTGCGCGCTCGTCACCGGCTTCGTCAGCGCGGCACCGGCGCGACCGACGCTGACGCCACGCGAGCAGGCGCTGGCCGCCCTGGTGGCCGAGGGGCTGGACAACCTGCAGATCGCCGCCCGACTGGGCCTGGCGGAGAAGACGGTGCGCAACACGCTGTCGCTGCTGTACGCCAAGCTCGGGGTCGAAGGCCGCCCGCAGGCGGTGGCGCGCACGCGGGACCTGCGCTACTGATCTGCCCGGCGTTCGGGACAGCCGTCCCGTGGCGCGGGCGGCGGCGCCGGCCTGCAATCGGGCTCCCCCAACCCGGAGCGCCGCCATGTTCGTCCACCGTCCCGATGCCCGCCTGTTCTCCCTGAGCTTCGGCCAGGGCCCGCTGACCCTGCTGGCGCTCGGCGGCTGGGTCGGCAGCGGCGAGGTCTGGCACGACCTGTTCGGCCACCTGCCGCACTGGCGCTGCGTCAGCCTCGACCACCGCGGCACCGGCGCCAGCACGCACAGCGGGCCGATCAGCATCGACGCCATGGTCGACGACCTGTTCGCGGTGGCCGACGCGCAGCAGGTGGGCCGCTGCATCGTCGCTGCCGAGTCGTCGGGCGCGGGCGTGGTGCTGGAAGCCGCGCTGCGCCAGCCGCAGCGCTTCGCCGGCCTGGTGCTGGTGGGCGCCAGCTGGACGCGACCGGACCCTGGTGCGCAGGACGGATTCATCGCCGCGCTGCGCGCCAACCACGACGCGGCGCTGCGCGGCTTCGCGCAGGCCTGCCTGCCCGAGCCGGGCAGCGCCGACCTGCAGCGCTGGGGCCTGCAGATCCTGCGCCGCGCATCGCTGCCGCATGCCATCGAGCTGCTGCAGTGCCGCGGCGCGCTGCAGGTGCAGGAGCGGCTGGCGCAGGTGCGCCTGCCGGTGCTGGTGGTGCACGGCACCGCCGACGCCATCGTTCCGGCGGACGAGGCCCGCCGCCTGGCCGCGGGGCTGCCCGATGCCGAACTGCGGTTGCTCGACGGGCTCGGCCACGTGCCGATCTTCAGCGCACCGGCCACCGTGGCACGGCTGATCGACCGGCGCTTCACGCAGGCGATGCTGGCGGCGGCTTGAGAAATAGGCAGCCGCACCCACCTGGGCGGATCCGGCTCCGGCCGCACGATGCGCGCACCGCGCCACCCGCCATGCACCACCGACGCCTGCTCCTGTTGCTCGCCGCCGCGCTGGCGGTGCCCCCGCTGCTGCACGCCCGCACCGACGCCGCGCCGCGCGCCGTGGCGCCGCGCGGTGCGCTGGCCGCCGACGAGCAGGCGCACATCGAGCTGTTCCGCCGCACCTCGCCCTCGGTGGTGCACATCACCACGCTGGCGGCGCAGCGCGACTTCTTCTCGCTCAACGTGCAGCAGGTGCCGCGCGGCACCGGCACCGGCTTCGTCTGGGACGACCAGGGCCACATCGTCACGAACTACCACGTCATCCAGGGCGGCAGCGCCGCGCGCGTGACGATGGCCGACCAGAGCACGCACGACGCCGAGCTCGTCGGCGCCTTCCCCGACCGCGACCTGGCCGTGCTGCGCATCCAGGTGCCGCGCGCGAAGCTGCCGCCGATCGCCATCGGCACCAGCCGCGACCTCATCGTCGGCCAGCGGGTCTACGCCATCGGCAACCCGTTCGGCCTGGACCAGACGCTCACCACCGGCATCGTCAGTGCGCTCAACCGCGAGATCGAGTCGTTCAACAGCCGCACCATCCGCGGCGTGATCCAGACCGATGCGGCCATCAACCCCGGCAACTCGGGCGGCCCGCTGCTCGACTCGGCCGGGCGGCTGATCGGCGTCAACACGCAGATCGCCAGCCCGAGCGGCGCCAGCGCCGGCATCGGCTTCGCGATTCCGGTGGACGAGGTCAACCGCATCGTGCCGCGGCTGATCCGCGACGGCCGCTTCGTGCGCCCGGCCCTCGGCGTGACTGCCGGTCCGGCCAATCTGCACCGTGCGCTGGGACTGCCCAAGGGCGTGGCGCTGGTGGGCGTCAGCGCCGACGGGCCGGCCGCGCGCGCCGGCCTGCAGCCCTTCCGACGCGGCCGCAACGGCGACGTGGTGGCCGGCGACGTGATCACGGCCGTCAACGACGAGCCGGTGACCGACCTCGACGACATGCTGGCCAACCTGGAGCGGCGCCAGCCCGGCGACCGCGTGACGCTCACGGTGTGGCGCGACGGCCGCCAGCGCAAGGTGGCGGCGACGCTGGGCAGTTCGGAGTAAGCCGCTAGGGCAGCGACAGCGTGCCGCCGTCGTCGCCGATCAGCGGGCTGTCGGCGCCGAGGTCCTCGGCCGCGGCGAAGGAGCCGGGCGGCGGTGCCGGCGGCAGCGTGGCGGTCGATTCGGGGTCGAACGCCGGCTGGGCCACCACCGGGATGTCGGCGGCCTGCAGGCACCGGCGCCGGCGACAGGGTCGGCACGTCTGCGGGCGGGGGCAGCGCCGGGGCATCGGCCGCCACGGCGCGCGCCTTTTCCACCAGCGACCGCGGCGGCACGCGCGGCTTCTGACGCGGCGGCGCCGGCGGCAGCGGCATCGCGCGCCAGCCGTCGCCCCAGCCCGAGGCGGCACCACCCAGCGGCTGCACCGGAATCTTCTCGACCACGCCACCTTGCGTGTCGGCGATCAGCACGCCCTGCGACACCGAGTTCGCGGCCACCGCGCGGCCGAAACGGCGCACGTGGTCCAGGTCGCTGTGCCAGATCTGCCCCTGGGGCGACAGGCGGCCGCGGCTGTCGCGCACGATCTCGACCACGCGGAACAGTTCCGGCGCCTTGCGCTGGCGCTGGGCCAGCTTCTGCGACAGCGTCTGCAGCAGGGCCGAACCGGTCAGGGAAAGCTTGTCGTCGTCGGGCATCGCGGCGGGGGAATGGAGTGGCGTGCCCGCGCAGGCGCACACACGCGCGGGGTTCTCGTCGTTATCGGCACCCGGCGACCGGACCTGAGCCGGCCGCCGGGCTGCCGCGCCGGTGGGCTGGGCGACAATCGCCGCCATGCACATCGTCTGCCTCGACCTCGAAGGCGTGCTGGTCCCCGAGATCTGGATCGCCTTCTCGGAACGCACCGGCATTGCCGACTTCCGCCGCACCACGCGCGACGAGCCCGACTACGACCGGCTCATGCGCTTCCGTCTCGACCTGCTGCGCCGCCACGGGCTGAAGCTGGCCGACATCCAGGCCGTGATCGCCGGCATGGCGCCGATGGACGGCGCCCGCGCGTTCCTCGACGGCCTGCGCAGCCGCTACCAGGTGATCATCCTGTCGGACACCTTCTACGAGTTCGCCGACCCGCTGATGCAGCAACTGGGCCGCCCCACGCTGTTCTGCCACCGGCTGGAGACCGACGCCGAGGGCTTCGTTGCGGCCTACCACCTGCGCCAGCCGAACCAGAAATTCCACGCCGTGAACGCGCTGAAGGCGCTGAACTACCGGGTCATCGCCGCGGGCGACAGCTACAACGACACCGGCATGCTGGGCGCCGCCGACGCGGGCTTCTTCATCCACCCGCCCGAGAGCATCGTGGCGCAGTTCCCGCAATTCCCGGTGCACCGCGACTACGCGTCGCTGCGGGCGGCGATCGACGCCGCCGCGGCTGGGCTGCAGGCCGGCTGATTCGTCGCGCCCGGGCGGCCCGGCCCCGCCTGCTCAGCGCCGGTCCACCAGCGCGTGGGCGATGGTGCCGAGGTCCACGTATTCCAGCTCGCTGCCGGCGGGCACGCCGCGCGCCAGCCGGGTCACGCGCAGGCCGCGTGCGCGCAACGCCTGCGACAGCGCGTGCGCCGTCACCTCGCCCTCGGCGGTGAAGCTGGTGGCCAGAATGACTTCCTCGACCACGCCATCGGTGGCGCGCTCCAGCAGTTCGGCTGCGCCGATCTGGCTGGCGCCCACGCCGTCGAGCGGACTGATGCGGCCCATTAGCACGAAGTACAGGCCCTTGAAGCTGCCGCTGCGTTCCAGCGCCGCCTGGTCGGCAGGGGTCTCCACCACGCACAGCAGCCGTGCGTCGCGCGCCGGGTCGCTGCAGGTGCCGCACACGGGCAGCCCGGTGAAGGTGTGGCAGCGCGCGCAGTGGTGCATGTGCTCCACCGCCTCGTCGAGTGCGCGGGCCAGCCGGCGCGCACCGTCGCGGTCGTGCTGCAGCAGGTGGAAGGCCAGCCGCTGCGCCGACTTCACGCCCACGCCGGGCAGGCGGCGCAGGGCGTCGATCAAGCCCTCGAGGGCGGGCTCGGCCATGCGTTCAGAACGGGAACTTCATGCCCGGCGGCATCGGCATGCCGGCGGTGAGCTTGCCCATCTTCTCGGCGCTGACCTCGTCGGCCCGGCGCACGCCGTCGTTGAAGGCAGCGGCGACCAGGTCCTCGAGCATGTCCTTGTCGTCGGCGAGCAGGCTGGGGTCGATGGTGATGCGGCGCACGTCGTGCTTGCACGTCATCACCACCTTCACCAGGCCTGCGCCCGACTGGCCTTCGACTTCCATCTGCGCCAGCTCGTCCTGGGCGCGCTTCATGTTGTCCTGCATCGCCTGGGCCTGCTTCATCAGGCCGGCGAGTTGCCCCTTCATCATGGTGTGTCCTTTCGCGGCGCAGCCTGCGGCGCCTTCAGCGGGAGATTATCGGTGCTGCCCCGGGGTGGCCCGGTTCAGACCGGCTTGATCGACCCCGGCACGATGCGGGCCGTCTTGAACTGGTCCATCAGCGCCAGCACCACGGGGTCGCTGCGGATCAGCTGCTCGGCCGCGGCCTGGCGCCGCGTGCGCTCGACGGCATCGCGCTTGGCCGGCGTGTCGTCGGCGCTGCCGGCCTCGATCTGCAGGTCGACGGCGGCCCCGAGTTCGGCCGACATCGCGGCGGCGAGCTTGTCGCGCAGCGCCGGCGAGCGCAGCGTCTCGCGCTCGACCAGCAGGCACCAGCGCTGCGGCGTGGCGGTGTCGTCCACCGCGGTCAGCCCGGCCTGCCAGGCCAGCTCGCGCACCAGTGCCACGATGCTGCCCTGCGCGGCCAGGCGCTGCACCAGCGCCTGCCAGCGGTCGCCGAGCGCTGTGGGCGCTGTGGGCGCTGCGGACGGCGGCGCCACGGCGGCGACTGCAACGATGGCTGCGGGCGGCTCCGGTTCGGCAGCGCGCACGGCGGCTGGCGCAGGAACGGGAACCGGCGCAGGCGCCGGAACCGGCTCCGGCGCGGGCGCAGGCTGCATCGCTGCGCGCGGCGCAGCGGGCGGTGCCGTCGGCAGCGGCACCGCCAGCGTCGCGGCAGCGGGCGCGGGCGCGCGCAGCGGCGCGGCACGCGGTGCGGGCGCCGGGCGCGGCGCACCGCCGGCCGGCGGGAAGGCCAGCAGGCGCAGCAGCACCATCGTCAGCGCACCGTACTCGTCGCTCATCAGTGCCAGCTCGCCCCGGCCATGCAGCACGATGCTGTAGAGCAGCTGCGTCTCGTCGGGCGGCAGCACCGCCGCCAGGCGCACGGCATCGGCAGCGTCGGCGTCGTGCGGGTCCAGCGCGCCGGGCACGGCCTGCTCCACGGCCATCTGCTGCAGCAGCGTGGCCATCTCCTCCAGCGTGCCGCTGGCCGACAGGCCCAGGCCGCGCAGCGCGTCCACCGCAGCGAGCACGGCGGCGCCGTCGCGGCGCGCGAGCGCATCCACCAGCGTGCGCGCATGGCTGCGGTCGACGCTGCCGAGCATCGCGCGCACCACGGCCTCGTCGAGCCGACCGCCGCCGTAGGCGATGGCCTGGTCGGTGAGGGACAGCGCGTCGCGCATCGAACCCCGTGCAGCCCGCGACACCAGGCGCAGCGAGCCCTCGTCGAAGCCCACGCCCTCGGCAGGCAGCACCTGCGCCAGGTAGGCCTGCACGGTCTCGGGGGCCATGGGCCGCAGGTTGAACTGCAGGCAGCGGCTGAGCACCGTGGGCAGCATCTTCTCCGGGTCGGTGGTGGCCAGCACGAACTTCAGGTAGTCGGGCGGCTCCTCCAGCGTCTTCAGCAGCGCGTTGAAGGCGTCCTTCGTGAGCTGGTGGGCCTCGTCGATCATGAAGACCTTGAAGCGGCCCACGCCCGGCTTGTAGGCCGCGCGCTCGATCAGGTCGCGGATCTCGTCGATGCTGCGGTTGCTGGCCGCGTCGAGCTCGATGTAGTCGATGTAGCGGTCGGCGTCGATCTCGGTGCAGGCCTGGCAGACGCCGCAAGGGTGGGCGGTGACGCCGCCCTGCCCGTCGGCACCGGTGCAGTTCAGGCTCTTGGCGAGGATGCGGCTGACGGTGGTCTTGCCGATGCCGCGCGTGCCGGTGAAGAGGTACGCATGGTGCAGGCGGTTCTGTTCCAGCGCATTCGTCAGGGCCCGCACCACGTGTTCCTGGCCGACCATCTGGTCGAAGCTCTTCGGCCGGTACTTGCGTGCGAGAACGACATAGCTCATGGCGACGGATTCTACGGAGTGGGCCCAGGGGATAATCCGCGCCCATGCAAGCACCCGCCGCCCCTTCGCCCGCCCCATCTGCCGCCACCCCGCTCAGCTACGAACAGGCCGGCGTGGTCTACGACCTGATCGACCCGCTGAAGGTGGCCGCGCAGCGCGCCGCCGCCGCCACCGCCACGCACCTCGGCAGCCACGGGTTCAGCGAGGTGGCGGCGTCGCGCGGCGAGTCGGCCTACGTGCTCGACGTCGGTCCCTTCTACCTGGCCAGCATCGTCGAGTGCCTCGGCAGCAAGGCCCTGGTGGCCGACGAGATGCAGCGCCTCACGGGCCGCAGCCACTACGCCGGCATCGCGCAGGACACCATCGCGATGGCGATCAACGACCTCATCACGGTGGGCGCGACGCCACTGGTGGTGCAGGCCTACTGGGCCGCGGGCGGCAGCGACTGGTTTGCCGACAACGACCGCGCGCAGGCGCTGGTGGCCGGCTGGAAGGCGGCATGCGACACCTGCAAGGTGGCCTGGGGCGGCGGCGAGACGCCGGCGCTGGCCGGCATCGTCGAGGCCGGGCGCATCGACCTGGCGGCGTCGTGCACCGGCATCGTCAGCCCCAAGCAGCGGCTGTCGCTGGGCGACGCGCTGGCACCGGGCGACGCCATCGTGCTGCTGGCCAGCAGCGGCATCCACGCCAACGGCCTGAGCCTCGCGCGCAAGCTGGTGGAACGCCTGCCGCAGGGCTACCTGACCGAAGTCGCTCCCGGCCTGCGCTACGGCGAGGCGCTGCTGGCGCCGACCATGCTGTATTCCCCTGTGACCGAGGCGCTGTGGGCGGCCGGCATCGGCGTGCACTACGCCGCCAACATCACCGGCCACGGCTGGCGCAAGCTGCTGCGCCACCCGAAGGCGCTGACCTACCGCATCGACGCCGTGCCGGCCGTGCCGCCGGTGCTGCAGTTCATCCAGGCCCAGGCCGGCCAAGGCAACGAAGAAGCCTACGGCACGCTGAACATGGGTGCGGGATTCGCGCTCTTCGTGGCGGCGGCCGACGCCGAGCGCACCGTGGCCATCGCCCGCGCGCAGGGCGTCGAGGCCCTGGTGGCCGGGCGCGTGGAAGCGGGCGAGAAGCAGTTGCTGATCGAGCCGCTCGGCGTCCGCTTCGGAGCCGACGCCCTGCACCTCCGGTAGAATGCGCCGCTGACGGGCCTCCCCGCATGGAAGCGCGCCCAACCGGGTCAGGTGGGGAACCAAGCAGCCCTTAGCGTTGCAACCAGTGCCGGGGGTAAGGCTCGTCACCTTCGACGACCGAAGTCGTCGTCGACGGCGGATGCCGGGCCTCAGGTGCCGGCGCCGCTCTGCCGGAAGGCCATCACGGCCTGGTTGCGCAGAGTGCGCAACAGCGACAGTTCCTTCTCGCCCAGCACCAGCGAGCCAGGCACCGCCTTGTCGGCGTAGATCAGCGCGAACGGCGCGCTCTTCATCGCCATCGGCAGCAGCAGGAACGACGGCGCGTTCACCCCCTCGCGGTACCAGGCCGGCAGGCGGCTGGCGATGTTGGCGCTGGACGTGTCGGCGATCAGCGTGTCCACGCCCTTGGCGCAGACCGCGGTGAACAGGTCGGGCAGGCCCTGGGGCTTGAGCGGCACCCTGAAGACCTTGCTGACGGGGCCGGCGGCGTCCCCCAGGCCGAAGCGTCCGGTCAGGGTCTCGGTCTTGGGGTCGCGCAGGCAGAAGACGATGCGGCGGAAGCCGAGCGCGCGGTACATGGTCTCCAGCACCATGCGCAGCACTTCGTTGAGCTTGAAGTTGTCGGCCACCATGCTGTTGGTGATGTCCTGGATGCCGGCGGCGAGCAGCTCGGCCATCGGCGGACCAGCGGCGGCTGCCGCACCAGGCTGCGACGCCTGCGCGGCGTCGAGCACCAGCGTCGGCTGCAGCTGGTGGCCGGCGAGCGAGTCCATCACCGGGTCGGCCCCGCGTTCGTTCACCAGCAGCCTGCGGGCCTGGCTGCCCGGCGCCATCTGCAGGCCCATGGCCTGGGTCAGCTGCGCCAGGCGCGGACGCGCGGCGTCGACGGCGGCGGCGATGTCGCGCGCCGGCAGGCCGAGCACGGCGGCGAAGCGCTCGCCGATCTCCGCCAGCTTGCGCCGCAGGGTCTCGCCCTCGTGGGCCAGCAGCGCGTCGACGATCTCGTTGCCGGCGCGGCCGGCCCAGCGCTGGCGTTCCACGCCCTTGTCCACCGCGCGCGACGGCGCGTCGCCGCCGGGCGCGCGCATCGAGCGCTGCAGCGTCTCGGGCAGGCCCCAGCTCTTGGCAATGGCCACACCCAGCTCCTCGAAGCCGATGCCCAGCACCTGCGCCGACACCTTCTCGCGCTGCGCGGCGCTGCCCTCGTGGGCCGGCAGCTGCTGGCGGATCTGCAGCGCCTCCTCGGGAAAGTAGTACTCGGTGAGCAGGCGGCCGAGGTTCTGGAACATCGAGCCCAGGAAGGCTTCTTCGCCGTCGCGTGCGTTCGGCGTCAGTTCGTCGGCCAGCGTGCCGGCCATCAGCGCGCGCAGGAATTCCTCGCGCAGCAGCTGGGCGTGGGCCTTGTCGCGCATGTGCTCCATCAGCACCAGCGACAACGCCATGTTGCGGATGCCGGCAAAGCCCACCAGCGCCACCGCCCGCGAGACCGTGCTCACGGCGCCACCCGACTGGCTGAAGTGCGCGGTGTTGACCATGCGCAGCAGCTTGTTGGTGAGTGCCACGTCCTTCAGGATCTCGGCCGACAGGCTGGCGAGGTTCTCGGTCTCGGAGGTGGCCACCTTCTGGATGCGGCCGACCGAATCCGAAAGCGCCGGGAAGTCGCCCTTGTTGCGCATGCGGCGCAGCAGGAAGTCGAGCGTGCCGTGGCCGGCCGCGGCGTCGTCGGCGGCCTCGGGCTGCGCCCAGGCCACCAGCGCGTCGTGCATGGCCTGCGCGCTCGGGTAGCGCTGGGCCGGCTCGCGCTCCAGCGCGCGCTGCACGATGGCGCGCAGCTTGTCGTCCACCACCACGTCGCCGGGCAGCAGCATCGGCTCGTGCTGCACCCGCTGCAGGGCGCGCATCGGGTCGGGCTCGCGCAGCAGGCGGCGGCCGCACAGCAGTTCCGCCAGCACCACGCCGGCGGAGAACACGTCCATCGCGGGCGTCGGCGCGGCCGCACGGGCGGCTTCGGGCGACAGGTAGCCCGGCGTGCCGACGATGCCGATCGGGTCGGTGCGCGACACCCCGGGGCTGCCGCCAGCCAGCCGTGCGGCGATGCCGAAGTCCATCACGCGGGCGCGGCCGTCGCTGCCCATCAGCAGGTTCGACGGCTTCAGGTCGCGGTGCACGATGCCCTGTGCCTGCGCCGCGGCCAGCGCCGACAGCACGCCCAGCATCAGCGTCACCGCATCGCGGGCGGGCCAGGCGCCGCGCTGGCGCATGGCTTCGGCCAGCGTCGGTCCGGGCACGTACTCGAACACCAGCCAGGCCTGCGTGCCCTGCTGGTCGGCCTCGAACACCGGCACGATGTGCGGATGCGTCAGGCGGCTGACCGCGCGCGCCTCGTGCAGCCACTGGCTCACGGACTGCGCATCGGTCGACGGGTTCAGACTCTTCAGCGCGACGTCGCGGTCCAGCCGCGGGTCGTGCGCCAGCCAGACGGTGGCCTGCGCGCCGCGGCCCAGCACGCGCTTGAGCTCGAAGCGGCCCAGGCGCTGGGCGGCGCCGGCGGCGTTCATCGGGCCGCCCGTGCCGCGGCGGCCGCCCGCAGGCCGCCGGGCGGCAGCGGTTCGGCGCGCCGGGCGGTGTCGGGCGCGGCCGGGCTGCCATCGGTGGGCGGCGGCGCCGTGGCGGCCGAGATGCTGCCCTGCGCGGGCGCCTGCAGCGCCGCCTGCAGGTCCTTCAGCGTGAAGCCGAGCACGCGGCCGTAGCGGTTCACGACCCGCTGCAGCGCCGCCGGCACCGCCGGCGCGGGCAGCGCCATGCAGTCGACAGCCTCGTTGGCGGCGCTGCCGCTGAGCCGGATCAGGTCGTCGTCGCTGTCGCCGTGGCGCACCGGCACGGCGACCGGCAGCCGGCGGATCATGTGCAGCACGCTGTCGTCCAGGCCCCAGTGCCGCGCCACCGCGGCGCCGATGGACTCGATGTCGGCGCCGAGCACGGCGAATGCCGCGCCCTCTTCCGTCATGCCGGGCTCGTCGGGTTCGCCGGCCCGAGGGCTGGGTGCCGGCTGCATCAGGCGGCGGATCTGCGCGGCCTCGTCGGCGAAGTGGTACTGCACCACCAGGCGACCCAGGTTCTGCAGCAACGTGACGAGATAGACCACCTCGCCGTCGTAGCCGGCGGGCCGCAGCGCCAGCGCCACGCGGCCGGCGCGCTTGATGCGCGTGACGAGCTGGTCCAGCGTGGCGGCACCCGCCTCGTTCAGCGGGCCGGGCCAGGGCCGCAGCGCCAGGGCCGCGCGGCGCACGCCTTCCAGGCCCAGCATCGCGATCGCGCGGCGCACGGTCAGCACCGGGCCGTTGCCCGACACCTGCCCGCCGCGCACCTGCGCGGTGTTCACCGCGCGCAGCAGTTCGAACGCCAGCGCCAGGTCGTTGAGCACCACGTCGGCCAGCGCGCTGGTGTGCTGCGTCTCCATCCGCGCCAGCCGCGCCGCCTGCTGCGCAGCGCCGGGCTGCGACGGCAGCACGCCGGCGGCCCGCAGCTTGTCCTGCAGCAGCGCCAGCGGTCCGCTGGCGCCGCCGGCCTCGATCTGCAGCCAGCCTTCCAGCGCGCGGGCCAGCGTGCGTGCGTTGCGGTAGCGCTGGCGCTCCTGGCGGTCGGTGGCGCGGTTGGCGATGGCGCGCAGGGGCTCGGGCAGCGGCTGCGGCAGCGTCCAGGGAAGGCGCACGATCTCGCGGCCCGCAGGCGGCAGGCGGTCGATGACCTGGCCGGTGTCGGGCTCGTCGAGCGCCGGCGTGCCGACCAGCACCTGGTGCAGCAGGAGGCCCAGCGCCAGCACGTCGCGCTGGGCCGCGTCGCGCTGCGCGCGCAGCGCGCCGGGCTCGATGCCGGCCTGGTCGACCGGTGCCTCGCTGGCCACTTCCAGGCCCGCCAGGCGCACGCGGCCGTCGTCGTCCAGCAGCAGCAGGTAGGGCTGCAGGTCGTGGTGCCCGACGCCCCCCTCGTGCGCGAACGCCAGGCCTTCGGCGGCCTGCATGATCCGCGTGGCGGCATCGACGGCCGCCATGCCCTTGCCCGACAGGCGGTCGGCCAGCGGCGCCAGGCCGTGTGCGTCGTAGGCCGCGTAGGGCCAGCCGTCCTGCACGCCGATCTCGACCGCGGGTGCCAGCGCCGGGTGGCTCAGGCGGGCGGCACGGTGCACGGCCTGCGCCCAGCGCTCCATGGCGGCCGTGCCCACGGGCTGCACGCGGGGCAGGACGATGAAGTACTCGGCGCCGGGCCGGCCGGAGCCGCCTTCGGCCTGCACCACCAGCCAGGCCATCGTGCGCGCACTCTTGCCGAGCAGACGCAGCAGTTGGTAGCGGCCGAACATGCGGACGGCCTTCGGCTGTGGCGCCGCAGTCGCGTTGTCAGAGGTGACCTGGATCGACATATCACCCCGATTGGAACTCCAGCGGCCACGCGCCGGTGCACGGAACAGCGGCGGAAAGCGGCCCCAGTTCACGTTCGGCAGATGCGTCTGCACCGCCGCGACGACCGGGCAGGAGCCGGGTCGTCGCTATCGCCGCCATAGCGCAGCCGAGCGGTGCCGTGCGGGGCGGCTGACGAGGCTTTGTGCCAAAATTCGGGTCGTTCCGCCGTTGCGGAACATCACCGCCTGCGGGCCCCGGAGAATGTTGACATGAGCAGCGAATTGATCAAGCACGTCACCGACGACTCCTTCGGCAGCGACGTGCTGCAGTCGGACAAGCCGGTGCTGGTCGACTACTGGGCCGAGTGGTGCGGCCCGTGCAAGATGATCGCCCCCATCCTCGACGAGGTGTCGAAGGACTACGACGGCCGTCTGCAGATCGCGAAGATGAACGTCGACGAGAACCGCGACGTGCCGGCGAAGTTCGGCATCCGCGGCATTCCCACGCTGATGCTGTTCAAGGGCGGCGAGCTCGCCGCCACGAAGGTCGGCGCGCTGTCGAAAGCGCAATTGACGGCCTTCCTCGACGGTCATCTATAATCTGCACCGCTGGCGCTCGCATCCCGGGCGCCAGACGGTCCGCCACCACGCCCCGCAGCCGTCGACCAGACAGCCGCGGCGCTGACCCAGGCCACCAGCAACGGTGGCGCGTGGCATCGGCTCCCAACCCAAATTCCCGCCAGCGTCCCTCGGCGCGCCTGCCATCAGGCGCATCGGCGGCGCCGTGACGAGGGTCACGACCCATGCATCTGTCCGAACTGAAAGCCCAGCACGTCTCCGAGCTCATCAAGATGGGCGAGGCGCTGGAGATCGAGAACGTCGCCCGACTGCGCAAGCAGGAGTTGATGTTCGCGATCATGAAGAAGCGCGCCAAGGCCGGTGAACAGGTCTTCGGCGACGGCGTTCTCGAAGTGCTGCCCGACGGCTTCGGCTTCCTGCGCAGCATCGAGGCCAGCTACATGGCGTCGACCGACGACATCTACCTGAGCCCGAGCCAGATCCGGCGCTTCAACCTGCACACCGGCGACCTGGTCGAAGGCGAAGTGCGGGTGCCCAAGGACGGTGAACGCTACTTCGCGCTGGTCAAGGTCGACCGCGTGAACGGCGTCACGCCCGAGGAGAACAAGCACAAGATCATGTTCGAGAACCTGACGCCCTTGTTTCCCAAGGAGCAGTTCAAGCTCGAGCGCGACATCAAGGGCGAGGAGAACATCACCTCGCGCATCATCGACCTCATCGCGCCCATCGGCAAAGGCCAGCGCGCGCTGCTGGTGGCCCAGCCCAAGACCGGCAAGACGGTCATGATGCAGCACCTGGCCCACGCGATCGTGGCCAACCACCCGGAAGTGCACCTGATCGTGCTGCTGGTGGATGAGCGCCCCGAGGAAGTGACCGAGATGCTGCGCACCGTGCGCGGCGAGGTCATCAGCTCCACCTTCGACGAGCCCGCCGCCCGCCACGTGCAGGTGGCCGAGATGGTGATCGAGCGCGCCAAGCGCCTGGTCGAGATGAGGAAGGACGTGGTGATCCTGCTCGACAGCATCACCCGCCTGGCCCGTGCCTACAACAACGTGCTGCCGTCCAGCGGCAAGGTGCTCACCGGCGGCGTCGACGCCAACGCGCTGCAGCGCCCGAAGCGCTTCTTCGGCGCCGCGCGCAAGGTGGAGGAAGGCGGCTCGCTGACGATCATCGGCACCGCGCTGATCGACACCGGCAGCCGCATGGACGAGGTCATCTACGAAGAGTTCAAGGGCACGGGCAACTGCGAGATCCACCTCGACCGCCGCATGGCCGAGAAGCGCGTGTACCCGTCGATCCTCATCAACAAGTCGGGCACGCGCCGCGAGGAACTGCTGCTCAAGCCAGAGATCCTGCAGAAGACCTGGATCCTGCGCAAGCTGCTCTACAACATGGACGAGATCGAGGCGATGGAGTTCATCCTCGACAAGATGAAGTCCAGCAAGAACAACCTCGACTTCTTCGACATGATGCGCCGCGGCGGCTGAGCCCCGCGCGCGTCGGCTATACTTCGCGGTTTTTCCGCCAACCGGAAAGTGCGCTGGCGTCCGTGCAAGACGTCGCCAACGTGGCTCCCGAACCACTGCAGAGGCACCCATGAAAGAAGGCATTCACCCGAACTACCGCGAGGTCGTGTTCCAGGACCTGGGCAACGGCTTCAAGTTCGTCACGCGCTCGTGCGTGCAGACGAAGGAAATGATCAAGCTGGAAGACGGCCGCGAGCTGCCGCTCGTGAAGCTGGAAACCACCAGCGAGACGCACCCGTTCTACACCGGCACGCAGAAGAGCATCGACAACCTGGGCGGTCGCGTCGAGAAGTTCCGCAACAAGTTTGCGCGCGTCGGCCTGAAGAAGTCGTCGACCCCCGCGCCGGAGACGCAAGCCTGATTCCGCAGGCCGCGTTCCACGCACCGAGAAGGCAGCCGAGGCTGCCTTTTTTCATGCGCCGCTCGGGCATCATCCAGACCCCGTGAGTCCCACCCCTGCCCTCGTCACGCACCGCGGCGCCCGCCGCCTGCCGCGGCTGGCGCTGCTGCTGTTCTGCGCCGCGTACGTGCTGCCGGGCGTCTTCGACCGCGATCCCTGGCGCACCGCCGACCTGGTGGCCTTCGGCCAGATGGTCTCCATCGCCGAGGGCCGCAGCCCGTGGCTGTCGCCGATGCTCGGCGGCGTGGCGGCCGACACCGCGCTGCTGCCGCAATGGCTGGGCGCGGCCTGCATCGCGCTGCTGACGCCGCTGGTGCCGGCCGACGTGGCGGCACGGCTGCCGTTCGCGCTGCTGCTGGCGCTGACGCTGGCCCTGGTGTGGAGCACCACCTACTACCTGGCGCGCACCGAGGCCGCCCAGCCGGTGGCCTTCGCCTTCGGCGGCGAGGCCAACCCGGTGGACTACGCGCGCGCGATGGCCGACGGCGCGCTGCTGGCCCTGATCGCCACGCTCGGCCTGCTGCAGCTGGGCCACGAGACCACGCCCGAGCTCGGCCAGCTCTTCGGCGTGGGGCTGCTGATGCTGGCACTGGCGATGGCGCCTTTCCGCCACTGGCAACCGCGCGTGGCCGCCCTGGCGGCCCTGGCGGTGCTGGCCGGCAGCGGCGCGCCCAGCATGGCGGTGGCGGCCGGACTGGCCGGCAGCCTGGTCTGCTGGCGCTCGCGCTACCCCGAGGTGCGGCGGCTCGTGCCCTGGCTGCTGGCGGCCACCTTGCTGGCGGCGCTGATCGCCACCGCGCTCGGTGCGTGGCGCCTGCGCACCGCGGTGCCGGGCAGCGGCGACCTGCTGTCGATCGCGCGGCAGTGGGCCTGGTTCCTGTGGCCGGCCTGGCCGCTGGCACTGTGGACCCTGTGGCAATGGCGGCGCCAGCTGCTGTTCCGCCACCTGTCGGTGCCGCTGGTCACGGTGCTGGTGGCCATGGTGTCGAACATCGCGATGCTCGGGTCCGACCGCGCCCTGATGCTGGCCCTGCCCGGCATGGCCGTGCTGGCGGCCTTCGCGCTGCCCACGCTCAAGCGCAGCACCGCGGCCGCCATCGACTGGTTCTCGATGTTCTTCTTCAGCATCTGCGCAGTGGCCATCTGGGTCATCTATGCCGCGATGCACACCGGCGTGCCGGCCAAGCCCGCCGCCAACGTGGCACGGCTGCTGCCCGGCTACGTGGCCGAGTTCCAGCCCATCGAGCTGCTGCTGGCGCTGCTGGCCACGCTGGCCTGGCTGTGGCTGGTGCGCTGGCGCACCGGCCGCCACCGCGAGGCGGTGTGGAAGAGCATGGTGCTGCCGTCGGGCGGCGTCGCGCTGTGCTGGCTGCTGCTGATGACGCTGTGGCTGCCGGCGCTGGACTACGCGCGCAGTGCCCGCACGCTGGTGCAGCGGGTGGCCGAGCACGTGCCGCGCGACGCCTGCGTCGCGGCGCCATCGGGCAGCCCGGTGCTGGTGGCGGCCCTCGAGGTCTTCGGCGGCTACCGCGTCGAGGCCCGGCCCGACGCCGACACCGGCAGCTGCGAATTCAGCGTGCAGACCACGCGCAGCCGGGTGGCACCACCGGCGCGGCCGGGATGGGCGCTGGTGGCCGCGGTGCAGCGGCCCAGCGACCGCAACGAGCTGACGGCGATCTACCGCCGTCAGGCCATCGCACCCGAGGCGGCCTCGGCGGCGGGCGCGTCGGCGCCGCGCTGACGCACGCGCGCGGCGGGGAAGCGCAGGCGGAAGCGCGATCCCTTGCCCACCTCGCTGTGCACGTCGATCTCGCCACCGTGGCGCTGCGCCACGTGCTTCACGATGGACAGGCCCAGACCGGTGCCGCCGGTGTCGCGCGACCGGCTGCCGTCGACGCGGTAGAAGCGCTCCGTGAGCCGTCCCAGGTGCTCGCGCGCGATGCCGGGCCCGGTGTCGCTGACGTCGATGTCGGCGCCGCCGTCTTCGCGCCATTGCCAGCGCAGCTCGATGCGGCCGCCCTCGGGCGTGTAGCGCACGGCGTTGTTCACCAGGTTGGCCACCGCGCTGAGCAGTTCGGTGTCGCTGCCTGCGATCTCGGCATCGTCGCCGCCGCGCACCGTGATCTGGTGGCGCCCGGCCGACAGCGCGCCGCCATCCACGCTGGCGCGCTGCAGCAGTCCGGCCACCGACACCCAGCGGTCGGCCGCGGGGCGCGGGCTGCCTTCCAGCTGGGCCAGTGTCAGCAGGTCTGCCACGAGCGCCTGCATGCGGTCGGTCTGCTGCGCCATCAGCGTCAGCACGCGGCGGCGTTCCACCTCGGTCAGCGGCAGGTCGCTCATGGTCTCGACGAAGCCTGCCAGCACCGTCAGCGGCGTGCGGATCTCGTGCGAGACGTTGGCGACGAAGTCGCGCCGCATCGCATCGGCACGCTCGCGTTCGGTGACGTCGTTGGAGAGCACCAGCTTCATGCCTTCGCCGTAGGGCCGCACCAGCACCGAGAACATGCGCCGGCCGAGCGCGTCGCCGAACTGGATGGCCTCGTCGAACTCCCCCTTCTGCAGGTAGCTCACGAAGGCCGGCGAGCGCACGAGGTTGGTCAGGCGCTGGCGGCGGTCGCGCACCGGGTCGAGGCCGAAGTGGTCGGCGGCGACGCTGTTGCACCACTCGATCTGGTCGCCGCCGTCGAGCAGCATCACGCCGTTGGGCGAGGCCTCGATCGCCGACAGGAACTGCTGCAGCCGCACGCGCTCGGTGACGATGGCCTGGTCGCGCAGGCGCATGGCCCGTTCGAAGCGATAGCCCAGCTCGCCCCAGAAGCCGGCATCACGCGGCGCCGCGCGGTCCTGCGCACCCCGCAGCCAGCTCAGCAGCTGCTGGCCGCGCCAGGCATCGACGAGCACCACCGCCGCGACGCTGAGCGCACCGCCGAACAGCCCGCCCAGCCGCCCTTCCTCGAACGTACCGCCGATCGCGCGGCCGATCATCACGCCGACCACCGCGGCCAGCATCGCCACCAAGGTGCGTGTCAGCAACCAGGACATGGCCTCGGGCCGCCGGTCATGCCGCGACGCTGCCGATCTGCTGGGTCATGCGGTAGCCCGCGCCGCGCACCGTCTCGATGAGCGTTGCGCACTGCACCGGCGCCAGCGCCTCGCGCAGCCGCTTCACGTGCACGTCGACCGTGCGCTCCTCGATGAAGACGTGGTCGCCCCACACCCTGTCGAGCAGTTGCGCGCGGCTGTGCACGCGCTCGGGGTGCGTCATCAGGAAGTGCAGCAGGCGGAACTCGGTCGGGCCGATCTTCACGTCCTTCATGCCGTCGGGCAGCTGGCGCGTGACGCGGCGCGTCGCCGGGTCCAGCCGCAGGCCGGCCACCTCGACGGCGCTGTCCAGCGCCTCGGGCGCCTTGCGCCGCAGCACGGCCCGCATGCGCGCCAGCAGTTCCTTGGTCGAGAACGGCTTGGTCAGGTAGTCGTCGGCGCCGGCATCCAGGCCGCTGATCTTGTCGGCCTCTTCGTTGCGTGCCGTCAGCATGATGACCGGCAGCTCGCGCGTGCGCGCGTCGCTGCGCCAGCGCTTGGCCAACTGCACGCCGCTGGCGCCGGGCAGCATCCAGTCGAGCAGCACCAGGTCGGGCAGCACACGGTCGACCAGCATCTGCGCCTGGTCGGCGGTGCTGGCGATGGTCACTTCATAGCCGGCATGCCGGAGGTTGATGGAGATGAGCTCGGCGATCGCCATCTCGTCTTCCACCACGAGCACCTTGCTCATTGCAGCTCCCGGTTCAGCGGACGACGTTCTCGACCGCGGCCACCGAGGTGTGCCGCACGTCGGTGCCCTTGACGACGTAGATGATGGCTTCGGCCAGGTTCTTCGCGTGGTCGCCCACGCGTTCGATGGCCTTGGCGACGAACACGAGGTCGATGCTCGACGAGATCGTGCGCGGATCTTCCATCATGTACGTGATCAGCTTGCGCAGCAGGCCGTCGAACTCCTGGTCGATCTGGTCGTCCTGCTTCAGCACTTCCAGCGCCTTGGCGGTGTCGAGCCGCGCGAAGGCGTCGAGCGCCTTGCGCAGCTGCTGGATGGCCAGGTCGGACTCGAAGCCCAGGTCGGCCAGCGGCAGGCGGCTGGAGACGCCGGTGCTGATGAGCCGCTGCACCGTGCGCGCGATGCGCGCGGCCTCGTCGCCGACACGTTCGAGGTTGGCGATGGTGCGGCTCACTGCGATCAGCAGCCGCAGGTCGCGCGCGGTGGGCTGGCGGCGCGCGATGATGGCCGAGAGATCGCGGTCGATCTCGACTTCCATCTGGTTCACGCGCTCTTCCTGGCGCAGCACCTGCGTGGCCGTTTCCTGGCTCAGCTGCAGCAGCGCCTGGATGGCCTGGGCCACCTGCGACTCGACGATGCCGCCCATCTCGAGCACGCGGCTGGAGATGCCCGACAGCTCGGCATCGAACTGGGTGGAGAGATGTTTGTCGACCATGGTGTGTGCTCCTGCGGCGTTCAGCCGAACCGCCCGGTGATGTAGTCCTCGGTGTCCTTCTTCTTCGGCTTCATGAACAGCTCGCTCGTGGCACCGAATTCGACCAGGTCACCCAGGTACATGTAGGCCGTGTAGTCGCTGCAGCGCGCGGCCTGCTGCATGTTGTGGGTGACGATCATCACCGTGTAGTCGGTCTTCAGTTCGTGGATGAGCTCCTCGATCTTGCCGGTGGAGATCGGGTCCAGCGCCGAGCAGGGCTCGTCGAGCAGCAGCACCTCGGGCTTGATCGCGATGCCGCGGGCGATGCACAGGCGCTGCTGCTGCCCGCCGGACAGGCCCGATCCGCTCTGCCCCAGCTTGTCCTTGACCTCGTTCCACAGCGCCGCCTTCTTCAGCGCCCACTCCACGCGCTCGTCCATCTCCACGCGCGGCAGCGTCTCGAACAGGCGCACGCCGAAGGCGATGTTGTCGTAGATCGACATCGGGAACGGCGTCGGCTTCTGGAACACCATGCCGACCTTGGCGCGGATCAGCGAGACGTCGGTCTTGGTCTTCAGGATGTTCTCGCCGTCGATGCTGATCGTGCCCTCGGCGCGCTGCTCCGGGTAGAGCTCGAACATGCGGTTGAAGGTGCGCAGCAGCGTGCTCTTGCCACAGCCCGACGGGCCGATGAACGCGGTGACCTTGCGCTCGGGGATGTCGAGGTTGATGCGCTTGAGCGCGTGGAAGCTGCCGTAGTAGAAGTTCAGGTCACGCACCGAGATCTTCACGCGCTCGGTGGTGGGCAGGTCGACAGGGCGGTCCATCAGGGGCCTCCGGGTTCAGTTCTTGTTGCGGAACAGCACGCGCGCCAGGATGTTCAGCGCCAGCACGCCCAGCGTGATCAGGAAGACACCGGCCCAAGCCAGCTTCTGCCAGTTTTCGTAGGGGCTCATCGCGAACTTGAAGATCGTCACCGGCAGGCTGGCCATCGGCTCGCCCAGGTTGGCGGTGAAGAACTGGTTCGACAGGGCCGTGAACAGCAGCGGCGCCGTCTCGCCGGCGATGCGTGCCAGCGCCAGCAGCACGCCAGTGACCACGCCGGCCATCGAGGCCTTCAGCGTCACCGAGGCGATCACCTTCCACTTGGGCGTGCCCAGCGCGTAGGCCGCCTCGCGCAGCGAGTTCGGGATCAGCGACAGCATCGTCGCCGTGCTGCGCACCACCACCGGGATCACGATCAGCGCCAGCGCCAGCACGCCGGCGAAGGCCGAGAAGCTCTTCATCGGCGCCACCACCGCGGCGTAGATGAACAGGCCGATCACGATGGACGGCGCCGACAGCAGGATGTCGTTGATGAACTGGGTGACGTGGCCCAGCCACGAGCGCTGGCCGTATTCCGACAGGTAGATGCCGGCCAGCACGCCGACGGGCGTGCCGATCAGCGTGGCCAGGCCGACCATGATCAGCGAGCCGACGATGGCGTTCGCCAGGCCACCCACCTCGGCCTGCGGCGGCGGCGTCGACTCGGTGAAGACCTGCAGCGCCAGGCCGCCGAAGCCCAGGCGCACGGTCTCGATCAGGATCCAGATCAGCCAGAACAGGCCGAAGGCCATGGCGCCGAGCGCCAGGGTGAGCGCCACCATGTTCATCACCTTGCGGCGGCGGTGCATGGCCATGCGGCTGGCGTCGAGCGCGCCGAAGCCGGCGCCGCTGTGGGGGGTTGCGCTCATGTCCGGCTCCCTTCGCCGCGACGCAGGCGCATCAGCAGCAGGCGCGAGAAGCTGAGCACCACGAAGGTGATCATGAAGAGGATGAGTCCGAGGTAGATCAACGAGGCCTGGTGCAGCCCTTCGCTGGCTTCGGCGAATTCGTTGGCCAGCGCGGAGGTGATGCTGTTGGCGGCTTCGAACAACGACAGCGAGTCGAGCTGGTTGAAGTTGCCGATCACGAACGTGACCGCCATCGTCTCGCCCAGCGCGCGGCCCAGGCCGAGCATGATGCCGCCGACGACTCCGGTCTTCGTGTACGGCAGCACGACGTTGCGCACCACCTCCCAGGTGGTGGCGCCCAGGCCGTAGGCTGACTCCTTCAGCATCGGCGGCGTGACGTCGAAGACGTCGCGCATGGTCGCCGCGATGAAGGGAATGATCATGATCGCCAGGATGATGCCGGCCGACAGGATGCCGATGCCCACCGGCGGACCGGCGAACAGCGTGCTGAGGTAAGGCACGCCCGAGAACGCCGCCTGCAGCGGCGCCTGCACGTAGGTGGCGAGGATGGGGCCGAACACCAGCAGACCCCACATGCCGTAGACGATGGACGGCACGGCCGCCAGCAGCTCGATGGCCACGCCCAGCGGCCGCTTCAGCCATCCCGGCGACAGCTCGGTGAGGAAGATCGCGATGCCGAAGCTCACCGGCACGGCGATCAGCAGCGCGATGAGCGAGGTCATCACGGTGCCGTAGATCATCACCAGCCCGCCGTACTTGTTCTGCACGGGGTCCCAATCCTTGGACCACAGGAATCCGAGTCCGAATTCCTGGATGGCGGGGGCCGCGCCGATGAACAGCGAGACGATGATGCCCACCAGCAGTGCCAGCGTCAGCCAGGCGGCGCCGTGGGTCACGAAGGAAAAGACGCCGTCTGCCCAGGGCGCATTGCGGCGCCGGGGCGGAGGCTCGCCATGCGGGGCCGCTCGCTCCATGTTGCTCTTCTCGTCGTACGGGGTGGCGGGCAGTGTAGCGGCCATGCTTGCCTCTGAAGGTGCGGGCCGCGCCGATGCAGGATCGGGGCGGCCCGGGGATCGACGTCTCAGGCGGTCACTTGAACGCGATGGCCTTGCCGGCGGCGTCCTTGAGGTTGTCGGCCCACTGCTTGCGCACCAGGTCCTTCACCGAAGCCGGCAGCGGCACGTAGTCCAGCTCGTCGGCCATCTTGTCGCCGTTGACGTAGGCCCAGTCGAAGAACTTCAGCGCGTTGGTGGCGTTCACCGGCTTCTCCTGCGCCTTGTGCATCAGGATGAAGGTGGCACCCGTGATCGGCCAGCTGTCCTTGCCCGGCTGCTCGGTCAGCACCTGGTAGAAGCTCTTGGCCCATTCGGCACCGGCGGCAGCGGCCTTGAACGCCGTGTCGTCGGGCGCGACGTAGGAGCCGGCCTGGTTGCGCAGCATCACGTGCGACATCTTGTTCTGCTTGGCGTAGGCGTACTCGACGTAGCCGATCGAGTTCGGCAGGCGCGAGACGAAGGCCGACACGCCTTCGTTGCCCTTGCCGCCGGCGCCGGTCGGCCAGTTGACGGCCGTGCCTTCGCCGACCTTGGTCTTCCACTCGGCGTTGACCTTCGACAGGTAGTTCGTGAACAGGAAGCTGGTGCCCGAGCCGTCGGCGCGGCGGACCACGGCGATGGCGGCGTCCGGCAGCGGCACGCCGGGGTTCAGCGCCGTCAGCGCGGCGTCGTTCCACTTCGTGATCTTGCCCAGGTAGATGTCACCCAGCACCTGGCCGGTCATCTTGATCTGGCCCGGGGTGATGCCCTTGATGTTGACCACGGGCACGACACCACCGATGACGGTGGGAAACTGGATCAGACCGTCCTTGGCGAGGTCGGCATCGGTCAGCGGCGCGTCGCTGGCGCCAAAGTCGACGGTCTTGCCCTTGATCTGGCGGATGCCGGCGCCGGAGCCGACCGACTGGTAGTTGATGCGGGCGCCGGTGGCCTTGTTGTAGGCATCGGCCCACTTGGCATACACGGGCGCGGGGAACGAGGCGCCGGCGCCGGTCACGTCTTGCGCCAGGGCAAACGTGGAGCCGAGGGCGAGGCTGAAGCCAATGGCGGCGAAGCGGGCGGAGGTGAAGGTCATGGACGAGCCTTTCTGGGATGCTTTCGTGACGCAACGGACTGTACGAAGCGCTTGTGACGTGTCTGTGACACCCACCCCCGGCGCCGACTGCACCGCACAAGCGTCACAGATGGTTCACGGCGCTGTCACAACGGCTGCCTACGCTGGCCGGCGCTGCGCATGCAGTACGACCGGAGAGATCCCCCCATGACAAACAATTTCCTGCGCACCAGCGCGGCGGCACTGGGCTTGGCCTGGCTGACGGGCTGCGCCACCAGTCCGGCGCCCGCCACCATCACCGACACCGCAGCCCGGACGCCGCAACTGTCGACGCTGAACCGCCTGATCAACGACGCAGGCCTGGCCGAGACGCTGCGCGGCAGCGGTCCGTACACCGTGTTCGCGCCGAGCGACGACGCCTTCAAGGCCGTGCCGGCCAAGACGATGCAGGAACTGGCGAGCAACAAGGACCTGCTGAAGAGCGTGCTGACCTACCATGTGCTGCCGGGCAAGGTGCTGGCCGCCAACGTGAAGACGGGCAATGCCAAGACCGTGCAGGGCGCGAACGTGGCGCTGGGCAGCGCCGGCAGCTTCGTGACCGTGGAAGACGCCGTGGTGCAACAGGCCGACGTGGCCGCCACCAACGGGGTGGTGCACGTGATCGATCGCGTGCTGATGCCGCCCAAGCGCTGACAGGCCCCTGCGCATCCGCGCAGGGTGAAGCCGCGACGGCGCGGGGCTTCAGCCGCGCACGGCCGCTTCGGCCAGGCGCTCGGCGCAACGCCGGCCCTGGCCGGCGTCGCGCGCCTCCACCATCACGCGCAGGACGGGCTCGGTGCCCGATGCACGGATCAGCACGCGGCCGCCCTCGCCCAATTCACGCACCACGTTCTGCTGTGCATCATCGAGCGCGGCGTTCTTCTTCCAGTCGCTGCCTTCCGGCAGGCGCACGTTCAGCAGGGTCTGCGGGTACAGCGTCACGCCCTCCAGCAGCGTGGCCAGCGTCTTGCCGCTGCGGCGCACGGCCTGCAGGATCTGCAACGCGCTGACGATGCCGTCGCCGGTGGTGTGGCGGTCCAGCGCCAACAGATGCCCCGAGCTTTCGCCGCCCAGCTGCCAGCCGCGCGCGAGCAGTTCCTCGAGCACGTAGCGATCGCCGACCTTGGCCCGCACCAGGGCCACGCCCACCTGGCGCAACGCCAGTTCGACCGCCATGTTGGTCATCAGCGTTCCGACCACGCCCGGCACGGGCTGGCGTTGCGCCAGGCGCTCGGCGGCCATCACATAGAGCAGCTCGTCGCCGTTGTACAGGCGGCCCTGGGCGTCGACGATCTGCAGCCGGTCGGCGTCGCCGTCGAGCGCGATGCCATAGTCGGCGCGGTGCTCGGCCACCGCCGCCACCAGCGCCGCCGGCGCCGTGGCGCCGACACCGGCGTTGATGTTGATGCCGTCGGGCTGGCAGCCGATCTTCACGATCGAGGCACCCAGTTCGTGGAACACGTCCGGGGCCACGTGGTAGCCGGCTCCGTGCGCCGCGTCGATGACGATCTTCAGACCGCGCAGCGACAGGCTGTGCGGCACCGTGCTCTTGCAGAACTCGATGTAGCGGCCGCTGGCGTCGTCCAGGCGCCGGGCCTTGCCCAGCGACTGGGAGTCCACCCATTGCGGCGACTGCTCGAGCGCGGCTTCGACATCGCGCTCCCAGTCGTCGGGCAGCTTTTCGCCGCCGGCAGAGAAGAACTTGACGCCGTTGTCGGCGAACGGGTTGTGCGACGCGCTGATCACGACGCCCAGGTCCAGCCGCAGCGCCCGCGTGAGGTAGGCCACGCCCGGCGTGGGCAGCGGGCCCGCCAGCAGCACGTCGACGCCGGCCGAGACGAAACCGGCCTCGAGCGCCGACTCGATCATGTAGCCCGAGATGCGGGTGTCCTTGCCGATGACGACGGTCGGCCGCGGTCCGCTGCGACGCAGCACGCGGCCCACGGCATGGCCCAGGCGCAGCATGAAGTCGGGCGTGATCGCGCCCTTGCCGACGGTGCCCCGGATGCCGTCGGTGCCGAAATAGGTTCTGCTCATGGTCTCGGATTGTCCTGCGAGCGGGCACCGTCCCAGGCCGGCGGGCCCCCTGAGTGTGCGCAAATGTGTGCTTGTGCCGGCTTCAGCCTAGGGGCAAGCGGTCGGAACAGCAAAGGAAAACGGGGCCCGCAGGCCCCGTCTGGTCGGGTGGATCGCCGGGCTGCGTCGTCAGGCTGCAGCCGGTGCGCCGTCGGTGCTGACCGGCGGGGGCGAACCGCCCGGCGGCTTGGACGACGACGGGGTCCAGTCCTTCGGCGGACGCGGCGGCTTGCCGCCCATGATGTCGTCGATCTGCTCGGCGTCGATGGTCTCCCACTCGAGCAGCGCGCCGGCCATCGCGTGCATCTTGTCCTTGTTGTCCTCGATCAGCTTGCGGGCGATAGTGTACTGCTCGTCGATGATGCGGCGGATCACGCTGTCGACCTTGCGCATCGTCTCTTCGGACATGCTGGTGGTCTTCGTGACGCTGCGGCCGAGGAACACTTCGCCCTCGTTCTCGGCGTAGACCATCGGGCCGAGCTCGTCGGTCATGCCGTAGCGGGTGACCATGTCGCGTGCGATGGCCGTGGCGCGCTCGAAGTCGTTGCTGGCGCCGGTGGTCATCTGGTTCATGAACACCTCTTCGGCGATGCGACCACCGAACAGCACGCTGATGGTCGAGAGCATGCGCTCCTTGTCCATGCTGTAGCGGTCGCCCTCGGGCAGCTGCATCGTGACGCCCAGCGCACGGCCGCGCGGGATGACCGTGACCTTGTGCACCGGGTCGGTCTTGGGCATCAGGCGCGCCACCAGCGCGTGGCCGGCCTCGTGGTACGCGGTGTTCTTGCGCTCTTCCTCGGGCATCACCATGGACTTCCGCTCGGGGCCCATCATGATTTTGTCTTTGGCCTTCTCGAAGTCGACCATCTCGACCACGCGCCCGTTGCGGCGCGCGGCGAACAAGGCGGCCTCGTTGACCAGGTTGGCCAGGTCGGCACCGCTGAAGCCCGGCGTGCCGCGCGCCAGGATGTCGGCACGGATGTCCTGCCCCACCGGCACCTTGCGCATGTGCACGTTGAGGATCTGCTCGCGGCCACGCACGTCGGGCAGCGTCACGTAGACCTGGCGGTCGAAGCGGCCCGGGCGCAGCAGCGCGGGGTCGAGGATGTCGGGCCGGTTGGTGGCCGCCATCACGATGACGCCGAGATTGGTCTCGAAGCCGTCCATCTCGACCAGCATCTGGTTGAGCGTCTGCTCGCGTTCGTCGTTGCCGCCGCCGAGGCCGGCACCGCGGTGGCGACCCACCGCGTCGATCTCGTCGATGAAGATGATGCAAGGCGCGCTCTTCTTCGCCTGCTCGAACATGTCGCGCACGCGGGCCGCGCCGACACCGACGAACATCTCGACGAAGTCGGAGCCGCTGATGCTGAAGAACGGCACCTTGGCTTCACCCGCGATGGCCTTCGCCAGCAGCGTCTTGCCGGTGCCGGGGGGGCCGACCAGCAGCACGCCGCGCGGAATGCGGCCGCCGAGCTTCTGGAACTTCTGCGGGTCCTTCAGGAAGTCGACGAGTTCCTTCACCTCTTCCTTGGCTTCGTCGCAACCGGCGACATCGGCGAAGGTGGTCGTGTTGTTGGCCTCGTCGAGCATGCGCGCCTTGCTCTTGCCGAAACTGAACGCGCCGCCCTTGCCGCCGCCCTGCATCTGGCGCATGAAGTAGATCCAGACGCCGATGAGCAGCAGCATCGGCCCCCAGCTGACGAGGATGCTCATCAGGATGGAAGGCTCCTCGCGCGGCTTGACGTCGAACTTGACGTTGTTGGCGATGAGGTCACCGACCAGGCCGCGATCCAGGTAGGTCGCCGTGCTGCGCAGGCGCTTGTCGTCGGTGGTGATGGCGAGGATCTCGGTGCCGCCGCCCGGGCTTTCCTGCAGCGTGACCGACTTGATGCGCTTGCTGCGCACCTCTTCCAGGAAATCGGAGTAACCGACCTGGCCGCCCGCCGTTGCCCCGCGGTCGAACTGCTTGAACACGGTGAACAGCACGAGGGCGATCACCAACCAAACAGCGACTTTGGAGAACCATTGATTGTTCACCGCGGCTCCTTCTTCCAGATACTTCAGCGGGTCTGGCGCAGCATGCGCCGATTTCCACGGTAGTTGGGGTTGATTCTAGTCCAGTCAAGCCCCCGGACCCGGGTGGCCGAACCTGCCATGACCGGGGTGATTGCCGGCGTGTTCACACTTTCGCGACAGTTCCACTTCGTTTCGGACCGATCCCCACCAGAAAGGTTTCAGCCGACTTGTCGCGGGATGCTTTCGGCTTGATGGGCTTGACGATACGGAAACTGTCCTTGAACAGTTTCACCAGCTGGCTATAGCCGCTGCCGTGGAAGGCCTTGCAGACCAGCGCGCCTTCGGGACGCAGATGGGTCAGCGCGAAATCCACCGCCAGTTCGACCAGATGCCCCACCCGGGCCGAGTCCGACGCCGGAATGCCCGACAGGTTGGGCGCCATGTCCGACACCACCAGGTCCACCGGCCGCCCGGCCAGTGCCGCCTTCAGCTGCTCGACCACCGCGTCTTCGCGGAAGTCGCCCTGGATGAAGGTCACGCCCTCGATGGGCTCGAAGTCCAGGATGTCCAGCGCGATGATGGTGCCGTTCAGCGCACCGGCGGCGGCACCTTCGGGGGCGAAGCGGCGCCGCAGGTACTGGCTCCAGGCGCCGGGCGTCGCCCCGAGGTCGACGACCACCTGCCCCGGCTTCACCAGGCCCAGGCCTTCGTCGATTTCCTTGAGCTTGTAGGCCGCGCGCGCCCTGTAGCCGTCGCGCTGCGCCTGCTTCACGTAGGGGTCGTTGATGTGGTCGTGCAACCAGTTGCGGTTGACGCGTTTGTTCTTCGGTTTCATCGGCAGTCGATAATACGGGGATGCCCGCTCTCCAACTCAGCCCTGCACAACGCAAGGAACATCGCTCCGGCGCCCATCACCTCGACCCCGTGGTCGCTGTCGGCAACGACGGCCTGACACCTGCGGTGGTGAAGGAAGTGGACGCCGCGCTCAAGGCGCACGGCCTCATCAAGGTGCGGGTGTTCTCGGACGACCGCGCCGTGCGCGAGACCATGCTCGCCGACCTCGCCGAGCGGCTCGACGCCGCGCCCATCCAGCACATCGGCAAGCTGCTGGTGCTGTGGCGGCCGATTCCGCCCAAGGAAAAGGCCGAACGCGACGACCGCATGGCCGGCCCGCGCACCGTGAAGATCGTGTCGTTCTCGAAGAGCGGCAACCACCGCGCCACCGTGAAGAAGGTCCAGGTCTTCGGCAACCAGCGGGTCACCGCGGGCGGCCAGATCAAGCGCGTGAAGACCCGCGCGACCAGCGTCAAGAAGAAGCAGGCGGACTGACCGGCGCCCTGCTGGCGCGCCAGGCCAGTGCCAGCACGAGACCCAGCTTCACGAGGTAGAACGCCGCGCTCACGGCGTGCAGCTGCCCGAAGCTGAGCGCGCCCTGCCCGGCCCGCGCCGCCACCATCATCGGCTGCACGGCGTAGTAGCCGGCTACCGTGCAGACGATGGCGCCCAGCGCCAGCCCCATGTCGACGCTGAACTGCGGCCCGCCGCCGCGCCGAGCGGCCACGCGCGCCAGCAGCAGCAGCACGCCACCGAAGAACAGCGCGCTGCCGGCTTCCTGCGCCAGCATGCGCGCGACCACGCGGCCGGCATCCGTCTGCACCAGCGTCGCGAACGGGGCCGGCGTCGCCAGGCCGGCCACGCACAGCAGCCAGCCTGCCCACAAGGCGGGCAGCAGGCGCCGCCAGCGGTCGAGTGCCGTCACGGGCGACCTCAGACGTACCGGACCTCGACGATCTCCCAGTGCTTCAGGCCGCCGGGTGCCTGCACCTCGGCCACGTCGCCGGCCTCCTTGCCGATCAGCGCCCGCGCGATCGGGCTGCTGATCGAGATCAGTCCCTGCTTCAGGTCGGCCTCGTCGTCGCCGACGATCTGGTACGTGGCCTTGGCGCCCGAGTCCTCGTCCTCCAGGTCGACCGTGGCGCCGAAGACCACCTTGCCGCCGGCGTCCAGCGCAGCCGGGTCGATCAGCTGCGCGGCCGCCAGCTTGCCCTCGAGTTCCTGGATGCGGCCTTCGATGAAGCCCTGCTTGTCCTTCGCGGCTTCATACTCGGCGTTCTCCGAGAGGTCGCCCTGGGCGCGCGCCTCGGCAATGGCCTGGATCACGGCATGGCGTTCCACCGTCTTGAGACGGTGCAGTTCTTCCTTCAGCTTCTCGGCGCCGCGCCGGGTCAGGGGGATGGTGGCCATGGGACAGATTCCGTTCGAACAAAGTGAATCCGCCGCAGGGAGCCCCATGAAGGGCCGCCTGCGGCGGACGGTGTACGTGCGAGTTTAAGCCAGTTCGGCGTGCAGCTCCTGCAGGGAAACCACGGTCAGGTCGTCCTGGTGCTTCAGCGCTTCGGTGGCCGCCTCGCTGCCCGCCATCGTCGTGTAGTAGGTCACCCGGTTGGCCAGCGACGCCGTGCGGATGTAGCGCGAATCGGCGATCGCCGTGCGCGTCTCGTCCACCGTGGTGAACACCAGCTGGATCTCGCCGGCCTTCACCATGTCGGCGATGTGCGGGCGGCCGTCCTTGACCTTGTTCACCTGCCGTACCGGCAGCCCGGCCGCCGCGATCGCCGCGGCCGTGCCCTTGGTGGCGACAACCTGGAATCCCAGCGCCACGAGGTCCGCCGCCACGGCCACGGCGCGCGTCTTGTCCTTGTTCTTGACGGTGATGACGACCGTGCCCTTGTCGGGCAGGCGCGAGCCGGCGCCGAGCTGGCTCTTCAGCATCGCCTCGCCGAAGGTGCGGCCCACGCCCATCACTTCGCCGGTGCTGCGCATCTCGGGGCCGAGGATCGGGTCGACACCCGGGAACTTGTTGAACGGGAACACCGCCTCCTTGATGCTGAAGTACGGCGGCACCACCTCCGCAGGCGGCTTGCCGTCGGCACCGCGCTGGTCGGCCAGCTTCTGGCCGGCCATGCAGCGCGCCGCGATCTTCGCCAGCGGCTGGCCCGTGGCCTTGCTGACGAAGGGCACGGTGCGCGAGGCACGCGGGTTCACTTCCAGCACGTACACCACGGCGTCGGCGCCCTCGCCCTGCACCGCGAACTGCGTGTTCATCAGGCCCACCACGTTCAGCGCCCGGGCCATCGCGGTGGCCTGGCGGCGCATCTCGTCCTGCAGCGCCTTCGGCAGCGTGTACGGCGGCAGCGCGCAGGCCGAGTCGCCGCTGTGGATGCCGGCGGCTTCCACGTGTTCCATGATGCCGCCGATCATCACCTCGGTGCCGTCGCTGATGCAGTCGACGTCGACCTCGATGGCGTTGTCGAGGAAGCGGTCCAGCAGCACCGGGCTCTTCTCGCTGACCTTCACGGCCTCGCGCATGTAGCGTTCGAGGTCCTTGTCGCCGTGCACGATCTCCATCGCGCGGCCGCCCAGCACGTAGCTCGGGCGCACCACCAGCGGGTAGCCGATCTCGTGGGCCAGCGCCAGCGCCTGCTCTTCGGTGCGGGCCGTCCGGTTGGGCGGCTGCTTCAGGCCGAGTTCGTGCAGCAGCTTCTGGAAGCGCTCGCGGTCTTCGGCGATGTCGATGCTGTCGGGGCTGGTGCCGATGATCGGCACGCCGGCACGCTCGAGGTCCAGCGCCAGCTTCAGCGGCGTCTGGCCGCCGTACTGCACGATCACGCCGAGCGGCTTCTCCTTGTCGACGATCTCCAGCACGTCCTCCAGCGTCACCGGCTCGAAGTACAGGCGGTCGGAGGTGTCGTAGTCGGTGGAGACGGTTTCCGGGTTGCAGTTGACCATGATGGTCTCGTACCCGTCCTCGCGCATCGCCAGCGCCGCGTGCACGCAGCAGTAGTCGAACTCGATGCCCTGGCCGATGCGGTTCGGGCCGCCACCGAGCACCATGATCTTCTTCTTGTTGCTCGGCGCGGCCTCGCACTCGCCGTCGGCGTTCTCGTAGGCCGAGTACATGTAGGCGGTCTGCGTCGCGAACTCGGCGGCGCAGGTGTCCACACGCTTGTAGACCGGGCGCACGCCGGCAGCGTGGCGCGCAGCGCGCACCGCGTGCTGGTGGGTCTTCAGGAGCTTGGCCAGGCGGCGGTCGGAGAAGCCCTTCTTCTTCAGGAAGCGCAGTTCGTCGGCGGTCAGGCTCTCGAGCGTGCGCGCAGCCACCTGCTGCTCGGTACGCACGAGGTCCTCGATCTGCGCCAGGAACCAGGGGTCGATGGCCGTCTCTTCGTGGATCTCGTCGAGCGACATGCCGATGCGGAAGGCGTCGCCCACGAACAGGATGCGCTCGGGGCCGGCATTGCCGATCTCGTCGACGATCTCGTCGCGGTCGTCGTCGGTGCAGGCGGTGCGCTCGGTCAGCCCGTCGATGCCGGTCTCCAGGCCGCGCAAGGCCTTCTGGAAGCTCTCCTGGAAGGTGCGGCCCATCGCCATCACCTCGCCCACGCTCTTCATCTGCGTCGTCAGGTGCGGGTCGGCGGCCGGGAACTTCTCGAACGCAAAGCGCGGGATCTTCGTCACCACGTAGTCGATGCTGGGTTCGAAGCTCGCCGGCGTGGCACCGCCGGTGATGTCGTTCTTCAGCTCATCGAGCGTGTAGCCCACGGCCAGCTTGGCCGCGACCTTGGCGATCGGGAAGCCCGTGGCCTTGGACGCCAGCGCCGACGAGCGCGACACGCGCGGGTTCATTTCGATGACGATCAGGCGCCCGTTCTGCGGGTTCACCGAGAACTGCACGTTGGAGCCGCCGGTGTCGACGCCGATCTCGCGCAGGATCGCGATCGACGCATTGCGCATCAGCTGGTATTCCTTGTCGGTCAGCGTCTGCGCCGGTGCCACGGTGATGCTGTCCCCGGTGTGGATGCCCATCGGGTCCAGGTTCTCGATGCTGCAGACGATGATGCAGTTGTCGGCGCGGTCGCGCACGACCTCCATCTCGTACTCTTTCCAGCCGATCAGGCTTTCCTCGATCAGCAGTTCCTTGGTGGGGCTGAGGTCCAGGCCGCGCTTGCAGATCTCTTCGAATTCTTCGGGGTTGTAGGCGATGCCGCCACCGGTGCCGCCCATCGTGAAGCTGGGGCGGATGACCATCGGGAAGCCGGTGCCGCCGATCTCGGCCTGGATGCGCTTCTGCACCGCCAGCGCCTCGTCCATGCTGTGCGCGATGCCGCTCTTGGCCGAGTCCAGGCCGATGGACGTCATCGCGTCCTTGAACTTCATGCGGTCTTCGGCCTTCTCGATCGCGTGCTCGTTGGCGCCGATCATCTCGACGCCGTACTTCGCCAGCACGCCGTGGCGGTGCAGGTCGAGCGCGCAGTTCAGCGCGGTCTGGCCGCCCATGGTGGGCAGGATCGCGTCGGGGCGCTCCTTCTCGATGATCTTCTCGACCACCTGCCAGGTGATGGGCTCGATGTAGGTCACATCGGCCATCTCCGGGTCGGTCATGATGGTCGCCGGGTTGCTGTTGACGAGGATGACCTTGAAGCCTTCCTCGCGCAGCGCCTTGCAGGCCTGGGCGCCCGAGTAGTCGAACTCGCAGGCCTGGCCGATGATGATCGGGCCGGCGCCGATGATGAGGATGCTCTGGAGGTCTGAACGCTTGGGCATGGAGATGTGTTCCGGGTCAACGCGGAGAGTTCTTCTGGGCGGCCTGCGACGGCAGCAGGCCGTCGCCTTCGAGCATGCGCAGCAAGGCCTTGGGTGCATGGGCGCTCAGCACCGGCCAGACGTCGGCGATCTGGCGCCGCGCACGCGTGCTCTGGCCGGCCATGTTCAGCGCCACGGCGTGGTCGCAGGCGCAGAAGGCCAGTGCCGTCCACACCGCGGGGTTCTCGCCCAGCCGCAGGAAGTCGGCGACGGCGGCACCCAGCGTCGACAGGCCGTCGGGATGGTTCTGGCGCAGCTGCACGAGGCCGCGCACCCAGTGCACGAAACCGGCGCCGTGGGGCGGCAGCAGGCTGGTGTCGATGCTGTCCAGCAGCGTCGCGGCCACCTGCACGTCGCCCAGCCGCGCCTGGGCCAGCGCGTGGTCGAGCGTGCGCGACGGGTCGCCGTTCGCAAGCGTGGCCGATGTCCCCATCAGGCGCACGAAGGCGGCGCTGTCGCCACCGGCCAGTGCCACGTCGGCCAGCCGGCATTCGAGCAGGCCGGGCTGGTCGGCCAGCCGCGCGCGCCAGGGTTCCAGCGACGCCAGCGCCGCGTCCGGGCGCCCGGCACGCGCCTCGAAGGCGGCCAGGCGCACGTCGAGGTCGAAGTCCATCAGCGGGTGGTTCCGGCTCACCGGGCGCAGCTGCGCCACGAGGCGCCGAGCCGCCGCAGCGTCGCCCAGCGCGCAGGCCTTCAGCAGCTGCTGGTAGCGACCGACGTGCCGCCATTGCCACAACGTCGGCACGAACGGCAGCAGCGCGAGTGCGGAGAAGGTCACGACCCAGAAGGTGTCGCCGATGGACAGGCCCCAGGCGACGACGAGCAGGTCGAACAGCAGCCACCAGCGCGAACGTCGGGCCACCTCGGCAAGCACCGTGCCCAGGCCGGGTGAGCGCATCACGCGCAGCTTGAACTGCGCCAGCGCACGCACCTCCGACGGACTCAGGCCCGTCAGTTCCTCGGGCGACTGCGGGAGCGCAGGTTCCTGGTGCAGCACCACGTCGCGCAGGCCCTGGCGCACCAGGTCGTCGCGCGCCGAGGCCGCCGACATCGCATCGACGAACCCCTCGGTCTTGCTGCCGTCGGCCGCGGTGGCCGAATACAGGATCTTGGCCATGGGTTGCCCCCGCTCAGGCCGCCATCAGCGCGGTGAAGCGGTCGAACAGGTAGCCGATGTCGTGCGGCCCCGGGCTCGCTTCCGGGTGACCCTGGAAACAGAACGCCGGCTTGTCCGTGCGCGCCAGGCCCTGCAGCGTGCCGTCGAACAGGCTCACGTGCGTCGGGCGCAGGTTCGCGGGCAGCGAGGTCTCGTCGACCGCGAATCCGTGGTTCTGGCTGGTGATGCTGACGCGGCCCGAGTCCAGGTCCTTCACCGGATGGTTGGCGCCATGGTGGCCGAACTTCATCTTGAAGGTCCTGGCGCCGGAGGCCAGCGCCAGGATCTGGTGGCCCAGGCAGATGCCGAAGGTGGGCGTGCCGCTGTCGATGAGCGCGCGGGTGGCTTCGATGGCGTAGCTGCAGGGCTCGGGGTCGCCGGGGCCGTTGCTGAGGAAGACGCCGTCCGGCTGGAGCTTCAGCACCTCGGCGGCCGGAGTCGTCGCCGGCACCACGGTGATGCGGCAGCCGCGGCTGGCCAGCATGCGCAGGATGTTGCGCTTGACGCCGAAGTCGTACGCGACGACGTGGAACTTCGCGTCGGCCAGCTGGCCGTAGCCGCTGCCCAGCGCCCACTCGGTCTCGGTCCAGTCGTAGGCCTCGGTGGTGCTGACCACACGCGCCAGGTCCAGCCCGGCCATCGACGGCGCCCCCTGCGCACGCGCCACGGCGTCGGCCACCATGGCCGGCGTGACGGTGGTGCCGGCGGACCAGGTGGCGATGCAGCCGTTCTGCGCGCCGGTGCTGCGCAGCACGCGCGTCAGCCGGCGGGTGTCGATGTCGGCGATGGCCACCGTGCCTTCGGCCTGCAGGTACTGCGACAGCGACTGCGTGGCGCGGAAGTTGGACACGCGGATCGGCAGGTCCTTGATGACCAGGCCGGCGGCATGAACCTTCTTCGACTCGACGTCTTCCAGGTTCACGCCCGTGTTGCCGATGTGCGGATACGTCAACGTGACGATCTGCCGGCAGTAGCTGGGGTCGGTGAGGATTTCCTGGTAGCCGGTGAGCGAGGTGTTGAACACCACTTCACCGACCGTGTGACCGGGGGCGCCGATCGACGTGCCGAGAAAGGTCGTGCCGTCTGCGAGTGCGAGGAGTGCGGGGGGCAGGACGGGCAGCAAGGCAAAAGCTCCGGGGTTCGCGCGCCCAGCGCCCCTCTCGAGAAGGGGTCCGCGGGGGAAACCGCTGGCTGCTTGTGCCGGTGATTCGCTGGGGCTGCGTTGAGGGCGGGTAAACCGCGAGAGTATAGCCTGCCGGCATAGACTCTTCACCGATGCAAGCACCGAAGAACACGCCGGTCTGGCCCCTGCTGGCCGGCGCGCTGGCCATGGCCAGCTTCGTCAGCATGGACGCCACCGTGAAGTCGCTCGCACCGCGCTACGACGCGCTGCAGCTCGCCTTCTTCCGCTTCGCCAGCGGCGCGCTGTTCGCCATCGCCCTGTGGGCGCGGGTGCGCTCGCCGATGCCCGTGCGCAGCGAGTGGCGCTTCCACGGCTGGCGCATCGCCCTGCTGCTGGGCTGCCTGGTGGGCTACTTCCATGCGCTGACGCTGCTGCCGCTGGCGCAGGCCGTGGCGATGAGCTACGTGGCGCCCATCGCCACTTCGCTGCTGGCGATGCTGGTGCTGCGCGAGCGGCCGTCGCCCTGGATCTGGCTGGCGCTGGCCTTCGGTGTCGCCGGCGTCGGCGTGGCCTTGTGGCCCGAGTTGCAGGAGCCTGCCGGCAGCCGGCAGTTGGAGGGCCTGGTCGCGGCCGGGCTGTCGGCGCTGGCCTTTTCAGGCGTGATGATCCTCGCCCGGCGCCAGGCGCAGCGGGACTCGGTGTGGACGATCCTGCTGCTGCAGAACGTCGGGCCGGCGCTGCTGCTGGCGGTGCCGGCGGCGCTGGCCTGGCGGCCGCTGGACCCGGGCGACCTGCCGGTCATCGCCCTGACCGGGGCCTTCGCCACCGTCGGGCTGCTGTCGCTGACCTGGGCGTTTACGCACCTGGAGGCCACGCGCGTCGCGCCGCTGGAGTACACCAGCTTCGTCTGGGCCGTGCTGCTGGGCTACCTGCTGTTCGGCGAGGTGCCCACCGCGACCACCGCCGCGTCGGCGGCACTCATCGTCGCCGGCTGCCTGCTGCTGCTGCGCCGCTGAGCGGCTGCCGTCACAGGCCGAGTGCCGCGATGCCGGCGCGCGCGATCTGCGCGTCCTCGGCCGACTTCACGCCGCTCACGCCCACGGCGCCGACACACTGGCCGTCCACCAGCACCGGCACGCCGCCTTCCAGCAGGCCTTCCAGCGTGGGGGCGCTCAGGAAGGACACCCGGCCCTGGTTGATCATTTCTTCGTAGACACGGCTCTCGCGCCGGCCCAGCGCGGCGGTGCGCGCCTTCGACGGCGCGATGTGCGACGAGATCGGGGCGGCGCCGTCCAGGCGCTGCAGCCACAGCAGGTGGCCGCCGTCGTCGACGATGGCGATGGACACGTTCCACTGGTGGGCCAGGGCTTCGGCCTCGGCGGCAGCGGCGATGCGGCGGACATCGTCCAGGGTGAGCACGGGTTTGGTCTTCATGGGCGGCACGATACAACTGACGGTCAGTGGGGCCATGTTGCCGGTGGCAGGCCCGCCCTACAATCCGCGCGCACGTCAAAACTGTCGTGCGTCCTCTGTACCCCAAGGAGATCGAATGAACCAAAGCGTGCAAAACTATCCCGGCTACGCCGATAGCGGCGCGCTGGCCTCGCAGCGCCAGCGGGTGCTGCGCAACACCTACTGGCTGCTGGCGCTGTCGCTGCTGCCCACGGTGCTGGGCGCCTGGATCGGCGTGCAGACCGGCATCGTCGCCGGTCTGGGCATGGGCATGAGCGCCATCGTGTTCCTGGGTGGTGCCTTCGGCTTCATGTTCGCGATCGAGAAGACCAAGAACTCGGCCGCCGGCGTGCCGGTGCTGCTGGGCTTCACGTTCTTCATGGGCCTCATGCTGTCGCGCATCCTGGCGGCCGTGCTGGGCTTCAGCAACGGCGCGTCGCTGATCATGACCGCCTTCGGCGGCACCGCCGTGGTGTTCGTCGCGATGGCCAGTCTGGCCAGCGTGATCAAGCGCGACCTCACGAACATGGGCAAGTTCCTGTTCGTCGGCGCGATCCTGCTGCTGGTGGCCGGCCTGGTGAACATCTTCCTGCAGTCCAGCGCGCTGATGATGACGCTGTCGGTCGTGGCGATCGGCCTGTTCTCGGCCTTCATGCTGTACGACATCAAGCGCGTCATCGACGGCGGCGAGACCAACTACATCAGCGCCACGCTGGCGATCTACCTGGACATCTACAACGTGTTCCAGAGCCTGCTGGCCCTGCTGGGCATCTTCGGCGGAGAGAAGGAGTAAATCTCCCCTGCCGCCCGCTGCAAGACCAGGGCCCCTGTCGGGGCCCTTTTTCATGCCCGGTCGAAAACGGCGATCGACTCGGTGTGCGCCGTGTGCGGGAACATGTTCACCACGCCGGCGAGGCTGGCGCGGTAGCCGCCCTGGTGCACCAGCAGGCCGGCGTCGCGGGCCAGCGTCGCCGGGTTGCAGCTGACGTAGACGATGCGCTGCGGCAGCGCGAAGCCGCCCGCCGCGTGCAGGTCGGCCACCGCCTTGGCCAGCGCGAAGGCGCCTTCGCGCGGCGGGTCGATCAGCCAGCGCTGCACCGCGCCCAAGGCGCGCAGGTCGTCGGGCGTGATCTCGAACAGGTTGCGCGCCTCGAAACGCGTCTTCGCCGCCAGGCCGTTGGCCGCTGCGTTGTCGCGCGCGCGCTGCACCAGCGTCTCGCTGCCCTCGATGCCCAGCACCTGCGCCGCCCGCGTGGCCAGCGGCAGCGTGAAGTTGCCCAGGCCGCAGAACCAGTCGATCACGTGGTCCCGCGGCTGCGCCGCCAGCAGCCGCACGGCACGCTCCACCAGCACGCGGTTGATGTGCGGGTTGACCTGCGTGAAGTCGGTGGGCTTGAACGGCATCGTGATGCCGAACTCGGGCAGGCCGTAGGCCAGCACCGGCCCGCCGTCGTCCAGCAGGTGCACGGTGTCCGGGCCCTTGGGCTGCAGCCACCACTGCACGCCGTGCGCGGCGGCGAAGTCGCGCAGGCGCTGTGCGTCGGCGGGTGTCAGCGGCTCCAGGTGGCGCAGCACCAGCGCGACGACGCTGTCGCCGGCGGCGAGCTCGATCTGCGGCAGGCGGTCGCGCTGGTCCATGCCGCCGATCAGCGTGCGCAGCGCCGGCAGCAGCGCGCTCACGGCCGGCGGCAGTACCGGGCACACGGTCATGTCGGCGACGTAGCGCGACTTGCGCTCGTGGAAGCCCACCAGCACCACGCCCTTCTTCGCGACAAAGCGCACCGACAGCCGCGCGCGCCAGCGGTAGCCCCAGGCCGGGCCCTCCAGCGGCCGCAGCACCTGCTCGGGCTTCACCTTGGCCAGGTGCCACAGGTTGTCTTCGAGCACCCGCTGCTTCACCGCCACCTGCGCCGCCGGATGCAGGTGCTGCATCTTGCAGCCGCCGCAGGCGCCGGCGTGCAGGCCGAAGTGCGGACAGCCCGGGCGCACGCGCTGCGCGCTCTCGCGCGCGATCGCCGAGACCTGGCCCTGCTCCCAGTTGTTCTTCTTGCGCGAGACGCTCACCTGCACGCGCTCGCCGGGCAGGGCGCCTTCGATGAAGACCACCTTGCCGGCGCCCTCGCCGGTGCTGCGGTGGGCGATGCCCTGCGCTTCGAGGTCGAGCGACTCGACCTCCAGCCAATCGAAACCTGAACTCATGGGCCCGATTATCCGGGCCAAAACGACCACGGGCCGCCCGCAGGCGGCCCGTGGCGCGATGGCCGAGCCCTCAGGGATTCAGGGCTTCACGTACTCGGGCGTCACCAGGCGCCAGCGGCCATCCTGCAGCTGCGACAGGCGCGACTCGTTGCTGCCCTGGCGCTTGGTCGGGCCGAAGCTGGCCGGCGCGCTGCCGAAGATGTCGGGCGAGAAGGTCATGCCCTCGATGGCCTTCACGAAGCTGTCGGTCGTGAGATTCGGCCCGGCCTTCTGCGCCACCTGGATGAAGGCGTCGATGGCGCTGTAGCCGTAGACCGAGAACACGGTCGGATCCTCGTTGAACTTGGTCTTGTACTTGTTGGCCCAGAAGCTGACGCGCTGCGAAGCGTCGTCGAGGTACGGGTTCTGCACAGTCATCGCGGCGTACAGGCCATCCATCGCCTTGCCGCCCAGCTTGTGGATGAGGTCGGTGTAGGCCGCGCTGGATCCCAGGTAGGTGGGCTTGAAGCCCAGCTTGAGGCCGGTGGCGATGCCGCCGATCGTCTCGCGGATGATGGTGCCCAGCACCACGAAGTCGCAGCCCGCGGCCTGCATGCGCTGCACCTGGCTCGAGAAGTCGGTGGCGCCGCGCTTGTAGCTGGTCTTCTCGACCAGTTCCATGCCGATGGTCTTCAGCCCGGCTTCCGCGCCACGCAGCACCTCGAGACCGAACTCGTCGTCCTGGTACATCGCGCAGGCCTTCTTGGCGCCCTTCTCCTTCGCCAGGCGGGGAGCGAAGATGCGCATCTGGTCGTAGTACGAGGCCGCGAAGGCGAACTTGAGCTTGTGGAAGGGCTCGTACATCTCGCGCGCGGCCGTGATCGGGTACCAGTTCATCACGTTCTTGCTGAACTGCACCGGCATCGCCGCCAGGTTCTGCGCCGTGCCGATGTGGCCTGCCACCGCGAAGACCTTGTCCTGGTTCACCAGCTTCTGCGCCGCCAGCACGGCCTTCTTCGGGTCGTAGCCCGAGTCCTCGAAGATCAGCCTGATCTTGCGGCCGTGCACGCCGCCCTGCTCGTTGAGCTCGTCCACGCGCAGCTGCATGCCGAAGCGCGTCTGCTTGCCGAAGCCGGCGATCGGCCCCGACAGGTCCTGGATGGAGCCGACGACGATCTCGGACTTGCTGACGCCCTGCTGGGCGCCTGCGGTGGCCGCGGCGGCAGCAAGCGCCAGTGCGGTGATCAGGCGAACGGTGTGCATGGTGGGTGTCTCCTTCAGGCGTACATGGCTTCGATCTGCGGCGCGTACTTCTGCTGCACCAGCTTGCGCTTGAGCTTCATCGTGGGCGTGAGCTCTTCGTCTTCCGCGGTCAGCTGGGATTCGAGCAGGTGGAACTTCTTGATCTGCTCCACCCGGGCGAACTTGGTGTTGACCTTGTCGATCTCGCCCTGGATCAATGCTCGCACCTCCGGGGCGCGTGTCAAGCTGGCGTAATTGCTGAACGGCACGTCGTGGTCCTGCGCGAACTTCTCGACGTTCTCCTGGTCGATCATGATCAGCACCGTGAGGTAGGCACGCTTGTCGCCGATCACGACCGCGTCGGTCACGTAGGGCGAGAACTTGAGTTCGTTCTCCCACTCGCTGGGCGTGATGTTCTTGCCGCCCGCGGTGATGATGATGTCCTTCATGCGGTCGGTGATGCGGAACACGCCGTCGGCGTCCACCGTGCCGACGTCGCCCGTGTGCAGCCAGCCGTCGGCGTCGACGGTCTCGGCGGTCTTGTCGGGCAGGTTCAGGTAGCCCATGAAGACGTTGGGCCCGCGCACCAGGATCTCGCCGGTGGCCGGGTCGATGCGCACCTCGTTCCAGGGCGCTGCGATGCCGATGCAGCCGGGCCGGATGCGGTCGGCCGGCGTGTAGGTGGAGATGCCGGCCGTCTCGGTCATGCCCCACACCTCGAGCATCGGCACCCCCAGGGCCAGGTACCACTTCACCAGGTCGGGCGAGATCGGCGCCGCGCCGGTGACGCAGATGCGCGCCCGGTCCACGCCGATCAGCTTGCGCACGTTGTCCAGCGCCAGCCAGCGCGCCACGCGGAACTTCAGCTTCAGCGTGCCCGGCACCGGCCGGCCGGCCAGCACGCGCTCGGCCACCTGCATGCCCACGCCCAGGCTCCAGCCGTAGGCCAGCTGCTGCACGCGGCTGGCCTCCTTCACGCCGATGGTGACGGCCGAGTAGAACTTCTCCCACACGCGCGGCACCGCGGTGGCGACCGTGGGCGCGATCTCGCGCACGTTCTCGGGCACGGTGTCGGGGTTCTCGACGAAGTTCAGCCTCGCCCCCGAGTACATCGCGAAGTACTCGCCGCCCATGCGCTCGGCGATGTGGCACAGCGGCAGGAAGCACATGCGCTCGTCGTCCTCGTACTGCGCCGTGATCTGGTGGTAGCCGCGCATCGCCGCCACCAGCGAGCGGTGGTTGTGCATCGCGCCCTTGGGCTTGCCGGTGGTGCCCGAGGTGTAGACCAGGATGGCAAGCGCCGCCGGGTCGAGGGCCGCGATGCGCCGCTCGAGCGCCTGCGGATGCGCCGCCAGGTGCTCGCGGCCCAGCGCACGCAGCGCATCCAGCCCGATGATGCCGGGGTCGTCCAGGTCGTGCAGGCCTTCCATGTCGAAGACGACGATCCTGCGCAGCAGCGGCAGTTGCGGCCGCACCTCCAGCGCCTTGTCGAGCTGCTCGTCGTCTTCCACGAACAGCACGACGGTGGACGAGTCCTCGCACAGGTACTGCGTCTGCGCCGCCGAGTCGGTGGGATAGATGCCGCTGCTGACGCCGCCGGCGCTCAGCGTCGCCAGGTCGGCCAGCACCCATTCGACGACCGTGTTCGACAGGATCGACACCCGCTCGCCGGGTGCGAAGCCCAACGCCATCAGGCCGTGCGCCACCTCGCGCACGGCTTGCGCGACCTGGTTCCAGGTCCAGGACTTCCACAGCCCCAGGCGCTTCTCGCGCATCCAGACGGCGTCGCCGCGCCGCGCCACGCCGTTCCAGAACACCGCCGGCACGGTCTCCCCCGGCAGCACGATGTCGGTGTTGGGTTTCAGTTCCAGTGCGTCCCAGAGGTTCGGCATGGCTATCTCCAGGTCTTCTTCTTCTTCCAGCGCCGCTCGCCGCGCACGCCGGCGTCCTTGATGCCGAGGTAGAACTCCTTCACGTCGTCCTTCTCGCGCAGCACGGCGCAGCGGTCCTCCATCACGATGCGGCCGTTCTCCAGCACGTAGCCGTGGTCGGCGGCGTTCAGCGCCATGTTGGCGTTCTGCTCCACCAGCAGGATGGTGGTGCCGCGCTCGCGGTTGATGCGCACGACGATCTCGAAGATCTCGCGCGTGAGCTTGGGGCTCAGGCCCAGGCTGGGCTCGTCGAGCAGGATCATCTCGGGTGCGGCCACCAGCGCGCGCGCGATCGCCAGCATCTGCTGCTGCCCGCCCGACAGCAGCCCGGCGTCCTGGCGCTCGCGTTCCTTCAGGATCGGGAAGTACGCGTAGGCGTGCTCGATGTCGCGTGCCACCGCGTCGCGGTCGCTGCGCGTGTACGCGCCCATCAGCAGGTTGTCGTGCACGCTCAGCAGCGGGAAGACCTCGCGCCCCTCGGGCACGTGGCACAGCCCCATGCGCACGATCTTCGCGGGGTCGGCGGCCGTGATGTCGGCGCCCTTGAAGTGCACGCTGCCGCGGCGCGGGTCGATGATGCCGGAGATGGTCTTCAGGATCGTCGTCTTGCCCGCGCCGTTGCTGCCGAGCACGGCGCTGATCTCGCCGCGCCGCACCTTCAGGCTGACGCCGCGGATCGCGCGGATCGGGCCGTAGGCGCTCTCGACGTTCGACAGCACCAGCACGTCGTCGCCGGTCGTCATGCCGCGTTCTCCCGCCGCAGCGACGCCAGGTCGCCGGCCGAGCCCAGGTACGCCTCGACGACGCCCGGGTGCGCCTGCACCTCGGCGGGCTCGCCCAGCGCCAGCACCTCGCCCTGGTTCATCGCCAGCACGCGGTCGGACACCTTGCCCACCAGCGACATGTCGTGCTCGACCATCAGCACCGTGGTGCCGAACTCGCGCCGGATGTCCTGGATCCAGAACACCATGTCCTCGGTCTCCTCGACGTTCAGGCCCGACGAGGGCTCGTCCAGCAGCAGCAGCCTGGGCTCGGCGCACAGGGCGCGTGCCAGTTCCACCACCTTGCGCACGCCGTAGGGCAGGCCGGCGATCAGCGTGTCGCGGTGGTGCTGCAGGTCGAGGAAGTCGATCACGTGCTCGACCTTCTCGCGTGCGGCCAGCGCCGCGCGGCGTGCACGGCCGGTGAACAGCAGGTCGTCCAGCAGCCCGGTGCCGCGGTGGGTGTGGCGGCCGATCAGCAGGTTCTGCAGCACGCTGGCATGCTCGAACAGCTCGATGTTCTGGAACGTGCGCGCGATGCCCACCGCCGCGATGGCGTGCGGCGGCAGCGCCAGCAGGTCCTGCCCGTCGTAGCGCAGGCTGCCCGAGGTGGGCGTGTAGATGCGGCTGATCAGGTTGAAGACCGTGGTCTTGCCTGCGCCGTTGGGGCCGATCAGCGTGAAGACCTCGCCGCGCCTGACGTCGAAGCTGACCTTGTTGACCGCCAGCACGCCGCCGAAGCGCACGCTGATGTCCTGGGCCGAAAGCAGGATGTCGCTCATATCAGCTGGAACCCATGCGCTGCATCACTTCAACCGGTCGCTCTTCTGGAACGACTTCTGGCGCTTGAACATGCCGCGCCGGTAGAACGGGAACATCGAGAAGAAGGTGCGCACCTTCAGCCAGCGTCCGTACAGCCCCATCGGCTCGAACAGCACGAAGACGATCAGCACGCCGCCGTACACCACCGCCTGCAGCCCGGGCGCCTGGCCGATGACAGGCGGCAGGACATCCTTGCCCAAGGCGATCAGCTGCGGCATCGTGATCAGGAAGATCGCCCCCAGGAAGGCGCCGTGCACCGAGCCCAGGCCGCCGATCACCACCATCAGCAGCAGGTCGATGGACTGCACGATGTTGAACTGATCGGGGCTGAGGAACTGGATCTTGTGCGCGTACAGCGCGCCGCCCAGCCCGGCGAGTGCCGCCGACAGCGCGAAGCTCAGCGTCTTGTAGCGCGCCAGGTGGATGCCCATGCTCTGCGCCGAGATCTCGCTGTCGCGGATGGCCACGAACGCGCGCCCCGTGGGGCTGCGCAGCAGGTTCACGATGGCCAGCGTGGACAGCACGGTGACCACCAGGCACAGGTAGTAGAACTCCTCGCCGCTGTCGAGCTTCCAGGCGCCGATGGACGGTTCCTTCACGTGCATGCCGCCATTGCCGCCGGTGACGCTTTCCCAGCGCGCCAGCACTTCCTCGACGATGAAGCCGAACGACAGCGTGGCGATGCCGAGGTAGATGCCCTTCACGCGCAGCGCCGGCAAGCCCACCACCACGCCCACCGCCGCCGACAGCAGCCCGGCGCAGGCCAGCGACAACGGGAACGGCCAGCCCATGTTGCTCAGCACAGCCTGCGTGTACGCGCCGACGCCCAGGAAGGCCGCGTGGCCGATCGAGAACAGCCCTGTGAAGCCCGCCAGCAGCATCAGCCCGAGGCCGACCACCGAATAGATCAGCACGAAGGTCAGCTGCGCCAGCCAGTACTCGGGCAGCAGCCAGGGCGAGGCCAGCAGGAACAGCAGCAGCAGCCCGTACCAGAACACGTGGCCGCCGTGCTTGGCCAGGCGCACGTCCTGGTCGTAGTCGGTCTTGAAGATGAATCGCATGGGCAGCCCTACACCTTCTTGCGCAAGGCTTCGCCGAACAGGCCGTTGGGCTTGAGCATCAGCATCAGCAGCACCACCACGTAGGCGGCGATGTCCTTGAACCCTTCAGGCAGGTAGAAGCCCGACAGCGCCTCGACGATGCCGATCACCAGCCCGCCGACGATGGCACCCGGCAGGCTGCCGAAGCCGCCGACCACGGCGGCCGGGAACGCCTTCAGCCCGATGAAGCCCATGTTCGCGTGCACGAAGGTGATGGGCGCCAGCAGCAGCCCGGCAATGGCCGCCACGGCGGCCGCCAGGCCCCACACCAGCCCGTTGAGCCGCTGCACCGGGATGCCCATGTAGTAGGCGGCCAGCTGGTTCTGCGACGCCGCCTGCATCGCGATGCCGATCTTGCTGTAGCGGAACAGCGCGAACAGCAGCCCGCACAGCACGGCCGTGGCAGCGATGACGACCATCTGCTCGACGTTCAGCACCAGCGTGCCGACGCGCCAGATCTCGTCCTTGTAGGGCACCTGCAGCGTGTGCGTGTCGGTGCCGATGTTGGGGATCATCGTGATCAGCCCGCGCGCGACGTAGCCGATGCCGATGGTCAGCATGACGATGGAAAACGCAGGCTGCCCGAGGATGGGCCGGATGACGAGACGCTCGACACCGAAGCCGAACACCGCCATCGCCAGGATCACGCAGGGCACGGTCAGCCAGTAGGGGAAGCCCAGCACCGTGAGCAGCGCCAGGCCGCAGAACGCCCCCAGCATCATCAGCTCGCCCTGCGCGAAGCTCACCGTCTCGGTGGCCTTGTAGATCAGCACGAAGCCCAGCGCGATGAGGCCGTAGATGCAGCCCTGTGCGATGCCGCTGATGACGAGCTGCAGGACCTGCAAGCACCCTCCGCCTGGTCGATGCGATGACCGGGCGGATGCTAGCGGCGGGCCTGAGGCACGCGCCCCCTGGGAAACGCTGAGGGGCACCGATCGGCGGGTCGGGTGATTCCCGCAGGACCTGTCGCCTGGGCGTCATCGGCGGGGCCCGGCACGGTGCGGCCACCGTGCAGCGCGTCAGAACAGCGCGTCGCGGTCGACGCCGTTGCGCGCCATGCGGCGCTTGAGCTTCAGCAGCGCCTCCTGCTGGATCTGCCGGATGCGTTCGCGCGTGAGCCGCAGCCGCGCCGCCAGCTCCTCGAGCGTCTCGGGCTCGCGGTCGTGCAGGCCGAAGCGGCCGGCCAGCACCTCGCGTTCGCGCTCGTTCAGCGCCGCCATGCCCTGCTCCAGCCAGACCACGGCCTCGTGGCTGAGCGTCAGGCCCAGCGGGTCGATGGCCTGCTCGTCGGCCACGGCGTCGAGCACCGACTCGCTGCCGCCCTCGCCGTCGACCGGCGCGTCCAGCGACGACGGCTGCTCGGCCAGCTTGAGCAACGCCGCCACCTGGGCCACCGGCCGTTGCAGCACGGCGGCCAGTTCCTCGACGCTGGCGGCCCGGTCGCCGTCGCCGGGCGTGCGCCGCGCGGCTTCGAGCGCCCGCCGCGCCTTCAGCACCTGGTTGAGCTCGCGCACCACGTGCACTGGCAGCCGGATCAGCCGGGCCTGGTGCATGATGGCCCGCTCGATGCTCTGGCGGATCCACCACGAGGCATAGGTCGAGAAGCGGAAGCCGCGCTCGGGCTCGAACTTGCCGGTGGCATGCATCAGGCCGAGGTTGCCCTCCTCGATGAGATCGATCATCGGCAGCCCGCGCCCCACGTAGTGCTTGGCGATGCTGACCACCAGCCGCAGGTTGCGCTCGATCATGCGCTGGCGCGCGGCGAAGTCGCCCGCCCGCGCCGCCACGGCGGTGGCGTGTTCCTCCTGCGCGCTGAGCAGCGGCGCGCGGCGGATGTCCCGCAGGTAGCTCTGCAGCGTGTTGCCGTGGTCGGTCTCGCCGTCGTCCAGCGCGGTCAGCGCGGCCGGCAGGCCCTCGGGGCCGCCATCGTGCGGCGCCTGGATCGCATCCGCCGGGAGTTCATCCGCCGTCTCGGACGCGCGCGCGTGGCCGTTCCGGGGCGGCGTCTCCGCGGCGGCGTCGAGCGCGGCGGGCTCGGTGTCGGGTGCCTCGCGGTTCAGCGCCCGCAGCGCATGCGCCGCCAGCGCCGCCTTGGCAGCATGGCCGTCGTGCGCTGCGCGCCGCTTGACCATGCCATGCTCCGCATCGGGTGCGCCGCCGCCTCAGCGCGGTGGCAGCAGCTTCGCCGGATCGACCGGCTTGCCCTGGCGGCGGATCTCGAAATGCAGCTGCACGCGGTCGGCGTCGCTGTTGCCCATCTCGGCGATCTTCTGTCCGCGTCGCACCACCTGATCCTCCTTCACCAGCAGCGTCTGATTGTGCGCGTAGGCCGACAGGTAGGTGGCATTGTGCTTGACGATGATGAGGTTGCCGTAGCCCCGCAGGCCGGAGCCGGCATAGACCACGCGCCCGTCGGCCGTGGCCAGCACGGGGTCGCCCACCTTGCCGGTGATGGCCAGTCCCTTGCTCTTCACCTCGTCGAAGCCGGTCGCCACCGGACCGGAGGCCGGCCACGACCAGGCCAGGTCGTCGTCGCCCCCCACGGCAGGCGCGGGCGTGGCGGGCTGCGGCGCGGCAGCCACTGCCGAGCCGGCCGCGCCGGCCGTGGCCGGCATGGCGGCAGACGTCGCGGGCGTGGCGGGCGTGCCGGGCGCCGCCGCGGCACCCGAGGCGCCGCCGGCGCCCGCCACCAGCGGCTTGCCGTCGACCCGGCCGCCCGGGCTGATGGGCCGCACGACGACGGCGTTCGGGTCGGCCGCGGGAGCCGCCGGCGGCACCACGCGCAGCACCTGGCCGACCTCGAGCACGTTCGGGTTGTCGAGCCCGTTCCAGCGCGCGATGTCGCGCCAGTTCTGGCCGTTCTCCAGGCCGATGCGGATCATCGTGTCGCCGGGGCGCACGGCGTAGTAGCCGGGCTTGCCCAGGTTCTCGGCCCCGGGCAGCACCTTCGCCGGATCGGCCGCGGAGGCCGCGGCGGCGGGCACCGCCGCAGCCGCGGCGCCGCCTGCGGGCGGCACGGCATTGGCGCCGCGGGGCGGGGTCGCGCGGTCTTCGATCGGTGCGCGGTGTCCGGCACTGGCGCAGCCGACCAGCAGTGCCGCCAGCAGCAGGCTGCCGACCAGCGGCGCACGGCGCCGTGCGGAATTCAACTCGGTGGGGATCGTCTTCATGCTGTGCCGGATTTTAGGGGGACGAAATGCACGGCATCGTGCAACTGGCGGCGCACGCCGCCGGCGTGCTTGTCCAGCACCAGCAGCACCTGTCCGCCGGAGGCCGCATCGTGCATCGGGGCCACCAGCCGGCCCCCCATGGCCAGTTGGTCGATCCATGCGGCAGGCAGGTCGTCGCCGCCAGCCGCGGCGACGATGCTGTCGTACGGCGCACTCGGGCCGTGCCCCTGGCGGCCGTCGGCATACACCAGGCGCACGTCGCCCTGCGGCCAGCCGGCCAGGTGCGCGCGGGCCTTGTCGTGCAGCGGCTTCAGGCGTTCGATCGACAGCACGCGCGTGCTCAGCAGCGCCAGCAGCGCGGTCTGGTAGCCGCAGCCGGTGCCGATCTCGAGAACACGCCCGAGGTGGCCGCGGGCCGATGCGCCCTCGCCCGCGAACAGCAGCGACAGCATGCGTGCCACCACCGACGGCTTGGAGATGGTCTGGCCCAGGCCGATGGGCAGGCTCGTGTCCTCGTAGGCCTGCGTGGCCAGCGCGGTGTCGACGAAACGATGCCGCTCGACGCTGGCGAAGGCCTGCAGCACCGGCTCGCAACGCACGCCGTCGGCCCGCAACCGCGCCACCATGCGCAGGCGCACCGCCTGCGAATCCAGGCCCAGGCCGGCCGAACGCGTGCCCGGGTCGCTGCGGCGGGTGGCATCGCGCGCAGCCTCGTGCACCGGCCGCTGCGGCCGCAGCACGCTGGCGCTGCCCGTCTTGGACGCCGGCTGCAACGGGCCCAGGCGGGCGGGAAACCGCGGTCCGGGTTTGCTCACGGCTCAGGCCAGCGGCACGCCGAGCGTGCCGGCCCAGGCGCTGCGCCGCGCGTGGTCGGTCAGGTCCACCTGCAACGGCGTGATCGACACCAGGCCGCTGGCGACGGCGTGGAAATCGGTGCCGGCACCGGCTTCACGCGCGTCGCCGGCCGGGCCGATCCAGTACAGCGGCTCACCGCGCGGGCTCTGCTGGCGGATCACCGGCTCGCTGGCGTGGCGCCGGCCCAGCCGCGTGATGACCCGCGGCAGCGCGGCCGCATCCGCCCGGTTCGGGATGTTCACGTTCAGCAGCCACGGGCCGGGCGGCTGCGTGCTCGCCAGCACCTGCTCGATGATGGCGCGCGCCGTGGCCGCCGCGGCGTCGAGCTGGCCCCAGCCCTTCTCGGCCTGCGAGAAGGCGATGGCCGGGATGCCGAAGAGGTAGCCCTCCATCGCCGCGGCCACCGTGCCCGAGTAGAGCGTGTCGTCGCCCATGTTGGCGCCGTTGTTGATGCCCGAGACCACGAGGTCGGGGCGGCGCTCGAGCAGACCCGTGAGCGCCACGTGCACGCAGTCCGACGGCGTGCCGTTGAGCACCTTCACCGGGTGGCCCAGCGCACCGCGCGCCTCGAACATCGTCAGCGGCCGCGTCAGCGTCAGCGCGTTCGAGGTGCCGCTGGCGTTCTGCTCGGGCGCGATCACGTCGATGCTGCCCAGGCCCTGGCAGGCCTGCACCAGCGCGGCGATGCCGGGCGCGAGATAGCCGTCGTCGTTGGCAATGAGAATGTGCATCGCGGCATTGTAGGGAGTCGCTGCCTGCGCCCGGGTGCACGCCGGGCGCCTGGACGGCGTCGCGCGCGCGACGCCCCGCGGGCCGCCGGATTCGTATCATGCGCCGCCACACGACGAGGAGACACCCACCATGACGATGACTGCCTGGCTCTGCGAATCCCTGGACGGCATCGGCGCGATGCGCATGCACACGCTGCCGCTGCCGGTGCCGAAGGCCGGCGAGGTGCGCATCGCGGTGCGCGCGGCCAGCCTGAACTTCCCGGACCTGCTCATCGTCGAAGGCAAGTACCAGTTCAAGCCGCCCCTGCCCTTCGTGCCCGGCGCCGAGTTCTCCGGCACCGTCGACGCGGTGGGCGACGGCGTCACGCACCTGCGCGTGGGCCAGCCGGTGGCGGCCATCGCGGGCACCGGCGGCTTCGCCAGCCATGCCATCGTCGAAGCCGGCCGCGTGCTGCCGCTGCCGCCGGGCTTCGACCTCGAGGACGCGGCGGCGTTTGCCTTCACCTACGGCACCTCGCACCACGCGCTGGTCGACCGCGCGGCGCTGCGTGCAGGCGAGACGGTGCTGGTGCTGGGCGCGGCGGGTGGCGTCGGCACGGCCGCGCTGCAGATCGCCAAGGCGGTGGGCGCGCGCGTCATCGCCGCCGCCTCCAGCGACGAGAAGTGCGCGCTGTGCACCGCGCTCGGCGCCGATGCGACGCTGAACTACAGCCGCGACAACGTGCGCGAAACCTTGAAGGCGCTGACCGGCGGCAAGGGCCCCGACGTGGTGTACGACCCGGTGGGCGGCGATCTGGCCGAGCCGGTGTTCCGCAGCATCGCCTGGCGCGGTCGCTACCTGGTGGTGGGCTTCGCGATGGGCGGCATCCCGGCGCTGCCCTGGAACCTGGCGCTGCTGAAGGGCGCCTCGATCGTCGGCGTGTTCTGGGGCGACTTCGTCAAGCGCGAGCCGCAGGCCAGCGCCGCTGCGCTCGGCCAGCTGGCGCAGTGGTACGCCGAAGGCAAGATCAAGCCCGTGATCGACCAGCGCCTGCCCATGGCCGAGCTGCCCGCGGCCTACGCCCGCATGGGCACGCGCCAGGTGCGCGGCAAGCTGCTGCTTGTCAACGCGTAACCAAGGGACAGAACCGGGTCGGTCACGCCGCTTTACGCGCTAGCATCCGGGCTGCGATGACGAGGAGTCGCCAATGGCCGTGAAGGTCCTGATCCTGGAAGACAACCCGGTGGCCCGGAGCTTTCTGTGCCGCGTCGTGCGCGAGAGCTTCAGCGACGCCAACAGCATCACCGAAGCCGGCGACCTGGAGACCGCGCGCCGCCACATCAGCCTGGCCGGCGGCGCATCGGGCCTGCACGGCGTCGATCCGTTCAAGCTGATCCTCGTCGACCTCGAGCTGCCCGACGGCAACGGCATGGAACTGCTGGCCGAGCTGACGCACTACCCGGCCACCAAGATCGTCACGACGCTGTACTCCGACGACGACCACCTGTTCCCGGCGCTGCAGCGCGGTGCCGACGGCTACCTGCTGAAGGAAGACCGCTTCGAGGTGCTGGTGGAAGAGCTGCAGAAGATCGTGCGCGGCCAGCCCCCGCTGTCGCCGGCCATCGCACGCCGGCTGCTCACGCATTTCCGGCACGGCAGCGGTAACGATGCCGCGCCCGACAGCGGCTTCGTCAACACCACCGGGTTCACGGCCAGCCGCCCCGTGCCGATCGAGAAGCAGCCCGACCACGAGCGCCTCACCCCGCGCGAGACCGAGGTGCTCACCTACCTGAGCAAGGGCTTCACGATCAAGGAAATCGCCAGCCTGATGGGCATCAAGTGGTTCACCGTCAACGACCACATCAAGTCCATCTACAAGAAGCTCAACGTTTCCAGCCGCGCCGAAGCCGCCGTGCTGGCGAGCAAGCAAGGGCTGGTCTGACCGGCCCCTGACCCCGGCGGCGCACGCGCGCCGTCCCACCCACCCGCGATGAACGAGCGAACCGCCACCGCCGGCGACTCGGTGTTCGGCGCCAGCGCCTTCGAGCGCTCGCTGGACCAGCGTCTGCCCACCCGCTGGATCGGCTGGCGCCTGCGCCTGCTGGTCCTGGTGGCCCTGGTCGGCTGCGTCGCCACGTTCGCGCTGATGCGCTGGCTCGCCACCAGCCCGGCGCTCGACGCCGTGTTCCAGGCCGGGCCGCAGGGCCAGCTGGTGCTGGTGGGCAGCGAAGTGCGCGCGCTGGAGTCGCGTGTGGGCCAGCACGTCGTGGCCGTCGTCGCGGCCGACGGCACGCGCGTGCCGGTCGACGCGCTGGCGCTGCAGCGCGCACCGCGCTGGCAGGTCGACGACGCCCGGCGCGCGCTGCAGGTGCGCCAGCAGGAAGCACTGGCGCGCGCCTTCGCCGGCGGCGGGGCCACGCTGGCCTTCGCCGACGGCCAGCAGGTGGGCGTGCCGACGCCGCCCCGCGGCTTCGTGGGCCTCGGCCTGCTGTTCTGGCCGCTGGCGGCGCTGGCGCTGCTGCTGTACCTGATCGGCGTCGTCGTCGTGCTGGTCCGCGTGCAGTTGCGCAACTGGCTCTACCTGGTGATGGCGCTGTGCCAGGCGGGCTCGCTGCTGTTCATCGCGATGGAGTCGATGCGCGGCCTCGGCTGGCCGCTCGGTGCCAGCAGCCACGCGCTGATGCCGCGGCTGGCCTTCGACCTGTGCGCGGCCGCGGCCTGCGTGCATGCCTTCGCGCTGCACCCCCGCCGGGTCCCTGGCGCCAACCTCATCGCCGCCGGCGGCTGGGCCGTTGCGCTGGGCCTGCTGCTGCTGGTGCAGGCCGGGATGCTGCCCGGCGTGTGGTGGTGGGCCCAGGGCACGATGCTGCTGCTGGGCGCGGCGGCCCTGGGCGTGCTGAGCTGGTCGTACCGCATCGAGGCCAACCCGTTTGCCGCGGTGATGCGCCGCTTCGGCGGCATCGCCGCGGGCACGCTGCTGCTGGTGACGGTGGGCGTGGCGGTCTCGGCCGGGCAGCCCGGTGTGCCGCACAGCATCGCCGTGATCGGCTCGGTGGTCTGGTACGTGTTCTTCGCCTCGCTGCTGCTGCTGGTGCCGTTCCTGTCGCGCAGCAAGCAGGTGCTGCGTGAGTTCGCGCTGCTGGCCGGCATCAGCACGGTCGCCACGTCGCTGGACCTGCTGTTCGTGGCCATCTTCTCGCTCGGGCAGTTCTCGTCGCTGACGCTGGCGGTGTTCCTGTCGCTGGGCGTGTATGCCGCGGCGCGGCAGTGGATCCTGAACCAGATGGTCGGCACCAGCGTGCTGACGACCGAACGCACCTTCGAGCAGCTCTACCGCATCGCGCGCGAAGTGCAGGAACAGCCGTCCCGCTACGCCACGCTGCTGGCGCAGCTGCTGCGCGACCTGTTCGAGCCGCTGGAGACGCTGCGCGTGGACCGCCCGGTCACGCATGCGGCGCTGCTGGGCGGCGGCTCGGCGATGGTGGTGCCGGTGCGCGTGGGCAGCCCCAACGACCCTGCGCGGCCGCCGCTGGCGCTGGTGCTGCGCTTCGCGCACCGCGGCAAGCGGCTGTTCACCAGCGAGGACGCACGCCTGGCCGACCGTGTGGTGGAGCAGCTGCGGCGCGCCGTGGCCTACGACCAGGCGGTGGAACGCGGCCGCAGCGAAGAACGCCAGCGCATCGCGCAGGACCTGCACGACGACATCGGCGCGCGGCTGCTGACGCTGATGTACCAGGCGCAGACGCCGGAGATGGAGGACTACATCCGCCACACCCTGCTCGACCTGAAGACGCTGACGCGCGGCCTCGCCGCCGCCGACCACCGGCTCTCGCACGCCGCGGCCGAATGGAAGAGCGACCTGACGCAGCGCCTGACCGCGGCCCACGTGCAGCTGGGCTGGAACTTCGAGACCGACCGCGACGTGCGGCTGTCGGTGGTGCAGTGGTCGGCGCTGACGCGCGTGCTGCGCGAACTGGTCAGCAACGCGATCTACCACGCGCATGCCACGCGCGTGGACGTCACGTTCAGCCTGAACGGCGCACGCCTGACGCTGAGCGTGGCCGACGACGGCAACGGCCGCGACCCGCAGAGCTGGTCGCACGGCCTGGGCCTGGGCGGCGTGCGCAAGCGCGTGAAGCTGCTGGGCGGCGAAGTGCGCTGGCGCGAGAACCTGCCGCGCGGCATCGTCTGCGACGTCACCGTCGCGGAGTTCGTCGCCAAGCATTGACCTGGCGCTTGCCAGGTCGCAACGACCGAGCCCCGCCTCAGTGCCTGCGCCAGCGCCGCTGCAGGTCGGCCGCGTGCGCCAGCCCCGCGGCCAGCAGGCCCGCCGCCACGTAGCCCCAGCCCGCGCCTTCGAGGCCGGCGCGCAGCGCCAGCATCAGCGCCAGGCCGGCCGCCAGGTTGGGCAGGAAGTCGCGCGGCGCCATGCCGCGCCCGGTGCGCTGGTGGTACGCGGCCAGCGCCACGCCCTCCAGCAGCGTCATCACGATGACGATGTCGATCAAGGCCATCACCACGCTCCCGGCCTCACACGCGCGCCAGCCCCAGCAGGTGGGCCATGTCCTTGAAGAAGATGCGCACCTGCTGCATCGGCTTCTTGCGCGTGAGCTTCTTGTTCATGTAGGACTCGAAGGTCATCTGCTGCACGTCGCGGTCCTTGCAGATGCTGACGAAGCGCTCGCGGCGCTTGTCGTTCGTGTACCAGAAGCGCTGCATGATGCCGAGCACCAGGAACACCGTGCCGTGTTCCTTCATGAAGCGCTTGCGGGCCATCGCCAGTGCGCGGCCTTCGCCGGTGCGCAGCGTCTCCAGCGCCGCCTCGGCGGCCAGGCGGCCGCCGACCATCGCGTAGTAGATGCCTTCGCCCGAGGCCGGGGCCACGACGCCGGCGGCGTCGCCGGCCAGCACCACGTCTCGGCCGTTGTCCCACTTCTTCAGCGGCTTCATCGGCAGCGGCGCACCTTCGCGGCGCACCGTCACTGCGTCGGCCAGGCCGGCGGCCTCGCGCAGGCGGCCGGTGGCACCGCGCAGCGAGAAGCCCTTGTCGGCACTGCCGGTGCCGATGCTCAGCGTGTCGCCGTGCGGGAACACCCAGCCGTAGAAGTCGGGCGACAACGTGCCGCGGTAGTAGACGTCGCAACGGGAGCCGTCGTAGCCGGCCGGCCGCACGGCCGGTGCCTGCACGATCTCGTGGTACGCGAACACGTAGTCGGTGTCCTTCGCACCAGGCACCGCCTGGCGGGCCACGGCGGAGCGCGCGCCGTCGGCGCCGATGATGGTGCGGGCGCGCACCGCGCGGTCTTCGCCGTCGCGGTGCTCGTGGCGCTCGCCCTTGCCGTGCGCGCGGTAGTGCACGACGGCGGTGCCGTCGTCGTCGCGCGTGATGCGCTCGAAGCTGCCGGTGCGGCGCTCGGCGCCGCAGTGCGCGGCACGCTCGCGCAGCCACTCGTCGAACTGCTCGCGGTCGACCATGCCGACGAAGCCGTTGTCGATGGGGATGTCGACCTTCACGTCCGCCGGCGAGACCATGCGCGCCGACGTGGCGCGCGCCACCAGCAGTTCGTCGGGGATGCCGAAGTCGCGGATCAGCCGCGGCGGGATGGCCCCGCCGCACGGCTTGATGCGCCCGGCGCGGTCGAGCAGCAGCACCTTGCGGCCCTGGCGTGCCAGGTCGGCCGCCGCGGTGGCGCCGGCGGGGCCGCCGCCGACGACGACGGCGTCGAAGGTCTCGATCGGATGGGGCGTCGGGATCATGGGCTCACCTCTGCTTGCTTCAGCGCGTGTCGGGGGGAACGCGCCTGCGGCGCGACATCGATGCGCGTGGCCAGCCAGGCCGCCGCGACGAACAACAGGGCCTCGAGCGCGAACACCGAGGCATAGGCGGCAGCCGGGCTGCCGATGAGCCAGCGCGCCACGTCGCTGGCCGCGGTGCCGAGCAGGCCGCCGAAGCCGAAGGCGATGGCCTGCCCCGCTCCCCACAGCCCCATGCGCACGCCTTCGCGGCCGGCGCGGCCCTGGCCGGCCAGGCGCATCATCGAGCCGATGGCGGCGATGGAGAACGCACCGTTGGCCACGCCGAGCAGGAACACGGTCTCGCGGAACGGCCAGGCGCCGCCGTGCAGCCCGGCGCCCACCAGCGACGCCAGCGCCAGCGCCGAAGCGATGCAGCCGCCCACCGTCCAGGCGCGCAGCGAGCCGAAGCGCTGGCCGGCCAGCGCCACCAGGATCATGCCGGCGAGCACGCCGCCGTGCTGCACGCCCGACAGCGCCGTGCTCTGCCCCGGCGTGTAGCCGAACACCGTGCCGGCGAAGGGCTCCAGGATCAGGTCCTGCGCGCTGTAGGCCAGCATCGAGACGAAGATGAAGACCGTGAAGCGGCGCGCGTCGTGTTCCGCCCACACCTGCTTCAGGGCCTGCAGGAACGGCGGCATGGTGTCGCGCGGCGGCGCGGCGCGCGCTTCGCCTTCCAGCCCGCGCAGCGCCACCAGCGCCAGCACGAAGGCGATGACGCAGGCGCCGGCCATCACCGCCAGCAGCCGCGCCGGCGAGTACGGGTCGAGCAGCCTGCCGGCCACGCCCGCGGTGACCGCGAAGCCCACGATCATCATCATCCAGACGATGGTGGCCGCCGGTGCGCGCCGGCCTTCCGGCACGCGCTTGGCCAGCAGCACCAGCAGCGACGTGCCGCTGGCACTGACCCCCACGCCGATCAGCAGGAAGCACAGCAGCGCCAGCGCGATGCCCGCCACCGGCGAGGTGCCCATCAGCGCCGTGGCCGCCGCCGCGCCGATGCCGCCCGTGCCCAGCACGGCCAGCCCGCCGACGATCCACGGCGTGCGCCGCCCGCCCACATCGGAGCCGAAGCCCATGCGCGGGCGCAGCACCTGCACCATGTAGTGCAGCGCCACCAGCAGCCCGGGCAGCAGCGCGGGCAGGCCGAGTTCGACGACCATCACGCGGTTCAGCGTGGACGTGGTCAGCACCACCATCGCGCCGATCGCCGCCTGCACCAGGCCCAGCCGCACGATGCCGAGCCAGCCGAAGTCGTCTCCGGGCGTGCGACCGGCGGTCATGCGCCGGCTCCGGTGGCGCGCAGCGCGAACGCGCTGACCATCATGCCGGCGACGAACAGCGGCACGCCGAACCCGCTGTAGAACAGCGCGCGCTGCACCGGCTGCCGCAGGAACCACACCATCAGCACGCCCTGCGCGACCAGCAGCCCGGCCACGCCCAGCGCGTGCCACGGCGCACCCCAGTGCGTGAGCATCGCGACCACCACCACCTGCGGCACCGCCATCATCAGGCAGGCGGTGCGCGCCGCGCCGTCCACGCCCAGGCGCACCGGCAGCGAGCCGATGCCCATCTGGCGGTCGCCCTCGATGGCCTTGAAATCGTTGAGCGTCATGATCCCGTGCGCGCCGGCGCTGTACAGCACGGCCAGCGCCAGCGAGTGCGAAGCCGGCATCGCGCCGCCGGCCATCACCGCCGCACCGGTCACCCAGGCCAGGCCCTCGTACGAGATGCCACAGGCCGCGTTGCCCCACCAGCCGTTGCGCTTCAGGCGCACGGGCGGCGCGCTGTAGGCCCAGGCCAGCACGAGGCCCAGCGCCGCGGCGCCAAAGCCCCACAGGCCGAGCTGCGTGGCCACCAGCAGCGACAGCGCGGTCCAGCCGATGGCGATGTACAGGCCCCAGCGGCCGGGGATGCGTCCCGACGGGATGGGGCGCTGCGGCTCGTTGATGGCGTCGACCTCGCGGTCGAACCAGTCGTTCACGGCCTGGCTGGTGGCGCACACCAGCGGGCCGGCCAGCAGCACACCCAGCAGCAGCAAGGCCCAGTTCGACACCAGCGACGCCCCCGAAGCCACCACGCCGCAGGCGAAGGCCCACATCGGCGGGAACCAGGTGATGGGTTTCAGCAGTTCTGTGACGGCGGACAAAGCAGGGCGTGCCATGAAGCGCGATATTGCTCCTGACACCAGAAGGCGTCAATCCTTGTTGACACTTTCTTCGCCATCCTCCAAGCTGCCGTCATGCTCATGAAGACTGCTGCATCGGCCCTGGCCGACTCCTCCGCCGCCCCCCATGCGGTTGTCATCGGCAGCGGCTTCGGCGGCCTCGCCGCGGCCGTGCGGCTGTCGGCCCGCGGCTGGCGCGTCACGGTGCTGGAGAAGCTCGACAGCCCCGGCGGCCGCGCCTACGTGCACCGGCGCGACGGCCATGTCTTCGACGCCGGCCCCACCATCGTCACCGTGCCGTCATTGTTCGAGGAACTGTGGGCGCTGGCCGGCCGCAAGCTGTCGGACGACGTCGACCTGCGCCGGCTCGACCCCTTCTACCGCATCCTGTTCACCGACGGCGACCACTTCGACTACAGCGGCGACCCCGATCGCATGCGCGCCGAGGTGCGCCGCATCAGCCCGTCCGACGCCGCCGGCTACGAGCGCTTCATGGCCGAGGCCGACCACTGCTACGAGCTCGGCTTCAAGGCGCTGGGCGACAAGGCCTTCGACAGCCTGAAGGACCTGATCCAGGCCTCGCCGGCCATCGTGCGCATGCGCGGCTGGCGCAGTCTGCACGGCATGGTGGCCAGCCACCTGAAGCACCCGAAGCTGCGCCAGGCCATGAGCCTGCAATCGCTGCTGATCGGCGGCAACCCGTTCTCCGTCACCTGCATCTACAGCCTGATCAACGCGCTGGAACGCCAATGGGGCGTGCACTGGGCGATGGGCGGCACCGGCACGCTGGTGCGCGGGCTGGTGAGCCTGCTGGGCGACCTGGGCGGCACGCTGCGGCTGGGTGCGGAGGTGAAGAAGATCGACATCGACAGCGGCCGCGCGACCGGCGTCACGCTGGCCAGCGGCGAGCGCATCGCCGCCGACATCGTGGTCAGCAACGGCGACACGGCCTGGACCTACAAGCACCTCGTCGACGCGCAATGGCGCCGCCACTGGACCGACCGCCGCATCGACCGCGGCCGCTACTCGATGAGCCTGTTCGTCTGGTACTTCGGCACCAGGAAGCGCTACGAGGGCGTGCCGCACCACATGATGGTGCTGGGCCCGCGCTACCGCGAGTTGCTGACCGACATCTTCAAGCGCCACAGGCTGGCCGATGACTTCAGCCTGTACCTGCACCGCCCCACCGCCACCGACCCCGGCATGGCACCGCCCGGGCACGACACGTTCTACGCGCTGGCGCCGGTGCCGCACCTGGACAGCGGCACCGACTGGGAACAGACCGCCGAGCGCTACCGCAACGCCATCGCCGAAGTGCTGGAACGCACCGTGCTGCCGGGTCTGCGTGCGCAAGTGACCACGTCGCTCGTGACCACGCCGCAGGATTTCCACGACCGGCTGCTGTCGATGAAGGGTGCCGCGTTCGGCCTGGAACCACTGCTGCTGCAGAGCGCCTGGTTCCGCCCGCACAACCGCAGCGAAGACGTCGACGGCCTGTACATGGTGGGTGCCAGCACGCACCCGGGCGCGGGCGTGCCCGGCGTGCTGATGTCGGCACGCGCGCTGGACAGCGTGGTGCCCGACGCCGCCGCCTTCACGGCGGCAGGTGGCGCTACTTCTCGGCGTCGGCCGTCGTAGCCCCGCCGCTGCCCAGGTCGCCCAGGCCGTAGCGGCGCAGCTTCACATACAGGCTCTGGCGCGACAGGCCCAGCATCTCGGCGGCCGAGGCGCGGTTGTCGCGCGTCAGCTCGAGGGCGGCCTCGATGCACAGCTGCTCAATCAGGTCGGTGGTCTCGCCGACGATGTCCTTCAGCGGCACCCGCCCGACCAGCTCGGTCAGCTGGCCCACCGAACGCGGCAGTTCGCGGCCACCGCGGCTGTCGCTGCCCGACAGCCGGCGGCCGACGTCGCGGATGGTGAATCCCAGGAAGGGCCGGTCCCCGTGCGGCACCATGGTGGCCGAGATCTCGACGTCGGTGACCGCGCCGTACTCGCCGCGCAAGGTGGTGGCGAACAGGCGCACCGCGCCGCGCTGGCGCAGGTTGGAGATCATCACGCTGAGATCCACGCCGCTGCGGCCCAGCCAGCGGTCGAGCGTCTCGCCGCGCACCTGCTCTTCGGTCGTCAGCTGCGCCAGCTCGATGAAGGCCATGTTGGCGGAGATGACGCGCCCGTCGAGGTCGGTGACGACCAGGCAGTCGGGCGCGCTCTGCACCAGCTTCAGCAGCATCGAATTGGTGCTGGGCGCCTGCTCGGCATCGGAAGCGGGCAACGCCCGGGCCATGCGCACCATGAAATGCGAGACACGGTCCTGGCGGTAGGTGGACACCGCGACGGTGACCTCGCCGCGTGCTTCCAGCAGTTCGGCCCGGCATTCGTCGGCGCGGCCGGTGGCCCGCACGCCGGCCAGCAGCAGGTTCAGCGCCTCGGCGCTGCGCACGTCCACGCCCGACGGGAACGGCAGGCCGACCAGGCTGGTGGCACCGCCGTCGCCGATCAGGCGCGCGGCGGCCGGGTTGGCTTCCAGGATGCGCTGGGTCGAGGCATCGACCACCAGCACCGCCTCGGAGGCCACCTGGAACAGGTGGCGGTAGCGGGTCTCGGCGTGGCGGAACTTCCAGTAGTCGCGCTCCATCGCCTGTTGCGCCTCGACCAGGCGCTGCTGCAGCGCCGCCGTGGCACGCAGGTCGCGGCCCACGGCCAGCACGTGCCCCTTGCCCCCCAGCGGCATGGCCAGGAACAGCAGCGGCAGTTCGCGCCCGCCCGGCAGCACGAAATTCAGGTGGCGCCAGCGCGGTGCGTTGCCGTCGGGCACGGCGTCGCGCAGCAGCGCGTCGACCTTGTCGCGGCTCTCGGGCGTGACGATGTTGCGCCAGGCCTGGCCGATCCAGTCGGTCGGTGTCTCGCCGGCGAGGTCTTCGCTCCCGGTGGACAGGTCGCGCACCACACCCTGCGCGTCGATGACGAGGGAGATGTCGTTGGCAATCGACAGCAGCGTGCCGGCCACCTCGGCACTGAGGCCGCCGAGGGTGGTGTCCGGTGCTCCAAAAGGTCTCATGGTGGAGACCCGCCTTTCAGCTCAGTACTGCTGGGTTGATCGGATGTGCTGTCACGGGTCGAAGCCTTGGCCACTGGACAGCGCTCCCGATGGCCTAGAGGCGGCGGGCGCGTTCGTCGAGCAGCCGCTCGGCCAGGCTCGGGGCCTGGCGCCCGTCGGAGGCCGATGCGTCGGCCCCGACGCGCAACGCCAGATCGGGATCTGTCGCGAACACGGGGCCCCCCACCATCACACCGACGGCCCGGTTGCGAGAAGCATGCCGGACAGCAGTAATACCTGATTTTAGCCAGTCGACCCGGGCCTCCACGCCGACCGAGATGCCCACGACGTCGAACCATTCGTTGCGCACCAGCGCCACGGGGTCGGCATGGCGGCTGTCGAGTTCGCAGACCACGTCCCAGCCGGCGCGCCGGAAGAACTCGGCCACCATCGACAGGCCGAACGTGTGCTGCTCGCCCGGCGCGGGCAGCAGCAGCGCGCGTCGGCCGTCGGCAGGCACGTCGATCTCGGACCCGAAGGCCGGGCTCAGGCTGCGCATGATGCGATGCAGCCGCCCGACCGCGACGGTGACGTCGCTGAAGAGCACGATGTCCTCTTCCCAGAGCCGGCCGAGCTCGCGCGCCGCCGGGCTCAGCAGATCGATGTAAAGCGCCTCCACCGACAGTCCGCGGCTGCGCAGGTGCGCGATGGCGTCGGTCCAGCCCGAATCCGTGGGCGCCAGCACCAGCTGCACGAAGCGGCCGACCTCGGCTTCGTCCAGGGCCGGCGGCGCGGGCAGCGCCACGGGTTGCGGTTCGGCTTCGGGGCGGTGCGAACGCACCAGCCGGGGAATGATGTCGGCCTCGATGGTGCGCACGATGCGCGCCATGCGCTCCTGCAGCGAGGGCTGCACGCCGGTGCCGACCAGCAGGGCGCGCGCATGCTCGGCGCTCAGGTCGCAGGCGGCACTGGCTTCGCTCAGCGCGCTTGCGGTTCCAGGTGTCATGCGTTCCATGTGGCACCTCCCTGGATTGGACTTGCCACCAGCGCCTCGGGCGCTCTCTGGAACCTACTGCTCATGGGGAACCACCTGTCCAGAGCCCGACACCGAATCTGGATCCCCGACGGGCACCCGCAGGCTCGGTTGCAGCTCCGCACTGCGAGTGACTTTCATGGACCGGTCCCCTTCGCGTCAAGACGGCGAAACCCCACAACTGAGTCGTAGCGTAGTGTCATGCATCGTTGACGTCAACCCCTGTTGACAGTTCTTGAGGCCCAGTCTAGATTCGCTCCATGGGTTCTCCAGTCCAGTCACGCAACAGCAACACAGGTTCCGCCCGGCAGGTGTCGCCCGCGCTTTACACCCCCGAGCAACGCGTGCGCCGCGACAAGTCGCCCTGGACCTGGGTGCAGGGCCTGCTGGCGCCGCTGCAGTTCGTGGTGTTCGTCATCAGCCTGGTGCTGGTGCTGCGCTTCCTGGTGACCGGCCAAGGCCACGACGCCGCGGTGCAGTCGGTGGTGGTGAAGACGTTGTTCCTCTACACCATCATGGTCACGGGCTGCATCTGGGAGAAGGACGTCTTCGGCGTCTGGCTCTTCGCCCCCGCCTTCTACTGGGAAGACGTCTTCAGCATGCTGGTGCTGGCGCTGCACACCGCCTACCTGGTGGCGCTGGCCACGGGCTGGCTCGACGCCCGCGCACTGATGCTGCTGGCGCTGGCCGCCTACGCGGCCTACGTGATCAATGCGACGCAGTTCATCCTGAAGCTGCGCGCGGCCCGCCTGAGCGCGGCACAGGAGGCCTACGCATGAACGCCGTGATCGACATCCGCCCGGTCGTGGACGCCGGCTGCAGCGACGCCCCGGTGCTGAAGGAACGCGGCCAGCGCGAGGTCTTCTGCGGCCTCACCGGCATCATCTGGCTGCACCGCAAGATCCAGGACGCATTCTTCCTGGTCGTGGGCTCGCGCACCTGCGCCCACCTGCTGCAGTCGGCCGCCGGCGTGATGATCTTCGCCGAGCCGCGTTTCGCCACCGCCATCATCGACGACCGCGACCTCGCGGGCCTGGCGGATGCCAACGCCGAACTCGACCGCGTCGTGACGCGGCTGCTGGAGCGCCGGCCCGACATCCGGATGCTCTTCCTCGTCGGCTCGTGCCCGTCGGAAGTGATCAAGCTCGACCTGCACCGCGCCGCCGAGCGGCTGGGCAAGGCCTTCATGCCCCGCGTGCGCATCCTGAACTACTCGGGCAGCGGGATCGAGACCACCTTCACGCAGGGCGAAGACGCCTGCCTGGCGGCCCTGGTGCCCGAACTGCCTGCCGCTCCCGCCGATGCGCCGCCGGCCTTGCTGGTGGTGGGCACGCTGGCCGACGTGGTGGAGGACCAGTTCCGCCGCCTGTTCGACGAGATGGGCCTGGGCCCGGTGCACTTCTTCCCGCCGCGCGACAGCCAGCACCTGCCGCCCGTGGGCGCCAGCACGCGGATGCTGCTGGCACAGCCCTTCCTGGCCGACACCGCGCGCGCGCTCGAGGCACGCGGCGTCCAGCGCCTGGCGGCCCCGTTCCCATTGGGTGCCGAAGGCACGACGCTGTGGCTGCAGGCTGCGGCACGTGCCTTCGGTGTCGATCCCACCCGCTTTGCCACAGCCGTCGGCCCCCGCCGCGAGCGTGCGGCACGCGCGCTGGCCCGCCATCGAACGCAGCTCGAGGGCCGGCGCGTCTTTTTCTTCCCCGATTCGCAGCTCGAACTGCCGCTGGCGCGCTTCCTGTCGCGCGAGCTCGGCATGGCGCTCAGCGAGGTCGGCACGCCCTACCTGCACCGCCAGCACATGGCCCCGGAACTGGCGCTGCTGCCGGCCGGCACCGTGCTGTCGGAGGGCCAGGACGTCGAACGCCAGCTCGACCGCTGCCGTGCCGCGCGGCCCGACATCGTGGTCTGCGGCCTCGGTCTGGCCAATCCGCTCGAAAGCGAAGGCATGACGACCAAGTGGGCGATCGAGCTGGTGTTCACGCCCATCCAGGGCTACGACCAGGCCGCCGACCTGGCAGAGCTGTTCACGCGCCCGCTGGCGCGCCGCTTGAAACTGGTGGCCTGACATGCAACTCACGCTCTGGACCTACGAAGGCCCGCCGCACATCGGCGCCATGCGTGTCGCCACCGCGCTGGAGGACGTGCACTACGTGCTGCACGCCCCGCAGGGCGACACGTACGCCGACCTGCTGTTCACGATGATCGAGCGCCTGCCGCGGCGCCCGCCCGTCACGTACACCACGTTCCAGGCCCGCGACCTGGGCGGCGACACGGCGCAGCTGTTCAAGACCGCGGCCGCCGAAGCCTACGCGCGCTTCCAGCCGAAGGCGATGCTGGTCGGTGCCTCGTGCACGGCCGAGCTGATCCAGGACGACCCCGGCGGTCTGGCCAGCGCGCTCGGCCTGCCGGTGCCGGTGGTGGCGCTGGAACTGCCCAGCTACCAGCGCAAGGAAAACTACGGCGCCTCCGAGACCTTCTACCAGATCGTGCGCACGCTGGCCCTGCGCCACGCACCGGCACCGGGCACGCCGCGCGCGGCCCGCCCCGCCGACCAGCGCCCGAGCTGCAACATCCTGGGACCCACCGCGCTGGGCTTCCGCCACCGTGACGACGTGCGCGAGATCACCGGGCTGCTGCAGGAACTGGGCATCGACGTGCGCACCGTCGCCCCGCTGGGGGCCTCGGCCGACGATCTGGCCCACCTGGGCGACGCCGACTTCAACGTCGTGCTCTACCCCGAGACCGCAGCGCAGACGGCCAGCTGGCTGCAGCGCATGTTCGGCCAGCCCTTCACGAAGACCGTGCCGATCGGCGTCGGCGCCACGCGCGCCTTCGTCGCCGAGGTGCTGGCGCTGGCCGGACTGCCGGCCGACACGCCGCTGCCCGAGACACTGTCGCGGTCGACCTGGTACGCGCGCTCGGTGGATTCCACCTACCTCACCGGAAAGCGGGTCTTCGTCTTCGGCGACGCCACGCACGCCATCGCGGCGGCCCGGGTGGCGCAGCAGGAGTTCGGCTTCACCGTCGTCGGCCTGGGCACCTACAGCCGCGAGTTCGCCCGCGACGTGCGCGAAGCCGCCAAACAGTACGGCATCGAGGCGCTGATCACCGACGACTACCTGGAAGTCGAGGCCCGCGTCGCCGAGCTGCAGCCCGAACTGGTGCTGGGCACGCAGATGGAACGCCACATCGCCAAGCGCCTGGGCGTGCCCTGCGCGGTGATCTCGGCACCGGTGCACGTGCAGGACTTCCCTGCCCGCTACTCGCCGCAGATGGGCTTCGAAGGTGCGAACGTGCTGTTCGACACCTGGGTGCACCCGCTGATGATGGGCCTGGAGGAACACCTGCTGACGATGTTCCGCGGCGACTTCGAGTTCCACGACGGCGCTGCCGCGTCGCACCTGGGGCGGACCGCGGCACCCGCGGCGGCGCAGGGCAAGCCGGCCCTGGAGCCCGAGCCCGAACTGGTGGCCCAGCCGGTGGCGGCCGAGGCCGCCCGCGACAGCAACGTCATCCCGATCACCGCCGCCTGGGCCCCCGACGCACAGAAGGAGCTGCAGAAGATCCCGTTCTTCGTGCGCGGCAAGGCCCGGCGCAACACCGAACGTTTCGCCGCCGAACGCGGCGTGGCGACCATCACCGTGGAAACGCTGTATGACGCCAAAGCGCACTTCGGTCGCTGACACGGTGGCGGCGACGCCGATCCGCGTCGCGCTGATCACGATGGACACCCACCTGTCCAGCGCCACCGAACGCGCCCGCATCCTGCTGCGCCGCGAACTGCCCGGCCTGCAGCTCGGCGTGCATGCCGCCAGCGAGTACGCCGCGGACAGCTCGGCGCTGGCGCGCTGCCTCGACGACATCGCGCACGCCGACGTCGTGATCGTCGGCATGCTGTTCATGGAAGACCACTTCCTGCCGGTGCTGCCGGCGCTCACCGCGCGTCGCGAACGCTGCGACGCGATGCTGTGCCTGGTGTCGGCGGCCGAGGTCTCGCGCCTCACGCGCATCGGCCGCTTCGACATGGCCAAGCCTGCCAGCGGTCCGATGGCGCTGCTGAAGAAGCTGCGCGGCAAGGCCAAGGACAAGGACGGCAAGCCGACCACCGGCGGCGCGGCGCAGATGAAGATGCTGCGCCGGCTGCCGCAGATCCTGCGCTTCATCCCCGGCACGGCGCAGGACCTGCGCGCGTACTTCCTGGCGATGCAGTACTGGCTGGGCGGCAGCGAAGAGAACATGCACAACCTGGTGCGCTTCGTCGTCGACCGCTACGCCAGCGGCCCGCGCGCGACGCTGCGCGGCACGCTGCAGGTGGCACAGCCGGTGGACTACCCCGAGGTCGGGGTCTACCACCCCCGCCTGAAGGGCCGCATCGGCAGCGACGCCGCGGCGCTGCCCAAGGTGGTGTCCGACGGCAAGGCGCAGGGCCGGGTCGGCCTGCTGCTGCTGCGCTCGTACCTGCTGGCCGGCAACTCCGCGCACTACGACGGCGTCATCGCCGCGCTCGAGGTGCAGGGCCTGCAGGTGGTGCCGGCCTTCGCCTCGGGCCTGGATGCGCGCCCCGCCATCGAGTCCTTCTTCATGCAGGACGGCCGCGGCACCGTGGACGCGGTGCTTTCGCTGACCGGCTTCTCGCTGGTGGGCGGCCCCGCCTACAACGACGCCGAAGCCGCCGAGAAGATCCTCGCGCAACTCGACGTGCCCTACATCGCGGCCCACCCGGTGGAGTTCCAGACCATCGACCAGTGGGGCGCGTCCGAACGCGGCCTGATGCCGGTGGAGAGCACCATCATGGTGGCGATCCCCGAGCTCGACGGCGCCACCGGCCCCACCGTCTACGGTGGCCGCGCCGGCACCCCGGGCAGCACCTGCGGCGGCTGCCACAAGGCCTGCAAGTTCGAGCCCACCGACAACACGCACGACATGTTCACGTGCTCGGAGCGCACGGCGATGCTGGCCGCGCGCGTGGCCCGTCTGGTGGCGCTGCGCCGCTCGCGCCGCGCCGACCGCAAGGTGGCGCTGGTGATCTTCAACTTCCCACCCAACGCCGGCAACCTGGGCACCGCCGCCTACCTGTCGGTGTTCGAGAGCCTGTTCGAGACGCTCAAGGGCCTGCAGGCCCAGGGCTACACCGTCACGTTGCCCGAGAGCGTCGAGGCCCTGCGCGACGCGGTGCTGCACGGCAACGCCGCCACGCTGGGCGCCGACGGCAACGTGGTGGCGCAGATCCCGGTCGACGACCATGTGCGCCGCGAGCGCTGGCTGAAGGAGATCGAGGCGCAGTGGGGCCCGGCGCCGGGCCGGCAGCTCACCGACGGCCGCTCGATCTTCGTGCTGGGTGCGCAGTTCGGCAATGCGCTGGTGGCCGTGCAGCCCGGCATGGGCTACGAAGGCGATCCGATGCGGCTCCTGTTCGAGAAGGGCTTCGCACCGACACATGCCTTCTCGGCCTTCTACCGCCACCTGCGCGAAGACTTCAAGGCGCATGCGGTGCTGCATTTCGGCACGCACGGCGCGCTCGAGTTCATGCCCGGCAAGCAGGCCGGCCTGTCGGGCAGCTGCTGGCCCGACCGCCTGATCGGCGACCTGCCGAACTTCTACCTCTACGCCTCGAACAACCCGAGCGAAGGCGCGATCGCCAAGCGGCGCGCCGCGGCCACGCTGATCAGCTACCTCACGCCGCCCGTGGCGCAGGCCGGCCTGTACCGCGGCCTGCTCGAGCTGAAGAGTTCCATCGAACGCTGGCGCGGCCTGACGCCCGACGCCGCCGAGCGCGCCGACCTGGCCGTGCTGATCCAGGCCCAGGCCGCCGGCCTGGAACTGGCGCAGGCCGAACCGGCCTGGGACGCGGGCGCCGATGCCGAGGTGCAGCGCCTCACGCACGAGGTGCTGGAGCTCGAGTACACGCTGATCCCCAACGGCCTGCACGTGGTCGGCAAGCCGCTGACGCCGCCGCAGCGCGTGGACATGCTGCTGTCGATGGCCGGCGACGGCGCGCCCGACCGCGCCACCGTGGAAGCCATCGTCGCCGGAGGCACCCCCGCGGGCCACGACGACCTGGTGCGCGCCAACGGCATGCTGGCGGTGGACACCGAGATCCCCGGCATCCTGCACGCCCTCGACGCCGGCTTCGTGCGCCCGGCCCCGGGCGGCGACCTCCTGCGCACGCCGGCCGTGCTGCCCACCGGCCGCAACCTGCACGGCTTCGACCCCTTCCGCATCCCCAGCGCCTTCGCGGTGCAGGACGGCGCGCGCCTGGCGCAGCTGCTGCTGGACCGCCACGTCGCCGACGGCAACCCGCTGCCGGAATCGATCGCGCTGGTGCTGTGGGGCACCGACAACCTGAAGACCGAAGGCGGCCCGATCGGCCAGGCCCTGGCGCTGATGGGCGCGGTGCCGCGCTTCGACAGCTACGGCCGGCTCGCCGGTGCCGCACTGAAGCCGCTGGCCGAACTGGGCCGGCCGCGCGTGGACGTGGTGATCACGCTGTCGGGCATCTTCCGCGACCTGCTGCCGCTGCAGATCAAGCTGCTGGCCGAGGCCGCGTTCCTGGCCGCCAGCGCCGACGAACCCGAGGACCGGAACTTCGTGCGCAAGCACACGCTGGCCTACCAGCGCGAGCACGGCTGCGACCTGGAAACGGCCGCGCTGCGTGTCTTCGGCAACGCCGACGGCACCTACGGCAGCAACGTCAGCATGCTGGTCGACAACAGCCGCTGGGACGACGAGGACGAACTCGCCGAGCAGTACAGCCGCCGCAAGGGCTACGCCTACGGCCGTGCCGGCAAGCCGGTGCAGCAGGCGGCGCTGCTGCAGAGCGTGCTGGCCGACGTCGCGCTGGCCTACCAGAACCTCGACTCGGTGGAACTGGGCGTGACCAGCATCGACACCTACTTCGACACGCTGGGCGGCATCAGCCGCGCGGTGCAGCGCGCCAAGGGCGGCGCCGCGGCGCCGGTCTACATCGGCGACCAGACGCAGGGGTCGGGCACCGTGCGCACGCTGACCGAGCAGGTGGCGCTGGAGACCCGCACCCGCATGCTGAACCCGAAGTGGTACGAAGGCATGCTGGAGCACGGCTACGAAGGCGTGCGCCAGATCGAGGTGCACCTGACCAACACGATGGGATGGTCGGCCACCACCGGGCAGGTGCAGCCCTGGGTGTACCAGCAGCTGACCGAGACCTTCATGCTCGACCCGGCCATGCGCGAGCGCCTGGCCCGTCTGAACCCCACCGCGTCGGCCAAGGTGGCCAACCGGTTGATCGAAGCCTCGGAGCGCCAGTACTGGCAGCCCGAGGCCCACGTACTCGAAGCCCTGCGCCGCGCCGGCGAGGAGCTGGAAGATCGCCTCGAAGGCGTCTACGAAGGAGCTCCGGCATGAACACCGCAACGATTTCCCCCGACCAGATCCGCCGCGGCCCGCGGCCGGGCGCACCCGACGGCGAGGGCAGCGTGCAGGTGCAGCTCGACCCGAGCGTGAAGATCGGCACGGCCAAGGTCTTCGCCATCTACGGCAAGGGCGGCATCGGCAAGAGCACCACCAGCTCCAACCTGTCGGCGGCCTTCAGCATGATGGGCAAGCGCGTGCTGCAGATCGGCTGCGACCCCAAGCACGACAGCACCTTCACGCTGACCAAGAAGATGCTGCCCACGGTGATCGACGTGCTCGAGACGGTGGACTTCCACCCCGAGGAACTGCGCGTCGAGGACTTCGTGTTCCCGGGCTACAACGGCGTCATGTGCGTCGAGGCCGGCGGCCCGCCCGCGGGCACGGGCTGCGGCGGCTACGTCGTCGGCCAGACGGTGAAGCTGCTGAAGGAACACCACCTGCTCGAAGACACCGATGTGGTGATCTTCGACGTGCTGGGCGACGTGGTCTGCGGCGGCTTTGCAGCGCCGCTGCAGCACGCCGACCGGGCGATGATCGTCACGGCCAACGACTTCGACAGCATCTTCGCGATGAACCGCATCGTGCAGGCCATCGGCGCGAAGGCGAAGAACTACAACGTGCGGCTGGGCGGCGTCATCGCCAACCGCAGCGCGGCCACCGACCAGATCGACAAGTACATCGGCAAGATCGGCCTGGAGCTCGCGGCGCACTTCCCCGACCTCGACGTCATCCGCCGCAGCCGCCTGAAGAAGAGCGTGCTGTTCGAGATGGAGACCAGCCCCGAGCTGGAGGCCGTGAAGAAGGAGTACCTGCGGCTGGCGGCCAACCTGTGGCTGGGCGGCAAGGAGTACAGCGCGGTGCCGATGAAGGACCGCGACATCTTCGACCTGCTGGGCTTCGATTGAAGGCGGGCCCGATGATGGAGACCACCACCTACCAGCGCCGCCGCGGCGAGATCGAGACCTACTTCGACCGCACCGCAGCCCAGGCCTGGGCCCGACTCACGTCGACCGCGCCGGTGGGTCGCGTGCGGGCCACCGTGCGTGCCGGGCGCGACCGCATGCGGGCCACGCTGCTGGGCTGGCTGCCGCAGGACCTGCGCGGCCGCCGCATCCTCGACGCCGGCTGCGGCACCGGCGCGCTGGCCGTCGAAGCCGCGCGCCGCGGCGCCGAGGTCGTGGCCATCGACCTCTCGCCCACGCTCGTGGCGCTGGCGCGCGAACGCCTGCCCGAGGCACTGGGCGGCGGCTCCATCGACTTCCGCAGCGGCGACATGCTCGACCCGATGCTGGGCCAGTTCGACCACGTCGTGGCGATGGATTCGCTGATCCACTACCGCGCCGACGACGTCGTGGCCGCGCTGTCGAAGCTGGCGGCGCGCACCGCGACCTCGATCCTGTTCACCGCCGCGCCGCGCACGCCGGCCACGCTGGCCATGCTGTACGCGGGCCGCCTGTTCCCGCGCGGCAACCGCTCGCCGGCCATCGAGCCGGTGTCGCCCGCCGAGCTGCAGCGCCTGATGGCGCTGGACCCCACGCTGGCGCACTGGCAGCACGGCCGCTTCGACACCGTCACCGGCGGCTTCTACAAGTCGCAGGCCATGGAGTGGAAGCGGCTGTGAAGTTCCTCTCCGTGCTCACCCCCGCGCAGCGCGCCTGGCTCGAACGCGCGTTGCCGCGTGCGCTGCCGTTCGCCGACGCGGCCAGCACGGACCTGCCGCTGCCGCGGCTGCTGCGCCTGTCGCTGTTCCAGGTGTCGGTGGGCCTGGCGATGGCCTTGATGGTGGGCACACTCAACCGCGTGATGATCGTCGAGCTGCACATGGCAGCCTGGCTGGTGGCGCTGATGGTGGCGCTGCCCATCCTGGCCGCGCCCTTCCGCGCGGTGGTGGGCTTCCGCTCCGACACGCACGCCTCGGCCATCGGCTGGCGGCGCGTGCCCTACATCTGGATCGGCTCGATCCTGCAGTTCGGCGGGTTGGCGATCATGCCGTTCGCGCTGCTGGTGCTGACCGGCGATGGCCAGCTCGGCATGGCCTGGCTGGGCCAGCTCTGCGCCGGCCTGGCCTTCCTGCTGGTGGGCGCGGGCCTGCAGACCACGCAGACCACCGGCCTCGCACTGGCCACCGACCTGGCGAGCGAGCAGACGCGGCCGCGCGTGGTGGCGCTGATGTACGTGATGCTGCTGCTGGGCATGGTGGGCGGCGGCACGCTGTGCGCCACGCTGCTGGCCGACTTCTCCGACAAGCGCCTGGTGCAGGTGGTGCAGGGTGCGGCGCTGCTGAGCGTGTTCCTGAACATCATCGCCGTGTGGCGCCAGGAAGCCCGCGACCCGACGCGCCGCCGGAGCAAGAGCGAACCCGCGCCGGCCTTCGGCCCGATGTGGCGCAGCTTCATCGAACGCCGCCACGCGCGCCGCTTCCTGTGGACGGTGGGCCTGGGCACGATGGCCTTCAACATGCAGGACATCGTTCTCGAGCCCTACGGTGGCGAGATCCTGGGCCTGGACGTCGGCGCCACCAGCGCGCTCACCGCGCTGACCGCCGGCGGCTCGCTGGCCGCGTTCGCACTGGCAGCACGGCTGCTCAGCCGCGGCGCCGACCCGTTCCGCGTGGCGGCTGCGGGTGCCCTCGTGGGCCTGCCGGCCTTTGCCGCAGTGATCTTCTCGGCGCCGCTCGAAGCGCCGATGCTGTTCCGCATCGGCGCCCTGCTCATCGGCTTCGGCAGCGGCCTCTTCGCCGTCGGCACGCTGACCGCGGCGATGAGCCTGGAGAGCAAGGCCCACGTCGGCCTGGCCCTCGGCGCCTGGGGTGCCGTGCAGGCCACGGCGGCCGGCGTCTCGGTGGCCGCCGGCGGTGCGCTGCGCGACCTGGTCTCGGGCCTGGCGATGCACGGAGCGCTGGGCGAGGCGCTGGTCAGTCCGGTCACGGGCTACAGCTTCGTGTACCACCTCGAGATCTATCTGCTGTTCGGGGCGCTCGTCGCCATCGGTCCGCTGGTGCGGCGCCCCACGCGCACCACCAGGACCACCCCACCCCAGTTCGGTCTGGCCGACTTTCCCGGCTAGCCGCACGTTCACAAGAAGGAGATCCCCATGGGAACCGGAGCCATCACCCAATACGTCGATGTGGCCCAGCTGGTGCTGTACCTGTTCTGGATCTTCTTCGCCGGCATCGTGTACTACCTGGTGCGCGAGAACCACCGCGAGGGCTACCCGATGGACCACGACAGCGGCGGCGTCATCACCGGCTGGCCGATCCCGCAGCCCAAGACCTACCGGATGGCCAACGGCCACGAGGTCAGCATCCCCAACTTCCAGCCCGAGACGCGCCCGCTGCTGGCCGAGCCCGCGCACAGCTGGGCCGGCGCGCCGCTGGTGCCGACCGGCGACACGCCCATGCTCGACGGCGTCGGTCCGGGTGCCTGGGCCGAGCGCGCCGATGTCGCCGACGTCACCTTCGAGGGCGAGCCCAAGCTGGTGCCGCTGCGCGTGGCCAGCGAGTACGGCGTCGTCAGCAGCGACACCGACCCGCGCGGGCTCGATGTCTACGGCGCCGACGGCGAGGTGGGCGGCCAGGTGGTGGACCTCTGGGTCGACTGCGCCGAGAACCTGTTCCGCTACCTCGAGCTGCAGGTCGGTGACCGCCGCGTGCTGCTGCCGATGAACTTCGCCCGCGTCAAGCGCAACGGCGTCTACGTCGGCGCCATCCTCGGCCACCAGTTCGCCGACGTGCCTGGCACGAAGCAACCCGACCTGGTGACGATCCTCGAAGAAGAGAAGATCCAGGCCTACTACGGCGCCGGCACGCTGTACGCCGAGCCCTCGCGCCTGGAGCCGCTGGTATGAAGGCGCACCGCCACAGCCTGGGCCACGAGCACGACCACGAGCCCGTGCGCGGCCTGCCCGAGGCACCGCCGCCCGGCGAACACGTGTTGTGGCAGGGCAGCCCCGACTGGTGGCAGCTCGCGCTGCGCGCCTTCCACCTGCGCAAGCTGGTGGCGTACTTCGCGGTGCTGATGGTGCTGCGCGCGCTGTTCGTGGCCGGCGAAGGCGCCAGTGCCTCGGAAGCCACGGTGGCCGCGCTGTGGCTGGCGCTGCCCTCGTCGGTGGCGCTGGGCCTGGTGGCGCTGCTGGCCTGGCTGTCGGCGCGCACGACGCTCTACACCATCACCAACCACCGCGTCGTGATGCGCATCGGCATCGTGCTGACGCTGGCCTACAACCTGCCGTTCAAGCGCATCGCCGCCGCCGGCCTGAAGCTGCGGCCCGACGGCAGCGGCGACATCCCGCTCACCCTGGTCGGCAAGGACCGCATCGCGCTGCTGCATCTGTGGCCGCACGCCCGCCCCTGGCGCGTGGCCCAGCCCGAACCGATGCTGCGCTGCCTGCCGAAGGCGGCCGAGGCCGCACGCGTGCTGAGCCAGGCCTGGGCCCTGGAAACCGGTGGCCAGCCGGGCACCACGGCAGCGGCAGCCACCGCGCCCGCCGCGGCCGCACACCACGGCCACCGCCAGCCCATGCTGGCCGGCGGCGACTGAGCCCGCCACCCGCCGCCACCGAGACCACCCCATGCGCAGTACCCTGCCCGCCCCCCGCCAACCCGACGCACTGCCGCGTGGCGCCGTGGTCGCCATCGGCGCCGTGCTGCTGGCCGTGCTGGCCGGCGTGGCCGGCGTGCGCAGTGCAGGCGTGACCATCCGCGCGCCGGACGCACCGGCCATCGCGAAGCGCCAGCTGCGCTTCGAAGACCGGCCCGACGGCAGCGTGGCCGTCATCGACGCCCGCAGCGGCCAGCAGATCGAGGCCGTGCAAGGCGAGGCCGGGTTCCTGCGCGGCGCGCTGCGCGCCTTGGCGCGCGAACGCCAGAAGCGCGACCTCGGCGCCGGCCCGGCCTTCGAGCTGATCGCACGCGCCGACGGCCGCCTGACGCTGGCCGACCCGGCCACCGGCGAACGCCTGGACCTCGAGTCCTTCGGACCCACCAACGCAGCCGTGTTCGCACGCCTGCTGCAAGCCGGCCATCCTGCCGGCACCACACGCTGATTGCCCGGGAGACATCCACCATGGACGCCACCATCGCCACCCCCGACCAAGCTGCCGCCAAGGCCAAGGAAGAGACGCTGCTGAGCCCGCGCTTCTACACCACGGACTTCAAGGCGATGGACCGCATCGACGTGTCTCCGATCCGCGCCGAGTGGGACAAGATGATGGCCGAGTACGAGGGCGACAACAACCACGACCACTTCCAGCGCACCCCTGAGTTCGCGCAGGAAGTGGCCGAGCGCTTCTCGCAGGTGACGCCCGAGCTGCGCAAGGAGTTCCTCGAGTTCCTGGTGAGCTCGCTGACCTCGGAGTTCTCGGGCTGCATCCTCTACAACGAGATCCAGAAGAACATCGAGAACCCCGACATCAAGGCGCTGATGCGCTTCATGGCGCGCGACGAATCGCGCCATGCGGGCTTCATCAACCAGAGCCTGAAGGACTTCGGCCTGGGCATCGATCTCGGCAGCCTGAAGCGCACGAAGAAGTACACGTACTTCAAGCCCAAGTACATCTTCTACGCGACCTACCTGTCCGAGAAGATCGGCTACGCGCGCTACATCGCGATCTACCGCCAGCTCGAGCGCCACCCCGACAAGCGCTTCCACCCGATCTTTCGCTGGTTCGAACGCTGGTGCAACGACGAGTTCCGCCACGGCGAGAGCTTCGCGCTGATCATGCGCGCCAACCCGCACCTGCTGCAGGGTGGCAACCTGCTGTGGGTCCGCTTCTTCCTGCTCGCGGTGTACGCCACGATGTACGTGCGCGACCACACGCGGCCGATGCTGCACGAGGCGATGGGCCTGCACTCCACCGAGTACGACTACGCCGTCTTCGACATCACGACCGAGATCTCCAAGCAGGTGTTCCCGATCTCGCTGGACACCGACCTGCCGGCCTTCCGCGCCGGGCTCGACAAGCTGTTCCGCATCCAGCAGCGCATCGACGCCGCCAAGGTCCGCGGCGGCCTCGTCGGCCGGCTGCAGCAGGGCGTGGCAGCGCTGCAAGGCGTGGCCACCTTCGCACGCCTGTACATGCTGCCGGTGAAGCGCCACGCCCTGCCCGCGCAGGTGCGCGTGGCCCCGGCCTGGTGATCGGCACCCGGCCTGCACGATGACCACGCTGCTGCTGCCCGCGGTCTTCGCCATCTTCATCTGGTGGTTCAGCACCGGGCTGATCCTGCTGCTCGACAATCTGCCGCGCACCACGTTCCGCTGGAGCATCGTGCTGTCGTCGCTGCTGGCCGGCGGCGCCCTGCTCGGCCTGGCCCACACCGCCAGCCAGACCACCGAGGCCGCGGCCTACTGCGCCTTCACCTGCGCACTGCTGGTCTGGGGCTGGCACGAGCTGACCTTCTTGACGGGCTGGCTGACCGGGCCGCGCAAGATCGCGTCGCCTGCCGGGTTGACCGGCTGGCCGCGCTTCAGCCAGGCGGTCGCTGCCATCCTGTGGCACGAGATCGGCATCCTGGCCATGGGCGCGGCCATCGTGGCCATCACCTGGAACGCGCCGAACCAGGTCGGCACCTGGACCTTCGCCGTGCTCTGGACCATGCGCACCAGCGCCAAGCTGAACCTGTTCCTGGGCGTGCGCAACCTCAGCGAGGAGTTCCTGCCGCCGCACCTGAAGTACCTGCAGAGCTTCTTCCGCCGCCGCAAGATGAACCTGCTGTTCCCGCTGTCGGTCACGGCCGCCACCGCGGTGGCCGCGATGATGGTCGCCGCCGCGCTGCAGGCGCCCGCGGCCGAAGCCGTGGGCCTGGTGCTCGTGACCACGATGCTGGCGCTGGCGATCCTGGAGCACTGGCTGCTGGTGCTGCCGCTGCCCAGCACCGCGCTGTGGCGCTGGGCGATGCGCCAGCCGACCCCCGAACCCGCGGCCGCCCGGCCCGACAACGAGGACATCCTGCTCCATGCACGCTGACCCCGGCCACGATCTGCAGGCCTGCCGGCGCTTGATGCGCGGCGGCTCCAAGTCCTTCTTCGCGGCGTCGCTGCTGCTGCCGGCCCGCGTGCGCGCGCCGGCCACGGCGCTGTACGCCTTCTGCCGCCTGGCCGACGACGCCATCGACCTGGGCGACGATGCCCACGCGGCGATGGTGGCGCTGCGCGAGCGCCTGGACGGCATCTACGCCGGCACGCCGGCCGACATCGACGCCGACCGGGCGCTGGCCTGTGCGGTGCGCCGGCACGAGATCCCGCGCGAGCTGCTCGACGCCCTGCTCGAAGGCTTCCTGTGGGACGCCCAGGGCCGCCGCTACGAGACCCTGGACGAGCTGCACGACTACGCCGCGCGCGTGGCTGGCGCAGTCGGCGCGATGATGGCGCTGGTGATGGGCACGCGCAGCCACCAGGCCCTGGCACGCGCCTGCGAGCTGGGCGTGGCGATGCAGCTGACCAACATCGCCCGCGACGTCGGCGAGGACGCCCGCAACGGCCGCCTGTACCTGCCGCGGCGCTGGATGGCCGAGGCCGGCATCGACACCGAACCCTGGCTGCGCAAGCCGGTCTTCGACGGCCGCATCGCCGCCGTGGTGCAGCGCCTGCTGCGCGAGGCCGAGACGCTGTACGCCCGTGCCGAGCACGGCATCGCCGCGCTGCCGCGCGACTGCCGGCCGGCGATCCGCGCCGCACGGCTGGTCTACGCCGAGATCGGGGTGCAGCTCGAACGCGAGGGGCTGGACTCGGTCAACCGCCGCGTGGTCGTGCGCAAGTCGCGCAAGCTGGCGCTGATGGCGCAGGCCAGCGGCGCCGCGTGGTTCACGCCCGGCAAGCCCGCGACCGTGCTGCCGCCGCTGCCGGCGATCCAGTACCTGGTGGACCTGGCGCCGCGCCCCGAACCTCTGCCGCTGGTGCCCAGCGGCCGGTTCGACGACCGCATGGTCTGGGTGCTCGACCTCTTCGAGCGCCAGCTGCAGCAGCAGCGCTCGCGCTGAAGGCCGCGGCACGCCATGGCCGCGGACGCCGGCGGCAGCAACTGGCCGATCGTGCTGATCGAGGTGGTGCTGATCTTCGGCGGCACGCTCGCCTTCGGATGGTGGCAGCTGCGCTCGGTCAAGCGCGACCAGGAACGGACGCGCCGCGAACGTGCGGAGCGTGCCGAACAGGAAGCGCAGGCGGCGGCCACCACGCCAGCTGCGCAGGATGCCGCGCTCGCGGCGCCGGCGCCGCCCGCCGCACGGACACAGCCCCCCGATCTGCGCTAGATTGCCGGCATGGTCGTGAACGTGCTGGCGGGCCTGGGGCTCGCCGTCTGCCTGCTGCTGCTGCTGGACATGGCGATCGGCGCGCGCCGTCGTGCGCTCGTGCGTGCCTGGCTGCGCCTGCAGTGGCAGCGCCTGCGCCACCTGCCGCACCGGCAGCGTGAACGCCAGGCCGCGCAGCAAGCCGCTGCGCAGGCCATCGAACGCGCCCGCCGCGCCGTCGTCGAGCGCGAAGGCAACGTCTACCGCCCGCGCAGCTTCGACCGCCGGCCGCCCGACGACAAGCTGCACTAGGGCCTGTTAACACTAATTGCGCCGAAGCCGCATTGTCTTGACACTGCGGCCATGGAGATCACCGCAGCGCAGTTTGCCCAGATCGAACACTGCTTGCCCCGCCAGCGAGGCAACGTCAGCCTGTCGAATCTGCAAGTGCTTAACGCAATCCTTTACGTGGCCGAGCACGGCTGCAAGTGGCGCGGTCTGCCCAAGCGGTTTGGCAATTGGCACACGATCTACACGCGCATGAGCCGCTGGGCCAAGTCCGGCGTGCTCGACAAGGCGTTTGAGCAGTTGCAGCGTGCGCAGGTCGTGCAGATCAAGATCGAGTCCGTCTGCCTGGACAGCACCAGCGTGAAGGTGCACCCGGACGGCACTGGTGCTCGAAAAAAAACGGTCCGCAGGCTATCGGCAAGTCCCGCGGTGGCTGGAACACCAAGATCCACCTCCTCGCTGCGGACGCACGCACGGCCATAACGTTCTCGCTGTCGCCAGGCCAGGCGCACGATGCACCCGAGGGACGAGAGCTGTTGAAGCGGCTGGGGCCGCCCAATCGTCCTCTTCACCTGATCATGGACCGCGCCTACGAGGGCAACGAGACTCGGCAGCTTGCGCTCGATCTGGGCTTCGTCCCCGTCGTGCCCCCACTCAGCACGCGCATCGAGCCATGGGAATACGACCGGGCGATGTACAAGCGTCGCAACGAGGTAGAGCGCCTGTTCCGCAGGCTCAAGGGCTACCGCCGCATCTTCTCCCGCTTCGAGAAGCTCGACGTCATGTTCATCGCCTTCATCAGCTTCGCGCTGATCGCTGACGGCCTGCGGTTGTGTTAACAGGCCCTAGTCCGGCTTCAACTCCGCCGCGGCATGCGGAACGGCAGCATCAGCCGCACCGGCCAGCGCACCACGCGCGGCAGCAGCAGCGATTCGTGGAACGAGGTCACGCGCTCGCCCAGCAGGCTGGAATCGACCACCGAGCGGGCATAGAACGGCGTGTCCTCCAGCGTCTGCAGCACCCGCGCCGCGGGCGCGTCCGACGCGCTGCGCATCGCGCGCGGAATGCGCCACAGCGAGCCCGGCAGATCCTGGCGCGGCGGCGCTTCGAAAGGCTGGCTGCTGCCGTCGGGCGCGAAGCGCTGCGCCACCACGCGGTCGACGCCGCTCTTCTGGCGCACGTCGTAGATCACCGCGGTGCTGCCGTCGGCCATGGCCGAGCGCGACCAGTCCCACAGCGCGAACGGCCGGTCGATCGGCTCGTCGCCCTCGTTCGAATCGAGGTAGGCATGGCCGCGCCAGTGCAGGTCCGGCTGCTCGAAGTCGACCTCCACGCGGCTCACCGGCCCGATCGGCCCCCAGCGGTGGCGTCCACCGTCGTCCAGCGGCGTGACGAAGCGGCTCAGCCCCTGCGGCCACACGCGCACCCGGCCGCGCACGCGCTGCGGCAGCGGCATGCCCACCTCGTCGATCTCGATCTGCAGCGAATGCCCGTCCCAGTGCAGGTGGCTGGGGCCGATGGCGAAGTCGCGCTCGCTGCGCCGGCCGTGGCGGCGGCCGCGCTCGGTCATGGTCCAGCGCCGGCAGTCGCCGTACAGCGCCACGTTCAGGCACACGTGGTTCTCGGGGTCGACCTGCGCGCCGTCGCGCGCGCGGGCCCAGGCGTAGTACGGCGAGAAGACGCTGCCGACGAAGGCGATCAGCGTCAGCCCGTGCCGGCCATCGTCGCTGAGCGCGTCGACATACCACCAGAGATAACCACCCGGTGCGACCGGCTGGTCGAATCGAGGTGCGCCAAGAGCGTCGCGGCCGCCAGCCGGCCGCTCATCGCGGCCATCGGCACGCCCGGCCCCGGGTGCACGCTGCCCCCGGCCAGGTACAGCCCCGGCAGCCGCGTCGTCGACGACGGTCGCTGGAACGACGACATCCAGCCGTGGGTCGCCGGCCCGTACAGCGCGCCGCCCGTGGCCGGGAAACGCCGGTGCCAGTCGGCCGGCGTCGTGCGCAGCACCTGCTGCGGCGTCCATTCCAAGGTCAGGCCGCAGTCGCGCAGCAAGGCCAGGCTCCGTTGCTCGCATGGGTCGATCTCCGCAGCATCAAAGGGCCGGCGGTCGCCGTCGGCCGGGGCGTTCACCAGCGCCAGCAGACGCTCGCGGCCCTTGGGAACGACAAGATCGTCGTCGGTGCGGTCCTGCGCGCAGACGTACACCGTGCCGCGCTGCGGCAGGCGCCGGTGCCGGAAGATGTCGTCGAACTCGGACCGGTAGTCGTCGTCGAAGAAGACGTTGTGGCGCAGCAGCGGGAAGCCCTGCGTGCGCACGTGCGCGGCCCAGGTCAGCGCCGAGAGCGAACGCCGCGCCGGCGGCGTGCGCGCCACCGCGGGCCGCGTTGCGTCGCCCAACAGCCCGGTGGCCAGCGCCTGCGCGTCGCCGTTGAAGACCACCGAGTCGGCAGGCAGGGTGCTGCCGTCGGCCAGCCGCACGCCGCTGGCCCGGCCGCCCTGCGCCAGGATCTGCGCCACGCGGCGGCCGTACAGCAGCGTCACGCCGCGGCGTTCGGCCAGGCCGGCCACCGCGCGTGCCAGCGCATGCATGCCGCCGTCGATGGCCCAGACGCCGTCCTGCTCGACCTGCGCCACCAGCAGCAGCGTGGCCGGCGCCTGCCAGGGGCTGGCGCCGCAGTAGGTGGCGTAGCGTCCGAATAGCTGCTGCAGGCGGGGGTCGTGGAAGTGCCGCGCCAGCGCGCGCCACATCGACGCGAACGGGCCCAGCCCGGCGAGCACGCCCAGCCCGCGCGGGCCCAGGTCGCCCATCATGCTGAGCAGCGTGGGCCGCTCGGAGCGGATGTACGGGCCTTCGAGCGTGTCGTAGACCCGCTGCGCCTGGTCGCAGAAGCCGCGGAAGCGCCGCGCCTCGGCGGCGCCGGAGAAGGCGCCGATGGCGTCGGTGGAGCGTTCGCGGTCGGCGAAGAGATCGAGCCGCCGGTCGTGGCCGCGCCAGGCGTGGCGGGCCAGCACCGACAGCGGCGTCAGCCGCAGCAGTTCGGCCACCGAGCTGCCGGCCTCCTGCAGGATCTGGTCGAACACCCAGCGCATCGTGAACACCGTGGGGCCGCCGTCGATGGCCTGGCCGTCGACCTGCTGCTGGTGCAGCTTGCCGCCGGGCGCATCGCCGGCTTCGACCAGTGTCACCTGCAGCCCGCGGCTGGCCAGCAGCAAGGCGCTGACCAGGCCGCCGATGCCGGCGCCGACGACGACGACGCGGTGCTCAGCCAAGCGTGTGCCCCTTCCAGCGCCCCTGCACCGACACCGGCACGAAGCGCACGAAGGCCGACTCGCTGAAGAAGCCGCCACGGTGCGCAGCGCGGATGGCGTCGAGGTGCGCACCCGAGCGCGCGTAGGCCTCCATCGCCTGCACGCTGGTCCAGATGCTGAACGTGGCCTGGCGCAGCAGCGGCGCCTCCCCCAGGCCGACCGCCAGGATGCAGCCCGGCGCCGCTTCCAGGGACGCCTGCGCGGCCGGTGCCATGCGCCAGAAGCGCAGCGCCTGCAATGGCTTGATCGAGGCCCGCGTGAGCGCGGCGACGGGCGCGTCGGCACGCGCCGTGGCGCCGATGCCGAAGCCGTGGCCCGACCAGCTGCCACGGGCACTGGTGGCCACCAGCTTCAGCACGCACAGCTCACGGGCATGGCGGCGGTAGCTGGCAAGCAGCGGCGCGGCCTGCACGAAGGCCTCGGCCTGCGCGTCGCCGTCGAACACGAGGAACAGGCCCTGTCGGGTGCCGCTGGGGCGCAAGCCGAAGCCGCCCTCGTAGCCGCTGCCCAGCTGCTTGGCGAACCGCAGGCCCGGCACGTGGCGCAGCGGCCAGCGGCCGAGCACGAAGCGTGCGTAGCCCCACAGGCGGGAGGCCGGCGCCACGTCCACCAGCAGCAGCACCACGACCTCGCCCGGCGCCACCGCAGCGCCAGGGGCTGCCGGTGCCGGGGCGGGAGTGGACACCGGGCCGGCACCGCCGCCCTGCACCACCCTCGGGCTCAGATGCGGCGTGGCGGCGGACGGCATGTGCATGTCGGGGCCACCCGGGTCAGGCAGCCCGCGGGCTCACTGCAGCTTCGCTTCGACGCGGCGCGCTGCCGGGTCCTCGCCCGCCAGGTTGGCTTCCGCCTGCACCGGCTTGCTCAGCACCACGCGGGCTTCCTGGATGCCGGCCGCCAGCAGCGCGTCGCGCACGCTGAAGGCCCGCTGCTTGGCCAGTTCCTGGTTCTGCGCCAGGTCACCTGCGGCCGAGTGGTAGCCCGAGATCGCCACCTTGCTGCGGGGCGCAGCCGCCATCGCCGTGATCAGCTGGGCCAGGCCCTTGGCCTGCTCGCCTTCGAGCGTGGCCGAGCCGACACCGAAGTACAGCACCGAGCGCTGCGCCTCGGCCAGCGGCGCCGGCAACGGCGGCGGCTTGGCCGCGCCGACGAGACCGGCGTAGTCCTTGGCCATCGCCGCGCCGTACAGCGGCTTGTAGGCCCCGTTGTGGCAGGTGGCGCAGTTGGCCTTGGCGACGTCGCCGGTGGGGCCCAGGCGTTCCGGCGGGAAGTTCTTGGTCAGCGGCTCCATGTACTGCGTGTTCAGGTCGCGCGCCATGCGGATGCCGTGCCAGGCCGTCACGCGCTGCGGCGGCGCGCCTTCCCAGTTGCTGAACGAGTTGGTGTTGTGGCAGTAGGTGCAGTTCACGCCCAGCGACTGCGTCATGTGCACCATCAACCCGTAGGTGAACTCGGCCTGCTTCGTGGATGCCCGGTTGCCGGTGGGCAGCGCAGTCGTGCCGTTGACACGGATCGGCAGCGCGTCCTTCAGGTATGGCGTGAACGGATCGTACGGCAGGGAGCTCAGGCCCACGGTCTTGGCCGCCAGGTTCTGCCCTGCCAGGTCGCCGATGAAGTTGCTCTTCTTGTCCTGCGGCTCGGCCGTGAACCAGATGTTCGCCGGCACCGGGTTGCCGCGGTGGCAGGTGTAGCAGGTGACGCCGGTCTCGGCCACGTGCGCCTTCCAGTCGGCGTTGACGTGCTGCGTCATCTGGATCATGCGCCGCGCCACGATCTTGGTGTACTTGCTGTCGTCGGCGAAGTTCTCGCCGATGTGGCAGTAGTTGCAGCCCTGCGCCGGCGACACCCATTGCGTGATCGACGCCATGTGGCGGTTGAACTCGGCGATCGACAGGTCGCCCAGCACCTGCACGTTCTTGTAGATGTCCTTCGCCTTCGGCCCTTCTGCGGGGGCAGGCGGCGTGCTGGGCGGCGGCTGGTTGGCCGGGATCAGCTCGGCCTGCGTGCGCGGGTTGTAGACCAGCTCCATGCCGGTGCCGCGGTAGCCGCGCTGCACCGTGTCGACGGGCGGACGCTCGCAGCCGGTCAGCATGGCCAGCCCCACCAGGGCCAGCGACGTGAACGTGGTGCGCGAGAAGACGCGCGAGATCGCGATCATGGCTTCACTCCCTGCAAGGTGGCGGGGTCCACGACCGCCGGGAAGACGGCGGGGTAGGCCGGTGCGACACCGTGCTTCACCGCCCAGAGGTACCAGTTGTCGACCACCGTGCCCGTGAGCAGGATGCCGATGCCGCCGGCCAGCGGGCACAGCACCGCGAACCACCAGGCCCAGCGGTGGATGGACTCGGTGGTGGCGTTGAAGCCCATGGTCCAGCGCCAGAACAGCGCGGCGCGTTCCGAGGCCGTGCCGCGGTCGACGATCTGTTCCAGCTCGCGTTCACCGCCGAAGCGGCTGACCGCCAGGATGGTGGCGCCGTGCATCGCGAACAGCAGCGTCGAGCCATACAGGAAGGCGATGCTGAGCGCGTGGAACGGGTTGTAGAACAGGTTGCCGTAGCGCAGCGAGAACGCCGCCGTCCAGTCCAGGTGCGGGAAGATGCCGAAGGGCACCGCCTCGGCCCAGCTGCCCATCAGCACCGGGCGGATGAAGCCCAGCACCAGGAACAGCCAGATCGCCGCCGCGAAGGCCCAGGCCACGTGCGTGCCCATCCCCAGGGCCCGCGCCCGGGTGTACATGCGCGCCCACCACAGCAGGATGGACACGGTGAGGAAGGCGCCGGCCATCAGCCACCAGCCACCTTCGTTCAGCGGCGGCAGCGACAGCCCGTAGGCCGGCGCCGGCGGCTCCAGCGCCAGCCAGAACAGCTGGCGCACGAACTGCACCGGGTCCCAGTTCACCTGGGCCAGCATGTTGAAGCCGATGATGTTGAAGGCCAGCATGCCGAAGAACAGCGATGCGATGCCCAGCGGCCCGAGGTAGATGGGCCCGATCTGCGCCATGCCCAGCCGGGCGAACAGCGGCACCTGGATCGGTTCGGTGCCGGTGCGCGGGCTGTTGCCCTCGCCCAGCGGCACGCCCAGGTGCGCCGGACCGGCGACCCGCACGGTGGTGAAGAGGTTCTGGTACTCAGCCATGTTGTGCTCTCCTTGTGGGCTTCAGCGCAGAGGCCACTGCGACCAGATGGGCAGGTTCAGCCACCAGCCCCACCACTCGGGCCAGCCGCGGGTCCAGAACGGACCGCTGATCAGGATGCAGACGGCGCTGAAGAACACCGCCGCCAGCGCCAGGAACAGGCCCAGCCGGTGGATGCCCAGCGAGCCGATCGAGTAGCCGATCGCGTCGCGGAAGAAGGTGTCTTCGCTGTCCGTCGTCTTCACGGTCTGGCCCGGCGGCGGGTTCGACGCCGAGAGGATCAGGCCCCCGTGCAGCGACAGCGCCAGCGTCGTCGTGAAGAAGAAGCTGATGGCGATCATGTGCGCCGGGTTGTAGTGGAAGTGCAGGTACTGGTAGCCGACGTTCGACACCCAGTCCAGGTGGCTGAAGATGCCGTACGGGAAGCCGTGGCCCCAGGCCCCCAGCAGCACCGGACGGATCACCACCAGCGTGAAGTAGGCAAAGATCGCCATGCCGAAGGCGATCGGCACGTGGAGCTGCATGCCGAGCTTGCGGCAGATCTCCACCTCGCGCAGCGCCCACGACACGAAGGCGCCGAGCGCACACACCGTGATGAGCTGCCACAGGCCCCCCTCGAGCAGCGGCGCCATCGCCAGGCCGTACTTCAGGTCGGGCGGCGCGATGCTGATCTGCCAGAGATTCCAGGTCGGCCCCTGCGAGGCCCCCCAGAGGATCATGGCCGTGCCCAGAAACGTGAAGAATGCCGTCGTGACGCCGAAGAAACCGACGTAGAACGGGCCCACCCAGAAATCGAAGAGATCGCCTCCGACGAGGGTGCCGCCACGCACGCGGTACTTTCTTTCGAAACTCAGCATTGCCATTTTGTATTCCTCCAACCGACGGGGCACCCGAAGGTGCCGAGCGGCGAGTTTGTCTGCACAGACGGGTGGGATGCGGGTTGCCCCGGCAACCCACCCGCTGTTTCAGGCGGGTTGCGAATTACTTCGCCGCCAGAGATGCCACTGCCGTCGGCATCGGGGCGTTTTGCGACGCCACCGTTGCCTTCTTCGGGCCATCGAGCCAGTTGAACTTGTTCGTGCTGAGCAGGATGAGGTGAATCATCACTGCGACACCGAACAAAAAAACTCCCTGGGCAACCATCGTCCGCAGGGGGTCGAACAAACGCCAGATTCTCCACATGATTCCAAGCTCCTAGGTTAGGTGCGACATGAAGGTATAAACCGCTGCCTTGACGCCGCCAAAAATCGACTTCACGCCTTCGGCCCCGGGCAACCAGGAACGCCAGTGCCAACCGAGCATTTGCCCGATGAGGGCAATTGCCAGAAATACCGCAAAACTCGGCACGAAGATCACCCAGAAGGCTCTGGAGGTTTCTACTGCCGTGCCCTTGGGCATCACCGTTTCGATAGTCGCCATCACGTTCCCCTTGTGTCCGGTCAGACCGTCAGGTGTTCAGAGCCAGGGGCGCCAAACCCAGACGAGCAGGTGGGCGACCACGGCGACTGCCGTGAAACCCACGAACCCCTGGATGTAGAACCTGTGGAACTCCTGGGCCTCGTCGTCGGTCAGGCCCGAAATCGAGCCTTTTCTCTCAGCCATGGAAAAGTCCTCCGAGATTGGCCTTGCGGCCACGTGCGCACAAAGCCCGCGCACCATGGGCAGCCGTGGCGAGGTGCCACGACGTTCGGTCGTCCGCGGCGGTGCCGCGGACCATGTGGATCGGGCGCGGCGTCATGCCGTGACCCCTTCGCGCAGCACCTGCAGCACACGCTGCGCAGTGACACGTGGTTCGGACGCCGCGCGCGTCTCGCGCTCGACGCGGTCGCGCAGCCGCTTGGCCGCCGAGATCTGCACCAGCACCGGCTGCGTCTGCAGGTGTTCGGTCAGCAGGTCCTGCGCGTCGTCGTCCCACGGGCAGGCCTCGATGCGGCGCGCGGGCGTCGGGTCGACGCGGTCGAGATCGCTGCCCAGCGGCAGGATGTGGAACAGCGCGTCGAACAGCGCGTTGCAGAACTCCTGCACCACGTACGTGGCGCCGGCGTAGCCCATGAACGGCGTGCCGGTGGCGCGCCGGATGATGGCGCCGGGGAAGCTGGCCGCGATGTAGGCCGGCTTCGGCCCGTGCCCGCCGGAGCGTTCCGACAGGTACATGCGTTCGTTGTAGCTGCCGAACAGCACCAGCGGCGGCTGCGAGTGCACGAGCTTGCGCACGGCCTCGTTGTCGGTCTTGTTGCCTGCGGTGCGCGAGATCGCGAAGTTGCAGGGCAGGCCGAGCTCGTCCTCGAGGAAGTGGCGCAGCCCGCGGGCGTAGGTCTCGCCGGCGACGACGCCAAAGTTCGCGGTGCCGAAGAAGTCCTGCGTGACCGAGCGCCACAGGTCCCAGATCGGCTTGATCGTGGTGTGCTTCTCGCGCTCGATGAAGGGCTCGGGGTCCAGCCCCAGCAGGTCGCCCAGCTGGCGCAGGAAGGCCGTGGTGCTGTGCAGGCCGATGGGTGCTTGCAGATACGGCCGCTCGAGCGCCTCGCACAGCATGCGGCCGTACTCGCGGTACATGCAGATGTTGGCGTCGGCGTCGACCAGCTTGGCCACGTCGGCCAGGTGGCTGCCGAGTGGGAACACCATATTGATCTCGGCGCCGATGCCTTCCACGAGGCGGCGGATCTCGGCCACGTCGCTGGGCATGTTGAAGCTGCCGTAGCACGGGCCGATGATGTTCACGCGCGGCTTCTCGCCGGCGGGGCGCTCGGCCAGCGGCGTGCGCTGCGGCACCTTGCGCAGGCCGTATTCGGTCCAGAGCCAGAACATCGCGCGGTTGGCGCACTGCCACTGGTCTTCGTCGATGGTGCGCGGCAGGAAGCGCGCGATCGTCGTGCCTTCGGGCGTGACGCCGCCACCGATCATCTCGGCGATCGAGCCCGTCACCACCACGGCGGGCAGGTCGGGGTCGAGTGCGGCATGGGCACGCTTCATCGCACCTTCGGTGCCTTCGCGGCCCAGCTGCTCCTCGGCCAGGCCGGTGACGACGATGGGCAGCTCGTGCGGCGGCAGCGCGTCGGTGTAGTGCAGCACGCTGGTGACCGGCAGGTTCTCGCAGCCCACCGGGCCGTCGATCACCACCTGCAGGCCCTTGATGGCCGTGAAGACGTAGACGGCGCCCCAGTAGCCGCCGGCGCGGTCGTGGTCGATGACGTAATTGAGCGCGGCCACTACACCATCTCCTCGGCCTTGCGCCGCTTCATCATCTTGATGACCTGGCGCTGGGTTTCGGCACGGAACTCGGGGCGCAGCACGGGCTTGTCGCTCCAGACACCGGCCTGGTCGCCCTGCCCGGCCTCGCCGAAGAAGGCGCGCATCTGCGCGAAGCGGGCCTTGTTGCCGATGGCGGCGTTGACCACCTGGGCCAGCGAGCCGGCGCCCATGACGCCCATCAGCGGCCGCGCCGAGATCAGGTTGGTGAAGTACAGCGCCGGGATCGTGGCCTGCTTGGCCGCCTGCACCACCGGCGTGGTGCCGATGGCCAGGTCGGGCCGGAACTCGCGCACCGCGGCGATGTCCTGCTCGAGGCTGGCGCGGTACTGCACGTGCACGCCGCGCGCCTGCAGCCATTCCAGGTCGGGGGCGCTCCAGGGCGTCTTCGGGCAGGCGGTGCCCACGTACGGCACCTCGGCGCCGCTCTCGATGAGCAGGCGCGCGACGAGCAGCTCCGAACCCTCGTAGCCGCTGACGGTGACGCGGCCGCGGATCGGCGTGCGCGCCAGCGCGCCCCGGATGGCCGGCAGCCACTTGTTCTTGGCCGCGTCGATCAGTGCCTGCGGCGTGTTGGTGGCCTGGCCGATGGCCTGCAGCCAGGCCTCGGTGCCGTCGTGCCCCACCGGCGCCGATGCGACGATGCTGCGGCCGGCGGCCTGGAACTCGCGCACGCTGGCGGTGTAGAACGGGTGGATCGCAGCGACCGTGGCGCAGTCGAGCGCGGCGTACAGCTCGCGCCACTCGCGGGTCGGTACCACCGGGCCGGCGGCCAGGCCCATGGGCTCCAGCAGCATGCCAATGCCCACCGGGTCGGCCGGGAACATCTCGCCCAGCAGCGTGACCGTGGGCTTGTCGGAGACACCGGTGCGCGGCGCGGTCACCGGGCCGGCTTCGGCCTCGCCGCGGGCGTACTTCAGCATCGCGCCGGCCAGCACGTCCTTGGCCTCGGCGTGCGTGGGCACGCCGAACCCGGGCACGTCGATGCCGATGATGCGCACGCCGTTGATCTCCTTCGGCAGCAGCTGCAGCGGCACGCCGCTGGCGGTGGGCACGCACAGGTTGATGACGACCACCGAGTCGTACTGCGCCGGGTCGGCCTGCTTGAAGACGGCCTCGCGGATGTCCTCGAACAGCTTGCCGGTGACCAGGCTCTCGCTGTTGAAGGGGACGTAGCCGACGCTGCGGCGCGCGCCGTAGAAGTGGCTGGTGAACGTGAGCCCGTAGACGCAGCAGGCGCTGCCGCTCAGGATGGTGTGGGTGCGGCGCATGCGCAGCCCCACGCGCAGCGAGCCGAAGGCCGGGCACATGCTCTGCGGCTGGTCGTGCGGGCCGGCGCCTTCGGGCAGCGGGTAGTCGCGGGCGTACTGCTGCAGCGTCTCGCTCTTGCCCGCCGCCTGGGCTGCCGCGAGCATGGTGTCGCGGCCGCTGTGGCAGCCCAGTCCGTCGCCTTCGAGCGCGGCGGGTTGGGGAACGTTCGGTGCGGCGCTCATGGTCAGGCCGCGTCGTAGACCACTTCGAGCGTCGGCTTGACGATCTCGGTCTTGCCCACCATGTCGAACAGCGTGGCCGGCTCCATCTTGAAGTCGCGCCCGGTGACCTCGGCACTGAACAGGCCGAGCAGCTGGTCCTGCGTCTGCGGCTTCGGGCGCACCGGCGGCGCGATCGCGACGTTGGTGGCCAGCTCCTCGAACAGCGGCGCCCAGGCGGTGCCGGGACGGCCGATGATCTCGTAGCTGGCGCTCTTGCGGCGGATGTCGTCGTTGGCGGGAATGGTGGCCAGCACCGGGATGCCTGCATGCTCGGCGAAGACCTTGGCTTCGCCGGTGCCGTCGTCGCGGTTGATCACCATGCCGGCAACGCCGACGTTGCCGCCGAGCTTGCGGAAGTACTCGACCGCGCTGCAGACGTTGTTGGCGACGTACAGGCTCTGCAGGTCGTTGCTGGCGACGACGATGACCTTCTGGCACATGTCGCGGGCGATCGGCAGGCCGAAGCCGCCGCAGACCACGTCGCCCAGGAAGTCGAGCAGCACGTAGTCGAAGCCCCAGTCGTGGAAGCCCAGCTTCTCGAGCGTCTCGAAGCCGTGGATGATGCCGCGCCCGCCGCAGCCGCGGCCGACCTCGGGCCCGCCGAGCTCCATCGCGTAGACGCCGTCGCGCTTGAAGCACACGTCGCCGATGGCGACTGCTTCGCCGGCGAGCTTCTTCTTGCTGCTGGTCTCGATGATGGTCGGACAGGCCTTGCCGCCGAACAGCAGGCTGGTGGTGTCGCTCTTCGGGTCGCAGCCGATGAGCAGCACCTTCTTGCCCTGCTGCGCCATCATGTAGCTCAGGTTGGCCAGCGTGAAGCTCTTGCCGATGCCGCCCTTGCCGTAGATCGCGATGATCTGGGTGGTCTTGGCGGCCGGCGACGTGGGCACCGGATCGGGCTCGATGGCAGCCTCGGCCTTCAGGCGCTCGTCGCGCATGAAGAGGACTGGCGATGCGGCAGTGGTGCTCATTGACAACTTCTCCAGTCGAGGACCATCTTCAGACAGTCGGGGTCGCCGAACGCGGTGCGGTATGCGGCGTCGGCATGCAGGGGTTCGTCGTGGTGCGTGATCAGGCCGGCCAGCGACAGGCGGCCGGTCTCGGCCAGTTCCTTCACCGCCAGCAGGTCCGGGCGCTGCCACTCGGCGGCGCAACGGATCTGCGCTTCGCGCATGAAGGCAGGCGCGAACGCGAAGTGCAGCGGCTCGGTGTAGAAGCCCGCCAGCACGATCTCGCCGCCGGGCGCCAGGCGCGTGACGAGCCGGTCGAGGATCTGCGAATCGCCGCTCACGTCGTAGATGGCGCGGTAGTCGCGGCGCGCGTCGGCGTCGGGATGCACGACGGGGTAGCCGTCGGCTCCGGCGGCGCGCTGCGGGTTGGTCTCCCACACCGTGGGCGGCGCGTAGCCGGCCACCACCGTCATGCGCGCCAGCAGGCGGCCGAGCACGCCGTGGCCGACGATCAGGTCGGGCGGCACGATGGGCGTGCGCTTGCCGCCGCCCGACACCGCGTGGTACGCCGTCGCGGCCAGCGCCAGCAGCACGGCTTCTTCACCCAGCGCGTCGGCCACCGGCACGACGCGGCTATCGCCGACGACGATCTTGGACGCGGCGCCGCCGAACAGGCCGCGCACCTCGCCGTAGCAGCGGGCGCCGGGCACGAACACACGTTCGCCGACGCGGTGGTGCGCGGCGGGGCCGGCGGCGACGACCCGGCCCACCGACTCGTAGCCAGGCACCAGCGGGTAGCCCATGCCGGGGAACGCCGGCATGCGGCCGTTCCACAGGAGCTTCTCGGTGCCGGTGCTGATGCCGCTGTAGTCGATGTCGACGACCAGGTCGTCGGCGCCGGGCGGCGTGAGGTCCAGCCGGCTGAACGCGATGTGCTCGGGCTGTTCGAGCACGATGGCCATGGTCTTCATGCGGGCCTCCTTGCCGAGGACGCCACGGACGCCAGGGCCGCCAAGACCGTCAGGCGAGGGAGCGGCCTGTCGGCTGGGGTTGACGTCGTGGTGTGCATTGAGTGTCATCTTAACTTGACGCTTTGAGGTGTCAATGCCTTTTGACAGTTCATTGCTCAGGGTTTACGCCTTCGCGCAGCGCGCGACGAGCAGGCCGCTCTGCAGCGGCATGCGCGTGGGCACCGAGCGCACACTGGCGAAGCCTGCTGCGTGCAGCAGGCGGCCCAGGTGCGCGGCCGACCGCGGCCGGCCGCGGCCCATGGCCAGCAGGTAGAAGCCGAAGTACGCGTCGCCCATGGCCTCGGCGCCGGGCACCCCGGACATCGGCTCGGCCAGCAGCAGCGTCCCGTGGTCGGGCAAGGCGCGGCGCACGGCCTGCAGCAGGCGCAGCACGCGCTCGTCCGGGTGGTCGAAGCACACGCGCACCAGCGAGACCAGGTCGGCGCCGCGCGGCAGTTCGTCGGCGAAGAAGTCGCCGCCGAAGGTGCTGGCCCGCGACGCCAGCCCGGACTGCAGCAGGCGCAGGCGCGCCCGTTCGGCCACCGCCGGCAGGTCGAACAGCATCAGCTGCAGGTGCGGCGCCTGGCGCGCCACGGCCGTGACGAAGCTGCCTTCACCGCAGCCCACGTCAAGCAGCACCTGGTGGCGGTCGAAACGGTAGGCGTCCAGCACCTCCTGCGTCACCATCGGCTGCGACGCGGTCATCAGTGCCGAGTACTCGGCCACGCGCTCGGCCGGCAGCGTTGCCGGCGACCTGCCGCCGTCGACCGCGGCATAGGGCCAGTAGCCCGCCATCGCCGGTCGACCCTCGCGGCGCAGCAGCGCCACCGGGTCCTGCAGGTCGGCGTACAGCGTGGCGTGGTGTTCGATCATCGACGTGAGCGCGCGGTTGCCCACCAGCGGCGCACCCAGGCGGCCCAGCGCCACGCGGGCGCCCGGCCGGCGCTCCAGCAGTTCCAGCGCCGCTGCGGCGGCGACCAGCCGCTCGACGCCCTCTTCCGACATCCGCAGCCGCTCGGCCAGTTCGGCCTGCGCCAGCGCGCCGTCGGCCAGCAGCTCGAACACGCCCAGCCGCACGCAGGCGAGCAGCACCTGCGAATAGACGAAACCCGCCACCAGGTCGAAGACCTCGGCGGCCTGGCCCCGCGCCACCGGCCGCGTGAGCGGGAAGGCCGCCGCCCAGCGCTGGAAACCCGGCCGCGCGACGACGCGGTTGCGCCAGTCGCGCAGGCGTTCCGCCCAGCCGGGCGCGCGCTGCGGGTCGGCGGACGGCTGCAAGGACCCTTGGTGCTGCATGTCGCGGGCCGCCGGTCAGGGTGCCGTCGTCGGCGCGCTCGGGCGGCGGACCGCCGCCTTGTGCGTGGCCACGGCGTGGTCGCGCGTGATCTGCACGCTCCACGCCTTGGGCACCAGGCGCTCGGACTCCATGCGCACCAGCTCGCGCAGCTGCGCCGAGCCGCGGCACGGTGGCACGGCCTCGATGGCGCAGGCCACCAGCCGGTCGAAGTGCTCCAGCGCACCCAGCAGGCCTTGTTCGATGGCCGAGCTCGGGCGACCCAGCGCCACGTCGCGGCCGATCGGCTTGCCGAGCACGGCGGGGTCGGCCATCACGTCACGGATGTCGTCGGCCACCTGGTAGGCCTCGCCCAGCCACTCGCCCAGGGCGCGCCAGGCGTCGCCGTCGGCGCCGGCGGCTTCGGCACCGGCAGCGGTGGCGGCGGCGAACAGCGCACCGGTCTTCGCACGCTGGTAGTCGGACAGCGCCACGCGCGGCTCGCATTCCCAGGCCTGCCCGGCGACGATGCCGAACGGCATCCCCACGCCCGGCCCGATGGTGCCCATCACGCGCACCATGCGCAGCGGCGACCGCGCGCCGGCCAGGCCCAGCGTCTGGAACGCGCGCACGATCAGCGCGTCGCCGGCCAGCACCGCCAGGCGCTCGCCGTAGGCGCTGTGCACCGAGGGCAGGCCACGGCGCGTGGGCGCATCGTCGAAGCACGGCAGGTCGTCGTGCACCAGCGAGGCGCAGTGCAGCAGCTCGATGGACACCGCGGCGGCATCGGCAAGTGCCGGGTCGCTGTCGCCGCAGCCGCGCGCCACGGCCAGGCACAGCTGCGGGCGGATGCGCGCGCCGCCCGGGAACACGGCGTGGCGCATCGCGGCAGCCAGTCGCGGCGGTGCGCCTGGCGCTTCGCCGATGGCCATGGCCGCCCGCAATGCATGCTCGATGCGTGTCATGGTGTCCATGTCTGGCCTCCGGCGGACGGTGTCAGGATCGATCCATGTGGCGTCGCCAAAGTGTCAAGTTGACTTGCCACATGAAAGTGTCAATTCATTCTGACATACGATCCTGCCCTGTCAAGCTGACACCCACCCACCTGCCGACCAGGAAACCCGATGCACCACGCCCTCTTGCCGATGGCGGCCGCGGCCGCCGCAGCGCTGCTGGCGGCCAGCCCCGCCCGCGCTTCCCAGGCGCTGGCCGACAAGGCCGGCTGCAGCGCCTGCCACGCCGTGGCCAAGAAGGCGCTCGGCCCCAGCTACAAGGAGATCGCCGCCAGGTACAAGGGGCGCACCGATGCTGCCGCCGTGCTGGCGGCCAGCGTGCGCAACGGCAGCAAGGGCACGTGGGGCGCCCTGCCGATGGCGCCCACCGGGCCGGAACGCCTGAGCGACGCCGACCTGAAGGCCCTGGTCAGCGGGGTGCTGAAGACGCCGTGAGCGCCGCGCCGGGCGCGATGCGTTCGCGCACCCGGCCCCGTTCGATCGCGATGCTGGCCTTGGCCAGCAGCGTGAACACCAGGGCGCCGATGGCCCAGATGCCCACCGAGACGCCCAGTTCGCGCCAGGTCGGGCTGTACTCGAACACCTCGCCCAGCGGCGTGGGGATGAAGCCCGGCACCACCAGGCCCATGCCCTTCTCGATCCAGATGCCGACGAAGGCCAGGCCGCAGGCGATGTTCAGCGTGGTGGTGGCACGCCGCCAGCGGTGCACCGACAGCAGCACCACGGCCACCAGGTTCAGCGCCAGCGCCGTCCAGATCCAGGGCTGCAGCTTCGACAGACCCGCGAGGCCGAAGAACAGGTAGCGGATCGAGCCGGCGTGCGCGCTCTCGTTGTAGAAGTCGGTGAACAGCTCGGCCAGCACGAAGAACAGGCTGATCTGCAGCGACACTGCCATCACCAGCGCCAGCGTGTCGATGACGCTCTGCTGCACTGGATAGTCGGTGACGCGGCGGATCAGCTGCAGCAGCAGGATGATGAGCGCCGGCCCCGAGACGAACGCCGAGGCGATGAAGCGCGGACCCAGCAGCGCGGTGTTCCAGAACGGCCGCGCCGAGTTGGCCGAGAACAGGAAAGCCGTGACCGTGTGGATCGAGACGGCCCAGAACATCGCCACCACCACCACCGGGAAGTAGGCCTTCAGCACCGGCTCGCGGTTGCGGTAGTGGCAGTAGTGCACGTAGGCCGGGATCGCCAGGTTCAGCGCCAGGTAGCCGTTGAGCACGAGCACGTCCCAGGCCAGCAGCGACACCGGCCAGTTGAAGCGGCCGATGACGGGCAGCAGGTGCCACGCGCGCAGCGGCTGGCCCAGGTCGGCGAGCACGAAGAGCATGGCGGCGACCACGGCGGCGACCGCCAGGCCCTCGCCCAGCAGCACCACGGCCTTCACGTCGGCGCGGTGGAACAGGTAGGCCGGGATCACCAGCAGCACCGCCGCCGCCGCGATGCCCACCAGGAACGCGAAGTTCGAGATGTAGAAGCCCCAGGAGACCTGGTCGCTCATGCCGGTGACGACCAGGCCTTGGTCGACCTGGCCGGCGTAGCACGCCAGCCCCACGGCGATCAGCGCGCCCAGCAGCCCGAGCCAGCGCCAGTAGGCGGGTCCGCCGCGCAGCATCTCGCGCGCGCCGTCGACGACGAAGGCAAGTGCCGTGTTCATCGCGGCGCCGCCACGTCGTCGGTGTAGTACCAGAACTTGGGTTCGGTACCCAGGTCCTCCTTGAGCCTGAACACGGTCTTGTTCTCCAGGATGTAGCGGATCTCGCTGGCCGGGTCGAGCAGGTTGCCGAACACGCGCGCGCCCGTCGGGCAGGCCTCCTGGCACGCCGGCTGGCGGCCCTTGCGCGTGCGCTGGGTGCAGAAGTGGCACTTCTCGACCACGCCCTTGGGCCGCGGCCGGTTGCCCAGGTAGTTGGTGCGCGGGTTCAGCTCGGCCGCGGGGATCTTCGGCTCGGTCCAGTTGAAGTGGCGCGCCCAGTACGGACAGGCCGTCATGCAGTAGCGGCAGCCGATGCACCAGTCGTAGTCGATGACGACGATGCCGTCGGGCTCCTTCCACGTGGCCTGCGTCGGGCAGGCCTTCACGCAGGGCGGGTTGTCGCACTGCATGCACTGCACCGGCATGTAGAACTTGCCCTCGACCGGCACCGTGGCGGGGTCGTAGTAGTGCTCGCTGGTCTCCAGGTTCATGGTGCCCTTGTCCATCTGCAGCACGCGGATGTACTGCACCTGCGAGTCCCGGCCCTGGTTGTTCTCCTGCACGCAGGCTTCCACGCAGTCGCGGTAGCCCTTGCACTTGCTGATGTTCAGCGCGTAGCCGAACACGGTGTCGGGCAACGGCGGCGTGTCTTCGCAGGTGATGGGCACGCCGTGCTGGCGCTGCACCTTGCGCTCGATGCGCTGCAGCGCGGCCTGGATCTCGTCGCGGTCCATGCGCTGGTAGTGATCCTGGAAGAAGCTGCCCAGCGCGTCCTGCAGCGTGCTGCCGCCCCAGGCGGCACGTGCCGTGCCGCTGGCCGTGGCAGCCACGGCGCCGGCGGCGCCGACCTGCGCGATGCCGGTGAGGAAACGTCGCCGCGCCTGCGCGGCGCGCTCGGCGGCACCGGGCAGGGGTGCGCCGGCTGCGGGATCAGGGTTGCTGGGCTTGGACATGGCTGGGACCTTGGGAAGCGGGGTGGCCGCCCTGCGCGCGCTGCCAGGGCCTGGGCACGGCGTGGGGCACGGTGGGCATCGGATCGAGGCCCGCGCGCAGCGGCGGCGGCTTGCTCGGCTTGCGCGGTGCGATCGTCGGGTTGTGCGGGTCGTGGCAGTGCGTGCAGCTGTAGACCTCGCGTTCGCCCGGCTGCCAGCCCGCCACGCGCTTGCCGTGTGCACCGAAGCTCCAGTCGCGGTGGCGCGCGCTGTGGCAGCTGGCGCACACCAGGTGTGCATCGTCGAAGTCGACCTTGGGGTCGCGCAGGGTGTGCAGCCAGTCGCGGTCGGTGCCCACGTGGCAGTCCAGGCACCACATGCGGCCCTGGCCGTGCGGCAGCGCGGCCGCGTGCGGCGCCGCCACGAGCTTGCGCGGCGTGGTGTTCAGCGGCAGCACCTTGTGGCACTGGCTGCAGGGGTACAGCGCCAGGTGCTGCTTGCGCGGCACCACGGCCAGCGCCGGCGTGCCCGGGTCGCCGCGGTAGGCCTGCGGGTCGGTGGGCACGGGCGGCGCGGGGTCGCGGTACTCGCGCAGCGGCTTGTGCCCGGGCGCGGCCGGTGCCGGCGCGGCGGGGGCGCCGGCGGCCTCGGCCGCCTGGGCCTGCAACGCGGCCGGTGCCACGACCAGCACCACCAGCAGGGCCAGCCCCGCGCACAGGGCAGGCAGCGCCGGGACCGGACCCGCCGCACGCGCGGGCCGCCTGCTTCTCAACAGTTCCACGGCAACACTCCAGGTTGCACGGCGGCAGCATCGGGCGCCGTGCCGAATTCGCCGCACAGCAGGTGCAGCGCATGGCGGCCGCGCGGGGTGAGCACGATGCGGTCGGCCTGCACCTGCACCAGGCCGTCGGCGGCGCGGCGGGCCAGGCCCTGGTACGCCGACTCGAGACCGCCCTGCGCCTGCGCCGCCGGCAGCTCGTGGCGGCACAGCAGCTGCTCGACGGCGGCGCGGCGGCGCTGCTCGTGCTGGTCCGACAACCGGGCGCGGGCCACCGGCAGGCGGCCGCCATGCAGCGCCAGGCACCAGTCCGACAGCGCCGGCTCGTTCCAGAACAGCGCGCCGTCGATGTCCCCCACCGCGCCGACGCCGAAGCCCAGCAGCGCGGTCGACTCGGTGGCGGTGTAGGCGATGAGGCTGCGCCGCAGCCGCGCCGCGTCGAAGGCCTGCGCGAGCTCGTCGTTTTCCAGCACGAACTGCTCGGCGCCGATCCAGCGGTAGCCGGCGCCGCACAGCACCTGCACCGTCAGCTCGGACAGCGCGTCGCACTCCTGCGGCGTCGGCATCGCATGGCGGTCCAGCGCGCGCTGCGCCGGCGCCAGCAGCGGCCGGTGGCGGTAGCGCGAGACACGCAGCCGGTCGGGGCCCATCGCCAGCACGCGCTGCAGTGTCAGCTGCCAGCTGGCGGCGGTCTGGTGCGGCAGGCCCAGCATCAGCTCCAGGTTCACGTAGTCGATGCCGCACTGGCGCGCCAGGTCGCAGACGTCGTCGACCAGCGCCACCGACTGCTGGCGCCCGATGGCGCGCTGCACGTCGGCGTCGAGGTCGAGCACGCCGAAGTTCAGGCGCCGGAAGCCCAGCCCGCGCAGCAGCCGCAGCTGGAATTCGCCGACCCGGCGCGGGTCGCAGTCGGCCGTGGCCTCGGCGTCGGCAGGCAGCCGCCAGTGGCGCTGCAGGCCCGTCACCAGCCGCGCCAGCTGCGATTCGTTCAGCTCGTTGGCGGTGCCGCCGCCCAGATGCACCTGCAGCATGTCGCGGCCGCCGCCGACGGCTTGCGCCACGGCATCGATCTCGTCGACCAGTGCGCTCACATAGGCGTCCAGAACCGCGGTCGGCTGCGCCACGTGCACCACGCGTTCGCAGCACAGGCAGCGCGCGGCGCAGAACGGCAGCCGCACCGACAGCGCCAGCGGCCGCTCGGGCTGCTGCGCCAGGCCTTGCAGGGCGCGCTGGTAGTGCGCTGCGGCCGAGCCCGGCGTGTGCACGGGCATCGCCTGCAGCAGCGGCGCCTCGGGGAGTGCCCAGGCCTGCAGTGCGGCGTCGGAGGCCGTGAACCCGGCGTTCAGCCGTGCCAGTTCCTCGACGGGCAGGGCACCGTGGTCGTCGACCACCGGCGTGAGCGGCATCCTCATGGGGCACTCCTCTGAAGGGCCGGTTCGTCGTCCGGCTCCGATGGCGCACGTTAGGCGCGGCCTCGTGCTGTCGGATTGCCGTGCGTCAAACCGGATGGCAAGTGCAGTGCGCAGCATCGGGGCGGCTTGACGAAAGATCAGATGCACCCCCTGCCGCCCACCGATTTGTCGCAGACATTCGGCCACGACCCCGTCGACCCCGCCGAACGCGAGCGCCGCATCCGCGCCGTCTTCGACGCCGTGGCCCGGCGCTACGACCTGATGAACGACCTGATGAGCCTCGGCATCCACCGACGCTGGAAGCGCCGTCTTGCGGTGCTGGCGGCGCCGCGCCCCGGGCAGACGCTGGTCGACGTGGCCGGCGGCACTGGCGACGTGGCGGCGTTGCTGGCGGCACCCGGGCGTCAGGTCCTCGTGGTCGACCCCAGCCGGCCGATGATGGACGTGGGCCGGCAGCGCGGGCTGCAGCACGTGCAGTGGCTGGAAGGCGCCGCCGAGGCGCTGCCGCTGCCCGATGCCTCGGTGGACACGCTGACGATCGCCTTCGGCATCCGCAACGCCACCGCGCTGCCGCGGGCGCTGGCCGAGATGCACCGCGTGCTCAAGCCCGGCGGTCGCCTGCTGTGTCTGGAGTTCTCGACCCCCGCGCCCTGGCTGCGCCCGGCCTACCGCCTGTTCTCGCGCTGGGTGATTCCGCGCCTGGGCGCGTGGATCGCGCGTGCGCCCGGCGCCTACCGCTACCTGGTGGAATCGATCGAGCGCTTTCCGGACCAGCGGCAGTTCGCGCATCTGGTCGAACAGGCCGGCTTTCGCCACGTGCGTTTCGAGAACCTCAGCTTCGGCATCGCGTGCATCCACAGCGGCGTGCGCCCCTGATCTCGGTCAAGTCGTCGCCGTGGCTGACACCCACAATGTTCTCGTGCAATGACGGCTTGTCGAAGACAGGCCCGCAGCAGGGAGCCCCACACCATGAGCGCCAAACGAGGCACCGTCCCGGCAGCCACGGCAGTCCGCAGCGGCTCGCTGCAGGCCTGGTCGGTGGCGGTGCGGCCGCGCACGCTGCACGTGGCGCTGAGCCCGGTGCTGGTGGGCGCGACGCTCGGCTTCGAGCGCACCGGCCGCATCGACGGGTTCGCCGCGCTGCTGGTGCTGGCTGCGGCGCTGCTGATGCAGGTCATCACGAACATGCAGAACGACGTCGGCTACACGGTGCGCGGCGGCGACAGCAGCGGCACGCGCACCGGGCTGCCGCGGGCCACGGCCAATGGCTGGCTCAGCGTGCGCCACGTGCGTGCCGGCATCGTGCTGGCGGCCCTGGCTGCCACGGCCGTCGGCCTGGCGCTGGTGGCGCACCGCGGCTGGCCGGTGCTGGCCATCGGCACGGCCTCGCTGCTGGCGGCGCTGGCCTACATGGGCGGCCCGCGGCCCATCGCCTACACGCCCTTCGGCGAATTCACGGTCTTCAGCTTCTTCGGGCTGGTGGCGGTGACCGGCACCGACTGGGTGCTCACCGGCAGCGTCGGCGCCACGTCGGCGCTGGCGGCCGTGTCGATCGGCTGCCTGGCGGCGGCGGCACTGGCCGTCAACAACCACCGCGACATCGCGCACGACCGCCTGGTGGGCCGCCACACCTTTGCCGTGACCTTCGGCACGCGCGGCTCGCAGCGGCTGTACGCCGGCCTGCTGCTGGTGGCCTTCGGCCTGGTGCCGGCGATCGGCCACGTGGCGCAGGGGGTGCCGATGCTGCTGCCGCTGCTGCTGCTGCCGAGTGCCTGGCGCCTGCACCGGGACTTCCTGCGCTGCCCGCCCGGCACGGCCTTCAACGACGTGCTGTTCCGTACCTTCCGGCTGGAGCTGTGGTTTGCGGCGCTGCTGTCGGCAGGGGCGGTGGCGTCGCGGCTGATCGCCTGACCGATCGCCTGACCGATCGCCCGAGGAGAGCGCCATGCACGCCTTGTCCCGCCGCCGCTGGCTGGCCGCCTGCGCTGCCGTGCTGCCGGCCGCCTCGGCCGCGCGCAGCGTTGCGGCAGCGCCCTTCCCCCAGCGCCCGGTGCGCATCGTCGTGCCCTACTCGGTGGGCGTGGGGCCGGACGTCGTGGCACGCGCCGTGGCCGAGCAGCTCACCACGGCATGGAACCAGCCGGTGCTGGTGGACAACAAGCCCGGCGCCGCCGGCATCGTGGCCTTCGGCGACGTGCGCCGCACCGCACCCGACGGCCACACGCTGTACCTGGCCGACACAGCCACGCTGGCCGTCAACCCGCTGCTGCACACGAGCCTGCCCTACGACCCGGTGCGCGACCTGGAGCCGCTGACCCTGCTGTTCCGCGCGACCTTCCTGCTGTGGGTCGGCGCGCGCAACCGCTTCACGACGCTGGCCGCGCTGATGGCCGGGGCGCGCCGCGCGCCCGGCCAGGTCAGCTACGCGACGCTGGGCAACGGCCACGCCAGCCACATCGCGGTGGAGACCTTCGCCCGCGCCGCCGGCCTGCACATGCTGCACGTGCCGTTCAAGGACGCCGGCGCGCTGATGACGTCGGTGGTCGCCGGCGACGTCGACTTCACCACCTTCAGCATGAACACCGTGGCCGGCCTGTACGCAGGTGGCCGCCTGCGCCCGCTGGCCGTGGCGGCGGCGCAGCGGCTGGCGGTGCACCCGGAGATCCCCACGCTCGCGCAGGCCGGCGGCCCCGCCGTGGAGATGCACCCCTGGGCCGGTCTGGTCACCGTGGCCGGCACCCCGGCACCGCTGCTGGAGCGGCTGCAGGCCGACCTGGCCACCGCGCTCGCGTCCACGCGCGTGCGCAGCCAGGCCGAGCTGGCGGGATTCGAGATCACGCCGTCGTCGCCGCAGGCGCTGCGCGCTCGCATGGACGCCGATGCGGCGCTGGTGCGGCCGCTGCTCGACGAAGGCCGCATCGCGCGCGTCTGACCGCAGCCGGGCCATGCACGTGCATCGCTCCGCCCTGGTGGCACGGCCGGTCGAGTCGCTCTTCGACCTGATCGAGGCGGCCGAGGACTACCCGCGCTTCCTGCCTTGGTGCAGCGGCGCCCGCATCGTGCTGCGCGACGACAGCGTGGTCTCGGCCGACCTGCAGGTGCGCTGGCACGGGCTGCACTTCGAGATGCGCACCCGCAACCCGAAGCGCCGGCCCGAGCACATGCAGATCCACCTGGAGCACGGCCCGTTCCGCCATTTCGAAGGCCTGTGGCAACTGAAGGTGCTGAACGCCAGCGCCTGCAAGGTGGAGTTCGAACTCGACTACGCGTTCACCAGCGCGCTCGTGACGCAGGCCGCCGGCGGCGTGTTCAACCAGATCGCCGACACGCTGGTCGACGCCTTCGTGCAGGAGGCACTGCGCCGGCCCGAGGCGCCGCCCGCCCCGGGCGCGGTCGGCTGAGCGCCCTCAGGCGGGCTCGACGCGCAGGCGGCCGCGCTGTGCCGCGAGCGTGCGCTGCAGCAGCGAGGTGGCGCCGTAGATCGCGGCGATGGTCGGCGTCGGCACGCCGGCGATGCCGCCGAGCTCGACCACCGAGCCCACCAGCGCTTCGAGCTCCAGTGCGCGGCCGGCCTCCACGTCCTGCAGCATCGAGGTCTTGTGCGCGCCCACCGCCTCGGCCCCGGCGATGCGCTGCTCCAGCGTGATCTTGAAGCGCACGCCCAGCGCCTCGGCCACGGCCTGCGCCTCGGCCATCATCGCCGCGGCCAGCGCGCGCGTGCCGGGGAAACGGCAGATGTCCTCGAGCGTGGCGTGCGTGAGCGCGCTGATCGGGTTGAAGCTCAGGTTGCCCCAGAGCTTGATCCAGATCTCGCTGCGGATGTCCTTGCTCACCGGCGCCTTGAAGCCGGCCCTCATGAGCGCCTGCGAGAGCGCGTCGATGCGCTCGCTGCGCGTGCCGTCGGGTTCGCCGAGCGTGAATCGGTTGCCTTCGATCACCCGCACCACGCCCGGCGCCACCAGCTCGGCCGCCGGGTAGACCACGCTGCCGATCACGCGCTCGGGCTCGATGGCCTGCGCCAGCACGCCACCCGGGTCCACGCTGGCCAGGCCGCGGCCTTCGTGCGGGCCGGCCAGCTTGTGGAAGTACCACCACGGGATGCCGTTGATCATCGTCACCACGGCCGTCTGCGGGCCGAACAGCGCACGCAGGTCGGGCAGCAGGTCGGCCACCTGGTGCGCCTTCACGGTGAGCAGCACCACGTCCTGCGGGCCGGCGTCGGTCATGCGCTGCACGGCGCGCAGCGTGGGCCCCACGGGTGCATGTTCCTCGCTGCCGTCCTCGAGCAGCAGCCGGAAGCCGTTGGCGTTGATGGCCTCCAGGTTGCGGTTGCGCGCGATGAAGGTGACGTTCTCGCCCGCACGCGCGAGCTTGGCGCCGAGGTAGCCACCGATGGCCCCCGCGCCGACCACTGCAATCTTCAAGTCAATCTCCGGCTGGGCGTGCCTCGCGGACACGCAGGAAGTTCCTGGCGGCGCCGAGCAGCGGCCACAGCAGCAGCACGAGCGCCAGGACCGTGATGCTACCGACCAGCGGGTTCGACCAGAAAATGCTCAGCGAGCCCTGCGACAGCAGCATCGACTGCCGGAAGCTGGCCTCGGCCATGTCGCCCAGCACCAGCGCCAGCACCAGCGGCGCCAGCGGGTACCTGAGCTTCTTGAACAGGTAGCCCATGACGCCGAAGACCATCATCATCACCACGTCGAACATCGAGCTGTTGACGGTGTAGGCGCCGATGCCGCAGATGAAGATGATGATCGGCGCGATCACCGAGAACGGGATGCGCAGGATCGCCGCCCACCAGGGCACCGTGGTCAGCACGACGATGAGGCCGACGATGTTGCCCAGGTACATGCTGGCGATCAGGCCCCAGACGAAGTCCTTCTGCTCGACGAACAGCATCGGCCCGGGCTGCAGGCCCCAGATCAGCAGGCCGCCCAGCAGCACGGCCGCGGTCGGCGACCCCGGGATGCCCAGCGTCAGCATCGGCAGCAGCGCGGAGGTGCCGGCAGCGTGCGCCGCGGTCTCGGGCGCGATCACGCCCTGGATGTTGCCCTTGCCGAAGCTCTGCGGCTCCTTCGAGAAGCGGCGCGCCATGCCGTAGCTCATGAACGAGGCCGGCGTGGCGCCACCGGGCGTGATGCCCATCCAGCAGCCGATGGCGGTGGAGCGCAGGAAGGTCTTCCAGTGCTGCAGCATCTCGCCCCAGGTCTTGAGCACCACGCCGAAGCTGATCTTGGCGCTCTTGCCCTTGAAGGCGAGGCCTTCCTCCATCGTGAGCAGGATCTCGCCGATGCCGAACAGGCCGATCACCGCGATGAGGAAGTCGAAGCCCTTCAGCAGCTCGGGCTGGCCGAAGGTCATGCGCAGCGTGCCGGTGACGGCGTCCAGGCCCACGGCCGCCAGCGCGAAGCCCAGCATCATCGCGGCGATGGTCTTGGCCGGCGGCTCCTTGCTCATGCCCACGAAGCTGCAGAAGGTGAGCAGCTGCACGGCGAAGTACTCGGCCGGCCCGAACTTCAGCGCGAACTTCGCCAGCAGCGGCGCCAGGAACGTGATCAGCACCACCGCGAACAGCGCGCCGACGAAGGACGACGTGAATGCCGCCGTCAGCGCCTGCGCCGCCCTGCCCTGCTGCGCCATCGGGTGGCCATCGAAGGTGGTGGCCACGCTCCAGGGCTCGCCCGGAATGTTGAACAGGATCGACGTGATCGCGCCGCCGAACAGCGCACCCCAGTAGATGCAGCTCAGCATGATGATCGCCGAGGTGGGGTTCATGCTGAAGGTCAGCGGCAGCAGGATCGCCACGCCGTTGGCGCCACCCAGGCCCGGCAGCACGCCGATCAGCACGCCCAGGATGATGCCCACCAGCATGAAGCCGAGGTTGGGCAGCGTGGCGGCCACGCCGAAACCGTGGACGAGGTTGTTGAGCTCGTCCATCTACAGCCCCAGCAGTTGCTCGATCGGACCCTTGGGCAGCGGTACCAGGAACCAGCGTTCGAAGATCGCGAAGAACACCAGCGGCACGCCCAGCGCCACGGGCACGGTCAGGCGCCAGCGGTACTTGCCGAAGTGCCGCATGAAGTAGGCGATCAGCAGCACGGCCGACAGGTAGATGCCGAGCGCGAAGATCGCCGCCACGAACACCACCATGGGCACCAGCACCGCCACCACCTGGCCGAGCTGCGCCCGCTCGGCGAACTCGGTGCGGTCGCGCTGCCAGTCGAGCAGCTGGCGGCCGATGGTCCACGCGCTGGCGCCCACCAGCAGGCAGCCGATGTAGAAGGGGAAGTACCCCGAACGCGGCCCGTCGTCGGCCCAGCCCGTGCCCACGCGCAGGCTGTCGGCGATGACGATGGCGCCCAGCAGCATCAGGAAGGCGGCCACGGCCAGCTCGGGGCCACGCGCCCCCACGGCCTTGTGATCGCCGCTCATTGCGCGATGAAGCCGGCTTCGCGCATCAGCACGCGATGCATCTGTTCGTTCTTGCCCAGCCAGTCGAAGAATTCCTGGCCGCTGAGTGCGCTGGTGTTGAACGCGCCCTTGGCCATGAAGTCCTGCCACTCGGGCAGTGCGCGTACCTTCTTGAACAGGTCCAGGTAGAACTTGACGTGGTCGGGCTGCACGCCAGGCGGCATGAAGACGCCCCGCAGCATCACGTAGTCCACCGGCACGCCGGCGGAAGCGCAGGTGGGGATGTCGGCCCAGGCCTGCGTCGCGGTCAGCTTGGCCTGGTAGGGCATCGGCGCCTTGTCCATCACGCACAGCGGGCGCAGCTTGCCGGCGCGCCAGTGCGACTCGGCCTCGATCGGGTTGTTCACGGTGGCGTCGATGTGCTTGCCCACGAGCTGCACCGCCACGTCGCCGCCACCCTTGAACGGGATGTAGGTCATCTTCTTGCCGGCGACCTTCTCCATCATCACCGAGATGATCTGGTCCTCCTGCTTCGAGCCGGTGCCGCCGAGCTTGATGCTGCGGTCGGGGCCCGCCTTCAGCGCGTCGAGAAAGGCCTTGGGCGTCTTGTGCGGCGACTCGGCGTTGACCCACAGCACGAACTGGTCGAGCGCCAGCATCTGCACCGGGGTCAGGTCGCGCCAGTTGAACGGCACGCCCGTGGCCAGCGGCGTGGTGAACAGGTTCGAGAGCGTGATGACGATCTTGTGCGGATTGCCCTTGTCGCCCTTGACGTCGAGGAAGCCCTCGGCGCCGGCGCCGCCCGACTTGTTGACCACGATGATGGGCTGGGCCATCAACTTGTTCTTGGCCACCACGCCCTGGATGAAGCGCGCCATCTGGTCGGCACCGCCGCCGGTGCCGGCGGGCACGATGAACTCGACGGGCTTGGTGGGCTCCCAGGCCCAGACCGGAAGGGCTGGCAACGCCAGCGAGAGGGTTGCCAGGCAAGCACCAAACACCTTCATTCCGGTCTCCTTGTTGTCGCGTCGAGCGACGGACTCTAGGCAGGGATCAAGTACAGGTAAATTGAGAAGTTAGACAGGTTGAGATTAAGCTTTTCCTTAACCAAGCGTCAAGTCAGACCGAGCTTGGCCGCCAGACCGATGCGCTGCAGCTTGCCGGTGGCCCCCTTGGGGATCTCGTCCATGAAGAGGATCTTCTTCGGCACCTTGTACTCGGCAGCCCGGCCGCCGACGAAGGTCTGCAGTTCGCGCTCGGTCACGCTCTGGCCTTCGCGCAGCACCACGCAGGCAGCCACTTCCTCGCCCAGCTTCGGGTGTGGCATGCCGAAGCACACCACCTGCGCCACCGCGGGGTGGTCCATCAGGATCTCGTCGACCTCGCGCGGGCTCACCTTCTCGCCGCCGCGGTTGATGATCTCCTTCAGCCGCCCGGTGATGCTGATGTAGCCGTCGGCGTCCATCACGCCCTGGTCGCCGGTGCGGAACCAGCCGTCGTGGAAGCCCTCGAAGTTGGCCTTCGGGTTGTTCTCGTAGCCGGCCGTGACGTTCGGGCCGCGGATGACGATCTCGCCCGTGCCGCCGCGCGGCAGGAGCGTGCCGTCCTCGGCCATGATGGCGATCTGCGGCCCGGCCGCCACGCCCACCGTGCCGGGCTTGCGCACCGCCGGCGGCAGCGGGTTGCTGGCCATCTGGTGGGTGGCCTCGGTCATGCCGTAGGCCTCGACCAGCGGCGCCTGGAAGATCTCCTCGAGTTCCTTGATGACCTGCGGCGGCATCGACGACGACGAACTGCGCATGAAGCGCAGCGGATGCCGCGCGATGACGTCGAGGTTCTTCGACGCGCGCGAGATGATGGCCTGGTGCATCGTGGGCACCGCCGTGTACCAGGTGGGCCGGGCCTCGTCCATCCAGGCGAAGAACTTCAGCGCGTTGAAGCCCGGCGTGCAGAACACCTGCGAGCCTGCGGCCAGCGGCGCCAGCACGCCGGCGATGAGGCCGTGGATGTGGAACAGCGGCATGATGTTCAGGCCGCAGTCGCCGGCCGTGAACTGCAGCGTGTTGCGGATGTGCGTCGCCGACGCCGCCAGGTTGCGCTGCGACAGCGGCACGATCTTCGGCCGCGAGGTGGTGCCCGAGGTGTGCAGCACCATCGAGATGTCGTCGGGCTGCGCGTAGCCGCCGCTGGCGGCCGCCGCGCCGCCTGCCGCTCCACTGGCCGCATCACGGGGCTGCAGCGTGAACTGGCCTGCGGGCGCGCCGCCGGGCACCACGAGGTCGATCAGCCGCACGCCCAGCTTCTGCGCCACCTCGATCGCGGGCGAGGTGCTGGCCTGCTCGACGATCAGCGCCTTGGCGTTCAGGTCCGACAGGTAGAACTCGAACTCGTCGGCCCGGTAGGCCGGGTTCAGCGGCGCGCTGGTGACGCCGCTGGCGCAGGCCATGAAGCAGGTGGCCATCTCGGGGCCGTTGGCCAGCACGATGGCGACGCGGTCGTTGCGGCCGATGCCCAGCGCGTTCAGCTGCGCCAGCGTGTCGGCGATCAGGCGCCGCAGGCCGCCGAACGACAGCGGGCTGCGCGCCGGGGCGGAAATCGCCGGCGCGGCATCGGCGCCGGCGGCGAGCAGGTCTTTCAGGGTGTCTTGCATCGAGGCTCCAGCAGACGCGGACGTCGCGCCGCGCTGCGCAGGCTTATACCCGAGGGCCCGTGCAGCAGCCAGCCGAGGAACTCAGGGGACCAGGCGCAGGCCCCGCGCCAGGGCCAGCACGAGGTGCGCCACGGCCTGCGGCGCCTCTTCGTGGGCCAGGTGACCCAGGCCGGGCAGCACCGTCATGTGCGCCACGGGGCAGCGGCGCACCACCGCGCGTGCCTGGCTTGGCGGCACCGCGCGGTCGGCGGCCCCCACCAGCAGGTGCAGCGGTGTCTGCAGCCGCGGCAGGTCCCGGGCCAGTCGCGGCAGGTCCCAGTGCGCCATCATGCCCAGCGCGGCTTCGGCGTGCTCCGGGCGCTGCAGCAGCCGCTGGTAGGCCAGCACGCCCGCGTCGTCCAGCGTCGAGCCGGTGCCGGCGAGCAGGCGCCGCACCACGGCCGGGTCCGCGGCGCGGCGCGAGAAGAAACCGGGCACCCAGCGCTGCGTGTACAGCAGCCGCGCGAGCGGCGTCAGCAACGGCGCGGCCGGTCCGCCGAACGGCAGGAAGGCACCGTTGACCGCAAGGATGGCGCGCGGCGCCAGCAGGCCGTCGAGCGCCATGCGCACCGCCACCGCCGCGCCGGCCGAGTGCCCGAGCACGAGATCGGGCTGCACGCCCAGCACCTGCAGCAGCGCTGCGAGCGCGCGGCCCATGCCGTCCATCGTCAGCTGCTCCTGGCGCGGCCGGGCCGTGTCGCCGTGGCCCGGCAGGTCGGGCGCCACGAGGCGGAACTGCGCCTGCAGCAGCGGCGCCAGTGCGTCGAAGCTGTGCATCGAGGCACCCGTGCCGTGCAGCAGCAGCAACGTCGGCGCCTCCGGCCCGGCCGTCGACGCCGACACCCGCACGCACCAGCGCAGGCCGTCGGCCTCGACGCTGCGCAGACCCTCAGGCGGCGGACCGCGCACGCACCACCTGCGACAAGGCCTGCGCGCCGGCGTAGGGCAGCGGCAGGTAGGTGCCCTGCAGCGCCTGCGCCAGCCGCGCGGCCTGCGGCTGCGGCTTCGGCGAGGTGTCGATCACCAGCACCGCGGTGCCGCCGGCGCGCAGGCGCCCGGCCGCTGCTTCGGCATCGGCCTCGGCCCGCGGCCGCCCGCCGCTGCCATCCAGCGCGACGTTGGCACGGCCGTCGGTCAGCAACACCACCAGCGGCGTGTCGCCGCGGCGGCGCACGCTGTCGGCCAGCGCCGCGGCAGCGTCGATGGCCGCGGCCAGCGGTGTGCCGCCACCACCGGGCAGGCCCGCCAGCGCGCGCTTGGCACGCACCAGCGACCGGGTCGGCGGCAGCAGCAGCTCGGCCGCGCGGCCACGGAAGGCGAGCACGGCGACGCTGTCGCGGCGCACGTAGCAGTCGGCCAGCAGCAGTTCCACCGCACCCTTGGCTTCGGCCAGACGGTTCAGCGCCGACGAGCCCGAGGCGTCGACGACGAAGATCGTGGTCGTCTCGCGGCGCTGGCGGTAGCGCGTGACGTGGAAGTCGTCGGCCCGCACCGCCACGCGCGGCCGCACCGCGCCACGCAGGCGCTGCCACGGTGCCGCGGCGCGCAGCGTCTCGATGAGGTTCAGGCGCTCGCCGCCGCGCGGCTCGCCGCGGCGCACGCCGGCCGGCCGGCCGCGACGTGCCGACTTCTGCATCGCGCCCGACTTGCCCGCCCCCCTGGCACGCTGGCGTGCCGCGTGTTCGGCCTGCAGCTGCGCCAGCAGCGCCGGCGGCAGCGCGGCGAGCGCGGCGTCCAGCACCATGTCGTCGATGGGGCCCTGCGGCTCGGCAGGTGCTTCGTCGTCGTCGGCGGGCTCCTGCTCGGCGTCGGACGGCGGCGGCGGTTCGGTGGTGTCCTCGGGCGGCGGCTCGGCCGCTTCGTCGGGCGGCGGCAAGGTGGTCGCGCGCGGCGCCAGCACGAGCCGCGCCGCGATGCGTGCGTCGTCGGCGTCGACCGCCTCGCGGCCGCACAGCGCCGCATGCGCCCGCGCCACCTGCAGCGCCAGCAGCGGCGCGCGCAGCGACGCGATGCCCAGCAGCACCGCGGCACTGCACAGGGCCTGCACGACGTCGTCGCCCGCCGTCACCTGCGGCCACAGCGCGCGGGCGGCGGCGATGTCGTCGTCGTCGGCCAGGTCCAGCGCCTCGCGCGGTGCCAGCGTGCGCAGGTCCAGGTGCAGCGCCAGGCGGTCCACCAGCGCCGGAGGCACCGGATCGTCGTCGGGCAGGCTCTCGTCGAGTGCCACCACGCCGAAGCGCGTGGCGTGGCGCAGCGCGATGCCGTCGCGTTCGACCAGCACCTCGCCGCGGTCGAGCACGCCGGCAATGCGCGCGGCCGTGGCCGGCGGCAGGCGTTCGGCCATCGCCACCAGCACGACGCCGCCGTCACTCTCGGCGAGCAGGCCGCGCTGCGCCACCGGGCGTCCGGCCTGCAACGTCGCCGCGAGGTCGAGGCCACCGAGCAGGCGTTCGTCGCGGATCGCCAGCGGCAGCCGGCGCGGCGGCGCCGGCAGCAGGCGCTGCAGCCGTGCCAGCCAGACGTCGCGCACGGGCCCGGCCGGCGCGTGCAGCACGACGCCGGTGCCTGCGGGGTCCACCGCGCACAGCGCGGCCGCCAGCAGGGCGTCGTCCCAGGTGGTCATCGGGCGGCCGTCAAGCGGCGAAGACCTCGTCGATGGCGCGTTCGACGCGCACCGTGGTGCCGGCGTCGTCCAGCACGTTGCGGCGCAGGCGGTGGCGCAGTGCCGGCGCGGCAACGCGGCGCAGATGGGCGTCGCCGACGGCGTGGTCGCCGTCGAGCGCCGCCAGCGCGCGCGCGGCGCGCATCAGCGTGAGCTCGCCGCGCAGGCCGTCGGTGCCGAGCTTCAGGCACAGGTGGGCAGCGCGTTCGAGCGCGGCGTCGGGCACCGCCACCTCGGCGATGCGGCCGCGCGCGGCCACGATGCGTTTTCGGATGCGTTCGTCCTCGGCATGCCACTTCGCGGTGAAGGCCTCGGGGTCGCGCTCGAAGGCATCGCGGCGGCGCACGATCTCGATGCGCGTGGGCACGTCCAGCGGCGTCTTCACCTCGACGCTGAGCCCGAAGCGGTCGAGCAGCTGCGGCCGCAGTTCGCCTTCTTCGGGATTGCCGCTGCCCACCAGCACGAAGCGCGCGGGGTGGCGCACCGACAGGCCTTCGCGCTCGACCACGTTCTCGCCCGAGGCCGCGACGTCGATCAGCAGATCGACCAGGTGGTCCTCGAGCAGGTTGACCTCGTCGATGTACAGGAAGCCCCGATTGGCACGCGCCAGCAGGCCGGGCTCGAAGGCCTTCTCGCCCTGCGACAGGGCACGCTCCAGGTCGAGCGCGCCGACGACGCGGTCTTCGGTGGCGCCCAGCGGCAGGTCGACCACCGGCACCGGCACCAGGTGCGTCTTGGGCTTGGGCGCGCCGGCGGGCTCCAGCGCCGGGTCGCGGTTGTAGGGGCAGCCAACCACGGCGCGCATCTTCGGCAGCAGCGCCGCCAGGGCGCGCACCGCGGTGCTCTTGCCGGTGCCGCGGTCGCCGAAGACCAGCACGCCGCCGACACCGGGGTCGACGGCGGCGATCAGGATGGCCAGCTTCATCTCGTCTTGGCCGACGATGGCGGAAAAGGGAAAGGGCTGCTTCATGGTCGCTCTGGTTGCTCTTCTAGTGCGGCTCTGCGGATTTCAGATGGCGCTTGGCGCGGCGGATCACGGCCCAGGCCACGAGCGCGATCACCGGCAGCGACACGCCCACCGCGAGTTCGGCATCGAGCGGCAGGCCGGCGGCCTTCGCGCCCTTGGCCAGGTAGCCCACCAGGCCGGCGACGTAATACACGATGGCGGCGATCGACAGCCCCTCCACCGTCTGCTGCAGACGCAGCTGCAGCTTGGCGCGGCGGTCCATCGACGCCAGCAGCGCCTGGTTCTGCTTCTCGCGGGCGATGCCCACGCGCGTGGCCAGCAGGCCGCTGGCCTGGGCGACACGCTCGGACAGGTCGTGCAGGCGCTGCGACACGGTGGTGCAGGTGGCCACGGCGGGCGTGAAGCGCCGCGCCATGAACTCCTCGATGGTCTGGATGCCCGGGATGCGCTGCTCGCGCAGCTCGGCGATGCGCGTGCGCACCAGGTCGGCGTAGGCCCGCGTGGCGCCGAAGCGGAACTGGCTGGCCGACAGGCCGCTCTCGATCTCGGCGGCCAGGCGCGTCAGCTCGTGCAGCAGCGCTTCCTCGTTGCCGTCCTCGCGCGCGATGCCGTCGGTCAGCTCCGCCAGCGCGCGCTCGACCGCCACGATGCGCGGCGACTGCCGGCGCGCGATCGGCAATGCCAGCAGCGCCAGCGTGCGGTAGGCCTCGATCTCGAACAGCCGCTGCATCATGCGGCCGGCCTGGCGCGGCGTGAAGCCGCGTGCGTTCGACGGGCTGCCCGACAGCAGCACGAAGCGCGAACAGCCGTCGGCGTGCAGGCGGAAGTCGGTGAAGGCGTAACCAGCACCTTCGCCGATGCCGGCACCGACGACGATGTTGCCCTCGAAGTGCTCGGCCATGCGCACGAGGTCGGGCGGTCCCTCGCCGCTGGCCACGAGCTTGGCATGCGCCCCCACCATCGTGTGCCCCGGAATGGCTGCCAGCCAGCCCGGTGGCAGCAGCGACGAGGCCGGTTCGCTGAACGGTGTCGGGCTCGCGCCACGCGCGAAGAAGGTGTAGCCCGAGAACTCGCCGTGGCGTTCCCACTTCAGCCGCACCGGGCCGAGCTGGGCCGAGAACTGCGTGACGCCGGCGGCCGGGGGGGCGACATCGAAGCGCGCGCACAGCCGGGCCACGTGGTCCCGCTCGCGCTCGCGGTCGTCGGGTGCCACCAGCACCGCCACGTAGGTGGCCCGGGACGGCAGTTCCAGCGGCTCCGGGGGCCGGGCATGGACTTCATCGGCAAGCGCCAGTCGATCGGGGTGGTTGGGCGGCAGGTGGGCCATGGACAAGACTGCTGATCTGCTGCGAGTATGTCATCGCGCATCGCGCCTCCCGAACATCGTGTGGCCCGCGCGCAGCGAAGCGCCGGATTTAGGCGGACAATAGAGGGTTAGCGTTCACCAGAGGGCCGCCAGCCCCCATACCGCGCCATGGCCACCCGCCGTCCTGCCACACCGCCCGCACCGACCACCACCAGCGCTCCGAAGCTGCGTCAGACGCAAGCCGAATACACCGCCGCCCGGCCGAATGCCGAGCCCGGCGTGAAGCCGATGATGTCGAGCTCGAAGATGTACGTGTGCATCAAGTGCCACGCCAACTTCAAGACCGGCGACGGCAAGCCCGACCCGCGCCTGCGCGGGCTGGGCCGCTGCAACAACTGCCTGGGCGTCACCAGCCCCACGGCCTGAGGCCTGCGCGGCGCGGGCCGGGCCGGCGCCCGGCCTGGCGTCAGGACTTCACCAGACTCGACACCACGCCTTGCAGCGCTTCGCCGAGCTTGGCACGGGCGAGCGCCTTGCACTGTTCCGCGCTCGCGCCGTTGGCGGCGTCGAACGTGGTGGCCGTCTTGTTGGGACGGAACAGCGGCGCCTTCACCGTGGGCGTCAGCGCGATCATCATCACGCGTGCGGTCACGACGCAGACGCCCGCAGCGGTCACGCCGCCCTCGACCTGGCTCACGAAGCCCCACTTGCTGGACGGATAGACCTTCCACACGCGGTCGGGGATGCCTTCGGCCAGCATCGCCTTGGCGCTGGCGGCATCGATCAGCGCTTCGCTCGAGAAGTCCAGCAGCACGGCCTTGGCCGGCGGTGCGGCAAATGCATGGGTGGACAGCAGCAGCGCAGCACTGGCGAGAACGGTGCGAATCTTCATCGGGAACCTCAAGGCCTGGAGGGGGTGATCAGGAAGGACGGCAAGGGAGGCAGCGGCGCTCGTGCCGCGGCTGCCAGGCGGCGCAGTGTACCCACGCGCCGGGCAGCGCCGGGCCCCGCCGGCGGTGCGGGCCCGCACGCGGCGGCCCGCCGATCAGCCGCCTGCGCGCTTGACCTTGTGCCCGGCGCGCTGCAGCACCTCGACGATGCGATCGCGGTGGTCGCCCTGGATCTCCACGACACCGTCCTTCACCGTGCCGCCCGAACCGCACGCCGCCTTCAGTTGCCGGCCGAGTTCGGCCAGGGCGGCATCGTCCAGCGCGAGCCCACGCACCAGCGTGACCCCCTTGCCCTTGCGCCCGGCGGTCTCGCGCGAGACCCGCACGACGCCGTCGCCGGCCGGCTGCACCGGAGCGGCACAGGCGCACGCAGCCAGCGGCTGCCTGCAGGCCGGGCACATGCGCCCGCCCTCGGTGGAGTAGACCAGCCCGCCGGTGCCCGAGCGCGACTTCATGCGCAGCAGTCTCGCGGCAGGCGCCGACTCAAGCCTTCAGGTCTTGCGGTGTCTTGCCCGCGGCGATCGCGGCCAGGTACCACGCCGGCCGACGGCCCCGGCCCGACCAGGTGTTGCCGGCTTCGTCGCGAAAGCGCACGACACCGGTGGCCTTGCCACGGCCCGACGCGGCCTTCTTCACCCGCTTGGCGCGCTTGGCCGGCGCGGCCGCCTTGCCCGCCAGACCCAGATCGGCGGCGGTCAGGCCGTAGGTTTCGATGGCGACCTTGATGCGCTCGATCACGCCCGCCACTTCCTTCTGTTTCATGGCTTCCGCTGTCTTTTGCAGTGCAGCGATTTCTTTCTGGATATCGGCGTAGGACTTGGCCATGGTATGTATCTTCCTTGTTGATTGTCAGAAAACCCAACACCTCGCATGATAAGTCCCCGCAGAGACCCGAGCAGGCGCGCCATTCCGACAACTGTTTGTTTCCGTTGCCGCCGCGCGTCAAAGACGCAGGCATTCAATCGAATACATCGAATTTCTTGTCCCGGTCCATGCAATGCAGGGGCATGTCCATGACATTTCCCCCTGCAGAACAGTGGTCGACACGCGCCGGCGATGCCGCCATCGCCGTGCTCGACATTCCCGCCGACGCCACTCGACAACGTCGATTCGAAATTGCCTGCGCGATGACGGTACAGGCCCTCGACAACTGCGAGTCGCCCTGGCATGAATTCCGTGTCTATTGCGACGGCCAATTGCAGTGGCAGCGCCGTGTGGCCACGCAGCAGCCCGCGCCATTCGATGGACTCGACTTTCGGTTCCAGTTGTCCATTGGCGTGGGACGCCGTGCCCGCATCCAGGCCGAATCGCATTGCCAGGGTGCCCGGCGGTTGCAGTTGCAGATCGATGCCGAAGAAATCTGAAACGGCCCGCATCCGCGCGTGAATCCAGCCGGTGCCTTGATGTAGGCTGTGGCACACCGGGCCCGCAGCCCGCATCGCACCGCGTACGACCATGCCCAAGCACCACGTCCCGCCTGTCGTGCCTGCACGCCGCCTGCTCCTGGGTTCGTTGATGGCCGGCCTGGCCGCTGCGGCCACCCTGCCGGCCTGGGCGCTGGTGTCGTCGCTGACGCCGCAGGGCGTGCCCTACGTCACCGGTGGCATCTCGCTGGGCGAGTTGAGCGAACTGCGCGCGCGGCGCAAGGACTTCAGCCTCTGGATCGTGACGGCTGCGAAGTCGGGCGCCCACCTGGCCGACGCGCGCATCGTCATCCGCGACAGCCAGGGCGAGACGGCCTTCAACCGCCTGCTCGACGGCCCCTGGCTGTTCATCGACCTGCCGCTGGGCAGCTACGAGATCGAGGCCACGTTCCGCGGGGAAACGCAGCAGCGCAAGTCGACCATCCACGCCGGCGACCGGCACCAGCTGATCTTCCGCTTCGACACCGGCGACCAGGTCAGCCCGGACAATCCGTCGCCCGGCAGCGCAACGCGCATCGACGACGAGAAAGACAAGCCGTAGCGGCGTCAGGCCTGGCCTGCCTGCCCGGCCTCGCGTGCCAGTGCACGGTCGCGGATGCTGTCGAAGTCGGCCGGCGGCGCATGGCGCTGCCAGCGCGGGCCGGCGCGGCGCACGGCGCTGGGCAGGGCGTGGCCCAGCAGGGCCTGCAAGGTGTCGGCGGCGGGCGCCAGCGTCTCCACGCGCAGGCCGCAGTCGAGACCCAGGCATTGCAGCAGGTGCACCACGTCTTCGGTGGCGGCATTGCCGCTGGCGCCGGGCGCGTAGGGGCAGCCGCCGATGCCGCCCAGCGACGCATCGAAGCGCGTGATGCCCGCCTGCAGCGCCGCGAACACGTTGGCGCCGGCCAGGCCGCGCGTGTCGTGGAAGTGGGCGGTGAAGGCCGTGCCCGGCTGCCGCGCCAGCGCCGCGCCGCACAGCGCCAGCACCTGACCGGGGTCGGCCATGCCGGTGGTGTCGCACAGCGTCACGCCCTGCACGCCGAGATCCACGAAGCGGTCGATCCAGCCCATCACCTCGGCCGGCGGCACGTCGCCCTGCATCGGGCAGCCGAAGGCGCACGACAGCGACACGTTCACCGCCACGCCAGCCTGCTGCGCCATGCGCGTCACGTCGGCCAGCGTGCGGAAGCTCTGCGCCTGCGTCATGCGCAGGTTGGCGAGGTTGTGCGTGGCGCTGGCCGACATCACGAGGTTGAACTCGTCGGCGCGGCCGTCGATGGCGCGTTCGGCGCCGCGTGCATTGGGCACCAGCGCGGTGTAGGCCACGCCGGGCGCGCGGTGGATGCGGCGCATCACCTCTTCCGCGTCGCGCAGCGCCGGAATGGCCGCGGGCGAGACGAAGGACGTGACCTCGATCTTCGCGTAGCCCAGGCCCGAGAGCTGGTCGAGCCACGCCACCTTGTCGTCGGTGGGCACGAAGACGGCCTCCATCTGCAGGCCGTCGCGCGGCGCGACCTCGTGCAGGGCGATGCGTGTGCGCGTCATGGGGTGCCCCCGTCCGGGTTCTCGTCGTTCGCCGCAGCCGGCCAGCCGTGCCCGCCGGCCACGGCCTGCAGCACGCTGGCCGTGTGCTCGCCGAGCCGCGGCGCCGGCGTGCGCAACCGCCCCGGCGTGGCCGCGAGCTTGGGCACGATGCCCGGCACCCGCAGCGGACGCCCGGCCGCGTCCTGCGTCTGCACCAGCATGCCGCGCGCCTGGTACTGCGGGTCGGCGGCGATGTCGGCCACGGTGTAGATGCGGCCCACGGGCACTGCCGCGGCCTCGAGTGCCGCGATGACCTCGTCGATGGGCCGCTGCCGGGTCCAGGCCCCGATGGCGGCGTCGATCTCGGCCACGCGCGCCACACGGCCGTCGTTGCGCACGAGGCCGGGGTCGGTGCCCAGGTCGTCACGGCCGATGGCCTGCATCAGCCGGCGGAAGATGCTGTCGCCGTTGCCCGCCACCAGCACGTACGCGCCGTCGGCGCAGGCATAGGCGTTGCTGGGCGCGATGCCGGGCAGCGCGCTGCCGGCCGCGCCGCGCACGGCGCCGAAGGCGTCGTACTCGGGCAGCAGGCTCTCCATCACGTTGAACACGCTCTCGTACAGCGCGACGTCGATCATCTGCCCTGCCCCGCCGTTCACCTCGCGGTGGCGCAGCGCGGTGAGCACGCCGATCACGCCGTGCAGCGCTGCCAGCGTGTCGCCGATGCTCACGCCCACGCGCACGGGCACGCGGCCGGGTTCGGCCGTCAGGTGGCGCAGCCCGCCCATGGCCTCCCCGAGCACGCCGAAGCCGGGCTTGGCGGCGTAGGGCCCGGTCTGCCCGAAGCCGCTGATGCGCAGCATGATGAGCCCCGGGTGCAGCGCGTGCAGCGCGTCCCAGCCCAGCCCCCAGCCTTCGAGCGTGCCGGGCTTGAAGTTCTCGATCAGCACGTCGGCCTCGGCCGCCAGCGCGCGCACCGCGGCCTGCCCGTCGGGGCTGCGCAGGTCCAGCGCCACGCTGCGCTTGTTGCGGCTCTGCACCTCCCACCACACCGAGGTGCCCTCGCGCAGCAGCCGCCAGCTGCGCAGCGGGTCGCCGCCGTCCACCGGCTCGATCTTGATGACGTCGGCGCCGAAGTCGGCCAGCGTCTTGCCGGCGAACGGGCCGGCGATCAGCTGTCCCAGTTCCAGCACCTTGAGTCCGCGCAGTGCGTCCATCGTCGTGCGGCCCTCGCTGCAGGCGTGCCGCCGGGTCAGTCGGCGCGGATGTTCTTGGCCTTGATGACGCCGGCCCAGTACTCGGTCTCCTTCTGCACCAGCGCGCCCAGCGCGGCCGGCGGCAGGTAGCGGATCTCGATGCCGGTGCGGTCGGCCACCGCCTTGGCTTCGGGGGTGGCCAGCGCCGCCTTCACCTTCTCGGTGAGCTGCTGCACCACGGCCGGCGGCGTGCCGGCCGGCGCGAACAGGCCCACCCAGGCCTCGACCTCGAAACCGGCCAGGCCCGCTTCGGCCGTGGTCGGCACGTTGGGCAGGCCGGGGTGGCGCGTCTTGCCGGTGACGGCGTAGGCCTTCAGCTTGCCCGCCTGCACGTGCTGCATCACCGAGGGCGGCGTCGTCATGAACACCTGCACCTGCCCGCCCAGCACGTCCTGGATCGCCGGGCCCGAGCCCTTGTACGGCACGTGCAGCATCTCGGTGCCGGTGTTGGCCTGGAAGAGTTCGGTGCCCACGTGTGCCAGCGAGCCGTTGCCCTGCGAGGCGTAGTTCAGCTTGCCCGGGTTGGCCTTCAGGTACGCGACGAAGTCCTTCAGCGTGTTCGACGGCACGCTCGGGTGGGCCGCGATGACGTTGGTGGCGGCGGTGAGCAGCGCCACCGGCACGAAGTCCTTCTGCGCCCAGGGCATCTTGCTGAACAGCGACGGGTTGCCCACGTGGTAGGCCGAGTAGCTGATCAGCAGCGTGTAGCCGTCCTTGGGGGCGCCGGCCACCTGCTGGTAGGCGATGTTGCCGCTGGCGCCGCCCTTGTTCTCGATCACGACCGGCTGCCCCAGCAGCTTGGCCAGCGGGTCGCCGAGCAGGCGCGCCGAGGTGTCGACCACCCCGCCCGGCGGGTTCGGCACGACCAGGGTGACGGGCTTGCTCGGGTAGGTGTCGGCCATCGCCTGCGTGGCCAGCAGGGCGGCGGCGGCGATCAGGGCACGGCGGGTACGGCGCATCGGGAGTCTCCGGTGGAATGGTTGTGCAGCGGCGGGCATCGTCGCGGTCCGCGCCACGCTTGGGTTCGCATTGCATTGACACATCCTCAACCGTTGGTTGAGGATCGGCGGCGCATGTCCATCAACCTCCAGCGTTTCGACCTCACCACGCTGCGCCTGCTGGTGGCCGCCGTGCACGTCGGCAGCCTGACCGCCGGCGCCGAGCGGCTGGGCCTGTCGCTGGCAGCGGCCAGCAAGCGCATCGCCGAGCTGGAAGCGCATGTCGGCACGCCGCTGCTGGCGCGCAGCAAGCGCGGCGTGCGGCCCACCGCCGCCGGCCAGGTGCTGCTGCCGCACGCGGTGGAGATGGTGGCCCGGCTGGAGCAGCTGGCGCTGGCGATGGACGGCCTGGGCGCCGGCACGGCCGGCCACCTGCGGCTGTGGGCCAACACCTCGGCCTTCGGCGGCTTCCTGCCGGCGCTGCTGGCGCGCTTCGCACGGGCGCATCCGGCCGTGGTGCTGGACCTCGAGGACGCGATCAGCGACGAGGTCGTGCGCGCCGTGGCCCGCGGCGCCGCCGAGCTGGGCGTGATCGGCGAGAACACGCCGGACGAGGGCCTGCACACGCAGGTCTGCAACGTCGACGACCTGGTGCTGCTGCTGCCGCCCGGCCATGCGCTGGTGCCGGCGGCTGGGGGACCGCCCGTGCCTCTGGCGACGGTGCTCGAACACGACCTGGTGGCCTTCGCGCGGCCGACCTCGCTGACGCGGCAGCTGGCCGCCAGCGCCGAGCGGCTGCAGCGGCCGCTGCGCATCCGTGCCCAGGTGCGCAGCTTCGACGCGATGGGGCGCATGGTGGCGCACGGGCTGGGCCTGGCGGTGCTGCCGCGCGCGGGCGCCGAACCCTACGCCAGCGCGCTCGGCCTGGTGATGGCGCCGCTGTCGGGCCTGCGCACGCGGCGCTGCCTGCTGTGGGCCATGCGCGACCCCGAGCGCCTGTCGCCCGCGGCGCAGGCCCTGGTGCAGATGGCAGGCCCACCCGGCTGACGCGGCGGCGGCGGCTGTCGCGGCTGGTCCGGCCCTGCAGCAGAATGCCGCATGACCGCTGCCTACACACTCGCCGCAGACGCCAGCTTCCAGGCCAGCGCATTGACGCGCGGCCCCTGGCACCCCGACCACCAGCATGCCGGCCCGCCGTCGGCCCTGGTGTGCCGTGCCTTCGAGCAGGCCGGCGCAGTGCACGGGCTCACGCACCTGGGTCGCTTCACCGGCAACCTGCTGCGGCCGGTGCCGATCGGCCCGCTGACGCTGCAGGTCGAAGAAGACTACGTGGGGCGCAATGCCGGCCACTTCTCGGCCCGCCTGGTCGCCGGCGGCAAGGAAGTGGCGCGCTTCACGGCGCTGATGCAGCGCGAAGACACGGTGCCGGTGCCCGAAGGCACGCCCGGCCATCCGCTGCCGATGGCGCCGCGCCCGCCCGCCGACAGCACGCCGGTGGTGATGCCCTTCGCCGGCCGGCTGCCCGGCTACGGCGACCTGGTGGAGAACCGCGTCGCCGAGGGCCGCTTCTTCCAGGGCCCGTGCAGCGTGTGGTTCCGCCTGCGCCACCCGCTGGTCGAGGGCGAGGAACCCAGCCCCTACCAGCGCACCGCGGTGGCCGCCGACTCCGGCAACGGCATCAGCGCGGCGCTGGACTTCGCGCGCTACAGCTTCGTCAACTGCGACCTCACGATCCACCTGCTGCGCCGGCCCGTGGGCGCGTGGATCTGCCTGCAGGCCCGCACGGCACTGGCCGGCAACGGCTGCGGCCTGGCGGAATCGGCGCTGTTCGACGAAAGCGGCCTGATCGGCCGCGCCACGCAGAGCCTGGCGGTGCGGCCGCGCTGAAGGCCGCTACCGCAGTGCATCGAGCACGCGCTCGACCTCTGCCGGCGGCAGCGGCGCCGCGCCCCGGTCACCGAACTCCACCGCGAAGCCCGGGACCGCGATCACCAGCAGCGCCACCAGCAGCTGCAGCACGATGAACGGCACGGCGCCCCAGTACAGGTCTGCGCTGGGCAAGGACGGCGGCGCCACCGTGCGCAACGTGTAGAGGGCGACGCCGAAGGGCGGATGCATGAACGACGTCTGCAGCGCGATGCACATCACCACCGCGAACCACGCCGGGTCGATGCCGAGGGCCAGCACGGTGGGCATGAGCAGCGGCAGGGCGAGGAAGGCGATCTCCACGAAGTCGAGGAAGAACGCGAGCAGGAACACCAGCAGCACCGCCGCGACCAGGAAGCCGATCTCGCCACCGGGCAGGTGCGAGAACACCGCACCCAGCCACGGCTTGCCGCCCGCGGCATTGAACGGCAGCGCGAAGAACGTGGCGCCCACCAGCACGAAGAGCGCGCCGCAGCTCAGCAAGGTGGTGGCCTGCACCACCGCGCGCATCGCCGTCCAGTCCAGGCGCCGGCGCAGCAGCGCCAGCGCCAGCGCCGCCGTGGCCCCGAAGCCGCCGCTCTCGGTCGGTGTCGCGAAGCCCGAGAGCACCGACCCGACCGTGGCGCCGACGATGGCCAGCGGCGGCGCCAGGCTCCACGCGGCCGCCCTGGCGTCGCCCAGCCCCGGGGCGGTGCCGGCCGCCGGCGCGGCGCCCGGGCGCAGCCGCACGAGCACCAGCACGTAGCCCACGTAGGCCAGGGCCAGCAGCAGCCCGGGCGCCAGCGCCCGTTCGTACATGCGGAAGATCGGCACCCCGGTGGCGTCGGCCATGACGATCAGCACCAGGCTGGGCGGGATGATCTGCGCCAGCGTTCCCGAGGCCGCGATCACGCCGGTCGACAGCCGCCGGTCGTAACCGGCCTGCAGCAGCGCGGGCAGCGCGATCAGCCCCATCGCCAGGATGCTGGCCTGGATCACGCCCGTGGTCGCTGCCAGCACGGTGCCGACGACCACGATGGCCAGCGCCAGCCCGCCGCGCACGGCGCCCAGCAGCCGCGACAGCGCCACGATCATGTCTTCGGCGATGCCGCTGCGTTCGAGCACCAGTCCCATCAGCGTGAAGAACGGGATCGCGAGCAGCACCTCGTTGAACAGCAGGCCGTACACCCGCAGCATGTGGGCCTGCATCATCGCCAGCGGGAACTGGCCCAGCGCCGCACCGAGCAGCGTGAAGAGCACGCCGTGCACGACCAGCGTCAGCCCCACCGGAAAGCCCAGCACGACGAGCCCGGCCATGCTGAACAGCATCAGGGGCGCGAACCAGCTCAGGACGTCCACGGCCGCCTCCGAGGTGCCGGGCGCGGCGCGGGCATCAGGCCCGCGCCCTCGGGCGGGTAGACCGCTGCGGCCGCCAGCCAGCCCTGCAGCACGGCCCAGCGCTTGAGCAGTTCGGAGACACACTGCATCGCCAGCAGCGTGAAGCCCGCGAACAGCGCCAGCTTGATGGGCCAGCGCTCCAGGCCGGTGAGCACGTCTTCCGGCCCTTCGCGCTGCGCCGCCGACACGCGCCAGAAGTCCCAGTAGGCGCCGGCGAGGTCGATGCAGACCGCCAGCAGCGGCAGCAGGAAGGCGATGTCGATGGCGCAGCGCGTGGGCGCGGAGAAGCCGCGCCAGAAGACATCGACCCGCACGTGCTGGTCGCGCAGCAGCGTGTAGCCGGCGGCCAGCAGGTACACCGTGGCGAACAGGTACCACTGCAGTTCGCTGAAGCCGTTGTGTCCCCAGCGGGCCAGCTTGCGCGCGACCGCGTACCCGAAGCACACGAGCGGGATCAGCAGGGTCAGCCAGCACACCGCGCCGCCCACCGCCCGGGTGACGCGGTCGAGCGCCGCTGCCAGCGCGACGACCGCGGCACCGAGCCGCGCGGCCGGCACGGGCCCGGTCATGGCCATGCCCGGGCCGGTGCCGGCCGCGACACGGCGACCACCTCGTAGACGATGTCGGCCCGCGGGTCGCGCACCTCGGCCGCGGGGCAGGCCCGGAAGGTGTAGCTGCGCAGCAGCATGCGCGCGACGTCGAGCTGCCGCGCGACGAGCAAGGCGTCGTCGGGCAGAGCCATCGCCTCGGCCGTGGCGCGCAGTGCGGCATGGTCGGGCAGCGGGGTGCAGTGCACCGCGCACGACAGCGGCGCGCCGAGCGCCACCGGCGCCCCGCCGACCGCGGGGCCGTGCAGCGGAGAGGTCCAGCCGAAGGCGTCGGTCACGCCCCGGTAGATGTCGCCGCGCAGGAAGGCCAGTGCGGCCTGCGTGTCGTCGAACAGGTACAGCGGCGCGTAGGTCCTGGGCTGGCTGCGCCCGGCCAGGGGTTCCGAGAGCATCCAGGCCTTCCACCGCAGGCCCGGCAGGGCATCGAGCAGGTGGCGCTTGGCAGCCACGCGATCGCGCACGGCCTGCATCGGGTGTGCAGGATCGAGGGTGAAGCTGTACTGAAGCAGGTCCATGCCGTGCACGCTAAGGGCAGCGCCGCGGCGCGACCAGCAAGAAGATCCACGGCCAGCGTTGAGATAAGCTCAAGGCCGGCCTTCACAGCACCTGGTGCCTCAGCACGATGCCCCACCTGATCCATCCGTCCGTGCGCGCCTTCGTCGCCCTCGCCGAGTCGGGCACGCTGGCCGCTGCCGGCGAGGCGGTGAGCCGCACGCCGTCGGCCGTGAGTCTGCAGATCGCCGCCCTCGAAAGCCGCCTGGGCCGCCAGCTCTTCACGCGCGGCCCGCGCGGCATGCGGCTGTCGGCGGCCGGCCAGGTGCTGCTGCGCCATGCGCAGGCGCTGCTGGCCGCCGGGCAGGCGGCCGAGGCCGACCTGCGCGCCGCGGCCTTGTCGGGCGACGTGCGCTTCGGCATGCCGCAGGACTTCGCGTCGTCGAAGCTGGCGACCACGCTCGGCCGCTTCCGTCGGGCCCATCCCGGCGTCGGCGTGAGCGCGGTGATCGAGCGCAACAGCACCATCGGCACGCTGGCGCGGCGCGGAGAACTCGACCTGGCGATCCTGATCGCGCGGCGGGCACCGGCTGGCGCGCGCGTGTCGGTCGAACGCCCGACGCACTGGTACGCACGGCGCGACTTCGACTGGCCACGCCGCCAGCCGCTGCCGCTGGTGCTGCTCGACGGCCCGTGCCTGTACCGCGACGATGCGCTGCAGGCGCTGGAACGTGCCGGCATCGGCTGGACGATCGCCTTCAGCACGGCCAGCGTGACGGCGATGTGGGCCGCCGTGGCCGCGGGCGTCGGCGTCACCGCCCGCATGGACCTGGGCGCACCGCGCAACGCGCGCCAGGTCGACACGGCGTTCGAGCTGCCGGCCCTGCGCCGCACCGTGCTGTCGGTGGTGCGCACGGCCACGCCGGCCTCGGAAGCCGCCGACGCCCTGGCGGTGCTGGTGCGGGACGCACTGGGCCGCGTTCCCTCGCCGATGGATTGAGCGGCACCACGGCCCCACGCGGCCTGGGGCCCGCACTATCGGCCGCATTGGGGCATTCAAATGGCCCCAATCGGGGGGCCCGTCGTAAGGTACGCCCTGGCAATGTCCTGCCGAAGGAGACACCCATGACGACCGAATCGAAGTGCCCGTTCGCGGGCCGCGCACCGAGCAACGCCAACGCGGGTGGCCGCAGCAACCGCGACTGGTGGCCCGAGCAGCTGAACCTGTCCATCCTGCACCAGCATTCCGCGAAGTCCGATCCGATGGGTGCGGGCTACGACTACGCGAAGGAGTTCCAGAGCCTCGACCTCGACGCCGTGGTCCGGGACCTCACCGCGCTGATGACGGACTCGCAGGACTGGTGGCCTGCCGACTGGGGCCACTACGGCGGCCTGATGATCCGCATGGCCTGGCACAGCGCCGGCACCTACCGCATCGCCGACGGGCGCGGCGGCGCGGGCCGCGGCAGCCAGCGCTTCGCGCCGCTGAACAGCTGGCCCGACAACGGCAACCTCGACAAGGCACGCCGGCTGCTGTGGCCGATCAAGCAAAAGTACGGCCGCAAGCTCTCGTGGGCCGACCTGATGATCCTGGCCGGCAACGTCGCGCTGGAAACGATGGGCTTCAAGACCTTCGGCTTCGCCGGCGGCCGGCCCGACATCTGGGAACCCGAGGAAGACATCAACTGGGGCACCGAGATGAAGTGGCTGGCCTCCAGCCAGGAAGCCAACAGCCGCTACTCGGGCAACCGCGAACTGGCCAACCCGCTGGCCGCGGTGCAGATGGGCCTGATCTACGTGAACCCCGAAGGTCCGGACGGCAACCCCGACCCGGTGGCCTCGGGCCGCGACGTGCGCGAGACCTTCGCGCGCATGGCCATGAACGACGAAGAGACCGTGGCCCTGGTGGCCGGCGGCCACACCTTCGGCAAGGCGCACGGCGCCGGCGACCCGACGCTGGTCGGCCCCGAGCCCGAAGGCGCCTCGATCGAGGAGCAAGGCCTGGGCTGGAGGAACAAGCTGGGCAGCGGCAAGGGCGTGCACACCACCACCAGCGGCATCGAAGGCGCGTGGAAGCCCAACCCGACGACCTGGGACAACGGCTACTTCGACATGCTGTTCGGCTATGAGTGGGAGCTGGTCAAGAGCCCGGCCGGCGCGCACCAGTGGGTGGCCAGGAACTGCCGGCCCGAGCACCTGATTCCCGACGCGCACGACCCGTCGAAGAAGCACCCGCCGATGATGACCACGGCCGACCTGTCGCTGCGCTTCGACCCGGCCTACGAGAAGATCTCGCGCCGCTTCCACGCCGACCCGGCCGCGTTCGCAGACGCCTTCGCACGTGCCTGGTTCAAGCTGACGCACCGCGACATGGGCCCGCGCGCACGCTACCTCGGCAAGCTGGTGCCCCAGGAAGTGCTGATCTGGCAGGACCCCGTGCCGGCGGTGGACCACCCGCTGGTGGACGCGCAGGACGTCGCGGCGCTGAAGCAGCAGGTGCTGGCCTCGGGCCTGTCGATCGGCCAGCTGGTGCGCACCGCCTGGGCCGCGGCCTCCACCTTCCGCGGCAGCGACAAGCGCGGCGGCGCCAACGGCGCGCGCATCCGCCTCGCGCCGCAGAAGGAGTGGGCTGCCAACGACCCGGCCGACCTGGGCCGCGTGCTGGCAGGGCTGGAAGCCATCCAGAAGGCATTCAACGCCTCGGCCGCCGGCGGACGGAAGATCTCGCTGGCCGATCTGATCGTGCTGGCGGGCTCGGCGGCCGTCGAGGCGGCCGCGAAGCAGGCCGGGCAGGACGTGGTCGTGCCCTTCACGCCGGGCCGCACCGACGCGTCGCAGGACCAGACCGACGTGGCGTCGTTCGCCGTGCTCGAACCGCAGGCCGATGGCTTCCGCAACTTCGCCAAGCCCGGCTTCACGGGCGTGGCGCCGGAGCTGCTGGTCGACAAGGCGCAGCTGCTCACGCTGACGGCGCCGGAGATGACCGTGCTGGTCGGCGGCCTGCGCGTGCTGGGCGCCAACGCCGGCGGCGTGCAGCACGGTGTGTTCACCACCCGCCCGGGCACGCTCACGAACGACTTCTTCGTCCACCTGCTCGACATGGGCACGGTGTGGCAGAAGTCGTCGCCCGAGGGCTTGCTGGAAGGGCGCGACCGCCACACCGGCGCGCTGAAGTGGACCGGCACCACCGTCGACCTGGTGTTCGGATCGAACTCGCAGCTGCGCGCGCTGGCCGAGGTCTACGGCAGCGCCGACGCGCAGGCGAAGTTCGTGCAGGACTTCGTGGCCGCCTGGGCCAAGGCCATGCACCTGGACCGCTTCGACCTGGCCTGACGGCCCACCGCCCGCGAGCCGCGACGACGCGGTCCGCGGGCGGGCACGGCACTGCCCGATGCCCTCGGACCGACAGCAACGTTACGGTGCGACGCCCTGGCCCTGGCGCCGCGAGGCATTCGTGGCTGGCACCGAAGGCAGGCCGGACAGGGCCATCGCCAGCTCCGATTCGTCGTAGTGCTGGTCCACCAACGTGCCGGCTGCGTAGTTGCTGTAGGCGCTCATGTCAAAGTGGCCATGGCCGCACAGGTTGAACAGGATGACCTCGCTGCGACCTTCCCGCTTGCAGCGCAGGGCTTCGGCCACGGCGCCGGCCACCGCGTGGTTGGCTTCCGGTGCGGGCACGATGCCTTCGGTGCGTGCCAGCAGCACACCGGCCTCGAAGCACTTGTTCTGCTGAAAGGCGGTGGCCTCGATCAAACCCAGCTGCTGCAGATGCGACACGAGCGGCGCCATACCGTGGTAGCGCAGCCCGCCAGCATGGAAGCCCGGCGGCGTGAAGGCGGCGCCCAGGGTGTGCATCTTGGCCAGCGGCGTCATCTTGCCGGTGTCGCCGAAGTCATATGCGTACTTGCCGCGGGTCAGCGACGGGCAGGCCGCGGGTTCCACCGCCACCACGCGCCGCCGCCTGCCGCCGCGCAGTTGCTGGCCGATGTACGGGAACGCCATGCCGGCGAAGTTGGAGCCGCCGCCGGTGCAGCCGACGATGACGTCCGGGTCGTCGTCGGCCATCTCCATCTGCAGCATCGCTTCCTGGCCGATGATGGTCTGGTGCAGCAGCACGTGGTTGAGCACCGAGCCCAGCGCGTACTTGGTGTCCGTATGCGAAGCCGCCACCTCCACGGCCTCGGAGATGGCAATGCCCAGCGAGCCAGGGTGCTCCGGGTGCTGCGCCAGCACCGAGCGGCCGTATTCCGTCTCGGGCGACGGCGACGCCACGCAGCGTGCGCCGTAGGTTTCCATCAGCGCACGCCGGTACGGCTTCTGTTCATAGGACACACGCACCTGGTAGACGGTGACCTCCAGCCCGAACAGCGCGCCGGCAAAGGACAGCGACGAGCCCCACTGCCCCGCGCCTGTTTCCGTGACCAGCCTGCGCACGCCTTCCTGCTGGTTGAACCAGGCTTGCGGAATGGCCGTGTTGGGCTTGTGCGACCCGGCTGGCGACACGCCCTCGTACTTGAAGTAGATGCGTGCCGGCGTTTGCAGCGCCTGCTCCAGGCGCCGCGCGCGCACCAGCGGCGAGGGCCGCCAGAGCTTGAACACCTCACGTACCGGCTCCGGGATGGGGATCTCGCGCGTGGTCGACATCTCCTGGCGGATCAGCTCGGCAGGAAACAGCGGCGCCAGGTCGTCGGGGCCGACGGGCTGGAGCGTGCCCGGGTGCAGCATGGGCGGCACGGGCACCGGCAGATCGGCCGCGATGTTGTACCAATGCGCCGGCATGCGGCCTTCTTCGAGCAGGAACTTCGTGGCCTGGTTCGGCATGGGGTTCTCCAGTGGTGGTGGGATTCAGGCGATGGCCGATGCGCCGGGGACACCAACGCCGGTGACGAGATCGCGGCCAGAGAGCCTGCTGGAATGCACCTGCGCAGCGGGCCAGTGCCGGCCCAGGGCCTCTGCCAGAAGCCGCTGCAGTTGGTCGAGTTCGACCGCCGCCTCGGCGTGCAGGGCCTCGGCGACGACGAAGGCCGTGCGCGTGGCCGGTGAGACGGCCGACAGCGCGCTCTGCTTGTGCGACCACTTGCGCGCGTGCGCGTTGCCGGCATCGTCCACGAAGCTCACCTCCCCGGCAGCCAGCGTGCTGACCGTGCCGTCGAAGGCTTCGTAGCGCACGGCGTCAGAGGTGGTGCGCACCTGCAGGGCACCGCTGATGCGTTCGCTGTCCAGCGCCGCGACGGGCACGCCGTAGCGGGCGGACAGCGCGTTGCACAGAAGCACCAGCGGGTGCAACCCGCGCGTGAAGTCGCCGCTGGTGCGCAACCGGCGCAGGATGGACTCGGCGGCCATGCGGAACTTGGTCGGGTCCGTGCCGGTCGCGCGATAGGCCAGGCGCCACGCCTGCACTGCCGGCAAAGCGCTTTCGGTGCCGACGGCTGCCAGGCGCTCGCGCGCAGCCTCGACGTGCGTGTCCAGTGTGCTGCCGACATCGGCGAGGTCGTCCACCCCTTGCACGAAGACCACCAGGCTGTGCAGGGACGGCACCCGCTCGCACAGGTCCGCGGCGTAGGAGAAGTGGGTCAACATCAGGCTTGCAGGCCCTTCAGGCGCAGTTGCAGTTCGGTCAGTTCGTGCACCAGGTGCCGGTACACCGCCACCACCGTGTCGGCATGGCCGCCGGCACGCACGGCACGTGCAGCAGCCTTGTCCAGCACCTGCTGCACGCGATCGCAGCCGCGCACCTCTTCTTCGGTGCGCTTGAATTGCGAAGCCTGCAGCGCCAGGCCGATGCGCTGCACCAGCAGGGGCACCATCTGGTCGTCGATGTGGTCGATCTGCTGGCGGATGGTGATGAGCTCGGTGGGTGTGTTCATGTTGGGGAGACGGCGATGCGCCGCGTGATGCGTTCGTTGGTGGTGTCGGGTGAGAGAAAGGCGGTCACGTCCTCCGCCGGGATCGACTGCAGCAACCGCGCCATGCCGACCATGCGGCTGGCCAGGCTGCGCACGGCTTCCAGGCCTTCACTGTCCTGCAGCGCGGCACCGGGGCTGCCCCCGCGCACGGTGGCGGGGTAGCCGCTGCCGACCAGGATCATGCGGTTGAGCAGGATGTTGTTGACGAGCTGGTTGAACACGGGCTCGTGGGCGTAGCGGCGGCCCGTGACCACGGCGCCGGCCACCTTGTTGGCCAGCGGTCGTTCGAAGCGCAGGTAGCCGACGCCGGCCCGTTCGATGAAGATCTGCATCGGGTGCGCCATGCCGTAGCCATGCACGGGCACGGCGTACACGAGACCGCTGGCGGCCTGCAGGCGGCGCACGATGGCGGGCATGTCGTCGTCCTGGGCGCAAGGAACGGTGCGCAGATTGCACTCACCGCAGCGACCGCAAGGATCGATGCGGTGTTCGCGCAGGCGGATCAACCCGGCGCTGGCGCCCAGGCCCCGGAACAGCGACTGCATGTGCTCGGCGACGAGCTCGGTGTTGCCCTGGGCGCGTTCGGACCCGCACAGGATCTCGAAATGAAGTGCGTGCGTGGCAGTGCTCATGGTGTGCTGACGAACGTGGTCCAGCGCGCGAAGCGCTGGCTGCTGTCGGGCGGGACGGTGCAGTCCAGCAGGTACTTGTCGGTGAGCGCCCGGTCGGCCGCGAGGTAGCCGGGCGCCTGCGACGGGTCCAGCGGGAAGCCCGGTTCACCCGTGCGCAGATGCAGGTCCGCACTGGGCTGCAGGCGCGTGGCGCAGGCCCACAGCAGGTCCTCGGGCGAGTGGATGTCGACGTCGTCGTCCACCAGCCACACCGCCTTGCACAAGCGGTGCCGCTCCAGCACCGCACCCAGCAGGCGCTGCGGCAGCCCGGGCCGGTGGTGGCGTCTTCGCACTTGCAGCACCAGCAGCAGTTGGCCGCCACCGGCCGCCGGATAGTGGGCGTCCAGCACCTCCAGTTCGTCGGCAAAGGCGGCTTGCAGAGCGGCGATCATGCCGGCCTCGGTGGGCAGGGCCAGGAGTTCGGACTGCTCCTTGCCCGGCCCCAGGAAGGCCTGGTAGATGGCGCCTTCCCGGTGCCACAGGCCCGTGAGCTGCACCACCGGCAGCGACGGGCGCCCCTGGCCCATGTAGCCCAGGAACTCGGGCATCGCCCAGCGCAGCACGGGGTCGGAGAACTCGTCCGCCGTCTCGGCCGTGATCTGGGCCTCGATGACGATCTCGCTCGCCGCCAGGCAAACGCCAGCGTTGGTCCTGCATGCCGCCAGGGCCACCGGCCAGCCCTGCACCGCACCGGCCAGCGCCAGTTCGCTGTCGCCTGCCCCGATGAAGGGCGCAGACAGGGCGCTGGTCAGGTAGACGGCCGGCGGCACGCCGATGTTGATGGAGATGGACAGCGGCTTCCCCAGGGCCAGCGAACGCTGGGTGATGCGGTCCAGGTCGCGACCGGGCAGCATCCAGATCGTCAGCCGCTGCGCATCGAGCACCCGCAGACGGTGGATGGACACATTGGGCTGCCCGGTGTCGGGGTCCAGCGCGCACACCAGGCCCGAAGTGAGGTACGGGCCGGCGTCGCTGGGCGTGGTTTGCAGCACGGGCAGCGCCGCCAGTCCTTCGGGGCGGTGTCGCTGGTGACAGGGAGCGTCCTGCACCCGCACAGGCGGCAGGCGCGCGCTGAGGCGGCGTGCCAGCCGCGGCGCTGCGGCAGCGGCGTCGCCGTGCAGCAGCCAGCCGTTGCGCGCCCGCGAGCCGTACAGGCCCATCAGCACTGGCATCGGGCTGCCATCGCCTTGGTAGAGCACGCAGGGCTCCTCGCCCGAACGGTTGCAGGCCGGGACGCTGGCATGGTGGGCCAGGTAGTGCTGGGCAATCTGCAGGTGCGGATGCAGCGTGGTGTCCACGCGCTCGCAGGGGTGCCCGGCGGCTGCCATCGCGGCCAGCAGGCCCCGCAAGCCGCCTTGCAGGTAGGGATCCGCCGCCAGGGCGGTCGTGCTGAGGGCGTCCATGCCGTGTCAGGCCACCATGTCGTCCACGACGAACACCAGCGTCCTGGCATCGGCCGCACCGCGCGAGCGGTGGCGCACGCCATCGGGGATGGAGAACGCCATGCCCGGCCCGCAGGCGAACTGCGCATCGTCGAAGATGATCGTGAAGTGGCCCTCGAACACATAGCCCTGGTGTCCCACGAGGCACCAGTGTTGTTCGTCGAAGCCCGGAGGCAGCTCCAGCAGGCGCAGACGCTTGCCATTGCTCTTGAGCAGCTTCACACGACCATCGGCACCAGGCTTGCTCCAGGTCTCCCAGGGGGCAGCGCCGAAGTCCCGGACCACGGGATCGTAGGCGGTGGCTTGCTCGTTCATGGTGTGGTGACCAGGTCTTGCGCGCCAGCGCACGGTGTCGCGTGGGGGCGTCCTTGCACATGGCTGCTGATGAAGCTGTGGAAGATCTGCAGTCCGCCTTCGGTGCTGACGCTCTCGGGGTGGAACTGCACACCCTCGATCGGCAGCTGCCGGTGTCGCAAGCCCATCACATAGCCGTCCTCGCAGGAGCGCGCCGTGACGGCGATGTCGCTGCCCAGCCCTGCCGGGTCCACGATCAGCGAGTGGTAGCGCGTGGCCCACAGCGCCCGGCCGCCCGTGTGCGTGAACACGCCGTGGCCATCGTGCAGGATCAGGCTGGTCTTGCCGTGCATGCAGTTCGCGGCACGCACCACGGTGCCGCCGAAGGCCATGCCGATGGCCTGGTGGCCCAGGCACACGCCCAGCAGGGGAAGGCGGCCCTTGCAGCGCTGGATCAGCTGCGGGTAGCCAGCCTCTTCCGGCCGGCCGGGGCCCGGACCGAGCACGATGAAGTCGGGCCTTGCGGAGTCGATGGCCAGATCCAGGCTCGGATCGTCGCAGCGCAGCACCAGCGTCTCCAGCGCCAGCGAGCGCAGGTACTGCTCGATGATGAACACGAAGCTGTCGTAGGCGTCGATCAACAGGGCCTTCATGCCACCAGCTCCTCGCCCGTCAGGGCCTTGTAGATCCTGCTCATCTTGACCAGCGTCTCGTTCCACTCGCTCATCGGATTGGAGTCCACCACGATGCCGGCGCTGGCGCGCAGGCGGTAGGTGTCGTCGTCTCGCGTGGCCATGCGGATGCACAGCGCCAGGTTGGCGAAGTTGCCGAAGCCGAGCAGCCCGATGCCGCCGGCGTAGCCGCCGCGACGCGACAGTTCGAGCGCCTCGATGATCTCCATCGCCCGCACCTTGGGGGCGCCCACCATCGTGCCGGCCGGGAACGTGGCGCGGATCAGGTCCACCACGTCCTTGCCTGGCCGCAGGCGGCCGGTGACCGTGGAGATCAGGTGGAAGAGGTTGGGAAACTCGCCGACACCCATCAGTTCGGGCACCTGCAGGCTGCCGTCGCTGCAGACGCGGCCGATGTCGTTGCGGCACAGGTCCACGAGCATCACGTGCTCGGCGTTCTCCTTGGCCGACGCCACCAGCCTGTCGCGCTGTGCTTGCCGCTCGGGGCCGTTGCCCTTGGCCACCGTGCCCGCGATGGGGCGCATGGCGATGCACGCGTCGGCCAGTTGCACATAGCTCTCGGGGCTGGCACCGATCATGTCGACGCCCCCCACGTGGCACAGGAACATGTAGGGCGATGGGTTCTCCAGACGCAAGCGCGCGTACAGGGCGGCGGGCGCGATGGAACTGCGCACCTGGATCTCATGACCCAGTTGCACCTGGTAGATGTCTCCGGCGCGGATGTGCTCCAGCGCCTGCGTGGCGGCCTCGAGGTAATCCTGGCGTCCCATCGTGAAGTGCACGTGGGGCGCACCACATGGCGGCGCGTCCACGCCAGCTGCAGGCTCCGCCAGCAGGGCCACCACGCTGTCGAACTGCAGGCGCGGTACGCCGGGAAACTGCCGGATCGAGACGCTGGCCGGCCCAGAGCGCGGCACCACCACATGGGCCTGGAACAGCCCCAGCGTGATGAGCGGGCGCTCGTCGGAGACCAGGCGCGCGGGTATCGACTCGATCAGTCGCCCCGTGTCGTAGCAGATCGAGGTGAAGTAGCCGAAGCGCGCAGCGTCCGGCTCAGGTCCGAAGGCCCACAGCAGGGCGCGCAGGGCAACCCAGTGGTCCTGGGCCGAGCCCAGCCGCAGCACCAGCGCCGGGACCTGTCCCAGGGCCCGTGCTGCCAAGGCCTGCAACGGGTCGCAGACTGCCTGGTTGCCTTGGAAGCGCAGTTCGCCGTGGGAGAAGACGATCTCAGCCAGACAGTGAAGACCGAGCACGGACTGCCGGCAATCCTGCTCCGGACCCTGCAGCGACTCGAGCAGAAAGGCATGCTGCGGTCCGTGTGCTGCAACTGCGCTCTGGTACGCCTTGAAGAGGTCGACGTCCTCCGTTGCCAAGGGCCTCGACTCGGATTCGATGTTCACTCGGGGCCCTTTCGCCTGTACGCTGGATGCATGCTCTTGCGCTCAATGTGACGCTCATCTAGATTGTTATGTACACGTTGCCCTAACTTGGTAACCGAGTGCATTTCTAGATCACCGATCGTTGACGAAGCAGATGACGATGGTGTGAAGATGTGGAAGACTCGTATTCCCTGCAGCGAGACCCGCAACACCTTGTCCGCCACCACCCTGCTCCTGTACGCCGCGGCCTGCTTCTCCGTCACGGTACTGCCTGGCCCGACCATGCTGCTGGCGCTGAGCAACGGCACCACGGGGCGCACGCGGATCGTGGCCGCTGGCATCGCCGGGGCGGCGCTGTCGGATCTGCTGCTGATCGGGGCCGTCGCGCTGGGCCTGGGTGCTGCGCTGGCAGCCTCCGAAGTGCTGTTCCAGACCGTCAAGTGGCTGGGGGTGGCCTACTTGTGCTGGCTGTCCGTCGTGCTGTGGCGCAGCCAACCGGAGACTCTGCGGGTCGTGGCCTTCGAAGGGGATGCACAAGCCCGCTCGGCACTGCAACGCGCGTTCAGGCGCAGCTTGCTGGTGGCGTTGTCCAACCCGAAGGGCCTGCTGTTCTTCTCGGCCTTCCTGCCGCAGTTCATCGACACCACGCAACCGCAGTGGCCGCAATACGTCTTGCTGGCCTTGGTGACAGCCGCGCTGGATGTGGTGGTGATGGCCTGCTATGCGGCCGGCGGCGTGCAGATCGCGCGTCACCTCAGGGAAGTGGCGCTGCGCCGGCTGAACCGGCTGTGCGCGTCGGTGCTGAGTTCGTTCGCCGTCCTGTTGGCGGTGTACGGACGCGACCGCACCTGAAGCATGCGCTCTATGTTTCCCTTGCCTGCGTCGCGGCTTCGTTCATCAACTGCGCAGCCCTCTCGTAGACGTCGGAAGGAATGCGTTCCAGACAATCCTTGAAGTTGATGCCATCGGGTTCTTGAACCACCCCAGCCTCTGCGCTTGCAGCCCTGAGGATGCCCTGCCCGACTTCGGAGCCTGACAAGAACTCATGAAAGGTATGTCCGCCAACAAAGTAGAGTTGTGCGGCCGCCACCAGATCAAAGAAATCCTGCTTGTCTTCTCTGGCTGTTGGCAACAACTCCAAACTGTCGGCTATTGCAGAAAGCATCCCGAGCCCCGATATCGAGTTCACGAAGGGCATCTTGCGCGCCGTGGGTTCCGTCAACCATGCCGGCAAGGTGTCTTCATTCGCGCCAGGCTTTTGCGGCACATCATGGCTGGGCACATTCGTCGTTTGCGCCCGCGTTGCCGGTTGCGAAAGACGGTGGATGTCAAGGAGTGGCGCCCGCTCGCTGGTGATAATGCCTTTGAAACCTGTTTGGCTTCGAGCGGTCTCGTCCTTGACCGACTGGCGCCCCCGCCCTTCGAAGAACGGGTGGTCACCGTCATACGCCCCCCTCACGTCGCGCACGACCTCGTTCTGTTGAGGATGGAGGAGATCGTCCTGCGTCGGCGCGAGCCAGGCAACTGCCTGAAGCAAGCCGGCCACTCGCAGCGCTGAAACCGCCAACTCGCTGCTGTTCTCTTGCTGTGCTTGTGCCAGACCGTTTGCAAACTGCGCACTTTGATCGTTGTCGAAATAGACCTTCAGTTCTGGCGACTGGTCGTACAAACTCTTCAGCATCGCATGCGTGTTGTCGCTGCGCTCTTCCCAATCAGGGGAGCCATAAGGCGACCCGCCAATGGCGGCATCCACGTCGTCCAAGGCTTTCCTCACCCACTGCTCGATCGCCCGCTCAGCTTTCTGCATCTTCTCGGTCTGCGTGGTGATGTAGTGTTCATGCCCCAGCATCACTGACGCCACATTGGTTTCCAATACCCGTCTGTAGGCATCCCGCGTCAACACTCTTTCCTTGTCGAAGTCACCGACACTGCCCTCACGAAATGGTTGACTCCCTACAATCTTGGAACTGGCAAAGAACGAGGGTGCTTCACCCATGGCGGGATTGAGCATCAGCGCCTTGATCTGTTCACCGTGAGCGTGCCCGGGTGTGGTCGTTTGGTCCCGACGCCTGATGAGCCCTCTCACCGCATCCTGAATGGTTCTTGCGGCCTGCTGTTCCAGCGTTGAGGACTCCGCCAGTGGCCCCGGAGGAGTTGCCGAGGCTCCAGTTGCACACGCTTCGCGAGAACTCTGGGACGACCGCCGCATCCAGGCAGGCAGGGCCTCGCTGGAGCCCACGCGGGCCTGTAGACGACCCGCAGTTCGCTCCACGCCTGGGGGCTGTCCGGTGGTGTCCGATCGTGCCGAGGGCGAGAACCGGTTGGCATCTGCCGGCTGTCCGGTGTTGATCTTTGGCATGGGCTCTCCTGCAGTCAGGATCGCGGGTTCACCATCGTCCCGCGCGGCGTCGGCGGCGTGCAGCCACGATCCAGCCAATCGTCAGTGCGCGAGGACTGAAGTTCCGCGCCGGGAACTTCCACTCTCGCTCTCTCCAATTTAGAACGAGGCCCCCTGCGGTGGCACATCGACACGAAAGGCCGCTGTCGAGGGCGAAGTCTTTCCTGACCTGCTCGGCCACCAGCGCACGGTCGACGACGCGGGCTCCATCCGGGCCGGCGCTGAAGAAGCTGAACTTGGCTGATGACTGGCCTGCCGAGCTCATCCTGGCGGGCCCGGGGAGGCAGGACCCCGAGTTCGTGGAATGGCTGCTGCCGACGGGCCCAGTCGTCTCGCGGTCCTGCACGCTGGATGCAGTGATGGTCACGGCCAGGAGCATTGCCAACGTGCCGACCGCGAGTTTGCGTTCGCGTCCCTCGACCTGCTTGGCGGGGTCGAACCCGGTGTTGCCGCCCAGGGCGCCATCACGCGCGAGCCTGGCTTGCTTCAGACCCAGGTCTGAATGGCCACCGAGGGCAAGACACTTGTCCGGACCATCGCCCGGTCATTCCAGAACCGGCGCGTGGACCCAGAGGGCGAGACCTCCAGGTGCAGACCAACGGAGCCTTCCTGACTCAAGCGACTGGCTGAGTCGTTGGTCTGGCGGAAGGTTGGGTCCGGCGTGGGACCGGATGGAACGCTGGGGTGGGGTGGCTGATGGGATCCAAAACGGCGACCTAAGCTGTTGATCTCATTGGGAAAAGTGCCGAGGAAAACTGACTTGTTCCCCCGTCTGTTCCCCTTGTCCGCATGGGACGTCTTGAGACCGTCAGCAACGACATTCTGGCGGTCCCGCTCGTGGCCTGCAACGTCGCGAGGCTCATCGGTCCTTTAACGCGGACAGGTGGGCGGTGGCAACCTCGACGCAGTGCTCCAGGCTCGGCCGATACCCAGTCGCAGCGATCGCCTCGAAGGTCGCCACAAACCCGGCCCCGGGTTGCCTGATCTGCTCCAGGAACCTGTCCCGGTGCCGCATGAGGAAAGGCGCGGCTGCCGCCAGCGCGTCCGGCTCCCGCTCGACCACCATGGCGAGGTCGAAAAGATCACGCGCCGTCGCACGGTCCCCGCGGTGGTACATCTTCTTGGCGATCACCTCCGCAGCCGTCTCGACGCGCACCGGCCGCCCCTGGATCTCCCACCGCTCCCAGGCCGCGTCGGTGAGGTTCGGTGCGGCCACGAAGTCGATCTCGCCTTCCTCGAACTGCAGCTTGACGAACGAGCCCGGCATCTCCGTGTACTCCTCGGTCAGGGATGCCGCCGTGTCGCTGAGTCGGGGCGTCACGTAGCCGAGGTACTGCGGGTCCGGCACGAAGATGTCGATGTCCTTGCTGAGGCGGTGTCCGTACCTGAACATCAGGACGGTTCCGCCTCCGAAGGTCCAGAACGGGTCCGCAAGTCCCCCATGGCGCTGGATATCGTCGACCAGCCGCAGCGCTCGCTCGAACAGAACTTCCCAGGGGCCGGACGGCAGCGACTTCATCACGCCGTCATCACGCCCACAGGCCCTGCCGGTGCACGGCCAGTGACCTGGCGAGCTTCGCAACGTTGCGCCACACAGCCTTGGGGGCCACGCCCTCGTTCGCGGCGGCTTCCTCCACGGCCATCACCACCAGGGGCACCGGCGCCTCGTCAAGCAGGTGCGTCAGGTGGGCCGAGTAGCCCTTCGGTACGCTGCCGCTGACCAGCGCGTGACCGAGCGTGTCGGGCGGCACCTCCTGGACGTAGCTAACGCTGGCGTTCTTCGCCGCCATCCACAGGCCCCGCTTCCGAGCGCGCGCGGCCTGGCTGGGCGGATCGAGGTCCAGCCCCAGCACGGCCAGCACCTGCGCGACCCGGTTGAATCCCAGATCGCTCAGAGCGCCCGCCTCCAGGCCGACCAGCGTCTGCCGCGAAAGCCCGCTCAGCTGCGCAAGCCGGGACTGCGTCAGTCCCAGCGCCTCGCGCCGCTCGCGGATGATGGTGCCCAGGTTGGAGAGGTCCACAGCTTGGTCCGAAGAATTGTCGAATATTTTGGACATTCTAGCGCCTCCGGACCGCACCCGCGAGGCCGTCGCCAGCGGCGCCGCAGGCCGCTCGCTGCCCACAGCCGTGACAAACATGCTCGCTGTCGGGCCACTGCGGGCGATCGAGTCCATCGATCAGTCGACGGTGCATCGCTGCAACGGCTTCGATTTGCTCCCGCGACATCAAGCGGACCGCTCGTGAGGTCGGCGGCGCTGAGTGCCGACCAGGAAAGATCACGAACGCCTCGTCAGACACCTGGACACGCAGTTCATCCTCCACGGCCAACCGCTGCGCCGAGAGCTGGATGACATCCGGCGCCCTCACCGCCGCAGTCGACCGCGTCTTCAGTTCAACCAGCACGACCAGACCGCCCGGCAGCCGATAGGCCCTGTCCACCCGGGCCACGATGGGCCAGCGGCTCTTCGACCTGAACTGCGACTCCACGCAGATCAGTTCGGCGTCCCGCAGCCCGGCCGGTCGGTCCCGCCGCTCCGCGACGCGTGCGCGGTGCCGCCGGACCAGGTGCCACGTGACCGCCAAGGCAACAGCCAGGAGCAGCACCCACGGCCACATCAGCTCGAACCTCATGGTCGACGCCTCGCCGACCATCGCCGCCAGCCATGCGCCACGAAACCCAGGGTGCCCCTGGTCATCCACAGCAACGGCGGGCAGCGCTGGAGCACTCTGCAAAGTCGCGGACCGGCGGCATAGTAGGCTGCCACCAGGCGTCGCCCCCACGGCCGTGGCCTCAGGACCGTGTCCCTGAAGTCACGCAGCGCATGGGTCTGCCATGCGTCTCCGAAGACCATCGTGGCGATGAAGCACCTCTCGCCCGGTCGCCGAGTCGACCCCTCGCCTGGCGCTGTGGCGCGCCGACCCTGCAGTTCGAAGCGCAGATGGGCAGCAATGCCCTTCCGGCGCGCCTCTTCCTGTGGAGTGCTTCGACGCGGGCCGTGCAGGGATTCGAGAACCACCAGGCGTTCGCACCGGCCCATCTGCGCCAGCTCGGAGGCCCCTACCGACCTACCCTGGCGGCACCTCGCACGACTCCTCATGGTCCATCCCGGCCGTCGATCGCGGGCTCGAAGAGTCCGTTCGTGACTTCCGCCCCGTCGCCGTCGAAACCGATCGACCCGGACACATCGCTCGATGCCTGCCCAGGGAGCTTCAGGATGCCCTGCTGGACCAGCAGTCCCTCATAGGCCAGCGTGCGCAGCCTGCCGACGCGCTTCACGCCCTTGTGGAACCGTGCGAGTTCGTCATAGAGACGAGGCAGTTCCGCCCTCTCGAGCTGGAACACGAGCCGGATGCGTGGCGGCTCCGAGGTCTTGGTGGGGCCGGTCATGCGGCATCTCCTGCGGCGCGCTCGGCCGCGGTCGACCTGTCGCGATCGGCCGCCAGCACGGTTCGCGCGTAGGTCATCCCGGCCAACTGGAACCCCCTCACGTTGGCGAACACAGGCTCCTTGATCTCGAGGATCCGGTGGCGCGGAAACGCCGACTTCACGGCCTTCCGGAACAGGAAGGCGCCTCCGCCCACGAGGATGATGTTCTGCAGGCTGTGCGGCGACTCGATCCACTCCTTCATGCTCGACACGGCCTGCTCCGTCACGCTCTCGGCCAGCGGCAGCAGCCGCTTGAGGTCGTAGGGCTTCTGGAAGATGACCGGGGCCTTCCCGGTCCGCAGCGCCATGTCGATGGCGTCCAGATCGCGGAAGGGCGTGCCGATGTCCTTGGTGATCTCGGCGGCGAGCAGCTTCAGCACGTCGGCGACACCCCGATTCACGGAGTGGCTCTGCTTCTGCACCAGTCGCATGCCCTGGGCGACGAGCCAGTCGAAGGTTCTCGCACCCGGATCGATGATTAGGCTGCGCTCCTTGGCGATCTCGCCCAGCTTGCCGTGGGCGTGCGCGTAGAAGGCCAGCGCGCCCTGAGGCTGGGCAACGGCCAGCGTGCGCACCACACTGACCTTCCTGCCGCCGCCGACATCGTGCTCGCCCGTCATGACCCGCTCCAGGGCTGTCTTCTTCACCGCGAACAGCGCCACCGGAAGCCCGACGACCAGCAGGTCGATCTGGCTCTGCCGCATCGAGCGCAGCGCACCGCGCAGCAGCGCCATGTACTCCGGCGACTCGATGTAGTCGTCGTGCAGCTGCGTCGCCCGGAAGGTGTCGGCCGCGAGCCTGACCTCGGGACCGACTTCATAGAAGAGCGACCCGACCGGGATGAACATCGTCTTGGCCCCATCGCCGCCGGGCCAGAGTGGTTGTCCGTTGCTGGACGGGTAGGCCAGCGACGGGAAGCTCGCGCAGCGGATCTCGCTGTCTGCCGTGCCGGTGACGAACTTGGTGTTGCCGGAACCGACATCCACCGCCCTCACGATCAGGTTCATGGTGTTCTCCGAGTGAACGAGAGAGTGCTCAGGATCGACAGACCGACCCTGTTCCTCCACGCGGATACCTGCCTCTGCAGGCGCGATTTCGACATCGGATCCGTCCCGGTGTCACTGCGCTGGCACTGCAGAAGCACTGCACTGCCCCTCGGATGACACCGAACGGACGAGGAGGCCGCGTGGTGTCACCACGGTCACACTGCAAAGTCACTCGTCAACCCCGTCCATCGGCGCGCACGCCGGCGCCTCACACCGCCAAGCGAGGCCGGTGCCGGCCCAGTCGGGGTACCTGAGGCGGCAGCCTTGCCTGTCAACCCCGCGCCGTTGCTGGCGATCCGGGCCATTGCCACGCTAGATGGGCCCTGCCGCCGAATCTCGCGCCGTCAACTGCCTGCCCCAAGGGCCGCCCGATCAGGGGTCTTGCGGCGGGCGCTGCGCATGCGGCCTTGACCGTGGATGGCGTCGCAGTTTCCACTGTGGGCTCCCGAGGGCTCCTGGCCCGCTCCGTCCTCTCGAAGAAGACGAGCATCGCAGGCGTCGCAGTCGTTACCTGCCTCGTGCCTTCAACCGAAGTTCCCGTCCCGAACGGGTGGCGCGACCGGCCTCGACCTCCAGAAGGATCGACGCCGCGAGCGTGCCGAGTCATCCACCACCGCAGTGACCTGCCCGGTCCTTGCCTGCCGCATCCCCGCGATGACGGCTGGGCGCTCCAGAGGCGCACCGGCGCAGCAGAACCCCGTGGCGGCACTTGATGCCGCGCACCGTTCCCGCCAGCCTTTGAGCACGCGCGCATGACGCGCATCGCGCGGCGTGATGGCCTCCATGAGGCTCCCCGCACGACCCTCGCTCATCAACTCGACACCGCCCTGGACTCTCGGTCAGGGGTGGACCCATGCGAGCGGCCGGCGCTGCACACCAGGCCTGATCCACCGAATGACCCAGGGCTCGACCCTGGCGTCGATGTCGCACCCAGCCCCGAGCGGGGTGGACATCACCCTTGTCGTCGCGTCGCAGAAATGCGCAGACGGCCTGGATCAACGTGTTCCATTTTTAAGTCTGACCGAGCTGACCAGGCCCCTCGCCGAAGACCATGAGGAGCCCGGACAGCAAAGCCATGGGTGGGTGTGGCGCTGCAGAGATCGACCGCCGCACCGACGTTGCACACGATCTCCATCGCCGTGGGCTTGCCAGGAATCCGCCCCGGGGATGTCCAGATGGATTCCTCCGATTCCGGTCCCCCGGACCATTCATCCACCGGCGTGCTGTTCGGGCAGTCCGCCACCTTGCAGAAAGCCCACCATGTCCCGTATCCGCCGTGCAGAACCCTCGCGCCGCCGCCGGCAGCCACCGCTCTCCCTCAACGACCGCCGCAACGACCCGCGCGAAGGCTCCACCCTGCCCTCCTCATCCACCCGCCCTTCCAGGAACTCCTCGATGACCTCGGCCAGCCCAGGCCGACTGCATGGCCAGGACTCGCCACGCCGCCAGAACTGGGCCGGCAAGTCGCCCCAGCAGGTGCTGGCCATGTACCCGCCGGGCAGGACGCCCGTGAACCGGGTGGTGGACGTGCTGATCGAGCTGTTCAACCCGCTGCACACCGCGCTGGAGAAGACCGTGTCGCACAAGACGCGCTACGAGCGCGCCCACTTCCTGCGACGCTTCTTCCGCGAGCTGCACACCGACGCCGGCTTCAAGCTGGCACCCGATCCCCGCAACCTGGGACAGCGGCATGTCCAGGCGATGGTGAAGGTCTGGCAGCGCCGGAAGCTTTCGCCGGGGACGATCCAGACCTACCTGAGCTTCCTGCGCGGCCTGGCGATGTGGCTCAACAAGCCGGGCTTCATCCGCAGGCCCGAGCACTACGGCCTGACGCCTGACGAATACGAGCGCCACGAGAACGCCCAGCGCGACAAGAGCTGGAGCGGCAACGGCATCGACGTGGAGGCCTTGCTGGCCCAGGTCTCTGCCTACGATGCCCGCATCGGCGCGTCGATGCGCCTGATGGTGAAGGTCGGCCTGCGGCGCAAGGAGTCGGTGATGTGCCGCCCCTACGCCCACGTGCATCCGTTCGAGGAGACAGGCCTGCCCGACGAGCAACGGGAGGCGGATCGGTATCTGTGGACGAAGGGCAAGGGAGGCCGTGCGCGCTGGCTGCCGCTGGCCACCGAGGAGCAGCAGTCGGCCATCGCGCATGCCCGCAGCGTGGTCAGCGGCCATGACGCACACATGGGGGCGCCGGATCGGGACCTGAAGTCCAACCTCCGTCGGCTGGACTATGCGCTGCGCAAGTTCGGCCTCACAAAGCGCGAGAGCGGCACCACCGGGCACGGGGCGCGGCACGACCACCTTCAAGGCCAGTACCAGGACACGACAGGCACGCCCGCGCCGGTGCGTGGCGGTGGGCCTGTCGATCAGGAGCTCGACCGCCAGGCGCGGCTGCGTGTGGCCCGCATCGCGGGCCATGCCCGCCTGCGCTCGGCCGGCGCCTATTTAGGCCAGTCCGCGGTTATGCGCAGAAAGCCCGCTGCGCTCACGCCCGACATGCGAGAGGTCGCGTCTGACTCAACATAACTCCGCTGATCTACGCGGGACGGTTCGGGTGTAGGAGCCATCCAAGCGCATTCAGCCGGCCTACCCAGACGCCGGCCGGCTGATGTCGTGCGCGCAGCCCCGCCGGCGCGGGTGAAGTACTGCCGCGCGGGTCGTGGCCTTCAGGCGCTACAGCTCGAGCACCCGCGCTGCATCTGCACGGGCGGACACTTGACCGAGCCGTAGGAACAGAACACGCAACAGTCGCCGGCCGTCGGCCGCAGCACGGTCTTGCAGTGCTCGCACTCGTAGAAGAACTGGCACGCGTCGGTCGGCATCACCTCACGCTTGGCGTGGCCGCACGCCGGGCATGTCAGCACCGATTCCAGTTCCGGGTCAGCCATGATCACTTCCTCACCGTCGAGGGGAAGCCAGCATCCGTCGTGGCCTTCGCCAGTGCCGTTGCGTTGGTCTTGTCGGCGTCAAACGTGACGGTGGCCGTCTTCTTCGCGAAGTCGATCTGAGCCTGGCTCACACCGGCCACCTTCTCGAGTGACTTCTTCACCGTGACCGGGCACAGCCCGCAGGTCATGTTCTGCACGTCGAGCACGGCGGTCTGCGGCGGCGCAGCCAGCGAAGCCAAGGGCATCAGCATGACGAGTGCTGCGGCAATCAAATGGCGCATGGGTAGGTCCTTCACAGAAAGAATGGCGCCAACCAGGGCACCGACAACAACGCGAGCAGCCCCAGCGTCACCAGCCAGAAGATCAGCCGCTGCCGCTTGAGGACGATCGGCTCGGCACACGCCGCGCCGAGCTCGCAGACCTGTGGCTGCAGGTACAGACGCCGGAACGCCAGACCCAGGAACAGCAGCGTCGCAGCGATGAACCAGGGCCTCAAAGGCTCCAGCGCCGTCAGGTTGGAGATCCACGCACCGCCGATGCCCAGCGTCAAAAGCACGAGCGGACCGACGCAGCACACCGACGCGCCGACGGCGGCCAACGCGCCGGCGAGCAGTGAACCTCTTGCTTTGAACGTGGCCATACACCGGGTGAACTTGTTTGATGTCGGAAAGTCTAGAGTCCGTACCATGGTACGGAGTCAAGGGGTCCAGATGACAAGCGAGCTGACGATAGGGCGATTGGCCGACGAGGCCGGCGTGAACGTCGAGACGATCCGGTACTACCAGCGCCGCGGCTTGATGGCTGAACCGGACAAACCGGCGAGCGGACATCGCCGCTATGGCCCGGCGGCGATCAAGCGTGTACGGTTCATCAAGCGCGCGCAGGTGCTGGGCTTCACGCTGGAGGAAGTCGCCAGCATGCTGGAGCTGGACGAGGCCTGCGCCTGTGCTGAAACACGCGAGCTTGCCGGGCACAAGTTGCAGGTCATCGAAGAGAAGCTCGCCGACCTGAAGGCGATGCGCAAGGCCTTGTTGGCGCTGCTGCGCCAATGCGATACGGGGGCGGCCACGGGCAGTTGCCCGATCATCCATGCCCTGGCCGCCGACTGACAAGCTACTCTGCGCGGCTATAGCGAGCGCAACCAGTCGAGCAGAGACTTGCTCTGCTGCCAGGATGGCAACGCTGGCGACGGCGACTCGCCGGCCACCTTCTCCAAAGCGCGCCGCTTCATCTCCAGGTTCGCCCGGGCGTAGATCTGCGTCGTCTTCACATCCACGTGCCCGAGGAAGTCGCGGATCATCTCCAGCGACACGCCGCTCTGCAGCAGGTGCATGCCCTTGGTGTGCCGCATGCTGTGGGGGCTGATCTTCTGCGTGAAGCCGGGCACGGCCGACCGGGCGGCCTGCACGTGGCAGTGCAGAAGGTACCGCAGGCCCGACCGCGACAAGCGCCCGCCCTGGCGGTTCTGGAACACCGGCAGGTGGCCTCGCTCGGGCCGATCGAGATCGTTCTCCCGCAGGTGTTCACGCAACAGCCGAGCCGTGGCGTCCATCAAAGGCACCACGCGAACCTTGCGCCCCTTGCCCAGCAACCTGACCTGGGCCTGCGTTGTCAAACGCACATCGTGGGCGTTCAGGTCGATCAACTCCTGCGCCCGGGCGCCGGTGTCGTACAGCACGCTGAGCATCACCGCGTCGCGCCGCCCGGCCGGCGTGGTCGGATCGGGATGCGCCAGCACCTGAGTCAGCTCGTCCTTGGACATGTAGGCCACCGGCACCTGGACATGGCGCCGCAGCGGCATCGCCATGATCTTCTGGCACTGCAGCATCCGCTCGGGCACCTCCGACTGCACGTAGCGGAAGAATGCGTGCAGCACGGCCAGCCGCTGGTTCTGTGTGCGGATTGAACACTTCCGCTCCTGCGACAGGTGATCGAGGAAGGCCTCGACGAAGGTCACGTCGATGTCGGCCAGGCAGAGGCGCTCGACGGCAATGCCGCGTCCGTCGCGGCCAAAGCGCAGGAGCAGCGTGAACACATCGCGGTAGGCCTTGATCGTGTTCGGGCTCAGGTTGCGCTGGCCGGCGAGGTAGCGCGTGAGGTAGTTCGTCACGTGCAAGGAGAGGTCGGTCGGCTTCATGACGACCTCCAGGGCCTGGGTGGAATGACGTCGCTGTAGGCCGCGTCCGACCGCGAGACGATCTCCGGATGCAGCTCGGCGGTCATCTGCAGGTAGTCCTGGGTGCCGTCGATCGAGGCGTGCCCGAGGTAGGTCGCCAGCACCGGCATCCTGGGCTGCAGATCGGCACCCTCGCGGTACCAGCGCAGCAGGGTATGTACCGCGAAGGTGTGGCGCAGGTCGTGAAGTCGAGGCCCTTCGCCGCGGCCGCCGTGGCCGATGCCGCATCGGTGCAGCAGTTCCCTGAAATTGCGGTACACGCCACCGCCGTCCAGCCGGCCGCCGCGAGGCGATGGGAAGAAGTACTCGTCGTCCGAACGAGGCCCCAGCGCGGCCGCGTACTTCTGCAGACGAACGACCAGGGGCCGGGCCGGCGGCACCAGGCGGTCCTTGCGGAACTTGGTGTCGTTGATGCGCAGCACCCCCTGGACTAGGTCGACGTCGCGCATGCGCAGGCGCAGAGCCTCTTCGAGACGCAGGCCGCATCCGTACAGCACGCGCAGCAGCTCCGGCAGCACGATGTGGCGCAGGTGAGTCGACGCCATCGGCTCGATCCGGTCGGCGGCTTCGAGCAAGCGGCGCACTTCCCCGTGCGTCAACACGCGCGCCAGGAATGGCCTCGAATCCTTGGCGCCCACGGCGTGATCAGGCACGTCGGCAGGAAGGTCCAGTCGGCGCATGAACAAGGCGAAGTTGCGAACCAGGTTGACCCGTGCGCGCTGGGTCTTGCCGGTCTCGTGCGGCTGCTTGGCCAGCCAGGATGCGGTCGCGGCCTTGGGCAACTCGACTTGCTGCAAGCCTTGGCTGCACAGGTGGGCGTCGAGTCGGCGCAGGCTGGATGCGGCGGGGTTGAAGCGATAGCCACAGGCTCGCTTCTCCTGAACGTATTGCGCCATCAGCGGAGCCAGGGGGCTGCTGCCGGTGAATGTCACGGGCTTACGAGGCGTGGCCATGGAACACCTCCTCCGGATCGATGGCCGCGATGCGCAGGGTCTCCACGTCGGCCTTGGCATAGATGAAGGTCGTTGCCGGCGAGGCATGCCCCAGAACGGCCGAGATGACGGGAAACGGCGTCTGCGCCCCGAGCAGCCGGGTGGCCAACGTATGGCGCAGCGAGTGCAGTCCCTGACGCTGCGGGGTCTTGAACTTGATCCCGGCCAGTTCCCGCCAGTACGCCACGACGCGGTGGAGCCGGTCGTTCTGGCAGATCGGCGAGAACGGTGGCGTCAGGTTGGTGAACAGATGCCGGTGCTCGACCGGCGGTCGCCCAGCTCGCAGGTAGTCGATGAGTGCGGCGCCGACCTCCTCGATCAGCGGCAGCACCAGCGGCTCCCCCGTCTTGTTCTGCACGATCTCGATGGTGGACGTGGTCCAGTGCAATTGATCGAGCGTCAAGCGCTTGATGTCGCCCAGGCGAAGACCCAAGCGCGAGGCGAGCATCAAGATGGCGTAGTCACGCCGGCCCTTCGGCGAGCTGCGATCGACGGCAGCAAGCAGCCGCTCGACCAGTTCTGGCTCCCACGCCGACGGCACCTTGGCATTGCTGGCCAGTCGAACGGTTGGGATGGCAGCGCTGAGGTCGCGCGGCAGGGCGCCGCGCATGAAGAGAAACTGCAGGAACAGCCTCACGCTGGACGAGACGCACGCTACGGTCCTCGGCTTCCAGTCCGTACGGGTCTGAACGAAGGCGCTGAGGTGTTCGGCCTGCAGGGCGTCCAGCGTCTCCAGGCCGCGAGTGCGCAGGAAGTCCAGGAAGACCGCGATGTTGTGCATCCGCTCGGCCAGGCTGGTGGGCCGAAGATGCCGCCGCTCCCTGGCGTATTGCTCGTACTCCCGCAGGGGCTTGTGCATGCCCGCCGGTACTCGAAGCCCGGTGGTCTCGACTACGAAGCGGCTGATGGTGCCGGTGCGCGCGAAGTCGTCGAGCACCTTGATGCCGAAGACCAGGTGCCGCCGCCACTGTTGGCCGAGCTTGAGCACCTCCCCGTCGCGAACGCCGTACGCCTGCTCGAAACGCAGGGCCAGTTCACGCGTGTACTCGGCAGGCAGGCCCTGGGCGCGGACGAAGTCGGCCAGCTGCTTCCACACCCGCTTGTAGCGATTGACGGTGCGGATGGTGTAGCTGCGCATCAGCAGTTCCTGCGCAGCGCCTTGGCAGAGCGGCTCCAGCGCCAGCGCGCCGGGCCCATTGGAGTTGAGCGAATCCATGATCGTCTCCTCGTTGACGGCGGCCACAGCGGCCACCGGGGAGGACGATCTTGGAAGCGTTATGCGCGGTCGCGACGGCCTACGTCATAGGTGGATCGCTCGGCTTGCGGCCCTTGCTGCGCATAACCGCGGACGAACCTAAATAGGCGATATGTGCAGCTGCCCATATCGCGTACATCGGTGCGATCCGGCGCTCGCCTGCAGGGAGCCGCGACCCGGCCCAGGGCGAGACCGGCAAGCCCGGGCCGCGGAGCATCGGGGACGACGGTGACACGCCTGTCCCGGTCGCATGAGCCGGCCGGGCCCGGGCCGGCCCTGCGTTCAGGCGCAGGCGGGCGCCTCGGCCCGTACTGGATCGTTGGCGTCGACCTCCTCGCCACCCGTCGCCGGGGCATCGGCGTGCGGCTGCACGCGCAGACAGTCGGGCAACCAGCCACGCCCGGCGAGCAGTTGTTCGGCCTGCGCCACGGCGGCATCCTTCTTCAGCGCCGCGAGCGGACCTGCCGCCTTGGCGCCGGCCACGGTGTGCACCACCTCGACCACCCTCGCCTTGGACACGTGCTGAAGGTAGGCCTCCCCCGTCGCCGACCACCATCGCGTCATGTCCAGGCCGAGCGCGCGGGCCAGACCGTCATTGACCGGTCGGCCGGTGTCGGCGCCGGTGATGCCGTTCACGGTGGACGCGACCAGGAAGGTGAGCAGCCGCTGCACCGTCTGCGGCGGCTGCCGCAGCATCCAGTCGAACACTGCGTCGGGTTCCTTGGGCAGGTGCTCGATCCAGGCGATGCGGTCGGCTTCGATGCGCTGAGCCGCCGGGCTCGCCTCGATGTCCTCGGCCGCGCCCCGCAGTTCGTGCTGGTTGCCGGTCGCGCTGATCGCCAGCAGGTTCGGCAGTCGGTAGGCGCCATGGAGCGGGTCGGCCAGCAGCTTCAGCGTCAGGTGGGTCGTCAGTGCCGCCAGCGCAACGTCGGGTCGGTCCAGCAGCTCGGCCTGGATCGCGGCAACGCGGTGGGCCGTGAGGCGGCGCATGAGCTTCTCGGAGTGCACGGGCCGTGCTGAGGCGCCGGCTGCCGATGGAAGCGACTGCAGGGCCGGTAGCCCCGAACCGCGCGCAGGATCCGCGTCGCCTTCCGAGCCGCCTCCACCGGCCGACTTCTGTTCGGCAGCCTTGGTGATGGCCTGCGCCAGATCGGCCCGATCCTCGGGACGGATGAGCCCTGCCTTGATCGCGGCACGGCCGTCCGTGTCCACATGCAGCACGCACCCGGCGAGCGCCATCCAGGCCACGGGCCATTCGGTCAACGCTTCCAGTCTCGCCTTGCGCTCTTCCTCCAGCCCATCGGCCTCGGACTCCAGGGCCAGGAAGGCACGGTCGCGCGACGCGTCCACCTCGTCGGCGGCGTCGTTCGCCTCGCTGGCGCCGCTGACGCCCTCGCCGGCATCGCCATCGCCGTCGCGGTCCACCAGCGCGTCCATCGGCTCTTGCAGGGCAGCGATGCGCGTGTCCAGCGCCTTCAGCGTCTCGGCTTCCTCGGGCGTCGGTGCGCGGCGGGGCTTGCGCAGCTCGCCGTGCTTGACGTACTCGTCGTAGGCGAAACGCGGACGGATGTCGACCCACTTCCAGCCTTCAGACAGCAGTTGCTTCGCGCGCTTGCCCAGCTTGTCGGCGGCGAGGCGCTCCAGCAGGGCCGGGTCCAGCAGGTAGGCCTTGCGATCGTCGTCGCTGAACAGGTCGCGGCGCAGTGGTCCGCCGGCCTTCTCGTAGGCCTTGACGGTGACGTAGCGGGCCAGCGGGTCAGCGTCCGACTCGATCTCGCCCCGGGTCAGCAACTGCCGCAGATGTTCCGGGCGCTGGTTCCAGCTCGGCAGACCGGCCCAGGCCTGCTCCTGGCGCTGGTGATCGTCGACCGAGGCCAGCACTATGAGGCAGTCCAGGCCGATGCCGCCTTCGCGGTACAGGGCCATCAGCTGGGGCGAGACGGTGGCGAGCTTCATGCGTCGCTTGACGATGAGCGGCGTCACGCCGAAGGCTGCGGCCACGTCCTCGACGGACTTGCCCTGCGCGAGCAGTCTGGCGAAGGCGGCGAACTCGTCGGCCGGGTGCATCGGCACGTGGAAGCAGTTCTCGGCAAGGCTCGCGATGAGCGCCTTGTCGGCCGGCACGACGAGCACCGGCACGGGGTAGTTGTCGGCGATGTCGCCCTGCTGCACGAGCAGCGTGAGCGCGGCGAGCCGCCGTCCGCCTGCGCAGACCTCGTAGCGCCCGCGCGCCGCCTGGACCACGACAAGGTTCTGCAGCACGCCGCTGTCCTTGATCGACGCGGCCAGTTCCGGCAGCGACATCACGGGCGCCGTGGCGCTGCGGGCCTGGTGGTCCTCGGACAGCTCCAGCTTGTTGAAGGGAACGAAGGTGCGAGGAGACGCCTCGATGATGGCGTCGACCTCGGCTTTGGAGAATTTCATGAGGGACTCCTGATCGGTTGCATGGCAGGCCGGCGGCCCACCATGCAGTCAGGATCCCATCGAGCCTGCGCACTTCAAGGGTGGCGAGGCGCGCTCGCCGGTGGTCCGGTCAGGACGCCGGACCGCGCGTCGGCTCGCCTACGACTGCTCGCCCGACTTCAGGGCTGCCAAGCGCTCCACCACCTCGCGCTTGCCGACCCCGCGCAAGGAAGCGATGGCCGCGAGGTTCTTCCCTCTGGGGCGTGCCTTGCCCTGCTCCCAGGCATAAACGCTCTGTCCGGATGCGCCGACGAGCAACCCGAAATCCGCAGCCGACAAGCCCAGGCGCTTGCGATTGCTAGCCATACCGGAGGCTCGGAACCGGAATCTGTCGGCGCCGTCCGCTTCCTCGACCGCAGGTGGTGATGGCGGCCGAGCGGGCGCGGCGCGCGCGGACTGCCGCACGGACCGTTCCAGCTCGCTGACTCTGCGCTTCAACGCGGCGCTTTCCGTGCGCGCAGCGGCGAGCGCCTTCCTGATCGAATCGACCTCGCTGCGCAACTCCTTGCGAGCCAGACGAACGATCTCGGCCTTGAGCACTGATGCAATGTTCGGCATTCACCGATTGTGCCAAGGGCCCGAGGAAGGTCGGGAAACAGTGCTGTGTCGGTGGAAGCCGTTAGGAGCCGTGTCGCACGCCAAAGAGCGACCGCTTTCTGGCGTTCAAGTCAGCGAGGCCGCTGTCCCTGGACGACCCCAAGCGGCCCTTGGCCGCGAGGAGAAGCGGCCTTAGGACGGTCCTGATTAGCGATGAACCTCAGCAACCCTGATTCCGCGCTCGGGCTGCCTGGGGGTCTTGGCCAGAGCCCGCAGCAGGCTGCCGAGCATGGCGTGCATGTCGTAGCGCCGGTTGAAGCGGAATTGCACCTCGGCGAGGTAGCGGTAGCCGTACTTGGCGAACTTGATGGCGTGGTACGTTCCGGTCAGCGCGGTCTTGACGTTGCCGATGAGTGTGTTGACGGCGCGGAACTTCTCGTTGAGCACGCTGGGCTTGCCACCACCGGTGACCTCGCGGTCGTGAACCGCACCCATCGAGGCGGCCACAGTGAAGCAGCCCAGGCCGTCGGAGACGACGGTCAGCGGCAAACCCATGCTGGTGGCGATGAAGTCCTGCAGCGCAGCCTTGGTGAACGGTCGCGCCGACAGGCAAGCCAAGTGCGCCCGGCCGTCCTCGGTGGTCTGCACTGCCACGACGAAGGGCACCTTGTTCTCGGAGCCTCGGCCGGTCTTGCCGCCGCTGCGTTCCCCGCCAAGATAGGCGTCGTCGATCTCGACGCGGCCGGTGAGTTGGCGCTCGGACTCAGCCAGCGCCATGGCTTGCAGCAGCTTGTGCTTGATGAGCCAGGCGGTGCGGTAGCTCACGCCGAGCTGCCGAGTCAGCTCCAGCGCCGAGACGTTGTTCTTGGCCTGGGTGAGAAGCTGCATCGCCAGGAACCAGCGCGTCAGCGGCAGCTTGGTGGCCTCGAAGACGGTGCCGCTGGTCACGCTGCACTGGTACTGGCAACCGGCGCACTGCCAGTACAGCCGGCCCTCCCGGCGGAACGAGGTGCGCGACTGCATGACGCCGCAGCCCGGGCAGACGAAGCCGCCGGGCCAGCGCGCAGCGACCAGCGCCTGCTCGCACTGCTGTTCGGTTCCGTAGCGGCTCATGAACTCCGGCAACGACAGCCCCTTCTGGAACTGGACTCGGTTCATCGGCATGGCGCATCTCCTGGTGTGATGCGCTCATCCTCGGCGTTCAGTGGCTCATAGAGTGAGCCTGCTGAGCTTCATCGCTAATCAGGAGGACGGTTGTATCCATAGGGTCCGATGCAAATCGGACTACATTGGTACTCTTCTATATTTGCTGGGACACCTATGGCATGCCGTCTAACCAAGTTGGGCATCCTTAAATCCTCAGTCGGCGCAGGCAGCACTTGCGGTGCGTAGTGATTGGCTGCTAGATGTGCCCGCCTACTCGCGCCTTGAGCGTCCAATCAGCTTCAAAACAGTCTCGCGCGGTTCCGACGTAGGCCTCCACCAACCGACGACGCATGTCAGCGTCATCGTGAAAGGCTGCGAACCAGATGCTGAAGAATCCAGCCTCACGAGCCAGAGCCACAATCGTGTCTCGGAATTCAATGCTATTGTTCCGCGTTAGGCGGTCGCGCATTAGATTGGCGAGTTGCCACTTCTCCTCTCGCTCCATGTATCGCTTGTCGCGATCAGTCGGCTGCTTTGCCCTTGGTTGACCAGGGTGACGGTCAAGTCCTACCAGTTCTATCAGGGCTTGAGCCTTGGAGCTAATGTCATGACCTAGCGATGGACAAGGCCGCACTACGCCACCAGCCCTGTATTCAATGGCGCTGAGCGTGTTGTCCTTGTCTGGCCAAAGAAAGTCTTGGTCGTTCGTCGGCGTATCGCCCTTGACTGAGTTGCAGTTAACACAACCCAGGAGAAAGTTTGTCCAGTCTCTCTCTCGTGCCACGTCTAAGCTCTTTGGAGACACGTGCTCGACCGCCAGAAGAGCTGGGAAGCGCCGCTCGCAGTAGCTGCAGTAGTGGCCGAAACAGGCCTCCAAGTCACCAATGGCGTCTTGGTACTTCGCATAGACCTGCGGCGCCGCAGTTCTAGTAACGGGCCTCATCGCTTCCCTTCCATTGCAAAGACACGCAACAGTGCATGCACTGCAGGTTCCGAGGTGAATGGCTCGCTCGCCTCCCTGTAAGACCGCTCGGCCGCACGGAGCTTGGCGGGGGTGACCTTCTTCGCATCGTTCGCCCGAAGCTCCAGAAGCTCAAAATAGCGTTTGGCAGCCGCGTTCAGCCTTTCCGCTCGAACACTACGCTGAGGTACGGAGATGCCCTGGATATCTTCGGCGATGTCCTCAATACTATTGCCGCCGCTTGATACTCCAATCGAAGCGCTCGCCGTGTCGATAGCAGAGATCTGCTCCCGTCGAGTCGCCTGGATTACAAACGGCGAGTGCGTTGTGGCAATGAACTGGCAGTTTGGAAACAGTTCTTCCAATGCGGGCACGATCTGACGCTGCCATTTTGGATGAAGATGAACGTCGATTTCGTCGATAAGAATTATTGCATCGCCTTGACCAATCTCTCCATGGGGGTGATTGATCAACAGCTGTCTTGCGATATCGACAAACAACGAGAAGAGTCGTTGTTCGCCGTCGGAAAGTTGGCTGAGGCTAAACGTGCCAATCTCACGCCGCATCATGATTCTCGGTGTGAGCTTTATCTCCAGCGAATAGCGCATCAGCGATCTTCGATCAGCGGACGAGACGCTCATATCTTCCCAAATGTCTCGAAGATGCGGCAGCCGTCTATCGGCACGCTTATCGCCGGAACCCTCTAGGGAAAGGGTGAGTCTTGCTTGGTCGGGCCAATTGATGCCTCGCTTCTGTCGCAACAACTCCTCAGCGAACCAACGCATTGCGAAGGCTCTGGCTTGCCTTTGCAAATCTGCGGCCAACGGCACCCGCCCCGATGCAGTGTCGGCCAAAACCAAAGAACAGTCGTAGGGTTCGAAGCGCCAGTAAAAGTCTCCCATGCCCGGAGAGAAGTTGCGTAGCATCCGCCTTACGAAATCTCTCACCGATTGACTGCTGCCAAACTGACGCCCTCCTGAAGCCCCGCTCACTTGAGAAGAATCCACCTCGGATGCGTACAGAAACTCTTCGCTGCGCCGAAGGGGATCACGCTCGACACCTCCGAACTTTTTTTCTGGCTTCGACTTCATTGCCGAACAGACTGCTTCATTCGACGAGTAGAGAAGCGTCAGCGGCAGATCCCCTCGGGGACCTGTGAGCCTTCCTCGCTCGAAAAGCTCCTTGCTGTACTGGAACTCCAAGGAAGTGCCATCCGCATCGCGAACTATTGCTGATGCCTGCGCTACACGCGTCCGCAATCGAATGTCGCTGTCTTCCAGCCTTGGGCGCCTGCCCATGTTCTGTGCGCTACCTAGTGCCGCGAGCATCCCACGAAGTATCGTTGTCTTCCCTGCGCCGTTCTCACCGACAAGCAGGTTAAAGCCCGGTCGAAACATGAATGTTCTTTGATCAAACTGCCGAACATTGATCAGGGTCAGGCTATGTAAGTACATGGTGCGAGGGGAAGGATGTCGCTACGCCGAGCAGAACGCTATTCAGCTTGCAATGCTAGGTCAGTTTCGTAACGAAGGCTGATCGGCGGCGCCGATGCCTACACCATTGCTCAAGCTGACCTGCTACAAGAGGTCCTGTAAGCCTGTCACCGCGGACAGCTTGGCGCAAACGTTGGGCCTCGCAGCCGACTCAAGCTCAAAGCGTAGGCATCCGAGGCCTTGGACGACCGTTCACCTCCTGTGCAGTGAGCGTCGGCTTGTGGCCGAGTCCGGGTACTTGTGTAGGGCCGCTGTGTAGACACTCATCGCCACGTCGCTGGCCCACTCGAGCAGCGCAACTGCCGTGGTCGCCGGGGTCCGACCAGCGCTCTCGCATAGACGTTCCAGTCTGCCTTGGCCACCTCGCGTGCTTCACCCAGGATGGGTTTCGCCGGTCCCCGGTGGATCAGCGGCGGCGACAACCGGCCCGACACAGCCCGCATCCAGCAGGCGCTCCCACTCGGCGAGGGTCAGATCAAGCTCGCGGCCACCCAGGCGCACGCGGAACACCAGCGATCGCCGCTCGACATGGTGAACGCCAGCGGGAATGCGCAGCGGCACGCCTGCCGCCGTGGTGGCTTCGCAGTCATGGAAGGCATAGCGCTCGACGGTCATGGACAGGGCGGAACCGGTCTGCAGGAGATGTTGATCCGCCCACTATACGAACCGTCAGCCGGCCCGCACGCACGCCCTGCAACCGGGCAGCGCCGCGTTCCGGGCCAGCGACGTGGAGGACTCGGAATCGATTGCCCGCCCAAGCGTCGGCCGAGCCGGTCGCTTGGACGGGCATTGCCACGATGAGACCTCGGATCAGTTGCCGTCCGAGGGACCCCGTCCCATACTGACCCGGCTTCCTGCGGACATCGCGTCTGCTCAGCCTTCATCGGTGGCTCCGGTCGCCCTGAAGTCCGGCCCAGCTGGCGTCGCAGTCGTTACCTGCCTTGTGTCCTGTCCGGCACCTCCGCGTGCCGGGCCGATTCAGATCCATCCGGATCCGAAACCAGGAGCCGGCCATGACCCCGTGTCGTGGCCCCTCCTCGCATGCGCCGATCACGACCTCTGCGTCGTGACGCGCCCTGCGCTCACCAGCCCGGCCTGATCTCGATCAGTAGCCTGGCCTGACGCACGCATCTGCCCTGGTCCCGTCCTCTCGGATGCGGACCTCTGCAGCTCGCGCACGCACCGGTGCGCAACGAAGCGCCTTGCCTTCCCGGCAAGGCATCCCAGACGGGGAACCCCAGTTCCCCGCCAGGGATGGGCGTTCCCCTTCACCCCTGAAGGAGAACCCCCATGAGTCCCGTTCCCTGGAACCGCGCTGTCGCGCCGGTGTGTGCACTGCTGGGTGGTACCAGGCTTGCCCGCGTGCCCGCCCGGCGGCCTGTCACCCTTCCGGCGCTGCTCCGGCCCCGGCCCTGCACGCCCCATGCGTCCATGCGCGTGGTGTGCGAGGCCGCGGACCCTCTGGCGTCCGAGCGCTGCGCGACGGTGTGCTGACCATGACGGTCGACACCTACCGCAGGCGCATCGCCTCGACGGCCATCGTGCTGGCCCGGGAGGATCCCCTCCTGGTCAAGGAAGTCATCGCCCGGCTCCGCGCCTCGGGCGAGATCGCGGCCGACGACCTGGTCTACCTGGACCGGATCGCCGACCGCTGGATCGGCATTGCCGATAGCCTGCGCCGAGGCGCCGCTCGCGTGCTCACGACCTGATGGTCGCGGGCATCGAGTCGTCCGTCGCGGCACCGCCGTCGGCTCGAACTCGTGCCGATCGAGTCCTCGGGTTTCGGGGATGGTGAACCGACCGCCAGCGATGGCATCGGGACGCCATCACCCGACACCCCGTTTTCTTCGGCTCTCAGCCGTCCTCGCCATCCACCCACCGGGAGTCACCGTCTCCCGTCGGGGTCGGGGTTCCCTCGCATTCTTGGAGAACCCCATGAATCATGCTTTCCCAGACAGATCCTTCCAGAGCCCGTCACCGCGGCGCAGCACCATCGACATCGAGGAGCAGCGCGCCTGGGTCGGCTTCTACAGACGCGTCGGCCGTGACGTCGCCCTCGCCGCCGAGGTGATGGCGCAGCTCGACGGCGACGCCGACATGAAGCGCCGCCACCTGGCGCTGTACCTGTCCTGCAAGCAGTCGCTGCGCGTCCACAAGGCGCGCCAGGCCCGCGACAAGCGCATCGGGCAGTGGCTGCGCGTGTTGGTCCAGTGGACGCTGCAGCGACCTGCAGCCTTCGTCGGCAGCGTCACGCAGAAGGCGTACCACCGCACTGCGGACGTCCTCGACGAGGCCATTGCCGCTGCACCGCCAGCCTCGCCAGCAACATCGAAGCGGGGCGCGCGCCCAGCCGCGGCCCGTGACGCCGACAGCAGGCCCGAACCGGCCGCCGCGCAGGTTCGTCAGCTGCTGGGCGATGCCGAGTTCGCCGACGCGCACGCCCGCTTCCAGCACCAGGCCGGCATGTCCCCGGCGTCGCCGGTCAGTGGCTCCGAAGGCCGCTCCGAGCGTGCCCCGGAACCTCCCGTCGACGGCCCCGCACCCGCCGTGCAGATCAGCCGGCGCTGATCCGAAAACCGAACCCCGGCGCAGCCCCATCGGCTGCACCGGGTTCGATCGCTGACGTGACTCGGCCAAGGACTGACGTCCAGCGGCCTGGGCTCACCGGCACCCCATCCAACCGCCCGCGGGCCCGTCCCGCCAGGGCCGGTGTCCGCCCTCCCAACTTCGAGAGTTCCCCATGCGAGACATCACCCTGAATCCCGAGCAACGCCTGTATGTGATCGCCACCGAAGGTGGCGTGACCTGCTTCGGCTTCGACAACGCCCGCGATCATGCACGGCAGATCGCACAGCGGCTCGATCGTCCCGACCTGATGCCGACCGCCGATGACGCGGGGAGCCTCACCGGCTACGAAAAGTACCTCGCTGCCGTGCGTGCCTGGGGCGAATCCGCCCAGGGTCACAGCACCTACTTCGACCCCGGCACGGACCCTCGCCTGGCGAGGGTGCTGGAGACCTGCCGCCGGGACGGCCGCAAGGTGCGGCTGGTGCTGGGCGACACCGGCACCGGCGCGAGCTGGCTCGACGAGTTCGACGTGGTCGGCACGGTCGGCCGCTCGACCGGCCTGCTGAAGGTGCCCCTGCTCGTCGAGCCGGGCGAGGCGGCCGGTACAGCCATCCTCTGTGCGCATGTGCTGGCACTGATGGCCTGGGACACCGGCCTGCCCCTGTACCGCCACCCGCGCTGGCAGCCGCCGGAACTGCGCATCCGCGCCAGTGATGACGATGTCCGTCCCTGGGCCGTCGTGCTGCACGAGCAGCCCGTGGCGACCTTCGACGACATCGGCAAGGCCGGTGCGTACCTCGCGTTCATGCGCGGGGCAAGCGGCGAGCCGCGCGTGTTCCGCTGAGCCGTCCGGTCGAACGTTCGAGACCCTTCAGTCGGCGCGATCCAGATCCACTCCAGGCCGACACCCAGCACGCCCCCGGTCCAGCACCGGGGGCGTTCCTGTTTCCGAGACTGCGAACCGGGCGACGGGCGCTCAGCGTCCGGTCAGGGACTGCACCTCACGCTCGATCAGCCAGTGCAGGAAGCGGGTGTCATCGGAGTGGCCCCAGTAATGGGCCTTGCACCGGCGGACGTAGGCCTGCAGGTCCGCGACGCTGCGGATGGACCCCGGCTCGATGGCGGTGATGCGGGCCAGCCGCGTCCGTTCGGGTCGGGTCAGTCGAAGCTGGTTTCCGGTGCGCAGCATGTCGGGTCGGCCTTGTCGGGAAGCCGCGCATCTTCGCGTGCCCGCGCAGGTCTGTGCACATCCACTGCGGCCCGCGACGAAGAAATTTCTGCAGTGACAGCGTAGTGCCTCTGCGGTGTCACTTTTGCAGTCTGCCCGCCAAGACATCCGCGCAGGCCGTGGCCCAGCCACAACGGCGCGGCCACGCGCAGTGCGGTCATGCGAACCGTGCCACCTCCCCGCGCACCGATGCCCGACCAAGGCACGGACCCTGGCGCCCTTTGCGCGGGCAAGCGCGGCAAAGGCGCGGTTGCTGGCACCACCCCGGTTGAATCCACGGCGCCGATGGCGCAGACTTGACGGGCTAACACCCACTCCCGACAGGAGTGTTTCCGATGCCGACCGAACCGGCGGCAGCGGCGTCGCAGTCGTTACCTGCCTCGGATGATCATCTGAGCCACCGTGCCGGCCACGTTCCATCGTGTGTCTGCACATCCTTCCCTTGCGGGGACACCAGTCCCCACCGGGAACGGCGTTCCCGTCTTCCTTTTCGCCACGAGAGGAGAACGCCATGAACTTCCACCCTTTCCAGGGTCTTCAAGATCTGCCGGACCTGCCCGATGCCGCCCATGCGTCGCGGGAGGACCTGGTGGCAGAGATGCTGGGCCTGCGGGCCCACCCATTGCCAGGCCCCTCGCCGGCTGCGCTGCGCGTCAGCGACCGGGAGACGCCCCACGAGGACCCGGCCACGCAGCAGCTCCTGTCGCGCCGACTCGGTGTCGCCCGCGAGCTGCTGATGCGCGAGCTGCGTGACCGGATGGCGCAGGGGCCTGTGATGTCGTCGCCCCAGGTCCTTCGGGACTGGCTGCGACTGCGCTGCGCAGGCCTGCAGCACGAGGTCTTCCTCGCGCTTTACCTGGATGCCAACCACCGGCTGATCGCCCACGAGGAGGTGTTCCGCGGCACGCTCACCCAGACATCGGTGTACCCGCGGGAACTGGTCAAGAGCGCCCTGGCCCGCAACGCCGCCGCGATCGCGGTGGCCCACAACCACCCGAGCGGCCAGGCCGAGCCGAGCCGCGCGGACGAGTTCCTGACGCAGACGCTGAAGTCGGCGCTGGCGCTGGTGGACATCCGCCTGATCGACCACTTCGTCGTCGCCGGCGACCAGTGCGTCAGCTTCGCGGAGCGCGGACTGCTCTGACGCCATGTGCGGCAGTCACGCCCTGCACGACCCGGTTGCGAGAAGGGCGCCGCCGAGGCGGTGCCCCTCCCGCCGATCCCACCCCAACCAAGGATGCCCATGTCGGAGAGAAGACCCCCGACCTGCCCCTGCTGTGCCGGCCACGGCGTGCCTCTGGGCGCGCTCGGTCGCCTGCACTGGTTCCGCTGCCGCGACTGCGGCATGACGTTCGCCCGCGCCGGACGATCGAAGCGCTCCACCCAAGCGCTCACGACCGCAAGGCGGGTGACCGAGCCCCACACTTCTCCCAGTTCATCCCGAGGAGGAAGCCACGATGCATACCCTGCCCGCCACCGGCCTGCGACAGCAGGCCGAGATGCTGGCCAGCCTGTCCCTGAAGCATCTGAGTTCGGCGACGCGCAACAAGCTCGCCGATGACGACCTGTCCGTGAACGCCTACCCGACCGACTGCGGCGGGTTCGTCTATGTCGGGGCACCGAAGTACCGCGTGCCGTCGGAGCCCGACCTGGCCATGCTGTTCGAGGTGGCCGAATCCGCCGGCGTGGCCTGGCTGATGTTCGATCGCGAGGCGGCGGTCATCGACGGGCTGCCCGTGTTCGACAGCGCGGAGCCGGGACCATGAGCCAGCACCTCGCGACGGCGACGCTCGACGGACACCCCGTCGAGATCGTGGCCGGCTTCGATCGACGCCTGGGGGACTACTTTCTCCAGGTCATCGATGAGCGCAACGACATGCTCTACACCAGCCTGCAGGAGCCCCTGCTGGACTGGACCGACATCGCGACCCTGCGCACCAAGGTCGCCGAACTCGGCCTTCGACTGCCTGCGAAGCTGGTCGATGAGGTCGAGGGCGATGGCCGTCGACGCGCGGGCAATCGCATCGTCCGCCACCTGGCAGACGGGCCGCCAGTCACGCTGTTGGCGGGCTGACCCTGCCCGCTGATCGACCCCGGCGCCGCGCGCCCATCCCGGCAGGGATGGGCGCGCGGCGCCGTTTCTTCTTTGCGAGCCCGACCATTCGGCAGCCCGGCCCCGCTTCCGTCAGACCGATGCTGAGCCTTGTTGCCGAGATCGCAGCAGCGCGAACACCGCCGGCACTACGAACAGCGACAGCAGCGGCGCGGTGACCATGCCCCCGAGCATCGGCGCGGCGATGCGGCTCATCACCTCGGAGCCCGTGCCGCTGCCCCAGACGATGGGCACCAGGCCAGCCAGGATGACCGCGACCGTCATCGCCTTCGGCCGCACGCGCAGCACCGCCCCTTCTCGGATTGCGTCGAGCAGCACCGGCAGCGTCAGCGGCGTGCCGGCCACCAGCCTGGCCTCCAGCGCATGCTTCAGGTACAGCAGCATCACCACACCGAACTCGGCGGCCACGCCGGCCAGCGCGATGAATCCCACGCCGGTGGCGATCGACAGGTGGTAGCCCATCGCCCAGAGGAACCAGACGCCGCCGGTCAGCGCAAAAGGCAGCGTGGCCATGATCAGCACCGCCTCGTCGATGCGCCGGAAGGTCAGGTACAGCAGGACGAAGATGATCATCAGCGTCGCCGGTACGACGATCTTCAGCCGCGCGTTGGCGCGTTCGAGGTACTCGAACTGGCCCGAATAGGCGATGCTCACGCCGGGAGCGAGCTTCACCTCGCGCGCCACCGCGGCGCGCAGGTCGGCCGCCACCGACGCGAGGTCGCGGCCGCGCACGTCCACATAGACCCAGCCCGAGGGTCGCGCGTTTTCGCTCTTGAGCATCGGCGGCCCGTCGGCCACGACGATCTTCGCCACCGTGCCCAGCGTGATCTGCTGGCCCATCGGCGTCAGCACCGGCAGCGCCGCCAGCCGCTCGGGCGTGTCGCGCCACTCGCGCGGATAGCGCAGGTTGATGGGGAAGCGCGCCAGTCCTTCGACCGTCTCGGCGACGTTCTCGCCGCCGATCGCACCGCTGACCACCGCCTGCACGTCGGCGATGTTCAGTCCGTAGCGCGCAGCCGCCGCGCGGTCGATCTGCACGTCGATGTAGCGCCCGCCGGTCAGGCGCTCGGCCAGCGCCGACGACACGCCCGGCACCGTCTTGGCAACCCGCTCCACGCCTTGGGCGATGCGGTCGATCGTGGTGAGATCGCTGCCGGTCACCTTCACGCCGATCGGGCTCTTGATGCCGGTGGCCAGCATGTCGATGCGGTTGCGGATCGGCGGGATCCAGATGTTGGCCAGTCCCGGCACCTTCACCGCCGAGTCGAGTTCCTCGACCAGTTGGTCGGGCGTCATGCCCGGCCGCCACTGCTCGCGGGGCTTGAGCTTGACCGTGGTCTCGAACATCTCCAGCGGTGCCGGATCGGTCGCGGTCTCGGCGCGGCCAGCCTTGCCGAAGACGCGCTCCACCTCCGGAACGGTCTTGATCATGCGGTTGGTGATCTGCAGCAACTCGGTCGCCTTCTGCGCCGAGAGGCCCGGCAGCGCCGACGGCATGTACAGCAGGTCGCCCTCGTCCAGCCGCGGCAGGAACTCCCCGCCCAGCCGCGACAGCGGCCAGGCCGTGCTCGCCGCCAGCACCACCGCGATCACCAGCGTCGCCTTCGGCCAGCGCAGCACCCATTCGAGCGCCGGACGGTAGATCGCGATCAGCACGCGGGTGATCGGATTTCTCTGCTCGTCGGGGATGCGGCCGCGGATCCACGCACCCATCAGCACCGGGATCAGCGTCACCGACAGCGCGGCGGCGGCCGCCATCGCGTAGGTCTTGGTGAATGCCAGCGGCCCGAACAATCGCCCTTCCTGCGCCTCCAGCGTGAAGACCGGGATGAAGCTCAGCGTGATGATCAGCAGCGAGAAGAACAGCGCCGGGCCGACCTCCTCGGCCGCCTCGGTGATGACCTTCCAGCGCGCCTCGCCGACGAGGCTCTCGCCGGGGTGCGCGTGCTGCCAGGCCTCGAGCTTCTTGTGCGCGTTCTCGATCATCACCACGGCCGCGTCGACCATCGCGCCGATCGCGATCGCGATGCCTCCCAGCGACATGATGTTCGCGTTGATGCCCTGCCAGCGCATGATCAGGAATGCCGCCATCACGCCCAGCGGCAGCGCGATGATGGCCACCAGCGCCGAGCGCAGGTGCCACAGGAAGATCGCACAGACGGCCGCGACGACGATGAACTCCTCGATCAGCTTCGCCGAGAGGTTGTCGATGGCGCGCTCGATCAGCGCGCTGCGGTCGTAGGTGGTCACCACCTCCACGCCCTGCGGCAGGCTGCCCTGCAGGTCTGCAAGCTTGGCCTTCACGGCCGCGATGGTCTGCTGAGGGTTCGCGCCCGAGCGCAGCACCACCACGCCACCGGCCACCTCGCCTTCGCCATCGAGCTCGGCGATGCCGCGCCGCATCTCCGGGCCCACCTGGACCGTGGCCACGTCGCCCAGCTTCACCGGGATGCCGCCGCGCGCCGCCAGCGGTACCGCGCGGAAATCGTCCAGCGTCTTCAGGTAGCCACTGGCGCGCACCATGTACTCGGCCTCGGCCAGCTCCAGCACCGAGCCGCCAGCTTCCTGGTTGCCGGCCATCAGCGCCTCGCGCACCTGCGCGTGCGTGACGCCGTAGGCGGCCAGCTTCAGCGGATCGAGCACCACCTGGTACTGGCGGTTCATGCCGCCCACGGTGGCCACCTCGGCCACGCCGGGCAGGCCCTTCAGCTCGTACTTCAGGAACCAGTCCTGCAGCGCGCGCAGCTGCGACAGGTCACTGCGGCCGGTGCGGTCGACCAGCGCGTACTGGAAGATCCAGCCCACCCCGGTGGCGTCCGGCCCGAGCGACGATTTCGCCGCGGCCGGCAGCCGGCCCTGCACCTGGTTGAGGTACTCCAGCACGCGCGAGCGCGCCCAGTACAGGTCGGTGCCGTCATCGAAGAGGATGTAGACGAAGCTGTCGCCGAAGAACGAGAAGCCGCGCACCGTCTTCGCACCGGGCACCGACAGCATCGTCGTCGCCAGCGGATAGGTGACCTGGTTCTCGACGATCTGCGGCGCCTGCCCGGGCAGCGTCGTGCGGATGATCACCTGCACGTCGGACAGGTCGGGCAAGGCATCGACCGGCGTCGTGCGCACGCCCCACAGGCCTGCGGCCGCGAGGAACAGCGTGGCCAGCACCACGAGGAAGCGGTTGGCCACCGACCAGCGGATCAGCGCGGCGATCATCGCGGCGCTCCGGTGCTGCCGTGGCCGGCGTGCGGGTCGGCCACGGCAGGTTCGCGGTCGATCGCGGTGACCACGTGCTCATCGCCCTTCTGGCGGAAGCGGAAGCGCACCGCATCGCCGGCCTTCAGCCCGCGCGCGAGGTCCGGCCGCGCGAGCTGGAAGGGCATCGTCATCGCCGGCCACTTCAGCGCAGGGACTGCTTCGTGTTCCAGGGTGATCGCCGCCGCGTCGAGCTCGACCACGCGGCCGCGGGTGGTGAACTCGCCGGTCGGCCCCTGCTGCGCGCTGGCCGCTGCTGCAGTGGTCGCGGCCGCTTCCGCCGGGGCACGCGCGGTCAGCCCTTGCAGGCTGGCCTCGGAATCGATGAGGAACTGTCCCGAGGCCACCACCTGCTGCCCAGCCTCCACCCCCTTGAGCACGGCCACCCGGCCGTCGACCTCGGCGCCGAGTTCCACTTCCACCGGGCGGTACCGGCCCGGCGCGTCGACCACGTAGACCAGCGCGCGGCGCCCGGTGCGGATCACCGCCTCGCCGGGGACGGTGACGACCTCGGTGCCCTGCCCCGCACCGAGCAGCCGAACTTGCCCGAACATGCCGGCACGCATCCGGCCGCCGCGGTTGGGCACCTCGACGCGCACGCGCAGCGTGCGCGTGTCTCGGCTCGCCTCCGGGAGCACTGCCGCCACCTTGCCGCGCAGCACCTCGCCCGAGAACGCCACCAGCCGCAGCTCGGCGGGCTGGCCCGTGACCACTGCCGCGCCCAGCGCCTCGGGCACGGCCGCCTCGACCCACACCGTGCCCAGGCCGTTGATGCGCGCCAGCGTCATGCCGGCGGCCACCGTCATGCCTTGGCGCACCATCAGCTCGGCGATCAACCCGCCCGACGGCGCCACGATGGTCGTCACGGCCTGCGGTTGCCCGCTGGCATCCACGCGCTCGATGAGCGCGGCCGGCATGCCCAGAAGCGTCAGCCGCGAGCGGGCTGCCTGTGCCAGGACCGCGTCGCCGGTGGCCCGCACCGCGAGGTACTCGCGCTGCGCCGCCAGCCAGTCTGGGTGCAGCACCTCGGCCAGCGGGGCGCCCGCGGGGATTACGTCGCCCGGCGCACGCGGATGGACACGCTCGACGAAGCCGTTGGCGCGTGCCTGCACGATGCTGACATCGCGCTCGTTGAGCCCGACTGTACCGACCGCGTCCACCGCCGCCTGCAGCACGCGCTTCTCGGCCGTGGCGACGCGAAGGCCGAGCGACTGCATGGCCTGCGGCGACACCGCCACCGCCGACCCGGCGTCGGCACCCGCCTCGTCAGCGTACCGGGGCACCAGCTGCATGTCCATGAACGGCGACTTGCCGGGCTTGTCAAAGCGCTGCGTCGGCACCATCGGGTCGTACCAGTACAGCACCTTGCGCTCGGCGGCAGGGGCGGCAGGGGCGGCAGGTGCAGCCGCCGTTGCCGAAGCGCCTGCATAGCCGCCAGCCGACAGCCACTGCGAGAGCGCCCAGCCGGCGCCGATGCCGGCCAGCAGCAACACCGCGCCGGCCACCACGGTCTTTGAGGACGAGGGGTTGGATGAAAAGCTCATCGTGTTACTCCGCAATCAGGGTGGACAGGCGCAGGCGCAGGGCGGCGCGCTGCGCGTCAAGGTCGATGGCGCGCAGCTGCGTTTCCAGCACCTGGCTGCGCGCCGTCAGCACGGCCGCGAGATCGCCACGGCCGGCCTGGTAGGCCGCCGTCGCCAGGGCCACGCGCTCGGCGGCCAGCGGCAGACCGGCGGCCCGCAGCCGCTCGGCCTGCGTGTCGAGCGCCTGCAGTTCGGCCAGCATCGCGTCGGTCTCCGCGGCATGGCGCCGCAGCAGTTCCTCGCGCTCGGCCTCGATGCGTTCGATCTCGCGCCGCTTGGCCTCGATCTGCGGCTGCTGGCGGCGATCGCGCTGCCACGGCAGGTCGAAGCTGAGCTGGAACGACACCATGTCGTCGTAGCGTGGCCGCCGGCTGTACGCCACCTCCCACGACCAGTCGCCGCGCTTCTCCGCATCGGCCTCGGCCACCTCGGCCTGGGCCATCGCACGCATCGGCGCATAGGGTGCCAGCTCGGCGTGATGCGGCAACGAGCTGCGCAAGGCGTCGCCGTTCACGTCCATAGCCGGCGCTGCGCCCTGCAGCGGCGCAGCGGCACGCTCACCGATCCATCGGCGCAGTTCCACCCTCGCCTTGCGCACGTCCCGCGCCAGCTCGTCGGTCCGGTCGGCGATGGCCAGCGCTTCCTGGCGCGCCATCGTCAACTCCGCGGGCATGGCCGAGCCGGCGGCAATGCGGGCCGGCAGCGTGTCCTGCAGCAGCCGGTTCTCGCGCTGGAGGCCGGCCACCTGCGACAGCCGGGCCTCCGCGAAGTGCACAGCGAGCCAGGCCAGGCCGGCTTCGCGGCGCACCGCGAGTTCCGTGGCCGCCAGCGTCGCCCGATCGCGCTCGATGCGGGCCTGTGCAACCTGCTCGCGCGCATCGCGCTTGGCCCGGTTGGGCATCTCCTGCATCAGCGCAATGCGCTGCATCGTGCCGGCATCGCGCGTCGTGCTCCAGCGATCCGGCCCGGCGATCGGCAGGTTCTCGATGCCGACGGACAGGCGCGGATCGGGCAGCGTGGACGCCGCTGGTGCCAGGGCCGACGAGCCGGCCAGCGTGGCCTGCTGCGCACGCAGTGCCGGTGCCGCCTGGCGCGCCAGCTCGAGCGCCTCGGCATAGCTCAGCGACGGAGCGTCAGGGGCAGCCCACGCAGCGCTGGGTGTCAGGGCGGCCAGGCCCAGCACCCACGCCAAGGCCAGGGTGGACGGCTGGCGCCGCCCGGCGTGCCGGCGCGGCACGCGAACGTTGAATCGAGACACGACACTCTCCTTCGGATCGAACGCACGGCGAACGCAAGAGATCCGGGTGCGCCGAGACAGCGCACCCGGACCCAGGTCCGCGGGTCAGTTCCGAAGGACGAGGAAGGAGAGGTAGAGCGGCGGTGACCCGACGGGCGGCCCGTCGGCCACCGAGGCGGGCATCGTGGCCGCCAGCTGGGCGGCCTCGGCCACGTCGACGATGCCGACCAAGGCGGCGCCCACCGCCATGGCCGGCGGCGCGTCCGGCGCGGCCACCTGGCTGTTCACCGAGGTCTTGCCGGTCTCGCAGTGGGCCTTGCACAGCTGCGGCTGGTCCGGGTCCATGCGCGTGGGCATGCTGCCCTCGCAGTCCGGCATGGCCGCCATTGCGGCCGCAACGTCGTCAGGCGCCGGCGAGAGCTGCGGGCAGGCGTACGCCGCCGTGGCCAGCTGCGTGAACAGCACCAGGGCGATCAGCCAGCCGGACAGCCAGCCGCGATGACGACGCAACGCGCGCATGAATCGAAGTCTACGTTCCCCCCGGCCATCGCGCCTTGTCCCGCATCAAGCGCTCCGCACGTGTGCCTCAGCGCGTCAGCAGGAGGTTCAGGTCGACAGCCTGGCCCGACTTGTTGGTCCACATCCAACAGTAGTCCTGGTCAAGTACCACCTGAAGGCGCCCGCTGGCGCCGGCCAGGGCATCGCGGCGCTCCGGGTAGCGCACATCCTTGCCCTCGTGATAGTGGATGTTGAAGTTCAGCGGGCCACTGGCCTCGAAGCGCCAGGCCACTGAATCGGCCCGGGCGAGCTTGCCGCAGACCTCGGCGAACTTGCCCGGGGCCACGCTGACACGGCGTTCGAAGCGGCCCTGTTCGTTCCAGGCGATGTCGATGATGTCGGCCCGCGCTGCGGTGGAGCAGAGGATCGCCAGGCTCAGAGCAACGGATATGCGATGAATCATGCGCGTACTGTAGAGACAAAGCCGGACCAGAGATGCGGCTCACCGCGCGCTCGGCGCGGGCCCTCGGATCGGCCCCGGAAAGGCTGCACGGGCGTCCTCTGCCATCCGCCGCGTGCACCACGCCGCGTAGTAGCGACCCACGAGACCCCCGAGCAGGCGGGCAAGGCCTCGCCCCGGCCGCGCATAGTCGATGAAGACGACCAGTCGCGAGCCCCCAGTGAACGGTTCGATGCTGAAACCCATCCGGTAGGCGCCGATGACCAGCAGGGTCGGTTCGCCCACGGTCTCCCAGACCTTGCGCTGCAGTGGGGCGTGTTCGGTCACCACTTCCTCGAGCCCGAGCCGCACACCCAGGACGCGACCGCTCATCCGGATGACCGAACCCACCGCCTGGCCGTGATCCGCATCGGTGTCGATCCGCATCGAAGCGCCCGCCGTCATCAGCGACGGCTTCTCCATGTGGCCGGACAGGCGGCGGTGGTCGTCCAGGTGGGCGAACAGGCGCTCGGGCTCGACCGGCAGCACGATCTCGCTGCGATGGTGAAAGGCCAGCGGCGACTCAGCTTTCACTGGGACGCCTCCGACGAACGAGCAGAAAGGTCCCCACGAGCACCAGCGCCGCATAGTTGAGCACCATGAACCACGGCGTGGTCCATGCAATGCCATCGAACCCACGCTCGGTGAACGGGTAGAGCACCGGCACCGCGTAGTAGTCGGCTGAGTGCGTGAACACATCGATCACGAGGTGCGACCACCAGCCGAGCAGCGGGAGCCAGAACACACGTCGCACCGCCCAGCCGAGCGCGGTCACGAGCCCAGCAACCGGTGCGCTGTGCATCACGCAGTGCAGGTGGTGCGACCACAGCTCGACGATGGGCGGCAGCCACGGCTCCTGCCCGGGCGAGGCCAGCGCGTAGCCGCGCACCGCTGCAAAGCTGCCGTCACCGAGCGCCCACCAAGCGGCAAGCGGCAGCAGATGCATCACGTCCGGCAAGGCCGCGAGGACCAGCGCGGCCGCCACCGTGCCTCGCGACAGTGGGCGGCGACGATGGACCGCCGCCGCCCCCGCAGCGGCCCAGAGAGTGTGCGCGACGAGGTCCACCGCGTGGCGTGGGTCAGTCCCGCAGGAGCGCTGCCTTGCGCAGCCGCAGCGCGTTGCCGATCACCGACGCCGAACTTAAGCTCATCGCCAGCGCCGCGATCATCGGCGACAGCAGCCAACCGGTGAACGGGAACAGCAGCCCGGCGGCGAGCGGCACGCCGAGCGCGTTGTAGATGAAGGCGAAACCGAGATTCTGCTTCATGTTGGCGATGGTCGCCTGCGACAGCAGCCGCGCCTGCGCGATGCCGCGCAGGTCGCCCTTCACCAGCGTGACCGGCGCGCTGTTCATCGCCACGTCGGTGCCGGTGCCCATCGCCACACCCACGTCGGCCTGCGCCAGCGCCGGCGCGTCGTTGATGCCGTCGCCGGCCATCGCCACCACCCTGCCCTCGCGCTGAAGCTTCTGCACGAGAGCCAGCTTGTCGGCGGGCTTGACTTCGCCGTGCACCTCGTCGATGCCGAGCCGCTTCGCGACCGCACGCGCCGTGGTCAGGCCGTCGCCTGTGGCCATCACCACGCGCAGGCCGGCGGCGTGCAGCGCAGCCAGGGCCTCGGGTGTGCTCGCCTTCACCGGGTCGGACACCGCGAGCAGTCCCGCCAGGCGCCCGTCCACCGACAGGTGCATCACGCTGGCGCCCTCCGCACGCAAGGCCTCGGCCTGCCCGACGAGGGCGTCGACAGCCACGCCTTCCTGGTGCATCAGCGCGGTGTTGCCCAGCGCCACGCGGTGCCCATGCACGCTGCCCCGCACGCCGATGCCGCTGCTGGACTCGAATCCCTCGGCCTTGGCCAGTGCCAGCCCCTGCGCGCGGGCGGCCTGCACGATGGCGTCGGCCAGCGGATGCTCGCTGCCCTGGTCCAGGCTCGCGGCGATGCGCAGCACCTCGTCGGCCGCGAAGCCATCGGCGGGCACGGCGCGGTCGAAGGCCGGCTTGCCTTCGGTCAGGGTGCCGGTCTTGTCGACGATCAGCGTGTCGACCTTGCGGAAGTGCTCGATCGCCGCCGCGTCGCGGAACAGGATGCCGCGCGTGGCCGCGCGCCCGGTGGCAACCATGATGGACATCGGCGTCGCCAGACCGAGCGCGCACGGGCAGGCGATGATCAGCACGGCAACTGCATTGATCAGCCCGTAGACCCAGCTCGGGTCGGGACCGAACACGCCCCAGGCGAAGAAGGTGGCCACCGCGATGGCCACGACCGCCATCACGAACCAGCCCGCCACCTGGTCGGCCATGCGCTGCATCGGCGCCTTCGAGCGCTGCGCCTGCGTCACCATCTGCACGATCTGCGACAGCATGGTCTGCGCGCCGACACGCTCGGAACGCATCACCAGCGCACCGCTGGTGTTCAGCGTGGCGCCGATGAGCTTGTCGCCCGGGCGCTTGCTCACCGGAACCGGCTCGCCGGTCAGCATCGACTCGTCGACCGCGCTGGAGCCTTCGGTCACGACGCCGTCGACTGGCACCTTCTCGCCGGGCCGCACGCGCAGCAGGTCGCCGACATGCACGTGCGTCAGCGGCACGTCGGCTTCGGTGCCGTCGGCGCCGATGCGCCGAGCCGTCTTCGGCGCCAGGCCGAGCAGCGACTTGATCGCCGCCGAGGTCTGCGAGCGCGCCTTCAGCTCGAGGATCTGGCCGAGAAGCGTCAGCGAGATGATCACCGCCGCCGCTTCGAAGTACACGGCCACGCGCCCCATCGCCTGGAACGAGGCTGGGAACACCTCCGGCGCAACCGTCGCCACGACGCTGTAGGCAAAGGCGGCCCCGGTGCCCAGGCCGATCAGCGTCCACATGTTCGGGCTGCGCAAACGCACCGACTGCACGCCGCGAACGAAGAACGGCCAGCCGGCCCACAGCACGATGGGCACCGACAGCACCAGCTCGATCCAGCTCTGGGTGGCCATGTCAAACCACTGCAGCCGGTGGCCGACCATCGCGAGCAGCGTCACGACCAGCGTGAGCGGCAAGGTCCACCAGAAGCGCCGGCGGAAGTCCGCCAGCTCGGGGTTCTCGTCCTCGTCGAGCGTGGGCAGCACCGGCTCCAGCGTCATGCCGCACTTGGGGCAGCTGCCGGGATGGTCCTGGCGCACCTCGGGGTGCATCGGGCAGGTGTAGATCGTGCCTGCGGGCGAGTCCGGTGGTGGTGAGGCAGGCGGCCCAGCATCCCCCGCCGCGTGGACTTGCGCCGGCCCGTGCGCGGGGTCGTGCGCATGGTGATGGTGCGAGTGGTCGTGATGGCCGTGATCGTGGTCGTGGCCTGGGTGGCCATCGTGCTTCAGGTGCGCCTGCATGTTCATCGCGTCAGTCTCCGTGGGACCCGTGGTCGGACCCTTGCCGTCCATGAGTCCCGTGGCGCCCGTGTCCGCCGTGCCCATGGAAGAGGTGCATCAGCGGGCAGGCCAGCAACAGCAGGTAGGGCCACAGGCCGGCCACGTGACCCCAGTGCTCGCGCAGCAGGTAGAACACCACGATCAGCGCCACCATCAGCACTGCCACCGTGAGCGGCTTGCGGCTGCGCGGTGTGCCGGCGTCTTGGACGGGATGGTTCATGAGCAGCTCCTCGGTCGGTTGGGCATCCGTGATACCCGGGCGGTACAGGTCAACCATAGGCCTTGCCACCGTGTGAAGGTCAAGCGGCTCCGCGCCGGTGCCTCAGCGACTGGCGGCACGGTTCAGCTCGTCGTGCCGGGCGCGGATGTCGGCCGGCCACTGCGCCTTGATCCACGAGAGCGCGGCAACGATCTCCACGTCGCTGAGCACGCCGTCGTAGGCCGGCATGGCCGACGCATAGTCCTTCAGGTTCGCGGCCTTGGCCACACCGTGCTTGGTGATGCGGAAAAGCAGCTCGTCCGGATGGTGCCAGGTGTGCCCGCTCGGGTCGTGCGGCGGCGCCGGCAGCCGGCCATCCGGGCCGCGCTCGCGCCAGTTGGACTGACCCTCCAGCCGCGCGCCATGGCAGGCCGCGCACTGCGCCGCGTAGACCTTCTGCCCGAGCGCAGTGACGGCCGCATCGTCCGGCCGCAGCTGGACTAGCCGCTCCGCGGCGGGGTCCGCCTTCCAGACCACCGCCGCGTAGACGGCGATTGCGGCGACGGCCGCCGCCATGAGCGCGGCGGCCTTCCAGGGCTTGCTGCGAACCGCCATGGCTCAGGACCGGGTCGGCGGCGGACCCATGCGGTCCATCATCATCTGCATCATGGACTGCATCATCTCCATGCGCTTTTCCATCATCTGATGGCGCGTGGCCATGTCCATCGGGGCGCTTGCCGCGCCGGCCGGACCCACGGCCCCCATGCCTCCGATCCCCATGCCGCCCTTGCCGCCCATTCCGCCCGGGCCCATGCCGCCCATCATCGCCATGCCTTCCTGCATCAGCTTCATGTGGTCGGCCATCAGGGCCTGCCGCTCCTGCGGCGTGCTCGCACGCGACATCTTCTCGTGCATCTCGCGCATCTTGGTCATGTGCGTATCCATCATTGCCATGCGGTCGGCGGGCGCGGGTGTAGGAGCCGCCGTACCGGCAGGATGGTGTGCGGCGTGGTCCGCGGCGCCGGATGCGCTGGGGGTCTGAGCGCAGGCGGTGAGCACGACGGTAGCCGTGCCAGCAAGGACGAGCGATCGAAGCGTGGTCATGGTGAGTCTCCAGTGATGAACGTGAACCGATTGCCGTCGCAGGACGGCGCATGACGGGGAAGGTGCCCGCGGCGACGGTCAGCCGGGCAGGCAACGCGCAATGGGCCGGCAGCAGCGCGGGCAAGCAGCCACGCGCGCACCAGCCCGGCGCAGGGGCTACCGCGTCAGCCGCAGGAACGCGATGATCACGGGCACGCCCGGTGGCGGGGGCGCGGCGCGCGATCGCCAGCGGGGCTCGGCCCGATCCGGTGCCTGCGACGGCCAACTGCCCAACGCAGCAGGCGGCGGCATGCCAGAGTCGGCGTTGCCATCCGCCTTCGTGGGCTGGGCCTTCGCGACGACGCTCTGCTCCAAATCGCAGAAGCTGATGCAGGACTGAAGGCCGGCGTCCCGATCGTCCTCCGCTCCCGTGTCCGCCGCAGCGTGGTGCGCCCGGACATCGGCACCGGCGTCGATCCGCCCGTGGTGTTCAGACCGGCGCTCCGCGGCCGCAGACGGCTGCACGAGGCAGGCGTTGGCCCAGCTCGCGAAGGTCGCGAACAGCCAGACGAACAGCATCGCCGCCGCGGTGCGGCGGGGCCGTGGAAGGAGCTTGGCCGTGGACATGAACAGAGTGGCCGACGAGCGATGGCCCGTCAGCGCCCTCATGCTAGGCGCAAGCGCAGCACTGAGGTTGACGCTCGTCAAGCTCCCAGGCCGCTGAAACAGCGGGACCGCGCTGCACGGCTACTTCGCCGGCTCGATGACGGTCACGACATAGCCGCTGCCGGCCTTCTCGGCACGGAACTTCACCTTGTCGCCCACCTTCACCTTGTCGAGCAGTGCGGGCTCCTTGACCTGGAAGACCATCGTCATGCCCGGCATGTCGAGGTTCTTGATCTCGCCATGCTTGAGCGTCAGCTTGCCCGCGTCCTTGTCGATCTTGCGGACCTCACCGTCGGCCATGTCTGCGCTGTTCGCCGCCGCCGTCGCAGGCGTGGCGGCATGGTGCGCGGAGTGGTCATCGGCTTTCTGCTGTGCCAGGGCGGGGCCGCTCAGCAGCGCGGCGACGAGCAGGGTGGAAGCGATGTGGTTCATGAGGACTCCGTGATGGGTGGGGTGGGTGATGGAAGAGAGTGCTGTTGCGATTCGGAGCGATCAGGCCGTGACGTTGATGGTGCCGACCATGCCCGCCGAGTAGTGACCCGCGATCAGGCAGGCGAACTCGAAGGTGCCGGCGCGGTTGAAGGTCCAGACGATCTCGCCGGTCTTGCCCGGCGACACGTGGGCCATGTACGGCTCGTCGTGCTCCATGTTCGGGAACTTGATCATCAGCTCGGCGTGCTTGGCGTTCTCGGCCTTGGTGCCGATGACGAACTCGTGCATTTCCTTGCCCGCGTTCTGCACGCGGAAGCGAAGCGTCTCGCCGCGGCGCACGTCGATGCGATCGGGCGTGAAGCGCATGTTGTCGCCCATGCGGACCTCGATGGTGCGGCGGACAGACTTGGCATCGCCGGCGATGCCCCAGTCCTTCTGTTCCTTGACGACAGGACCGGACTTCTTGGCGTGATGTTCATTGCTGTGCGCGCGGGCGAGCCCGGTGATACCGAGCCCGAGAGCCGAGGCGGCGATCAGGAGATGGCGCTTGCTGCTTTGCATGAGGCTTCCTTGTCGATGTTCAGTTGGAGGAGAGTTTGCTGAGAGGTGCTGGAGTCGGCGGCACCGTCAGTGGCCGCTGTGTCCGCCCGATGGCTTGCGCACCTTGACCTCGACGTCCTGCGCTGGCCTGGCGACGGCAGGCATTGACCCCCGGCCCTCGGCCTTGAAGCGCGCCGGGTCGGGCAGGCTGCCGGTGAACTCGTAGGCCACGGTGCCTGGCGGATGCTGGTACCAGCCGGGATCGGTGTAGTCGCCTCGCTTCTGATCCTTGCGCACCTTCACCACGCTGAACATGCCGCCCATGCCCACGGCGCCGAAGGGGCCCTGCCCGGCCATCATCGCCGCCGTGTTGTCGGGCAGCGGCATCTCCATCTCCGTCATGTCCTTCATGCCGCGCTCGCCCATCACCATGTAGTCGGGGATGAGCTTGGTGATCTGGCGCGCGACGCCGCTGTGGTCCACGCCGATCATCGTGGGCACGCCGTGGCCCATGGCGTTCATCGTGTGGTGGCTCTTGTGGCAGTGGAAGGCCCAGTCGCCCTCCTCGTCGGCCAGGAAGTCCATCTGACGCATCTGACCCACGGCGATGTCCTGCGTCACTTCGTACTGGCGCGTGCTCTTGGGCGTGGGGCCACCGTCGGTGCCCGTGACCAGGAATTCGTGGCCGTGCAGGTGGATGGGGTGGTTGGTCATCGTCAGGTTGCCCACGCGGATGCGCACCTTGTCCATGTGCCGCACCACCAGCGGGTCGATGCCGGGGAAGATGCGCGAGTTCCAGCTCCAGAGGTTGAAGTCGAGCATCGTCATGATCTTCGGCGTCGCACTGCCGGGGTCGATGTCGTAGGCGTTGAGCAGGAAGCAGAAGTCGCGATCGACCTCGTCGATGAGCGGGTGCTTGCCATTCGGGTGTGTCACCCAGAAGCCCATCATCCCCATCGCCATCTGCACCATCTCGTCGGCATGCGGGTGGTACATGAACGTACCCGGACGTCGGGCCACGAACTCGTAGACGTAGGTCTTGCCGGGCGGGATTCCGGGCTGGTTCAGGCCCGTCACGCCGTCCATGCCGTTGGGCAGGCGCTGACCGTGCCAGTGGATGCTGGTGAGCTCGCCGAGCTTGTTGGTGACGAACAGGCGCACGCGATCTCCTTCCACCACCTCGATGGTCGGCCCCGGGCTCTGGCCGTTGTAGCCCCACAGATGGGCCTTGAAGCCGGGCGCCATCTCGCGCACCACGGGCTCGGCGACGAGGTGGAACTCCTTGACGCCGTTGTTCATGCGCCAAGGCAGCGTCCAGCCGTTGAGCGTGACGACGGGGTTGTAGGGCCTGCCGGTGTTCGGCACCAGCGGCGGCATGGTGTCAGGCTTGGTCTGGATGATGGGTTCGGGCAGGGCCGCCATCGCCACCTTGCTGACAGCGCTGGCCGTCACGGCGGCAGCCGCCACGCCAGCACCGTTGAGAAAGTTTCTTCGGGAAACCATGGGTCGTGTCCTTGTGTTTCGGTTCGGGTCGACGCGGTGCGTCAGTGGCCGGGATCGCCCGCCGGACCGGCCGCCATCGCCGGGACAGCCGCGGCCGTGAGGCTGGGCTTGCCGACGAGCGCCATGTCAAGGTCGGCCTGGGCGATCCAGAAGTCGCGCAGCGCGTCGATGGCGCCGTTGACGCTGGCGATCTGCGAGCGCGCGTCGGCCAGCAGCTCGAACACGCCGATCAGCATGCCGTTGTAGCGAAGCAGGTTCTCTTCCGAGATGCGCGCCTTCAGCGGCACGATCTCGTCGCGTTGGTGCTTGGCGATGTCCCAGGCTGAGCGATAAGCGCCGTAGGCCTCACGCACCTCCGAGCGGGCGTTGATCGCCGTCTCGGCGGTGCGGTGCAGCGACTGCATGTAGACGGCCTCGGCGCGCGCCACGCGGGCACTGCCCCAGTCGAAGAGCGGCAGCTCGAAGCCGATCTCCCAGCCCTTCTGCGTCGGCCCTTCGTTGCTGCTGTTGCGCACCAGGCCCAACTCCAGCACGTTGACGAAGCGCGTGGTACGCGTCAGGCCCAGGTTGCGTGCGGTGGCCTCGACGCCACTGCGGGCTGCGGCCACATCCAGCCGCTGGGCCAGCGCGGTGCGCTCGACGTCGGGCAGGTCGCGCGGCTGGGTCGGCAGGTCGGGCAGACGCTCGGGCAGCTGGAAGGCGGTCTGCGCACCCCACAGCCCCAGCAGCCGTGTGAGGCGCTCGCGGGCCGCGCGCTGCTGCTGCTCGGCACGGGCCAGGTTCAGCGCCGCGTCGGCGTAGAAGCCCTGCTCGCGCGCCTGCTGCAGCTTGTTGAAGTTGCCCACCTGCGCCATGCGCCGCGCCAGCTCGGCACCGGCCTCGGCGGCCTGCATCACCTGACGGCTGTAGCGCACCGACTCATCGGCGGCCACCGCCTGCACCCAGGCCTTGCGTGTGTCGGCTGCCAGGGACAGCACCTGCATCGCGACGGTGGTGCGCACCTGATCGAGGCGGCGTGCCTCGACGCGTTGCACCAGCGGCATCGCGATGAGGCGGGCCAGGTTGACGTGCAGGCCGCGCTCGAGCTCGATCTCGTCACCCTTGGTCATGCGGCCGAAGCTGAAGCCCGGGTTCGGCAGGCGGCCCGCCTGCACGATCTCGGCCTCGGTAATGCCCAGTTCGGCATATGCGGCCTGCAAGCCACGGTTGTTCAGCAGTGCAACCTGCACCGCATCGTTCATGGACAGCGGCTTGCCGAGCAGTTGGTTCACGCGCTGGGCGATGCGGTCCAGGTCTTCGGGCTGCCGGGCCCAGGCCAGCTGCACCGGGGCTCCGATGCGCTCGGCCGTGGCCTTCTCGACCTCACCGAAACCGCCATCGGGGCTCAGGGAAGCGCAGCCGGTCAGCACGAGCACCAGGGCAGCCAGGCCCGTGAGACGGAGAGGCGCTGAACGGGCGATGACGTGGGGTGTTGGTGGTTGTCGGGTCATCCTCATCCCCTCAATGCATCTTGTGGCCGCCGTGCGCCGGTGCGGCGCCCGAAGCCGCCACCGGCGCGGGCACAGCGCGACTGGCCGGTGCCATGGGCGCCGGCTCGGGCTGCTGCGCTTCGCGTGCATAGGCGCGCCAGCCCCCGATGCGGTTCACCGCCTCGTTCGCCTCTTTCCAGTCGATGCGCTTGTCGTCGCCCAGCCGGCGATAGCTGGCCAGCGCTGACGAGTGATTGGCGGCCGGTACGCGGACCTGCGCATCGAGCGGGTCGGCGCGTTCGGTGCGGGCGGCCGCGCCCTGGGATTGGGTTTGCGCTTGAACGAGCGATGCTGCGGTCAGCAGCGCGATGAGGGGGAGGCCTCGACAGCAGTCGAGGCGAAACGGAAACAGGGGCATGGGAACCTCGCGAGAACTCGAACGACGGTCCTGCGGCCAAGGCACGCAGGTGCGCAGGTGAGGATCTGGCGCGATCCGCCGGATGGGGCGAGAGTTCGGTCCGGTGGACCGTTGGTCAAACCGTCAGATGAACCGACGGGCGGGGCGCCAAGGTACCCGCGTCACCCCAGGGCGTCGCGCCGAATCAGGCGAGGACGGTTCGAGGCGGACGGTCTAGGCCGTCAGGTTGGTGCGATGCGACCGGTTCCACCGGCGACATGGGCGCAAGATGCTCTGGGCTCGAAGGCACCGGGAGCACGAAGCTGGCCGGCAGCACCAGCGCGGAACAGCAGGCGGCGCAGGCGCTGCAGGTGAACTTGCCGTGATGCTTGGACAGGCCATTCACACCGCTGGCATCGGCACCGGCGGCGGGCTCGTCTGCGACAGGGTACTCAGGTGACGCGTGCTCATGCACGGCATGATCCGCAGCCATCCGGTCGTGCCCGGGCGCGGTGGTCAGACTGGAAGCCAACGCCGGTGCGTCGGCCATCAGCCCTTGCATCATCCGCTCGTGGCTCGGCCCGCAGAACAGCATCACGGACGCAGCCATGCCCTGCACGGGCATGGCGATCACCATGACCCAGACAAGGAAGGCGCGGAACACGCGGTTCATATCGTCAGTGTATCGAAACCGGTTTGACGATGCTCAGGCATCAGCGCGGCAATGTGCGCGGTCCGGTCCGGGATGAGGCTGCTCGCTGCCGCTGAGCGACCGCGCCGCGCGAATGATCGGCGGGAGCGCCGGCCAGTACCGGGCCTGTCGCCTCCAGCGTGTCGATGATCGGGCAATCCGGTCGATCGTCGCCGTGGCAGCCGTGGACCAGATGCGCCAGCGCCGCTCGCATCGATTGCAGCTCTGCGAGCTTTGCATCGAGTTCCGCGATGTGTGCCTCGGCCAGGGACTTGACCTGCCGGCTGGACCGCTTGCGGTTCTGCCACAGGTCCAGCAATTCGCGGATCTGTTCCAGCGAGAAGCCCAGGTCGCGCGAGTGGCGGATGAAGCGCAGCATGTTCACGTCGCGTTCGCTGTATTGGCGGTAGCCCGCATCCGTGCGGGTGGACGCAGGCAGCAGCCCGATGCTCTCGTAGTGCCGGATCATCTTTGCCGACAGGCCGGTGGCGCCGGCAGCTTGTCCGATGTTCATGCCCATGGCCTTTGTTCCTCGAGACAGTTCGATCAATCCGTTGCTGCGCCGCGCCAGCGACGCAGGGTCAGCGCATTCGCGACCACGCTGACGCTGCTGAACGCCATGGCCGCACCGGCGATCACCGGGCTCAGCAGGCCGAAAGCCGCCAGCGGAATGCCGAGCACGTTGTACGCGAAGGCCCAGAACAGCCCCTGCTTGATCTTGGAGTAGGTGCGGCGCGAGACGTCGAACGCGTCGGCCACGAGGCGCGGGTCGCCGCGCATCAGCGTGATCCCGGCGGCTTCCATCGCCACATCGGTGCCGGTGGACATCGACAGACCCACGTCGGCGGCCACCAGCGACGGCACGTCGTTCAGGCCGTCGCCGACCATCGCGACCACCTGCCCCTGGCTCCGCAGCTGCTGCACGATCTCGGCCTTGCCGCCCGGCAGCAGTTCGGCGCGCACCTCGTCGATGCCAAGTTCGCGCGCCACCGCCTGGGCGCTGCCGTGGTTGTCGCCGGTCAGCATCACGGTGCGGATGCCCAGCGACCGCAGCCGTTCGACGGCCGCACGCGATGCCGGCTTGATCGTGTCGCCGAAGGCCAGCAGCCCGAGCACGCGAGCGCCATGGCCCAGGCCATCGCTCGGCGCGAGCAGCCACGAGATGCTGCGGCCCTCGCCTTCCAGGCGCTGAGCGGTCATCAGGAGCGCGCCAGGCTGTGCGCCCGACTCGTTCATCAGCCGCGTGCTGCCAAGCAGCAGGCGCTGGCCCTCGACCACCGCCTCCACGCCGCGGCCCGGCAGCGCCCGGGCGTCGCGCGCCGGGGGCACGGCAAGGCCGTCGTTCCTGGCCTTCTCCATCACGGCATGGGCCAGCGGGTGGTCGCTGCCCTGCTGGAGCGCGGCGGCCAGGGTCAGGACCTGGGCGACCGATGCGTCCAGGCCGGCCTCGACCGCCACCAGCGAAGGCTTGCCCTCGGTGAGCGTGCCCGTCTTGTCGAAGGCCACCGTGGTGACCGAGTGCGCCACTTCCAGCGCCTCGGCGTCCTTGATCAGGATGCCGCGGCGCGCCGCCACGCCGGTGCCTGCCATGATCGCCGTCGGCGTGGCGAGACCCAACGCACAGGGGCAAGCGATCACGAGCACTGCCACCGCGCTGATCAGCGCCTGCTCCCAGTCGCCGGTCCAGGCCAGCCAGCCGGCGAAGGTCAGCACGGCGATGCCCAGCACCACAGGCACGAAGACCGCGCTGACGCGGTCGACGATGCGCTGGATCGGGGCCTTGGCCGCCTGGGCCGACTCGACCATGCGGATGATGCGGGCCAGCGTGGTCTCGGCGCCGATCGCGCCGGTGCGCACCTGCAGCACACCTTCCTCGTTGACTGAACCGCCGGTGACCGTTTCACCCACGGCCTTGGCCACCGGCAGGCTCTCCCCGGTGATCAGCGACTCGTTGACGTGGCTGCGGCCGTCGATGACCTGGCCATCGACGGGCACACGCTCGCCCGGGCGGATCACGACGATGTCACCCACCGCCACCTGCTCGACCGGTGTCGAGATCTCGGCCCCCTCGACCAGCACGCGGGCGACCGTCGGACGCAGCGCGTTCAGCGCACGGATCGCATCCGCCGTTTGCCGCTTGGCGCGCGCCTCGAGCCACTTGCCCAGCAGCACCAGCGTGATGACGGCCGCCGAGGCCTCGAAGTAGAGGTGCGGCATGCCGTGCGCTGCGTGCTTGAACAGCAAGTAGACCGACAGCCCGTAGGCCGCGCTGGTGCCCAGCGCGACCAGCAGGTCCATGTTGCCGGCACGGGCCTTCAGCGCCTTCCAGCCGGCACGGTAGAAGCGCGCACCGAGCCAGAACTGCACCGGCGTGGCCAGTACCAGCTGCACCCAGCCGTCTGGCATCCAGTGAATGCCGAACAGCTGCAGCAGCATCGGCAGCACCAGCGGCAGCGTCAGCACCGAGGCCACTGCCACGGGCCACCACTCAGGCAGGCGGCGCGCTGGCTTGGGTGCTGCGGCGTCCACCACCGGACTGGCCGCGTAGCCGGCCTTGTCGATCGCCGCAGCGAGCGTAGCGAAGGACACACTGCCCAGCGCCCCGACGCTGGCCTTCTCGGTGGCGAGGTTCACCGACGCGGTCGTCACGCCCGGCACCTTCAGCAACGCCTTCTCGACCCGCGCGACGCAGGAGGCGCAGGTCATCCCGTCGACTTGCAGCTCGACACGATGCGTCGGCACGTCGTAGCCGGCCCGGCGCACGGCTGCGGTCACAGCAGACACCAGGGCGTTGCCCGCCACCCCGTCCCTGGCGCGGACCGTCGCTTGCTCGGTGGCCAGGTTGACGGCGGCACTCTCCACGCCGGGCAGCGTCGCGAGCGCCTTCTCGACGCGCAATACACAGGACGCGCAGGTCATGCCTTCGATCGGCAGTTTGAAGTCCAGCGTGGGCGTTGCGCTTGCGAGGGTGTTCATGGGATCGGTCCTTCCGGACCGTATCGGGTCCGCAGTCGGTTGATGCCGCAGGAGCTTCAGCCTTCCCATGATGGGAATGTCAACCGGCTGCGCTGTCGATCCCGACCTGCAGGTGAGGTCTTGTGGATGGCTGGCTTGACCTTCCCACGAGGGCAAGCCTGAAAGTCAGGCATCCCAACCAGCAGAAGGAGCACCCCATGATTGCATTCGAAGTCCAGGACATGACCTGCGGCCACTGCGCCAGCACGATCACCAAGGCGCTGAAGTCAGCGGACCGGGGAGTCAAGGTCACGATCGACCTGCCAAAGCATCTGGTGCTGGTCGAGCCGACCGAGGCCGATGCGCAGCAGCTGCAGGACGCCATCGCCGAGGCGGGCTACACGCCGGTTCGGGCTGAGGCGGCACAGGTTGACCCTGCATCCCAAGGCGGCTCCTGCTGCGGGCACTGCCGCTGAGGCCGCTCCGCCATCGCGACCGATGGCCGAACAACCGCAGGACGGCAAGCATGTCGCTCCGTCCATCGGGATGCGTCCAGGCGCGCCTCCGGTCTAGTGCAGATCGTCGGCGACCCCGGGTCGCTGCCCGGAGACCACGGCCCGGGGATGGCGAGGCTCAGTCACTGGCCGCCATGCAGCCGCTAGCCACCGCCGTCATGCGCCGGTACAACGCCTGAACCTCCGCCATCCGATAGGGGGGAGAGCGGCCACTTGGTTCATGCGCGGCGAACGCCCGCAGACAGGAACGCTTCGCTGTGTTGCATGTGCTGCGGTGGGGAACCAGACGATCAGGCCAAGCATCCAGGCGCAGTCATCGACTCGAGATCGATCACCGCATCCGCCATCGCTGTCAGCTCCGGAGTCTGCGACACGAAGAGTTCCCGCGCGTAGCCACCCAGTTCCAGCACACGCCGCTTCATCGCCATGAACCTGCGCTTGCGCTCCAGGTCCAGCGGTCCGTCGGCTTCGTCGGAGAACAGGGTGTCGTAGCGCCGGCCGGTGTTCTGCGCCAAATACAGCGCCACGGCCCGCACCAAGCACTCGTTGATCCAGACCTTCTCGCCGCCGCTCATCGCCGTGACGCTCTTGTCCTCGCCCGACTCTGCGTCGTAGACGCGGATGTCGAAGCCCTCGCGCTGCTCGCCCTTGGCCGTCTCCTGCAGGGTCTCGATGGCCACCGTGAAGCGCGGGCCATAGCAGGCCAGCAGCAGATCGTTCACCAGGCCGGACAAGGTCGGCCCCGCATCGTCGATGGCCAGCGCGATCAGGCCATCGTTGCCCATGCAGCGGGCGAACAGCAGCCAGTTCGCGAGTTCCTGCTCCACCCGTGCCGTGCGGGCCGCGGCTGCGTCACGCCTCCGGCCATGCTCCTCCATCTGGGTCGACAGGGCGGTAAGCGCCTGCGCGTCGCGGACAGCGGCCAGATGCGAGCGCTCCGCCTCATCCAGGACACCGTGCCAGCGCTCCACCTGGGCTCGAGCATGTGCGAGCCGCGCAGCGACTGGCGGTGCCGGCAGTGCGTCGATCGCGGTCTGAAGTCGCTGGATGGCCGCCTGTGTCTGAGCTTCCAGCAGCGAGACACGCTCGGCAACGCGCATCCGGCTGGCGATGATCTGCTGGCGCTCGGCCGCTTCGGAGTCGGTGTCGATCGCGATGTCCGCCCCGGCCGACGGGTCTTGAGTTGGAGGAAGAGCGGCGAGTTCGTCCTCCGCTTCGACAAGACCCGCGCGCGCCTGGCCCATCTCCGCCTCGCGCGCAGCCAAGGCGGCATAGGCCGTCTGACGGGCCAGGGCTCGCCTCGACTGGCACTCGGCCCGGCTCAGGCTCTGCGGTGCGCCGACGTTGAGGCTTGCCGCCTCTTGCAGGGCTTGCAGTTCAAGCCGAAGACTGTCCCGCTCCGCAGCGAGTTGACGAATCCGCTGCTGGGCGCTCGGCGCCAGCGCGGCCGCTTCGCGCGCGTCCGACAGCAGGGTGCATTGGCCCTGCATGGGCATGCCGCTGCACGGCACGCGGTTGCTCAGGGCCAGTCGGCGAGTCAGGTCCTCCGCCTGGAGCGCGGCCTGCCCCGCCTCGCGCTCGAGCAATGCCAGCCGCTGCCCGATCCCTGCGACGGCATCGCGACGACGCGCAAGGTCCTGGACGGCATCGCGAAGCGCCAGCACGCGGTCCTCGCGGCGACGCACCACCTCTGTCGCCAGCGGCAGACGGCGGCCGGCTCGAGCCACCGCGCCCTCGTCCGCCAGCACCCGCTGCAGGGACCGGATGCGGGCCTCCAGTCGTTCGCGCTGCGCCCTGGCCTGCGCGACACGCTGCGCCACACGACCGTCGAGCCGTGCGAGTTGCTCCGTTGCCTCCCGGTCCTGCGTGCGCAGGTCCTGCAGGGTGCGATCACCCTCGGCACGGGCGCCCGCCAGTTCCTCCACCAACTGCGCTCGCCGGCTCTCGACAGCCTTCGCCTGCTCCTGCAGGGCCATCAACGACGCCTCGTGCGTTCGCGCAGCCTCCCGTTGTTCGTGGGCAGCCTGCCGGCTGGCTTGCGCTGCCTTGACCCTCTCGTCCGCGCCGTGCCATCGACGGGCGTCATCCTCCAACCGCTGGCGCTCGGCATCGAACGCGGCTCCCTCGGCGCGCAACGCCGCCAGCGCCGCCTTCAGTTGCCGCGCCGTCTCGCCCGCCTTCTGACCGAGCGCGCGGATGTCCTCCTGCCCCAGCAGATCGGCCAGCAGGGCCTTGATCTCGCCGTTGCGGTAGGTGCTGAGCTGCCGCTTGCCCTGGGCCGAGAAGACCGACGTGAAGAAGGTCTCCGCCGGCCCGCAGATGGCCTCGACGCATCGCGCATAGGTCTCGACCTTGCCATCGGAGACGGTGCCATCGGGCAGCGCGGCGGGAGACCACCTGCCGGCGTCATCCAGCGTCAGCAGGTAGGCCTCGGTCCTGCGGCGGCTCGCGGTGCGGCCGTTCATGCGGATGACCACCTGCGATCGGTAGCAGCGCCCTGCGTGCGCCCAGTGCAGGTCCTTCTCGTTCTCGGGCAGACAGACCTGGTCGTAGTACGAGAAGCCGCCCGGTCCGGCCTGCGCCGCTCGCGACGGCATGGTCAGATAGGGATGCAGGTTGTCCATCACCGTGGACTTTCCGCGGCCGTTGGCGCCTGCGATGGCGACCAGCACGGCACCATCGGCCAGCCGCTCCAGATCGAGGGTCAGCTCGTCCAGCCCGAGGCCGTCGCGGATGCCCCGGAAGCCCCGGAGCCTGAGTGAGAGTGGTTGCATGGCATGCCTCCAGCGCCGCTGGGCGGCGCGATGGGTGTGGTGGGAAGTGAAGCAGCCTGGGCGCCCTTCGGCCGCTGTTCAGGCGAAGCTTCAGGCCGTCTCGAAGAGGTCCAGTCTCGGACCCTTCTCCGCCGGGTCAAGGCCACCCTGTGCCTTGGCACCGGCAGCGGGGATCGCCAGGACTGCCGCGACGATGTCCTCGGGATCGGTCGTCGTCACCCGTTCCAGGCACTCCAGCAGCGGCGGCGCGTGGACGTCCGTCGCCGTGGCCCAGGCCCTGACCTTGTCGGCCAGGCTGACGAGCTGCGAGATGCCGGGCGCGCGGGTGCGCACCACGGGCACGATCCGCCCTTCGAGCCGGACATCGGCGGCGCCGGACAGGGCACGCTCGATGGCGCTGCGGTCCACCTCGTGCCGGTCCTCGTCGGCCACGGTCCATCGGACCCGCACGCTGACGCCGGCCAGTTCATGTGCCCGAACCGCCTCTCGCAACTGGTCCAGGTCGGGCCGGCCTTCGAACACGATGTCCAGCGTCCGTCTCGCAGGAGTCGGTTCGAGGCGACAGTCCACCCCGTCCGGTCCCAACTCCCACAGCAGGAACCCCTTGTCGCCCTGCTCACCGTGGTGGAAGCGACCGATCGACCCGGCGTAGGCGATGCACTGGCGCCGGTCGCCCTCCCCTTGCATCCAGGCCTGGTGCCGGTGGATGTGGCCGAGCAAGGTGGCCTGCGCGCCGGTGCTGAACAGCGCCCCGGTTGTGAACTCGTGGTCGAACCCGGCCATCGGCACGCCGTGCTCGGTCACGCAGCCGAAGACCGTGCCATGCGACACCGCGAGCGTCGGCACGCCGGCAGCCCGGGCTACGCCGTGGATGCCGGCGTAACCCTGCAGCAGCAGGGCCAGCTGCTCGCCCTGGGCCTCGGCGGCAGCGGTGGCGCCGACCGCTGCCGCGACGGCCGCTTTGTTGATCGAGGGAATGCATGTGAACAGTGCCCTGGCGCCAGGCGGCACCTCCGCGAATCGCGGGACTTCGGAAGCGAGCCAAAGGTCGGCGGCAGACGCATCGGTCGCCGACAGGTCCCTAGACGATGCGCAGCCCATCAACGCCACCTGACCGATCCGATCCGCGACGAAGACCCGATGGCGGCTGCCCAGCAACCTGAACACGGACAGCGTGCCGGGCGGCTCGTGCGACCACGTGCCCTGGAGCATCAGCACCGGGCAATGATCGGCCAGCCGCCGCACCTGCGCCAGCAGCCGCAATGCCGCGGGCGCATGCAGGTCCAGGGCGTGATCGGTGGCGTCCCCGGAAATCACGGCAACATCGACGGCAAGTTCGATGGCGCGATCCACGGCCGCCGAGAAGCAGCGATCGGCCTCCTCCAGGTGGCGCGGCCCGTAGTGCAGGTCGGACAGATGCGCCACCCGCAAGCGATGCGCCTGACGGTGCGGAGCGTGCGCTCGCGGATGCCCATCCGGGATGCACGACACCTCCGCAGGGTGCGCACCGGTTCCGCCTGGCGGTTGTCCCGGCGCGCTCACGATGCCACCTGCTGCAGTTCGGCGTTGACCTTGTCCGCGTAGCCCTTCGGATCGTTCCGGAAGCGTTCCAGCTCGCCGAATGCCCGCTGCCGCCCTTGCGGATTGAGCTTCCACCCAGGACCCCAGCGCGTGGCCGCATAGCGCAGCCAGGTCTGAGCAGGCACGCCCATCGAGGCCAGCCGCCCGAGCACATGCTCCAGCGTGGGTGGCATGCCGTCTGCCGCGGGGTCGCTCGCAGCCACAGGTTCGTCGACGGACTCGGGTCCCTGCCCTGGCGTCGAGGAAGCGTTCTCCCGGTGCCCCTGGAGCACGCGGGCGGCAACATCGGCCTGCAGGAGCACGGTGTCCTGATCGTCCTGCTCCCGCATGAGCGTCGCCACGTCGACCGGCGCTTCCAGTTCGATGATCCACTGCGGCACCCGGACAGGCCGCCCATGGTCATCGATGTGCGCCACCTCCATCAGCCGCTTGGTCAGGTAGAACGGCGTGCCCTGGCGGTCCAGGAAACCGGCCAGTCGACCACCCCGCAGGAACGCCACGGTTTCGAAGGTGCGGATTGCCGCATTCATCGCGTAGAAGCTGCGCGTGTGCAGTTCGAAGGCGCTGATCGAGCGGATGCCTGGGATGAAGAACTGGAAGCGTCCGGTGAGGTTGCACTGCCGCTGCTGGTACTCCGGGCAGGACTCCGGCTGGCACAGGCCGCCGTTGTCCTCGCGCGGGATCGCCTTGCGTCCGCCGAACAGCCGCACCGTGCGGCGCCCCGTCGCGTCCACCGGCACCGGTGCGTGCGTCATGCAGTGGCGCCATCGTCCGTCGGCCGAATACTCGGACCAGAAGCGCTTGTCCTGCGCACCCCAGGTGGCCAGTTCATGCGGCATCACGCTCTGCCAGCGATCGGTCGGGAACACCACCGGGAAGCGGTAGAGGCGCCGGCCCTCGCCGCGGTCCTCGCCATGGAGGTCGAGGATCTGCGTCGCCAGTTCCGGGTTCGGGAAGTCCTGGGCGCGCACGGTGAACCACGGCACGTTGCGTGGAACGAGCGGGCTCTTGAGCTCGGGGCAGGCCTCGGCCAGCGCACGCTCGATCTGGTCGAACGACTGGCCCTGGTTCAGGCCCTGGTCGTAGATCGCCTGTGCACGCGGCACCTCGGCGGCCCGGCGGGTCAGGACCTTGATGCCCGCGCGGATCTTGCCGCCCGTGGGCAGGCGGGGCGTTCCGTTCGTGCCGTTACCCAGCAGGGTGGGCAGAGCGACAGGCCCGCCGTAAAGCACGACGGCGGGCCGGGGATCGGGAGATGGAGAAGATGCCATCGGCGTTCCTCGGTGGGCGTCGGGGGATTCCGACGAACCATCGTCCCGCCTCGACCCGTGCTTTCAACCCCGGGTGCCGTCTGGATGCCATGATGCGACTCGGTCCGCACGCCATGGTCCCGTGCTGTCGCATCGTCCGAACCCGTCCCTTCCATGCAAGCCGAGTCGCCCTCCAGCCCAGAAGACAGCGCAGACAACGACGACGAGGAACTGCGGCGGGTACTCGCCGCCTCCGAGGCGTTCGACGATGATCTGCTCGCACTGCTTCGAGCCGGCTGGAACACGTCGTCCCGACGCTCGACCATCTGCCTGGCCTTCTGTCGTTCGGCGATCGAGCATGCGATCGCGCAGCGGGTCCTGATCGAAGCCGGCCTGACGGGAACCGCACTCAGCCTGATCCGCCTGCAGTTCGAGGCGGTTGTCCGTGCCGCCTGGGTGCTTCACGCCGCCAAGGAGGACTGGCTGGACAAGTTCTCCGCGCCGGTGCCAGACGGCGAACTCTCGGAACCCCAGATGGGGCCACCGATCCCCGCCATGATCGACGCCATCGGCGCGGTCGCCGGCCCGGCGGCCACCGAACTGAAGCGACTGCATGGCACCGTCAAGGTGATGCACTCGTTCGTCCACGGAGGTGTCCACCTGGTCGTCCACGCCCTGCGGGGCTACCCCGCAGGGAAGCTGACGTCCGTGCTGCAGAACCGCAACCTGCTCTCGCTGATGCTGGCCAACGTCATCGTGATCGTCAGTCAGGACCCCGGCCTGCGGGGTTCGGTCGGACGGTTGTCGGGCCTGCATGCGGCCTGCATGCCGCCGCTCCAGCGATGAGCCTCGTCGACGGGTCAGGCAGGACCGGCATGGCCTCGCCAGGCAACCAGAGCCAGGACCTGGCCCGGGCAGACTCGAATGCCCTTCGCTTGGCACCCTGCTCGGCCTCGCCCATGAAGCCGCTGACGACATGGAGGTCGACCGGCTCCGCGCCCACGTCCAGCAGGATGGCATTCGCGAACCCGGCCACCGTCCGCGCGTCGTACCGCAGCGGCTTCACGAACCGCCGTCCCTGCGTCACCAGCGCACGGACCAGCGGCGTCTCGTGCACCCCCTCCAGCGGAATCCACTCCTCGCTGGTCAGCATCAGGCTGGCGAGGTCGATCTCGTACGTGTGCTCCCGGCGGGCCCGGATCAGCGCCGCCAGCATGAGTCGCAGCCCTCGCCCTCCGTCCGAGTCGACCGCCTCGAAGAGTGGCGCGAAGCCGCGCTGCACCCGCGCCCAGGTCCGCGCGTCTGCCAGCAAGGGTGCGTCCGGCATGTGGCGGATCCAGATGCGCGCGCCCGCGGGCGCGGACTCCCAGCCCTTGAACTCGCCCAGCACCACCGCCAGCGGCTGCCGCCCGTCATGCGGCTGCAGCACCGACAGCCGGGCACGGCGCCGTTCGGCCTGCTCGGCCTTCGCGGTCTCGCTGAAGGCTTCCGGCACGTACATCCGGTTCGACAGCGGCTCGCCCTTCACCTGGATCGCCTCGGCGGCCTGCATCAGGTACTTGTGAAGCACCGCCTGGTTGCGCTTCCCGGCCATGGCCGGCGACCAGCGGTTGAAGCCGGCCCGCTCGAACAGGAAGTGCATCAGCGCCCGCAGGCTCATCCGGCGACGGGTGCGGCCGACCTCCGACGGCTCGGCAGGCTCGCGGCTCACCCCAGGCCGCCCGGGCACACGCGCCCACGGGAAGTCCACGTGCAGTTCCACCCGCGCCGGATCCAGCTGGACGACGGCCTCGCCGACCAGTTCGCCCAGGCCCGACATCGCAGGCCCCGGCTCGTAGCTCGGGCAGGCGGGGTGATGCCGGTCCCCGGTCTCGGGCATGCGCTTGATCTGGAAGTGGCGATGAAAGGCGACGTACATCTCGACGCCGCCGGCCACGCACAGGCAGCGCGGCCGGCCCGGTGCCTCGTAGGCCTGGGCCAGCAGGACCTGCAGCTGCGGGTCGTCGGCGTCGACCACCCGCCCCCAGATCGCAAAGCGCTGCCCGTCCATCGCGCCTTCCGGGCTTCAGCCGCCGCGCGTGGTCACGCCAGATCCTCGAGCACCTTGGCCAACTCCGGCCGCGGTCGCGGCAACTGCTCGCGCACGGCACTGCGCTCGGCAATGCCCAGCACCAGTCCGACCTGGTCCTCGTCGGCACCACGCTCGTACATGCGCGACATCAGGGTCAGCCGTGCCGACTGCGTGCACAGGCCAAGGACGTCGGCTTGGCGGAAGATCTTGCGGTAGATCTCCAGCATGGGACGGCAAACCGTGCGGTTCTGGCCTTCACCGCCGTTCGGCGTGATCGCATAGACCTCGCCGTCCGCGCCAAGGAACAGAGGACTCGTCGGGTCCAGGCCGCGCCAGCGCTCGTCCGCGCCATGGCCATGCCCGGCCCGGATCCGTTCGTCGAGGTAGGCGCCGAGCGCTTCATCGAGACGCCGGTGGTGGAAGCACAGCGGCCGAACCTTGCCGTTGATGGCGACCTCGGCGCGAACCCTCGACGCGCGCCGCACACCGCCATCCTCCAGCAGGTAGTCGGCCACCTGCAGCCGCGCGACCTCCAGCGGACGCAGACCGGTCGCGAACGACAGGTGGTAGAGCGCCAGGTCGTGCAGCGGCCGTGCCGACCGGCTGCACACGCGGCGCGCGCCGAGCGCGACCTCGTCCGGCAGCAGCACGCGGGCTTCGCGCTGGGAGCGCACCTGGGCGGGTTCGAACTGCTCCAGGGCCTGCAGGATCGCCTGCCGGTGCATGCGCAAGCGCTTCACGCAAGCTGCCCCGCTCTGCTGCAGGCCCGCCACGCCCACGACCTGGGTGAGCTGGATCGCCAGGCACTTGACGCGCCGGTCGACGGCCGACCGCGACAACCCCCATCGCTGCGCCACGCGTTCGTAAGGATCGCCACTAACCACTTCGCGCAGCAGCTGGACGTCCTGCCGGCGCTGATCCACCTTCTCGAGCCTCTGATCCATCGCTGCTCCTCGAGACTGCCGAAGCACATGGACGGTCGCTGACCGACCGCGCTCCGAATTCCGGGGGGAGCTCCGGCCCGCCCCCGCACCCTGCCCCTCCACCTGGACGCGCGAACGCGGCGCAGTCATCCCGGCCTCATCGAGAGCGCGATCGCTTCGTCGACGAGGCGATTCCTCGGCGTCGACAGGATCTGCCGGTCCTCTGGCCGGTGGCGGCACGCCTGCATCTGTTCACTGAGCGTGGCCTTGGCCCGCTGGAAGTGGCGCGCGACCGACGCCGCAGGGCACAGGCCAATGTCCATCGCCAGACAGGCCACCAAGGCCCGTCCCCGTGCACCGATCGCCCCCGGTGTGCCGGCCAGGCCGACCGCACTGCGCACCCCCAGCCGGGTGAGGACCCAGCGTTCCAGGATGCGCAGCGCGCCATCGATGCCATCCGCACCGCCGGCCGCCACCAGCGCCGCCGCCGCGCCCCGCACCTCGCGTGCCATCGTCTGCATCGGGCCGACGGTGCCGACCGCCAGTGCCAGGCCACGCGACAGTTCCCATTGGCGAAGCTCCATCGCACTGGGCCGCTGGGCCAGGCAGGACCGCAGAGCCTTGCGCGCGGCTGGCACGGGGTCGCCGAAGAGCTCCAGCAGCGGCCGTGCATCGAAGCCCATGGCCCGTCGCAGGCCCAGCGCGGTGCGCAGCGCCGAGTTCGCATGGTGCGATGGGGCGGCGCACACGCCCAGTGCCACCGGACGCCAGGCCAGCATCCGCACTTCGGCTCGCAGCGCAGCATCCGAAGCGACGCGGTGCGCCCGGTAGCGCCCGGCAAAGACCGGCCCACGCACGGCCTGGGCCTCGCGGACCCAGCGCGCAACGATGTTGGCGACGGCACGGGCCAGGTCACCTGGCGAGTCGTCGGGGGCGAGTCTCGACAGCACATGGACTTCCGTCGGCGTGAGCAAGTAGTCGACCAGCACCCGGCCACGCCGCCCGTGGGCATCGAGCAGCCGGCCACGGATCCGCTCGACCAGCGTGTCGCCGGCGAGCAGATCACGGCCGATGGCCGCCTGCCAGCAGATGTGCCAGTGCGTGACAGCAGACTGTGCGCAGACAGGTGGATCCATGACACGTTGACGATCCAGCCGCGCAAACCCTCATCCTCGCCGCCATAACAGCGTGTTTGGCGTTCGGTCTGCAGGGCTCGCTGCGCCGGCGCATCCGCGACGCGACCGAACAGCTGCGCCCGCGCAGCAGCAGCACAGCCCTCCGTCGGCCTCTCCGGCATGCCCAGGGCATTTCCGCAAGGGGCGTCGGCGCGCCGACCGAACGCTGCATGGCACCTCGATCTTTGGTTGCCCTGCTGCGGCGCGCGCCCTTACCTTGACCTGGCCCGAGGCGACTTGCCGAGGGCAGTCTCCATGTCAACCCAACCTGAAGGAGTTCGTGATGAACGAAGCAACGGAACTGGACATCGTCGACCTGGGCGATGCGAAGGAACAGACCAAGGGCATCGTGCTGCCGGGCAGCGAAGAGAACTTCACGCTGCCGGGCCGCCAATGACCCGCACGGGCTGACACAGCCCACCCGGCGCGCAGCGCAAGGCTCTGCCTGCGCGCTGCGCGCCGGGTCTCCCGCGGTCAGCCTGCTGCCCTCTTCGGATCCGGCACCCCATGTCCGTCCATCTGTGTCTTGCTCCCCACGTTCGCGCCTGCGCGCACGGCGGCCAGGTGATCCTGCTGGACCTGCGGAAAGGCCGGTACCTCGGCGTTGCAGGCACACGATTCGCACCGCTGGGATCCGCCGTCAGCGGCTGGCCCCGCCCCGACCACATCCCGCCCGGCGCGCCAACGCCAACGTCGGGCGCGCTGGACGCGCTGGCCGCACCGCTGCTGCGCCAGGGTCTGCTGACCCGCAGCCCATCGCCGTTGCATGCTCAAGCGAACGCCGCACTGCCAGAAGCCGCACGCACACTCAACGCGGAGGAACTCGTCGGCACCGCGCCGGTGGACGCGGCGTGCCTCGTCCGGTTCGTTCGCTGCAGCGCCGCAGCGGGTCTGCGCCTGCGCCTGCTGCCCTTGCAGCACATCGCCCATCGCATCACGATGCGCCGGACGCAAACAGCAAGCACGACCCAGGTGCCGGCCAGCCATGACCGACTGCGCATCGCCGTGGCAGCGTACCTGCACCTTCGGCCACTGCTGCTCACCGCGCACGATCGCTGCCTGCAAGACTCGCTGTCCCTGCTGGGTTTCCTGGCTGCAGAAGGCTGGCGCCCGCACTGGGTCATCGGCGTCACCACGCAACCTCTTCGGGCGCACGCCTGGGTGCAGGCGGGCGATCTCGTGCTCAGCGACCTGCACGAGAACGTGCGCCGCTACACCCCCATCCTCGTCGCCTGACCGTCTGTTGGAGAGACCGGCTTGTTCCGCTTCCTCGCGCTGGTCTGGGACGACACGCTGGGCCACCAGCGCGCCACGGCGCATCGTCTGGCGCAGGCCCTGCACAGGACTGCTTCATGGACACCCGCTCTGCAGGCGGGCGGGCTGTCGGTGTTCACGGCAGGCGGCGGCGCCGATGGCAATGGCACCTACCACCTGCCTCACCACCGCGGCGTGGTGCTCGGCAGGCTGTTCCGCAGGGGCGACGGCGCCGGGCCCCATGCGGACGCCGGGCCGCTGCGGCCCGGGGAGGCAGCGACCATCCTCCGGCAGCATGGTCGGGCGCTCGTCTCCGCGTGGTGGGGACGCTACGTCGCCTTCCTGCAGAGCGAGGACGGCCAGTGGACGGTCCTGCGCGATCCGACCGGAAGCCTGCCCTGCTTCCTGCGCGCGCACGAGGGCCTGCACATCGTGTTCTCGTGGCTCGAGGATCTGACCGCCATGCCGGGCGTGCCCTTGCCGCCCATCGCGTGGCACCGCCTCGCCGCGCACCTGCGACTGGGAGAGTCTGCAGGCCACGAGACCGTGCTCGATGGCGTGGAACGGGTGCTCCCTGGAGAGGCCGTGCATCTGCGCAGCGGTGTCACGCGCCGTGAACTGTTCTGGGACGCCCTGGGCTTTGCCCGGACCGTGCTCGACGAAGATCCCGCGCAACTCGCACCCCGGCTGCGCGACACGGTGCAGTACTGCGCACGCTCCTGGGCCCAAGGACAGGAACGCATCCTGCTCCGCCTGTCGGGCGGCCTGGACTCTTCCATCCTGGCCAGCTGCCTGACTGCGACCGGCACGGCCGCCGAGATCCTGTGCGTGAACTACCACTCGCCCGGTGCAGACACCGACGAGCGTCACCACGCGCGTCGTTCCGCCCGGCACGCCGGGCTCGACCTCATCGAGTGCGAGCGCGACGACGGCTTCCGGCTTGAGCGGGTCCTGCAGGTGGCGCTCACGCCCTCGCCGGCCACCTATGTCGGCCGGATGGCTGCCTCGGCACGCGATGCCGATCTGAGCCAACGCCACCGCGCCCCTTGCCTCTTCACCGGTGCGGGCGGTGACCAGTTGTTCTTCGAACTGCGCACCTGGTGGCCAGCTGCCGACTTCCTGCACTTGCATGGCTTCGCCCGCGGCTGTTGGCGTGCCGCGATGGATGCAGCCCGGCTGGCGCACCTGTCCGTCTACCGGACCATGGCACTGGCTCTGCGACACCGGTTCGGCCTGCGCGCCGAAGGCGACGAACTCGCCTGGCCGATGGCCTTGCTTGGCGGCGCGGCAGCTCACGCCGAACCGATGGACAGCCACGCGCATCCGTTGCTCCGTGAAGCCACAGAACTGCCGATCGGCAAGCGAAACCACGTCCGCATGCTGCTGCACCCACTGGCCTACTACGACCCCTACGAGCGCGAACGTGCGCCGGCCGCGGTCAACCCGCTGCTGTCCCAACCACTGATCGAGCTCTGCCTGCAACTTCCGACCTATGTCCTCACACAAGGCGGACAGGGCCGGGCGCTGGCGCGTCGTGCCTTCGCCGCCGAGCTGCCGCCAGAGATCGCTGCGCGGCGCTCGAAGGGCAGCATCGACCAGCACCTCAAGACCGTGCTGGCCAACAACCTGCCGTTTGCGCGCTCGCTGCTGCTCGACGGCGAACTCGTCGCGCGCGGCTTGCTCGACCGCCAGAAGGTCGAAGCTGCGCTGTCGGACAAGCCGGACCGGACCACGGTGCACGTGACCGAGATCCATGGCCACATCGCCATCGAAGCCTGGCTGCAGCGATGGCGCTCGGCGGCGCACGCCAGTGCAGTCTCCTAGCGTGTCGCGACAGCGATCCAGCGTGGGCGACCTGCTGGCGACGGTCCGACTGTTGCGAGCAGCCGCGGACCGCGTCGTCCTCAGCCGCCTGGCGCTGGCTCTGCTGCTTGTCACGGCCGGTGGTCTGCTTGGCGGTCTGGCACCGCTCGCTCTGCAGGCGCTCGTGGACGGCGTCTCGAACCCCGAACAGGCACTGCCGCCAGCCGGGCACGACACGCGCTCAGCGCTGCTGCTCGCAGGAAGCTACGTCGCAGCGCTGGCGGGTGCCCGCCTGTTCGCGGCGTTGCGCGCCTTTCCCGCCAGTGTGGCGGAACAACGCCTGAGCGCCAACCTGGTCAGCCGCGGTTTCGACCGGCTGCTGGGCCAGCCCCTGACCAGCCAGCTCGGCCAGCGTCCGGGCGCACCGGTGCACGCCCTCGACCAGGCGTCGGCGGGATGCCAGATCCTCGTCGCGCACCTGCTGGGCAGCGTCGTCCCTGTGGTGGTCGAGCTCTGTACCGTGGTCGGCGTGCTGATCCACGTCGGACAGCCCGCGATCGTGGCGGCGTTCAGCGGAACCGCGCTCGCCTATCTGGCGCTGCAGGTCGCGGCGGCGCCGCGAACCGTCGCACGGGCACAAGCCGTCGCCCAGTCTGCACAGGCGGTGCGCGCATCGCTGACGGAAGGCCTGTCCCAGCCCGAGACCGTCAAGGGCCTCGGCGCGGAGCAAGCCGTCCGGCAGCGACTCGCCACGACGCTGGACAGCCTGCAACGGTGTTGGCGCGCGCTCGGCGCGCAGCACGCCTTGCTCGGCATCGCGAACGCCGGCTGCGTGGCCGTGTGCCTCGTGGTGCTGCTGGCGCTGGCGATCGACGGGCTCCAGGCCCGGACGCTCACGAGCGGCGGCTTCGTGCTGATCAACGTCTACCTGCTGCAGATGCTGCGCCCGCTCGAAGCCTTGGGCATCGCCACACGGGACATCGCCCAGGCCCTGGGGTTCATGCGACCCTTGCTCCAGATGATGGCCGCCGGCGGCTGCCACGGCCAGAAACCCGAGCCATCACCCGCGCGCGCGGAGCTGCACTCCACGACGGACCCGTCCGCGGCAACGATCGCGCCGCCCCACGCAAGCGCGCAACGCGCGGCGCCCGCGGTCCGGCTGCGCGGCGTGCGGTTCGGCTACGACCCCTCGCGCCCGCTGCTGCAGAACATCGACCTTGATGTCCCGCCGGGCAGCATGCTGGGCCTGGTCGGTCCCAGCGGCAGCGGCAAGTCGTCGTTGATCCGGCTGTTGCTGCGCCTGGTCGAGCCCCAGGCCGGTACCGTGCTGCTGGACGATGTACCCCTGGCCGCCCTGTCGCTGGAACGGCTGCGCGCGACGACTGGCGTGGTGTTCCAGGACAACCTGATGATCGACGACACGCTGGCAGCCAACGTCGCGTTCGGTTTCCGCGGAGCGACGCGACAGGACATCGAGGTGGCAGCTCGTCATGCCCAGCTCCACGACCGGGTCGCCGCGATGCCGGATGGCTACGACACCCGGATCGGCGACCGCGGGCTGCTGCTCTCGGGCGGGGAGCGCCAGCGTGTCGCGATCGCCCGTGCGCTGCTCCGGAGCCCTCGCCTGCTGCTGCTCGACGAGTCGACCTCGATGCTGGACACGGGCACCGAAGCCGCACTGCTCCGGGGGCTCCGCAACGCCGTGCCGGACTGCACGACGATCCTCGTCGCGCATCGCCTTTCCAGCGTTCGCCTGGCACAGCGCATCGCCGTGCTGAAGGGCGGGGTCATCGTGGAAAGTGGTGACCACGCCAGCCTGATGGCGCAGGGAGGCGCCTACGCCAGTCTCTGGCAAGCCCAGGCTCTCCGCAGTCCCTTGCAGGCCGAGGATCCAGGCCGGCGGCAGTGACTACCGGGCGGCCTGAAGCCGGGTGCACGGCGGACGGCGTTGATCGACACGGCGGAGCTCGGACATCTGGCGCCACCGTGTGTACTGGTTCCGCAGCGACTCCGCGGTCTCGCCCGCCAGCAGCGGCTCCTCGCGCTCGGTGTCCAGGAGCCAGAAGCGAAACCAGTCGACGTTGCCCTGCAGCGAAACCATGCGGTCGCCGGGATGGGACAGCGAGTGCGAGCCGTCCGGAATGACGATCATCTCGGCCGCCTTGTACTGCCGGCGCAGCAGCGCATACACATCCCAGTTGTTCAGCACAGCGGGCCCGTAGGTCTCGATGCGCATCGCCGCGCGCACACAGTCGGTGTGCAGGGCCGGGTCGTTGCGAACCCAGTTCTCGAGTGTGGGACCGTAGGCCGGCCCGCCATTGATCGCCTCCTTGCGGGTCACCATGTTGTCCCCGGCGCCATACGTGACGGCCACCGAGAACATCGTGTTGGCGTCCCCGTCCGACACCGTGGCGGCGCGGATGGGAATGTCGGTGAAGGTCACCAGGTTGAGCACACGTTCCCCGGTGGCGCTCCAGCCCATGATCCCGATCCTGTCCGCGTCGACCAATCCCTCACGCACCAGGGCTTCGATCGCTCCGCGGACGCCGTCAGCGAAGGTGTCCACGGCCGCCCGTTCGTTGGTCGGCCGGTCCGTGGTGGGCCCGAGCGGCAGCGCCAGCACGAGCAGGCCTTCCCGCAGGAACGCCCTGCCGGCGAACCCGCTGCTGACCCCGTCGGCGATGTTGGCCCCATCCAGGTAGAAGCGCTCGGGCAGGAAACCATAGGTCTGGATGACCAGCGGCCGACGCACGCCCGGCACGTGATCCGACGGCAGCAGCAGGCCACCATCCCATTGCCGGCCCTTGCCGTCGCGCCAGGAGTACGCCCTGGCGCTCCCCCAGGTGTCGGCCACATAGGCAGGGTTCAGGTCGGTCAGCCGAATCCGTTGCCCATCCGACCCGATGGCCCACAGGTCCGGCGGCTGGTTCAGCGCCTGCTCGAGGCGCAGCGACCAGCGGCGCCGGCCATTCGCCAATCCAGCGCCAGCATCAGGGACCGCGTCGATCTCTCTCCACGACCCACCGGGTTCGCGCTCGAACCAGCGCCGGCGCGTGCCGTCCATCGCGACAAAGGCGTCCCGCGGTCCGGTCACGGCATAGGCGGCCTCCAGCCGCACATCAAGGCTTGCGATGACCGCCATGCGTCCCGTGTCCGGCCAGTACTCCACGATGTGCGACCCGTTCCCGCGGCCCGCAGCCAGCGGCAGGTGGGTTCCCGCAATCACCACGGACTGTCCCCCCCGCTGCCACAGCCGGTCCGAGCGCGACTGTCCGACGCCGGGCCAGGCGTCGTCGGGCGCGTCGATCACCGCCTGCTCGTGTCCGTCAGCCAGCCGGTAGGCCACCAGCCGGCGCACGACATAGGTCCTGGGCCGCGAGAAGTAGCCGATCGGATCGATCTTCAGCGAGGGCCCGGCCCGCTGCAGCAGGTCGGCCACGAACGGGTACTCGGCTGCCCAGCCCAGTTGCCGGTCCAGCTCGTACCGAGGCAGCAGCGCCCAGCGCCCGTCGGGCGAGATGCTCACGCTGGGGGCCTGGCTGCTGCGCTCGGCGAACACCGGGCCGAGGGGCCGCGCCGCCCCCTGGCCGTCACCCGTGGTCGCGAAGTAGCGGTACTGCCGGTCCTGCGCGCGGAGGTCGTTCTGTCCGAACATCACCGACCAGAACGACTGGTTGGCAACCACGACGCTGCGCGCCCCGGGCGCCAAGGGCGGCTTCGGAACTTGCGCGACGTAGACGACCTGCCGCAAGTCGTCGGAGACGGCGAAGGAGACGATGGGCAGGGTCTCGCGCGTCAGTCGGGCAAGCTGTGCCGTCCGCACATCCAGGCGATAGGCCTGGTGCACGCCGGTGTCGATGCGGCCCAGGAACACGAGCGTGTGCGACCCGATCCAGCGCACGTCCCGGATGGCTGGATCCAGGTACGACGGATCGCGGGACGCCGCCACGGTCAGCAGCGTCCTGCTGGCGGCCACGCGCCCGGCGCCCAGGCGGTCAGGATCCAGGTCCAGCAGCACGATGCGGAACAGATTTCGGCCTGCTGCGACATCGGCCGTGCGGGTGACGATGAAGGCCTGGCGGCCATCCGGCGCGACCTGGGTCTGCAACGCGTCCGCGTCGCTGTCGCGCGGCTGCACCAGGCGGGTGAACGCGACGACGTCCTGGACGGTGGGCCCGACGCCGGCCACGGCTTGGCCCGCGCTGCCGGCAACGAGCGCGAGCAGCAACCACCCACCGCAGCAACGCAGGCCGGCGGCCAGCCACCGATCGGGGCGCACCCACCGCGGGTGCGCAAGAAGAGCAAGACACATGGGAGATCTCCTGATGGACCCGGCCACGCCCAGGCACGCCAGGAGCAGGCACGTGCGCCAGCACTGCGCCTGTCCCAGGGGCCGCGCCGGGCGCTCGATGAGAACGTGGGAAGCGGGGTTGGCGCCGAAGCGCTACCAGTTCAACGACAGCCGAGCGCTGGCATAGCGGCCGCGCCAGTCGGCCTGGGTCGGGTCGTAGAACGGCGTGGCCTCGACGAATTCCGGCTGGCGATCGGTCACATTGACGATGCCGAAGGACACCACGGTACCTTTCACCGTCGTGCCGGAAACAAGGCCGAGCCTGACCAGATCCACGCTCGCGTTCAGATCGTGGGTCCACAGGTTGCCGAGCCGCCGCTCGCTGGTGCCGCTGTCCCTGTAGGTGCCGACGTAGCGGCTGGTGAGGCCCATGCTCCAGCTGCCCCGATCGAACCCGGTCGACAGCCGCCCCTTCCAGACGGGCGACCAGAAGTCAAAGAAGCGGCGTCCCAGCCGGTCCTCGGCCGGCGCCTCGGGTGCGAGCACCACCTGGTACGCACGGGTGCGGGTGGCACCTGCGGCCAAGGCCCACGTGCCCCCCAGCGCCTTCCACGCGTGCGCGGCCTCGAGATCGACGCCCGATGTGTCGACGACGCCGTAGTTGACCTCGCCCCAGAGCACCCGGGTGATCGGTCCCGGCTCGGTGCCGGTGGGCGGCCCACGACGCACGACACCGGGGAACAGCCCCTCGTTGTTCACCAGCACCTGGGGAAAGGCCAATCCGATCAGACCGTCGATGCGCACCTTCCAGGCCGTCATGCCGAGGCGCGTGCCCAGCGTGCCGTCGGGCTCCCACACCGCGCCCAACGCGTAGGCCTTGCCGCGTTCCGGCTCCAGTGCCGGGTTGGTCGAGCGCACGACCTCGCCACCGACCACGGGCTCGTTGCCGCGGGCGGGGTCCACCAGGCCGAAGGCCTCGCTCGGGAAGCTCTGGTCGGGGACGTTGGTCTGCAGCAGCGTGGGCGGCTTGAACGACGTGGCCGCCGAGGCGCGCAGAAGCAGCGTTCGCGCCGGCCGCACCTCGAGCCCGGCCTGGTAGGTGGCGGCGGAGCCGAAGTCGCTGTACGAGTCCCGCCGGGCCGCCAGCGTCAGCACGGCCAGGTCCCAGCTTTGCGCAATCAACGAGGAGGATCGCAGCAAGGGTGCGCGCAACTCGGTGTAGGCAGCCCGCTGCGTCCTGTCCGCTGCGACGGACAGGACTCCCGGGATCGCAGACTCGAAGCTGTCCCGGCCCGCCTCGACGCCGGCGATGACGTCCATCGGCCCGGCTGGCAGGGTCAGCAGCGGACCCCGCACGAAACCGCCCAGCTGGTCGCGCTGGCCGCGGCTGATGCGCAGGCTTTCCGGCCAGATGGCCCGCAGCACCTGATCGCTGGCCGCCCGACCGGCCGTGAACGGATTCAGCGCGGCCTCTGCAACGGGGCTGGCCAGTGCGGCCGTGCGCGCAGCCGGGTTGGCGTTGACCCCCGAGGTGCGGCTCTCGCCGCTGTCACGCGAACCCGAGCCGGTCACCTCGACGTCCCAGCCACCGCCCAGGTCACCGCGCACGCCGACCAGGGCACGCGTGAAGCGCGTGCGGCGGTCGATGGTCTGCACGCCGTTCTCCGACCCCAGCGCGCCCGTCACGCGCACATCCACGCCAAATGGGTTGTGCGGGTTGCTGGCCGGCACGAGCACGTTGTTCAGCAACAGAGCCGCCTCGTCGGACCACAGATGGTCCTCGGTGCGCGTCAGCTCACCGAAGATCGACCAGGCGCCGGAGAGATAGCGCTCGCCACTGGCGTGCAGCCCCAGTGTCTCCAGGCCGTGCACCAGGGTGTACCCCTTGCCGACGGCCTGGCCGCTGCAGAGATTGGCGGCGCCCGCCCTCGGAGCGAAGTCCTCGATCGAGAGCAGCGCGCCGGCGGTGACCGCAGGAATGCCGGCAAAGCTGGCGTCCAGGCCAGGCAGGTTGGCGCCATCCGTGCTGCTCACGGTCCCGGGGGCACAGGTCCGCACGCGCTGATCGCTGCCACCGAACCGTCGGTAGTCCGCGTCCCGGAAGAACGCGCGCTCGGCCATGGTGAGTGGCGAGCGCTTGGAATACGACCCCAGCAGCAGGAACGAGCCACGCTCGTTGCCGCCACCGCCGGCCAGCGACACGCTGCCATCGCCGAGGCCCTTGGCGGCACCCAGGCGCGCGTCGAGCGCCAGACCGTCGACGGACTTCTTCAGGATCACGTTCACCACACCGGCCAGGGCATCGCCGCCGTACACCGCCGAGGATCCGACCGGCAACACCTCGACCCGTTCGACAGCCGACAGCGGAATCAGGTTGAGGTTGAAGTAGTTGCCGGACGAGGACCCGACGGCCTGCACGCGGCGGCCGTTGATCAAGGTCAGCGTCGACCCCAGCGGCAGGCCCCGCAGCTGCACCGTGCCCTGCCCTCCTGTCGCACCGAACGAGCCCTCGCCTGCGGCGACGGACACTTCGCTGAGGCTGCTCAGAAAGCGCTCCAGCGTCGGCTGGCCACTTTTCTGGAGGTCTTCCCGGCTGTAGGTGTTGACCGGAGCCGGCCCCTCGGCCGCGACCCGCTTGAGCCGCGAGCCCGTGATCTCGATCCGCTGGGCCTCGGCGGGACGCTCGCCGTCCGCCGCCGACGCGGTGGCACTGCCGTCGGATTGCACCGGGCTCGAGGCCAGGGCCAGCTGCACGGAAGCCGAACCGCCAGCGCTGTCCGCAGTCAGAACGGTCGTCGACGACCTTGCACCGCCCGCCGCCGGGAAGCCGCCTCCCGTGGGCGGTGCCGGCTTCACGACGATGGCGCCGTCCTTCATGACATCGGCCGACAAGCCCGAGCCATCGATGGCACGCGTGATCGCCTCGACGGCAGACAACCTGCCCGACACCGCACGGGCCGTCTTGCCGTTGACGACAGTCGGATCGAACAGCACGGAAGCGCCAGTCTGCCTGGCGATCGATCGCAGGGCTTCCGCGAGCGCCTGCGACGGCTGTGCGATCACATGCCGGGCGGGCGCTGCAGGCTCGCTGGCCACCGCAGCGCCATGCGCTGCGCACACGATCATGGCCAGAGCTCCTGGAGCCAGAAACTTTCCTCGACAGACCGCAGCGGCGGGTGGCTGGTAGCGCATCTCGTGACTTTCCTGTGTTGCTGATTGGGTGACAACCAGATGACGAGAAAGTCCAGTGCAGGCCGGACAGTGCTTTCGCTACTGAGGTTTGAGCAGCTCCAACCGTCCGTCGCGGTCCCGCACCTGCAAGCCATGCAACGCCGCGATGGCATGGGCGAACCCCGCCGTGTCACCCGTGCGGTAGACACCGCTGACACGCAGATCTGCAAGACCGGATGGTGCGAGCAAGGTGATCGGCGTTCGGCTGTAACGGTTCATCTCGGCAACGGCATCGACCAGCGAAGCGCCGTCGAACACCGCCTCGCTGCGCTTCCAGGCAACGACCTGCTCGAGATTCGGCCTGTCGAGCTCCGCCTCGGCGGCTCGATCTGTCCCGATCGCGCCACCAGACAGCCGCACGCGGTCGCCGGCGACCATCGGCACGGTACGCGCCGGAGCCAGCCCTCTCGCGCCAGCCGCCGGCTGCAAGGCAACCTGGCCTTCGAGCAGCGTCACGGCCAGCGCGCCACTGCCCACACCCGCCGGCGCAGCGAACCGCACCGCGAACACCGTGCCGAGCGCCAGCACCTCGCTGCCGCCCGCGCGCACAGAGAACGGGCGTCCTGGATCCCTGGCGACTTCGAACAGCGCCTCGCCGCGCCGGATCGACACGACCCGTTGCCGCGGGTCCAGATCCACATGCACCTGCGTGTCGGTGTTCAGCGTCATGCGCGTGCCGTCCTCGAGCACGACGAGCTGCTGCTCACCCACGCCGGTGGCGTAGATGCCCATGCTGCGCCACTGCTGTAGGCCTGAGGCACCGACGACCACGAGCAGCACCAGGACCGCAGCCGGCGCCCAACGCCTGGCGGCGCGCCCCCACCAGCCCCCGCCCCCGTCGCGCGCCTGCGGCTGCGACGCCACGAACGCGTCGGCCAGCGTGACCCGGGGCACACTCTCCCAGGTGTCGGTACAGCGCTCGAACGCCTCGCGGTGGGCCGCGGAGCGCTGCTGCCAGGCCAGGCACTCCTGTTCCATCTGCCGACTCCGCTGCGGTCCGTGCAGCCGGGTCACCCAGACCGCCGCCTCGGCAGCGATCTCCGGGGGCACCCGGACCGGAGGACCCGACTGTGCGGACCGCGCAGCGGCGGCACGTGCCTGGCCCATCGCTACCAACCTTCCATCCAGCCGGTCACCAGCATGGTGGCCTTGGCGATGTGTTTCTCGACCGCACTGACGCTCAGCCCGTGCTGCTTGGCGATCTGCTGGTAGCTCATGCCGTCGATCCGGTGGGCCAGGAAAATCTGGCGTGTCTTGTCGTGCAGTCGCCCCAGGCAGACGCTCAGCCGCTCCAGCCGCTCCCGGGACAGGAGCACCGCCTCCGCGCTGGGCCTGTTGTCGACGAGAACGACATCGTCGAGCGTGACCTCTTCGCCACGCGACAGGCGCGAACGGTGTGCATCGATGGACAGGTTGAGCGCGGCGCGCATGAGGAAGGCCTCGGTGTTATCGACCGGCTGCTCACGCCGGTAGCACTCCAGCCGGATCCATGCTTCCTGAACAAGATCGTCGGCTTCGTGCTCCGTCCGGCCACGGCGCATCAGAGCCGATCTGACCCGAGAGAATACGCCTTGCCAGTGCTTTTTCATCCGACAACCCGCGAACCGAGAGGGCAGACAGCTCAGATGCCTAGGGCCGCTATCTTAGGACTTGAGCGCTCATGCTGGTAGTTATGTTCGGCGCTGCCGACAGATTGGCTGCCGTCAAGCCGACGTAGTGCGCGAGAGAGCGTTGCCCTGGCGAACGAAGCGGCTGCTTCGCCATCGGAGAAGCCTCCGTGCCGATCAAGCGCCCTGCGCAGGAGGCGGTTCGTGGCGAAGGCACGGGCATCGCCGAAGAGCACCTGCTGCCGGCGGGTGGGCGTCATCGACCACAGCGCCCACCCCTGTTCGAGGGCGATCCGCCAGTCTGCGGCGATTGCCGGATAGCGGTCGCCCCAGCGGCTGGACGCGAACTCGGCCAGCACCGCTAGGGCAGCGAGACCCGACTCAGCCCGGACGATGTCTCGCAGGTGTTGACCCACCGGCGCCCGATGGCGTGCCGCCACCAGCGACACACTGCGATCGAGCAAGCGGGCAAAAGACGGTAGAGCCAGCGCCCCCGGGAACCGGGCTCGCAGATCCTCCCGGAAGTTCGTCAAGTCGCCGCTGATGGCGAAGCGGATTCGTTCGACACCGCGATTCTTCAACTCGACGAGCGCGCTGCCCCAGTTGATTGCACCAAGCGGATCCTGGGACCACGCTCCCAGCGACTCCGATTGGCCGTCGCTGAGCACGCCAAATGCCCAGCAATAGTTCGTCCGTCGTTCGGCCTCGTCTCTCTTGGAGACCGTGACTTGGGTGAAGTACACCGCGACGTAACGACGACACAACAGGTGCTTGCCCCACGGTTCCGGGAACGCAGCTGCCCTCGCGAAAACTGACATGGCGTTGCTCCTGTGCAGAAAGCATCGAAGCGTCCATTGTCACTCATAGAGCGTGGACTCAAAAGAGCCTGCTTCATAGATTCCAGATGGATGTCGTCAACCAAAAGCTCGATCAACCAGACGGACCCCCGTGTCGTCTTTGGTCGGCAATTGGCTGAACTCCGGCGTCAGGCGGGCATGTCGCAAGAGGCGCTTGCGCTTGAGAGCGGATTGGCGCGCAGCTATCTCGGCAGCGTCGAGCGTGGGCAACGCAACATCGCCCTCCTCAACATCTGCCGGCTCGCGGCAGCCTTGTCCTTGCGACCCTCCGATCTACTCCAGGCGCTGTAAGCACCGCATGGGCCAAGGCTGGCGCGCTCGCGCGATACGCAACCGTCAGGAGGTTGCCGACCCTTGGGCGGTGCCCTGCGTTTGAATCCAGCGCCGGATGTCCTCGGCGCGCCAGACGGTCACGCGCTCGGACAGTTTCACCGGTTCAGGGAACGTGCGCGCACGCACGCGCCGCCACAACGTGGACTTAGAGATGGGGACAAAGCGCAGCACCTGCGGCTGCCGCAGGAAGCCAGTGTCTGGCAGCACCGCGCTCGGTGCTGCGTCCAGGGCGTCTGGTGGCTGGGCGGTGGGAACAGTAACGCGGGGCATGATCGGCCATTCATCGGCATGCAGCCGGCAAAAGTCATGACCTGCTCTGCGGCGGCGGCGCTCGGTCAGGAAACGCACCTGCCACCCCGGAACGCTCAACTCCAGGTCCATCGCGCACGTTCCGTTCACGCCATGGCCGTCGCCGCCCTCTGGAGGAGCCCCCCGCACTCACTCCCTTCAGTTTGATCTGACCCCCACACGCTGGAGTGCGTTCACCGCTACCTCTGCAGAGCCAGCAAGTGCGTCTGGAGCCTAGGCAGGCTCCAGCCTGCACCGCCTACTTTCGGCCAGATAGGCGAGGAGCGACAGGCCAAGCGGGAACGTCGAAAGCATCGCGTCGACTGTGGACGAGGCAGGTATCGACTGCGACGCCACCCTGTCCGGGTGGAACTTGAGCAGGACTCCCAAGTGGCAGATCACCGTTCCGCGACAGCACCAACGATCAGCACAGCATCACCCTTGCCAATCTTCGGAGAGCGGACACTGTCTGCGTACGCTCAGACTGCCCATAGGCCACCCCGCGGTCAAGGCAGGCCTGTAGTTTGCTCGTCCAATCGTCGGCACTTCCGGAGGTTTGCCCGAGCGATATGGATACCTTCGCCTGATCAGATCTTTCGAGTCGGCGGCAACTCTGTGAAGAGTGGACTGCTGCTGTACCGAACGCGGATATGGCCGACCACAGTGGACTTGCTGCCGTCGATGGGGACGGTGCCGTCGGCGAGCAGCTTGGGCCACAGGCTCAGCAAGGCGAACCCGTGACGTGCCTTGTGGAACGCTTCAGCGTGGACCTTGCAAAGTCCACGAAGGGCTTGAAGTCCAGGGTTGGACGGCCAGCTGGCCACACCTACTTGGTTTGACCCTGCCCTTCGCTCCACAGGCGCTGGCTAGACTGCAATACGTTGAGATAGCCGTAGCTGTAGATCTTCAGCGGCACCGCCCGATGGGACGACAGTCAGCCGACTCGCCGCCGGTTCTACGCCATGGAGGTCGAGCTTGTGAAGCGTCAACTCGTTGATGACAACAGCAGCCCAGGAGTGCCACCCGCTAGAACAGCCGCGGTGCTAATCCCAAGCTTCGCAGGGTCCCCTCGGTTTCCCGTACGGGTTCTTCCAAAGAGACCGTCTCCGTTTGTCGTTGTCCTCGTGATGCAGCGACAGTTCACTGCGCCCGCATCGCCAAGACTTGTGTAACCTTGCCGCATACATCACGTTAGGCCTCATGAAGCACACCACGTCGGCCCGCCTCGGATTGATCATCGCGGTTTGCTCTGCGCTCGCTTTCGCCGCGTTCGGCGTACTTGAGTTGCTTGTAAGGGAACAGGGCGGGTTGAACCACGGGAAGTTCGTTGCGAGTTTCGCCTGCTTCGGCTTCATGTTTGGTGGAGTCCTGGCCTTTGACTCGCTACCCGGCGAGCGCGAAGAGGGTCGTCCGCTTCTAAGGACAGTCTTTGGAGCACTCGCAGGCCTTTGTCTCGGCTTGCTGTGGGGGTGGCCATTCGAGGGAGTTGCTCTGTCCACAATGGTCGCAGCCGCACTGGGGTACACGGGCCTCACATGGGCGAAGTATGGTCCGTAGTGCATTCGGGCTCGCGTGCTTTGGTGTTGAATGGGCACTGCGCCCGCAAAGCGTCCTAAACCTGGATTCAAGCTGTTTCTCAGGGAGTCACGACACGAGGCCTAACCCCTCGGTCAAGCGGAGAGCCAACGGCAAGTCACCAGGCCCGGGCCGCGGCGCGCTACATTCTCCGCAGCCCGAGCCTGGCGCCTCGCCGCCGGCTCCCGCTTACCTCGAACGTTAGGCGTCACCAACACACCTATGAAGCGCACCTACGGTACGCCGCTTCTGCGCCTGGTACGCGGAGGAACAACGTTGTCTGAAGGCGAGTTCGCACTGCTCCGCTCTATGGTCGAGGAACTACCCGATCAGTTGCGATCCGTTGTCGAGAGTCAATTTGACGAGTACAACCTTGTTCAACGTGAGCAAGATCGTCGCGCACTCAACTTTTACGCCATGAGCTTGTTCTCGAAGCGTCCACGCCCAGTGACGCAATCAATAAAGAGCAAGAGACAGGAAGTGCCGCTCATCCGCGTTTCTGCTCTGGTTGATGGCGATCCGGACCCCTTGTACGCCGCCCTAACAGCTGTGAACGGTCGGGCATTCTGCGTGTCGTTCAGTCGCCCCGTACCCGAAGTGCAGTCTGAGCATGAGCTGACGGTTACCCACGTGTCGCAAGCGTGGAAGTCCAGCTTTCCGCAGTGACGCCTAACCCCTCGGTCAAGCGGAGAGCCAACGGCGTGGCACTTGGCCCGCGGGCCGCTATGCTTCATCATCCGTCCCGCGGGCCAAGCGCCACGCCGCTGTCTCCCGCTTACCTCGAACGTTAGGCCCCGCGGGGAGTCCTGTGCTTGCTTCGGCGCGCTCCGGCCACAGAATCGAAGTCACGCCGAGCCTGCGGCACGGCGAATACCGGCACCGGCTTCGCCCGTGCCAATGCACGCGCTCCGGATACCGCCGTAGCAAGTGATTGAATTCCATGCCGAAGTGCCACGCTTTCGCCGTCGTCGCTTCCCGCTTCACTGATGCATCGGCCTTCGGTTGCCACGGTGGCGCTGTGATCAATACGCCGTCGTTGTCAGGGTGTTGCCTCGCGCTTCGGTCATCTCCAGAGCCTCGTTGCGTGGTTGGTCAGGCGCACGTCGGTCGCCGTAGCCTGGCTCGGTCTTGCCGCCTTCGGACATCGCAGTCCCTTGAGTTCGTCGCCCGCGGCGCTCACGCCAGCAGCGGGGCCTAACCCCTCGGTCAAGCGGAGAGCCAACGGCGTGGCACTTGGCCCGCGGGCCGCTGTGCTTCATCATCCGTCCCGCGGGCCAAGCGCCACACCGCCGGCTCCCGCTTACCTCGAACGTTAGGCCTCAGATGGCAACCGATTGGCTCGTCTACTGGATGACACGCCCTGAAGGCTTGGCGCTCATTGCGCTCGCAGTCGCCGTTCCTTTCGCCATCTGGCGCATGATCCTGGGACCGCGCTTTGTGAGTGTAGGCTTCGCCCCACTGGCCACTGGCTATGCGCTTGCCGGAGTCGGCCTCGCCTTGACTACGCTGATTTCGTCGCACGTCGAGTTCACCTCACGCGTCTCTACCGGCGCTCTCGTCGAGTCCGACCGGTGGAGCATTGTTCCTGGATGGTCCTTCTACTTCGTCGTTCTCTCGCTCATTCTGGTGCTGCCACTGCTCGGCCTCATAGGAACGCCCGCATCGGCTTGGTTACTGCGCAAACGCTGCCTTTCCCACCGCAGCATCGCCGGCGCGCTAGTCGGGGTTTGGCTAGTAGTGGCCGCGCTCGCGTGGTTGACTCCCAGCAACGAGTGGCACCGCACTCATAAGTTGGAGTCTCTCGGCATGTGGTTGTCAACCGTAGGGGCCAGTGTCGTAGCGGTCGGTTTGCCCTTCGTGTACGGCATCTACCTTGTTGCTCGTCGGCGTGAACGCTCTGAGGCCTAACCCCTCGGTCAAGCGGAGCGCCAACGGCGGGACACCAGCGCCCGGCCGGTGGTACGCGGTACATTTTCACCGTCCGGGCGCTGGCGTCCCACCGTCGTCGCCCGCTTACCTCGAACGTTAGGCCACACAGGCCATCCCACGCGGCGGGCCTACCAAAGAGACAGGAGACCCCCGTGTTCAAGATCGGCGACACGTACACCCGCGATCAGATTCACACCGCAGTTGGCGGCAGCAAACAGGCCTACATCCCTACCCTGGACGGATCGGTTCTCGCCGTCTGCGTGAAGACAGATCTGAACCCAAGAGCACCCCGAGAGCTACTTTGTGGCGTAGGTCCAATCATCGCCAAGTCAGGCGCCCTGCTCGCCTCCACACCGCATAAGGTCCCGGTCTTCATCAAGCAGGCTGTAAACCAATGGGAGTACATGGGCCTGTATCGAGTTGCCGCGGCATACACATCTGGTCCAAGATTCAACGCAATGGTTGCTGGCTCTGGCCGGTCACCAAACGATGTCAGCGTCGCCATAGAAATGCAGCCTTAATGCGCTACCTCCGAGTGTGGCCTAACCCCTCGGTCAAGCGGAGAACCAACGGCAAGTCACCAGGCCCGCGCGCCGCGGTGGTTTATCCTGCATCGCGCGGGCCTGGCGCCTCGCCGCCGGCTCCCGCTTACCTCGAACGTTAGGCCGCACATGCAGGCACCCAAGTCCACGGAAGCGCTGTGAAGTCAGTCAAGTCATCTGCGCCACAAACTTCATTGCTCGCAAAGCTTCGGTCAGCTGCGAGCGACAAACTTGAGTTGCTCGCAGAAGGCGTCGGTTTAGTGTTTGCGGCCTTAGGCGCCACTATCGCAGCAGTGCTTGGAAAGGTCATTGTCGGAGTGGTGCTCGGAGTTCTCGCACTTGGCTTCCTGCTCCGCCTGAAGGGCCGCAAGAAGAGGGCGTTGGAGGCCAAGAGCTTGGTGCAGAGCCCTGGCGTCGGAGCGAGGCTCCTTACTGGCCTCGTTTCTGCGTGTGAAGTCGCTGCGCTTGTAGAAGCCACTAACCTCCCCGTCAGGTTCGAACAGACAGCGTTTCACATGGGGCATTGGTACCTTGTGCTGCTGGTATTCTTTGCAGCCTACTTCCTTCAGCTGCCGCTGTTTGCAAGGTTGCTGGGCAAGTTCACGGCGCGGAGTGCAGCCTAACCCCTCGGTCAAGCGGAGAGCCAACGGCAAGTCACCAGGCCCGCGCGCTGCGGTGGTTTATCCTGCATCGCGCGGGCCTGGCGCCTTCCCGTCGGCTCCCGCTTACCTCGAACGTTAGGCGTCACGATGAACAGTCTCTGGGGTCCGGTCGCTCCAACTGAATACAGTTCAGTTCGCGTTATTACTGGTCGCCTGGCAACCGAAGACGATGTGAAGTCCGGGTGTGCGGTCTTCTATCTTCAGTCGCCAGAGAAGCCAAAGTCGAAAGCAAAGCCGCACCCCTTGCAACTACCCGCCTGTGCCTTGCACAAAGATGGCGAGAAGCAAACACCGATCGTCATTATTCAGGCTGAGTACGCTGATGGTCGTGTAATTCTGGGTGCGCGCCCCTTGGATGGTGGAAATATGGCATGCCTACTAGGGAAGGTCTGCAAAACCCCAGGCCGATCCGCGTAGTGTGATGGCGTGGGGTCGGCGACGATCACGGCCATGAAGCAGCTCGGACTTGGCCTGAACCTGTCGACCAAGAGGACGCGCAAGCGCGAGTTCCTCGAAGAGATGGAGCGCGTGGTGCCGTGGGCGGCACTGGTGCAGATCGTGGAGCCGTACTACCCGAAGGCCAAGACCGGCCGCCCGCCCTTCGGCATCGAGACGATGCTGCGCGTCCACTACCTGCAGCAGTGGTTCGCGCTGTCGGACCCGGCGATGGAAGAGGCGCTGCACGACATGCCTGTGTTCCGCGAGTTCGCCAGGCTCGGCGACGGTATGAGCCGACTTCCCGACGAGACCACCATCTTGCGATTCCGCCATCTGCTGGAGAAGCACGACTTGGCGACCGACATGCTGCGGTTGGTCAACGACATCCTGCAGGCCAAGGGCCTGATGATGAGGAAGGGCACGGTGGTCGACGCCACGTTGATCGCCGCACCGAGCTCGACCAAGAACGCCGAAGGCGAGCGCGACCCGGAGATGAAGCAGACGAAGAAGGGCAACCAGTGGTACTTCGGCATGAAGGCCCACATCGGCGTCGATGCCCACTCCGGGCTGGTGCACAGCGTGGTGGGCACGGCTGCCAGCGTCCACGACGTGACGCAGGCTGGCGCGCTGCTGCACGGCGAGGAGCAGGCCGCCTTCGGTGACGCTGGCTACCAAGGCGTTCACAAGCGGCCTGAGGCCCAGGGGCCTGCTTGGCACGTTGCGATGCGGCCAAGCTTGCGGCGCAAGCTCAACCCGTTCATCGAGCCGGAGTTCATCGCCGAGCAGATCGAGCGAGCCAAGGCCAGCGTGAGGGCCAAGGTGGAGCATCCGTTCCGTGTGCTCAAGCGGCAGTTCGGCTACACCAAGGTGCGCTACCGCGGGCTGGCGAAGAACACGGCGCAGATCGTCACGCTGTTCGCGTTGGGCAACCTGTGGATGGCGCGGCGGCGGTTGATCGCAGGCGCGGGATGAGTGCGCTCAAAGCGCCCTCGCGGCGTGCCAGCAGCGCCCAGCGCGGCCCTCGAAACGGCGTCGAGACAACGCGCGTCGGGCCTGCTGGCGATGTCACGGCATCAACTCACCTCAAGCTGCACTTCGCATCGCGTTGTGCAGACCTTCCCTAGCGGAGTGCGAACTGGTCGAACCCACAGATCCGCGGTTCCTTGGCAGCCCAGCACGGTCATCAAAGGCAGCCGCTGCGAGCGGTAGAGCGACAAGGCTGAGCAAGCGGCCTCGCAGTGACGCCTAACCCCTCGCTCAAGCTGACCCGCTACGGCAGGCTGTGTAAGCCCGGCCTGTGGCACATGGTGCATCATCACAGGCCGGGCTTACACAGCCTGCCTCCGCGGGCAGCTTAGCTCGAACGTTAGGCCCCACCGGCACCCGTCGCAGAACGCCACCCGCCAGGAATACATCGGTGCCAATCCCATGTTTCGCAGGCTCCCCGAACTTTCCCGTACGGGTTCGCCCAAAGGCAGCCCCACTCCTTGTCGTCGAATCGACCAAGGAGTGACAGTCACATGCTCCAGCATGGCCAGGTTTTGTGTAACCTTGATGCCTAAAGCACGTTAGGCCTCACAGTTGACACCCCTGCCATTCAACTTCACTCGGCTCGGAACGCTGCGCGACGCGATGCTTTGGCGTCTGCTGCCGCTCCCGTTTGCGTGTGCGGTGGGGATCTGGCCGATGATCGATGTGCCGTCCGCTACAGCGACTGTAGTTTCGATGGTTGAACCGCTTGCGCCGGCCCTTGCCACGCCCCCGCCCAAGATCGCAGAGTTCATCGTTGTGATGGCTGCCATGTGCGCCGCCGCTGCGACCTACACCCTGGGCTGGGTTCTGAACTTCGCATTGCTTGTTTGCTTCAAGCGCCATTCAAGGGCTGCTCTCATTGCTGCCTTCGCTGGCGGACCGTTGCCGTCCAACTGGGAGAAGGAAGACGCATCAGCCAAGGCACTTGCAGCACACCTCAAGGAAAAGGCCGACTGGGGCTTCGCCCGAGAAATCGGTCCGTTGCGCTACATCGTTATGCGCGGCGGCCTTCTTTTTGGCGCAGTGGCATTCTTTTGCGTGCACATCGTACTCAACTGGCTTCAATCGCAGCCAATTATCCTTGCTAGCCTACCGTTGAAGTACACCCTCTGGGTGCTCTTTGGTTGCTCAATGGCTGCGCAACGATGGTGGTCGCTAAAGCGTGCATTCCGCGGTGAGGCCTAACCCCTCGCTCAAGCTGACCCGCTACGGCAGGCTGTGTAAGCCCGGTCTGTGGCACATGGTGCATCATCACAGCCCGGGCTTACACAGCCTGCCTCCGCGGGCAGCTTAGCTCGAACGTTAGGCCGCGCAGAACACTTCCTTCTCATGCCCGCAGCACAGAAAACCGCATCTCTGCGCCACCGACTGCTTGGCCGCATCCCGCCAGGCATCGCAGTTGTCGCCGGCTTAGCGGTAGCAGTCGGCATCATGTTCGCTGCCGGCGCGCTACTTCCCAGTTCGGCGGAGGTCCTAGCCGCATGCAAGGCAAGCTGTGCGCCACGCTCGGGGAAGATGGTCTCAACGGTCCCTGAGTCAATGGTGGCTCAAGGCAAGCAAGCGCCAAAGAAGTGCGAGTGCCTGTGAGCCCAGTTCACTGCGATCAGGCTACTCCAGCCCTGCGTTCAGCGGCCCCGGCCATAGAACTCCATCGCCACGGCACGAGCCTCAGCATTAGGAATCCAGCCCAAATCCCCGCTCCATTCACCGCGACTCTGCAGTTTACGGTCTTAGCCTACTCGGTCCAAACACTCAGCGCATCGCCGGCGCGGCCTAACCCCTCGCTCAAGCGGAGCGCCAACGGCAGGCCACCAGGGCCCGGCCTGAGGTACTCCGTCCATTTTCTCAGTCCGGGCCCTGGCGTCCTGCCGTCGTCGCCCGCTTAGCTCGAACGTTAGGCCTCACAGTCACGCACTTTCGCATGTCCAGCACCTCTGAGTTCGCCCTTGACTTGAGCCTCGCGTTTCCAGCGAGAGTCGTGCATGGAGATATCGCCCCGCACCAATGTGAGGAGTGCGCGGCTATCCGCTCAGCTCTGTCAGGCCGTACATGGACGGAGGTTCCCGACTCGTTTGCCGAAGAGTTCTCAGGCTCCTTGCCTCTCCTTACCGAGGAAGCGTACAACGCATATTTACCCTTGTGGCTCCGCGCCGCACTCGCCAATCCAAGCGGCGACGCTGCGACCATGCTGCTGATCAACCTCGCCAATACTCCGCCAGCCACTTCCTTCAACATGCGGCAAGCGCAAACCGTGATTGAGGTTGCACGTTCGGTTGTGAAGCAAAGCTACTGGGGCCCGGAAGACGAGGGAAACAGGGCCAACCTCAAAGCAATCGAGGTGAGGTGGAGCAACCCGAGTGAGGCCTAACCCCTCGCTCAAGCGGAGAGCCAACGGCAGGCCACCTGGCCCGGGCCGCGGCGCGCTACATTCTCCGCAGCCCGGGCCCGGCGTCCCGCCGTCGTCTCCCGCTTAGCTCGAACGTTAGGCCTCACATGCGAACCGTCGTGGCAGTCCTATCCGCCCTGACTTTGGCAGCGCTCGGTGTCTTTGCAGCAATGCCAGCCATGAGCAACGGAGGCTTCCTTGAAGGGCGGGAGTTCTTTGGTCTCGTTGCTATCGGAGTGCTCTGCTTCGGCCTGTACGCGGCAGTGTGCTGGTCACAAGCTCAGAGAAGCGTGTTCGTGTGGGTTCAGGCCGCAGTCGTAGGGGTTGGAGCGCCCTTCTTCGTGCTTCTGGCTCCGCTTGTGTACTGCATTGCCCTCCAAACGGGAAAGTCATGCATGTAGTTCGTCCTTCCAGCGAGAGCCAGTCGCCAAGCAGTTCACGCCAAAGCAACCACAGGTGCACTCCGCCAAGTCGCTTGGTCAGGCATGCAGCGTCACTAGCGTTAACCCGAGTGAGGCCTAACCCCTCGCTCAAGCTGACCCGCTACGGCAGGCTTTGCAAGCCCGGTACGCGCCAGTCGTACTATCGTCGCGTCCCGGGCTTACAAAGCCTGCCTCCGCGGGCAGCTTAGCTCGAACTACAAGGGCTTCCCCACAAGTCAAGCATGCAGCGGCCGTGATCGAGTCGCGCAGCGACTCATCACGGAAGTTGACTGTCACGATGGCCGTCCCACTTGCCGGTGCCGACGTCAATGCTTGCCAAGGGTGCGGACTGGAAGAACTACAAGCGGTCATCTACGCAGCTTCTTCGCTGCAGACCCTGATGCAAGACGCGCACGGGGACCTCATTCGTTAGCCGAGGTCGACCCTTCGATCGCCTCCACGAGCTAATCAGGCACTCCCCGTACAGGTCCAACCTTGACGCATCAACGCTGGCCGTCACGCGGCGGTGTTCGTTCTCGGGTGGCGGCTCCCCCGGTGGTTGTGGCTTTACCTCACGCCGGCTTCAGGCCGGCATCACGAATTGCTCGCCCTGGCGCAGCACCGCCCAGGCCATCCGCGCGTTCTTCGCCGCGATCGCCACCACCGCCTTCCAGTAGCCTGCACGCTCGGCCAGCGCCACCGCCCAGCGGCTGACGCAGTCGGCCTTGTCCTTGGCCGCGTTCAGCACCGCACGCGCTCCCATGATCAGCAGGCTGCGCAGGTACGTGTCGCCCGCCTTGGTGATCCGACCCAGCCGTGTCTTGCCGCCTGAGCTGTACTGCCCGGGCACCAGACCGATCCACGCGCTGAGCTGCCGACCGTTCTGGAAGTCGCGGCCGTTGCCCACCATCGCCACCAGCGCCGTGGCCGTCGTCTCGCCGATGCCTCGCAGCCGCATCAGTCGCTGCGCCTGGTGATCCTGCCGTGCCATCTCGGCGACGTACCGGTCGTAAATCTCGATGCGCTCGTCCAGGCGGTGCACCTCGCTGAGCAGATCGCCGATCACGGTGTTCACCCAGCCGGGCAGGTCCTCCAGCAGCCCGGCCACCTGCTTGCGAACCGTCGCCGCCTTCAGCGGCAGCACGATCCCCACCTCGCTGAGCAACCCGCGGATGCGGTTGAAGGTGGCCGTGCGCTGCTCGACGAACCCCTGGCGCGCCCGGTGCACCATCAGCCGGCCTTGCTGCTCGGCACTCTTGAGCGGAACGAAGCGCATGTTCGGCCTCTGCACCGCCTCGCAGATCGCCGCCGCATCGGCCGCATCGTTCTTGCCATGCTTGCCCGACAGCCGGTACGGCACAACGAACTTCGGCGCCATCAGCCTGACGGTGTGGCCGTGGGCCTGGAACTGCCGGGCCCAGTGGTGCGCGCCGCTGCACGCCTCCATCCCGATCGTGCACGGCGGCAGCCTGGCGATCAACTCCCCGAGCTTGCCGCGCGGCACGTTCGGCCGTACCAGCTCCGCCTTGCCCGCTTCATTGACGCCGTGAACCGCAAAAACATTCTTGGCGAGATCAATGCCGACGAATACGATTGCCATGGACTTCCCCTTCCGAGTGAGTTGATGAGACTTCGCACTTCCCATCGTGACACTTTGTTGCCGGTCGCCGCTTCGCGGCTGGCTCGGGACGGGGAAGTCCCTTTCATTCGTTAGGCGTCACGAACGGTCCCCTCGACATGAACAGTCGCTTCGTCAGTATCCTTCTCTCCTTCCTTCTCGTTAGTCTTACTGACTTCGCACAAACCCAGACACTTCAGGCGAAGATGACTCGAGAGAACTTTATGGTTGTTGTCCGGGAGTCCATCGGTGCAAACAGGACTGAGGATTCTCTTGTGCCCACAGGCAGAACCAAGGCCGAGCTACCTGACGGCAAGGAAGTCGCGCTTGAAATGGCGTGGTGGGATTTCATTGGAGACACGCACATTCGGTTCGTTTTCGACGGACCGGAGAGCATGCGTAACGCCACTCCGCGAGACCTGGACAGGCTGGGCATCACCTCAGTTCATGAAGCTCTGACACTTGCCCTTGCGAACATCAAGCGGGTCTACGGCCAACCCGTCGCCGCACCTTGGGAAGGTGGCCTAATGCAGGTAGAAGGTCGGTCTCCCGACTTAGACAGTTCCTACTTCTTGGATCGATCCTTCTGGCAAGACCTCGTTAAGAAGCATCCCGAAGGAGTCGTAGTCTCGGTGGCCAAGCGGGGTGGCCTTCTCTACGTGCCATTGAGCGAGAGCAAAGCCGTCGAGCGTCTGAAACGCGAAGTCACCCGTCTGCACGCCAGTAGTGGCTCGCTGCGAGTCTCTGGAGCCTTGTTCCTGTTCAAGGATGACCGTTGGTCAGTCTTCCAGGCTGCGCCCAAGCAGTGACGCCCCTCGCTCAAGCTGACCCGCTACGGCATGCGCTGTAAGCCCGGTCCGCGGCACACGGCGCATCATCGCGTACCGGGCTTACAGCGCATGCCTCCGCGGGCAGCTTAGCTCGAACGTTAGGCGTCACATTCAGACCTCACTCTGCCGTCATGTCCTTCAGCCGAATCCTCACGAACATCTGCGCCGACAATCTCGCTGCTTGCCGTGACTTCTACGTTCAGCTGCTGGGCTTCGTGGTGAAGTACGACAGTGATTGGTACGTGCAGTTGGGTGCTCCGGGCCCCTTGGAGCTTGAGTTCGGCATCATCAAGCGGACGCATGACCTCGTTCCTAAGTCCTACCAGACCGCTCCGACGGGGATGTATGTGACCTTCGTCGTTCCGGATGTCGACGAGGTCTACAAGAAGGCACAGAAGATTGGCGCGAAGGTCATCCAAGAGCCACGCAACGAGTTCTACGGCCAACGTCGGTTCTTGGCACTTGACCCAGCGGGTTGCCTCATCGATGTGTGTTCGCCATGGAGCGAGCAGGAGTGACCTGCCCCCGTTTTCCTTACCACCAGTTTGGAACATCACCGCGGGGCGCGCTATCTTTACTGCAGTATCGGTTCACCTCAAAATGCACATGCGTCGCATTGTTTAGGCCCCCCGCTGGATCGCTACTCAGGCGCCAGTGGTGTTGCCTCGTGCAGCACACCTCCTGTCGAATCCGGCGTTGCCTCGCCCGTCGCGGCTACAACAGTTGGAACATCGAGCGCGTCGCAGGTGTCAGTAGCACCAGCGAGAGTTGCGGACTCTCCCATTCGCGCAGCGAGCGCGTTCATTCTCCGACGCAGGCCGGTCGCGAAGCTTCGTGCACCGTTGGCGATGTCGCGCACCTGGCGCTTGAGCGCCGCCCGCTGCGTGTCCACCGCCTGCGCCGACACCACCTCGTGGATCTCCAGGGTCTGTAGCAGCGGCATCAACTGGTCCAGCTTGACCAGCACCTCCAGGAAGCGGCGGCTGATCGACGACAACACGCGCACATCCACCTCCAGCGGCACCGTGTCGTAGGACGCCAGGCTGGTGATGCCGTGGGCCTTGAAGAGCGCTTCGGCGCCATCGATGGCCTCGTTCAGGGTGGCCGTGGCCGCCTCGATCCTGCCGCGCAGCGTCGTTTCGATCTTGCCGATGTCCTCGTGGTCGAGCCGCGTGCGGGCGATCACCGAGATGAAATGCATGTTCAACTGCAGCGTGTTGAACATGCGCACGAACATGCGCTTTCCCTCGGCACTGCTGAACCGCGTGGCGATCTTGAGGCTGGCCGCCTCGACGCGGCGGAAGTCGACCTTGGCTTCGCGCGCCAGGATGCGTGCGTTGGCGCCGCCCTGGTCCACCTGGACGATTTCAACGTTGGCCATGCCCAGGTCTCCTCGTGCTGACAACGGTCACGGCATCTTCCAAAGGCGCCCGTCCCCTTGCCACGCGAAAGCCCCGACACCTCGGGGCGCTTTCGCGATCAGTTGCGTGGCGACGCGCGTCGGCCCATTGACCGGGCGGGATCGGCACCCTACCTTTGCGCCACGCAGCAGCTGGCCCTGCATCCAGACTCGGCAAGCCTTGGAGATCTCCTGAGCTAGTCCCTCGCTCAGGTGCCCGCGCAGGTAGCGACCGGCCCCCTTGGGGACGATCGAATCACGGTGCTGACACGCCCCACCGATGAGGGGCATCCGTCCAGGTGTCGCCCCTTCAGGTGCACCTGTGCATCGCCGTTCTGAGGACCGCGCAAGCGGTCAGGCACTCCGGGGCATTCGCCTCAGGCCGGGCCTTCGAGGCAAGGGCCGCGACGAGGTGCCGAGCGCATCCGCTCGAGCGCCGCACCGACCGCGCCCTTGCCTCCCGGGCTCATCCTGACTTCGCCGATGTCCCCCCGGTCGGACGCTGACACCGATCAGCGCGCTCACGCGCGCCACTGAACCCTGTCAGCCCTGGAGTTCCATGCCCCGACCGCAAGGCGGACGGCGCCACATCACCCAACCGTCACCCGCATGGGGGCCCACGCCCCCGCCACGGGTTGCACGTGGTCTCCCTCCGTATCCAAGGAGTCCACGATGCACAGCACCAACGCCTGCCGTCAGGTCGGCGCCAATGTCAGCTCGCCGCACACGGCTGGCCTCGACACGAACCCGGGCCTTCTCGGCTCCACGACGACCCCGTTCTTCATCGACGACCCGTACGACATCCCGGCCGGCCGGGATCTCCAGGACGATCCCGGCACAGACAGCGCCGACAGCGCCACTGGTGCACCGGGCGGCACCCGCGAGGAGTGGGTGGAGGAGTGGAGCGAGGACGACATCGTCCTGCTGCACTGGCGCCTGCTGCAGGAGATCCGGCACCTGGCCGACCCGGTCACGCCGCTGGAGGAGAAGCTAGACACCCTGCGCTGGGTGTTCACCGAACGCGAGAAGGACGGCCTGCCGTTCTCGTTCGTGAATTGCCTGCGCGTGGTCGGCTGCAGTCCGCTGTCGCCAATCCCGTACTGCGGACTCGTCGACGCCGAGGAGGTGCGCGAGCGCATCCGCCATGGGCTGCGGCCCTGGCTGCACGCGACGCTGGCCCGCTACCCCGACTGGGTGCGCGAGGCCGTGGCGACACACCCCGAATGGGTCGAGGCCCGGCTGACCCGCAATCCCCAGTGGATCAACGAGCAGCTCAAGCACATGTCCGTGCAGGGCGACCTGTTTGCGTGATCACGCCCACCCCGGGCGCCGTGCCTCGAGCCTCGCTGACCAACCAGGTCCCGCCGCGGCGGCACGCGCCCATCCGTTCGAAGGTCTTCTCATGCACAAGTTTCCCCAACCCACAAGCCAGCCTCTGCGCCGCGTGCGCCTGCTGTCCGTGCAGGCGCCCGAGGACATCGAGTACCTCGTCAAGGAAAGCGAAGTGCTGACCGGTCGGTCCGGCCGCACCTTCGTCATCGCCAGTGCCGACCGGCTCGTCTACCGCGTCCACTGGCAGCCGCTCACCGAATCCGGTGGCCATGCGGCCGGGCCGGTGGTCGAGCGCCTCGGCCACCCCGGCGAGGTCCTGAGTCGCCAGCACCTGCAGCTCTGGGAGTTCCTGGAGCACAGCCTCGTCGAGGCGCAGGCCGCCGGCCAGTTGTTCACCCCTCCGGTCCGCACGACGCCCTGATGGGCACCGATCCGCGCTGACCGGCCCACACACCCCGGCGGGTGCATCCCGCCAGGGGTGCTCCCGCCGGTTCTTCCCCCGATCGGGATGCCCCCGAAGGAGTCAACGATGAAGATCCAAGTCCGAATCAACGAAGAAGGCGCGCTGCGCAACCAGCGCCATGCCTTCAGCAACCGGTTCACCCTGGTGTCCGAGCTGCTGCAGAACGCGCGCCGTGCCGGCGCCCGCCTGATCCGGATCGACCACGATCCGCAGGCACAGATCCTGACCGTGCAGGACGACGGCCACGGCCTGGACGACTTCCAGAAGCTGCTCAGCTTCCACGAGTCGGGATGGGACGCCGACACCTGCACGCAGGAGCGCCCCTTCGGCGTCGGGTTCTCGAAGTGCCTGTACGCCGCCTCGCGCTGCGTGGTGGCCTCGGGCCGGCGCCGCGTCGACATCGACACCGCGGCCGCACTGGCCAAGGCACTCGTCGAGGTCGAAGAGTGTGTCGAAGGTGACGCGGTGATGGGCACCCGGGTCGAGCTTCACGGCGTCGACCTGCCGGACCTTGCGCAGCGCGTCGAGGAACTGTGCGCCGGGTTTCCGGTGCCGGTGTGGTTCAACAGCGAGCCGCTCAAGCGCGCCATGGCCGAGGCCCACCTGGCCACCCAGGCCAGCGCCATCGGCGCCGTGCACCTCGCGGGCACGCGCGACGGCCGGTACACCCACGACACCTGGGTGTTCCTGCAGGGCTTCTGCGTGCTGCGGCCGGCCTGGTCCATACGCGAGGACGTGAACGTCGTGCACCTGGACTCGCGCCAGTTCATGGCGCGTCTGCCGGACCGCGACCGCCTGATCGACGAGGACGTGCAGCGCCAGCGCATCGACGCCGAGCTGAAGGCCTGCTGGCGGCGCACGCTGGAGATCGCCAAGGCCGATCTGCCGCCGCGCCACTTCATCGACACCTACTACGGCGTCATGCGCGGCTGGGGGCACCTCGACCTGCTGAACGACCTCGGCACCCTGCCGGCGGAGCTGTGCAGCCTGGTGTCGGGCTACCCGGTGCAGGTGGAGCATGGCGAGCGCCGCCATCTGACGCCGGTGCCGACCGCGCCCACGCGCGAGGCCATCGAGTCGGGTGCCGTGCAGCTGGTGGCCCTGGACGACGTGGGCGACGACAACGCGCCGCGCTGGATGATGGCGCGCGCCCGCGGGTGGCTGGTGTTCGACTGGATCGGCGTGCATGCCGACCACTGGGTGATGCGCCACGTCCGCTTCCTCGAGGAAGAGGGTCAGCGCGTGACGCCCGTGGGCGAGAAGCTGCGCACGGCGCTGGAGGGCCGCTGGGTCTGGCCCACGGTCATCCTCTGCGAGAAGGTTCGCCTGCGCGTCGGCGACGACGAGACGCTGGTCAGCGACGCCGGGGTCTGCCACGACGGCAACCTGTACATCCCCGACGGCGAGACGACGGGCGCGCCGGTGGAACAGCTGTCCTCGTTCACCGACGAGCACGACCAGTTCCTGGATGCCGACCGCGACGCCGACCGTGACGCGCTGGCCGATCTGCTGCGCCTGCTGCGGGCGGTGGACCCGGTGCAGACGCTGGACTCGCTGCTGCAGTCCTTGCGGCTGGGCAAGTACCCGCTGCTGCACGGCAAGACCTTCCAGCTGACCGTGGGCGTGGGTCTCGCGCCCGGGCACACCGTCGATCTGGTCGATCACGCAGCCGCAGGCGGAGGAGCCCATGCAGGACGCTGACTACGCGGCCCGCATCGACGCCGTGAAGCAGCGCGCGCACGGCCGCTGGAGCGAGGTGCTGGCTGCGGCCGGCGTCGAGGAGCGCATTCTCAGGCACCGCAACGGGCCCTGCCCGTCCTGCGGCGGGACGGACCGCTTCCAGTACACCGACAAGTTCGGCGAGGGCAACTACCACTGCCGGCAATGCGGCCCGGGTGGCGGCTTCAAGCTGCTGCAGGCCGTGCGGGGCGTGGACTTCCATGCCGCCCTGTGCGAGGTGGAACGTTGCCTGGGCATGCTGCCGGCGGCGGCCGCCTGCGAAGCCGGTGCCCCAGCGGCAACGGGGGAGCGCATGCGCCGGCTGGTGCAGCGCATCTGGGACGAGGCGCGGCCGGTGGTGGCCGGCGACGAAGTCGACCGCTACCTGCGCGGGCGCGGGCTGACCCTGCATCGGCATCCGCCGGTGCTGCGGTTCCACCCGTCGCTCGGCTACTTCGAGAAGGGTGCTGACGGCAAGTCGCGGCAGATCGCGGCCTACCCGGCCATGCTGGCGCTGATCCAGGCGCCGGATGGTCAGGCCGTGACGCTGCACCGGACCTACCTGCGCGACGGCCGAAAGCTCGACGCCGCCGACGCGAAGAAGGTGCTCTCCGCGGGCATCCACGGTGCTGCCGTGCGCCTGTTCGACGCCGGCGCGCAGCTCGCGCTGTGCGAAGGCATCGAGACCGCCTTGGCGGTGCACCTGGCCACCGGCAAGCCCGTGTGGGCCGGCATCAGCGCCGGCAACCTGGAGAAGCTCTGGGTGCCGGACACCGTGCGCGAGGTCTGCATCTACGCCGACAACGACGCCGGTGGCGATTTCGCCGGCCAGTGCTTCGCCTACGCGCTCGCGCGGCGGCTGAAGCGGGAGGAGAAGACCACCGGCCTCCGCCAGGTGCGGGTGTTCGTGCCGCGCCATGCGGGAACGGACTGGGCCGATGTGTGGTGCCAGCGTGTCACCGGCCCCGACCAGGGCCGGGGGCAAGCGACCGCATCGTCGTCGGCTGACCGGACCTCGGGCAACCGGGTGGCCCTCGGTGGCTGAGGCAGAGGTCATGAAGCTTGGGGTGCGGCGAGCCACGGCGGGCCGCACCCGCTTTTTCAGCGGCACTGGACGGGTCGGCGCATGCCCTGCGCCACGACCTGCCGGTGCCGGCGAAAAGGTCAGGCGCCGTCGGCCATGCGGTCGACGCGCTCCCCTCGTCGTTTCCCGACTGGTAGCTGCCAGACCAGGTGACGCCTCCCGGCGCCACGAAGGCAGCCCTGGAGATCCATCGCGACCGATGGCGACACCCGTGTCACCGACGTCGCGCCCCTGCCTTGCCGATGCATCGCCAATCCACCCAGGACGCGCTGCATGCGGCGAGTTGTTGTCGTCAACCCACTGCGGGGACCCGTGCCCCGACGTGGGCCGTGCCGTCCCCGCTTCTCACCCACCCCAACCCGATTGGAGAAAGTCATGAAGAGCGGACGTACCCTCGTGAGCCTGGCCCAGGAACTGGAGCGCCAGCTGCACTCGAAGAAGGACCTGATCGTGCCGTCGCAGCTGGTGCATCACAGCACCGGCGACGACGGCCAGACGCACATCATCGTCAACGAAGCCGGCAACCCGGTGCGCTACGGCGTCACGCCGCTGGCGCGCCGCCAGCTGGCCGACAAGCTGAAGATCCCGCACGCGTACTTCGAGCGCATGCGCGAGGAGCAACCGGTGCTGCTGGACCGCAACGTCAACACCTGGCTGCAGAGCGAGGACGACCGGCGCATGCTGCGCACCCTGGACGGCCAGGTGCGCGCGGTGCTGTCGGACCGCTACCGCCGGCTCGACAACTTCGACCTCGCCGAGAGCGTGCTGCCCATCCTGCAGCAGCTTCCCGAAGTGCGTTTCGAGTCGGTCGAGCTGACCGAGACGCGCATGTACCTCAAGTGCATCACCTCGCGCCTGACCTACGAGATGGCGCCGGGCGACGTGGTGCAGGCCGGTGTGGTGATCTCGAACTCGGAGGTCGGCCAGGGCACGCTGTCGGTGCAGCCGCTGCTGTACCGGATGGTCTGCCGCAACGGCCTGATCGCGGCGGACCGGTCGCTGCGCAAGACGCACGTGGGCCGTTCGCTCGGCACCGAGGACGAAGGCCTGCAGGTCTACCAGGACGACACCCTGCGTGCCGACGACAAGGCCTTCTTCCTGAAGGTGCGCGACGTAGTGCAGGCGGCGGTGTCGGAAGCGAGCTTCCGGCAGACGGCGCAGAAGCTGCAGAAGACGCTGAGGATCCCCCTCGTCGGCGACCCGGTGAAGACGGTCGAGGTGCTGGCCCAGCGCTACACGCTCAACGATGTCGAGCGCTCGGGCGTGCTGCGGCATCTGATCACCGAGGGCGAGCTCTCGGGCTACGGGCTGGTCAATGCGGTGACGCACTACAGCCAGGAGATCGACGACTACGACCGCGCCACGGAGTTCGAGGCGCTGGGCGGCAAGCTGATCGAGCTCGGCACCGCCGAGTGGAAGGGCCTGGCCGAAGCGATCTGAGCACGGCCTGAGAAGGCAGTCCGGCACGACGGCGAGCGGGGGCAACCCCGTTCGCCGACCGTGCCGGCGACAAGCGCGTCGTTCACGCCGCACATCGAGTCATGCGGTCGCGCTCACGCATTCGCCGGAATTCGCCAGGGCTTGCGAGTGGCAATTCGGTAAGCAGATGCACAGGCCCGCGCCGCCCATTGAAGTCGACCTGTTGCCCACCCTATGCTGGCCGCACAGCGCCGGAACCCTTCCTTCAGCCACCGCAACACGACCCGCATCCACCGACCAACCCCTCCACCCTGCCCTGCAAGGGCTCGTGGTCCCCACGCGAGGACGCACCATGAACCAGGTCCAGCTCTCCGATGTGCAGATCGCCAACCTGACCCTGCTGCTCACCATCCGCGACGGCATCCTCCACGACCGAACGGCGGCGTGCTGCCGCTTCTCGCTCGACGCCATGCAGGCCGAGCGGCTCGGCACGATGAGCGTCCAGCAGCTGATGGCCATCGTGGCCAACCTGGGCGACGCCACGCTCTTCCCGCCGCGCCGCGACCTGGTCAGCCTGCTCGACACACCGTTGCCGCTGGTTCGACCGCTGGCCGCGGTCCACGCCCCCCGCCATGTGACGGCCAGTTCGGCCGCCTGACGCTCAGTTGCCGGGGCATTGGCCATGCAGCTGCGGGTCGATCGGCAGTTGCGCGCCCTGGCGCTGGCCAAGGCCTGTGCGGCCTGTGGTGCACGTGTGCGCACCATCGGTCATCTGACGGGCCTGCCGCCCCGCGAGGCGCTGCGCCTGCTCTTCCCCGATCGCCTCGCCGTGCCTCGAGGGCGCTCGCCGGACTCCCCGGAGTGGTACCACGGCGCCAACCTGCTCCACCGCGCCGAGGCCTCGATCGTCGTGGCCCTGTACCGCCGTCTGCGCGACGCCGACTTCCCTGCGGGCGAAGCTCTCGTCGGCGCCTACCGCCACTACGTCGGCATCTGCCAGCCGCCGCACCGCATCAGCTTCGACCGCGCCTTCGATCTGGCCGCGCACACGGACGGCCTTTGGCTCACCGACACGAGGAGCTTCTCGCTCGTCACCTGCCCGACCTGCCACAGCGAGTTCCTGGCGGCCTTCGGCTCCGTGGCGCGGTCGAACGACCACTGCCCGTTCTGCAAGCTGGTGCAGCGGTACGGCACGGACCCGCGGGTGCAGTGGGCGTTTCCGGTGCAGCCGTTGGCTGCGCCGAGCGCGGAACAACTAGGCATGCTTGTCTTGCTTCAGGTGGCCGCTGGCCCTTCGAACGAGCACCTTGCTATGCCTTTGGCAGGCCAGCATAGGCCGTGAACCTCGGGTCGAAAGACCTAGACGCCTAGCCACGGATTCGTAGCCGGCAATGCAGCGATCGCCGTCGGTCACGGCTCGGCCTGGAATGCGCGGTCTGGGACGCCTTGCCTTCATCCGTAAAGCGCAAGATGTGTGCAGCCCGCGCCGACGATCACGTCCGCCACGAAGGCAGTCGGCGGCTTTGACGACATCGACGACGACCTCCCCTTTGCGAACCCCACCGGGACCACGGCAGCACCGCAGCACTGCAGCACGGCAGCACCGTGAGCACACCGATCAGTGCTAAGTGGTTGCTAGGACAAGCGTTTTCGTAAAGCACCTTCGCCATACGACGTCAACTCAGCATACTGAGTTCGGGCTAGATGCAGAGATGAACGATCCCATCACCGGCAGATCCGAGTCCTCCAGTGCCCATCAGTTTTTGCTGATTGAATCGTTGCAGTTCGACGCGCCGTCGCGCAGACTTCGTCCAGGCTCAGCAAGCAAGGACCAGACGAAAGTGGCGAACTCCAAGCAATCCCAGAACCGCCGGCTGAAGATGGCGGAGCGCGCTCAGCAGCAACTCGCGCTGCACTTCCCGAACGTCCTGGACGCCCTGGTGTGGCGGCGCAAGACGAATGACGGGTTCACCACTGTGCCGCGCACGTTGCCGATCGCCATGCAGGCAATCGACGCAACGTCGAAGGGCGCGCCTGCTGGACACTCGTTGTTCTGCCTTTGGGCCCGCGCCCCGGATAACCCGTTGGTCGCGGTTGAGAATCCGGCGACCTTTGCGGCCGAGACAGGCTTCACCGGCGAGCGATCGGTGGACACCTGGCGCAAGCGTATGCGCACACTGCGCGATCTCGGCTTCATCCTCACCAAGCCCGGCGCATCCGGCGAGTTCCACTACATCCTGCTGCTGAACCCCAACGTCGCAGTGGAGCGGATGCGGCGGCGTGGCCTGGTACAAGACGCTGTCTACGGCCGCTTCCAGGAGCGCCTGGCCGATGTCGGCGCCGCTGGCGACTGGGCGACGTACGAGGAGGCGCAGAAGGCCGCAGATGAAAAGGCGGCGGTGGACGCCGCTGCGGCCGCCAAGGCAGCGCCCGCCAAGAGGGCGCGGCCGGCCAAGGCCGTCGACAAATTCAAGCGAGGTGCCTCGTGAAGCGCGAGGCGGCCAACCTCTACTCCGGTTTCAAGAACGATCGCGACCGGCTGTGGGCTCTGATCTCACGCGATCTGCGGATCGTCGCCGTTACCGCGCTGTGCGCCGGTGCCAGCGGTGCGACGCCGCTGCTGCGCGAGGTGTTCCTGCGGTGGCTCGCATGAATGCGACCTTCCGGCCACTTGTCCGACACATGGCTATCTATGCAGATCAGGCACCTCAAGGCTGAGAACTTCCGCGGTACGGCCAGGCTGGAGTGGGTGCCGGGTGCGGCGTTCTGCTGTCTGATCGGCCCCGGCGACGCAGGCAAGTCCACCGTACTGGATGCCATCGAGGCGGTGCTCTCCTCTCGTTGGTTCTCCTTTGGCGAGCACGACTTCCACCTCGGCGACACCGCCAAGACGATCGTCGTCGAGGCCACCGTCGGCGAACTCAGCAAGGCGCTGAAGTCCGACGAGCGTTTCGGCCTGTATGTCCGGGGCTGGACCAAGGCCGGCGTATTGCGCGATGAGCCGGAAGACGACGACGAAGCGGTGCTCACCGTACGACTCAGCGTCGATGCGACCCTGGAGCCCGTCTGGCAGGTCGTCTGCGACCGCGCCGACGAGCCGCGCACGATCTCGAACCGGGATCGCGCACTCTTCGGACTCGTGCGCTTGGCCGGCGACGACGCCCGACACCTGGGGTGGGGCCAAGGCTCGGTGCTGTCGCGGCTGACCGGAGACTCGGACGAGGCCGCAGTGCGGCTTGCTGCTGCCTACAAGGCCGCGCGCGACAGCGCGAACCTAGGCGAGATCGAGTCGTTAGCGAAGACGGCCGGGGCCGCGGAGGGGTTCGCCAAGGGCCTGGGTGCTTACGTCGAGGCCGGATACGGGCCCGGCCTGGAACTTGGCCGCGGGGGCCTGTCCTCGGGCTCCATCGCCCTGCACGACGGTGGCGTTCCCCTGCGCCTGGCTGGCTTGGGCACGCGCAGGCTTGCCACGCTCGCCATCCAGAAGTCGGCGATCACCGAGGGCGCGATCGTGCTGGTTGACGAGATCGAGCACGGCCTGGAGCCTCACCGCGTGATGGGTGCCATCTCCCAGCTCCGGGGCGACCAGGCACGCGCAGCGGAGGCAAAACGTCCCATCGGTCAGGTGTTGATCACCACGCACTCCGAAGTCGCTTTGGGCGAGGCCGGCGCCGAGAGCCTGCGCGTGTGTCGCACGACGCGCCCGGCGCGCGTGACGACGATCATCAAGCCGGGCGCACCGGATCCCATCCGCGCCCTCATGCGCTTTGCACCGCGCGCGCTGTTTTCGCGGCGCATCCTGGTGAGCGAAGGGAACACCGAGGTTGGTGTAATCAACGGTGTGCGCGAGTTCTGGCCCCCTCTGCACGGCGGCATCCCGATCGAACACCTCGGCGGCTTCATCGCAGACGGCAACGGATCGCAGGCGCCGCAGATCGCGCTAGGCCTGCGCGGCCTCGGCTACGACATCGCGGTGTTTCGCGACTCCGACACGGACCTGAGTGCCGAAGACGCAGCCGCCCTCGGGGCTCAAGGAATCCCCGTCTTCGAGTACGGCGCGGGGCTCGATGTCGAGCACGCGATCATCTCGGTGGCAAGCGATGCGCAGATGCAGCGCTTGATCGAGCATCTGCGTGTCGAGCGTGGCGCCGGAAAGATCGACGACAACCTGCGCGCCGCCCTGGGGATGACCGCCGAGGCGCTGGCCCAACAGTTCAGCATGTGGGAGTTGAACTCAACGCTCGACGCCGCTGAGCTTCGCCGACGGATCGCCGACGAGTGCACCAGCCGCAAGTGGCTGAAGGACCAGCGGATCGCCCGCGGCGCCGGCCCCATCGCCTGGCAGGTGGCCGCGGAGAACCCCGATTCGCCATTGGCGCAGACCTTCGCGGCCGCCCGCGCCTGGCTCTATGCCTGAGGCCCAGGATCTGCTGGGGGTCGAGCGTGGCGCAATCGTCGCGCCAGCCGGCCACGGCAAGACAGAGCTGATCGCCAAGGTGGCGGCACTGGGGAAGCGCACGCTCGTCCTCACGCATACGAACGCAGGCATCCAGGCCATCCGTGCCAGGCTCAAGCGCATGCGCATTCCACGGTCGGCCGTCGTCGTCGACACCATCGCCGGCTGGTGCCTGCGCTACGCGCATGCATTCCCCGGTATCGCCCAGCCGCCCGTAGACATGCCGGTCGGTGCGCAGTGGGACGACGTGCATCGTGGCGTGAAATTCGCGCTGGGCGTCCCGGCCATCCGTCGCGTCGTGGAAGCTTCCTACGACCGCATCCTCATCGACGAATACCAGGACTGCAACGGCCACCAGCACGAGCTCGCCATCGCGCTGTCCGCGATCACACCGACGATGATCTTCGGTGATCCGATGCAGGGCATCTTCGAGTTCGCCGGCGCTACGCTGAGCTGGGAGCGAGAGATTCATGCCACGTTCCCGCTGGTGGCCGAGTTGGAAGTGCCCTACCGCTGGCGCGACAAGAATCCCGCGCTGGGCGACTGGATCGCCGACGCGCGCGACAGGCTGATCCGCGGTGACCGCGTGGAGTTCGCCGGCGGCCCCGTGGCCTACCGCCACGCAGACGATGCTTTCGATATGGAGGCGCTGTTCCAGAGCATCGAGGGCAAGGATGGGACTGTCGCTGCCATCCACTGCAACAAGGGGATCTGCTACCGCCTGGCTGCGGCTGCACGCGGCGGCTATCAGGCCATCGAGGAGATGGCGGCCAGGACGATGACGGAGTTCGCCGCGCGCTGGGACGCCTCCCCTACCCAGCCAGTTCGTCGCGATACCCTTCGGTGGCTGTTTGGCGAGTCTTTCAGCATGCGCAAACTCGGCGAAGAGGAATCACCCTCGGCTGAAGAAACTTCGCTGCTCGAAGCCATCAAGGTTCCCATGGCTGCTCTGGCCGTTGACGGGCCCAGGGCTGCGCTTGAGATTCTGCTGTTGACCCGGAAGCTGCCCCGGGCCCGGCTGCACCGGCAGGACCTGGTTCGCGACGTGGAGCGCGCCATCTCCGAGCTTGCGGCAGGACGCTGCGCCACCATGCTCGAAGCCGCCAAGCGGATCCGTGATCGAGCTGGTGTCGTCGGCCGTCGCATGCCGAAGCGGACCGTCTCGACGCCGCTCTTGCTGAAGGGCCTGGAGTTCGACCATGTGGTCGTGCCCGATGCTGCGCACTTCGCATACGAGCGCCAGGCCCAAGCTAAGCTGTTCTACGTGGCGATCTCCCGACCCACGCAGTCGCTGACGATCGCTGGCTCGCAAGGCTACCTGCAGCTTCCGCCGCCAGCACTTTGAGGGCGCGGCTTGCCTATCCGGCGTCGATGAAGGTCGTTACGCCAGAGCCCGCATTGCATCCGCCTTAACTGACAGCTGTCATCGAGAGTCTTCCGCTTCAGCGCCTGCTTTCAGTCTTCCAGGTTCGGTCGTGTTTGCCCTGGGTGTCCCCGCGCTCGGGCAATGCAATTGATCGCAGAGTTCGCGCGATGCCGGATTGCCCCGCGCTGCTGACCGCGATAACCCGCGACCAGACCGCACCTTTCGCCGTTCACGCCCCCGCCTTTGGCATCAGCATGGCCGCAGCACTCGTCTGCACGCACCATGCAGTCCTCAGCCTCGCTCGCCGCCTTTCCGGCCACCGACCCGGGCTTCGCCGCCCTGCCTGTCGCTGACCTGCTCGTATCGGCCGACGACCTCGTCAGCCGCATCCGACTGTGCTTCGGCCTGTCCCGCGACGCCTTCGACGCCGAGGTGCAGCCGCTGCTTCAGCGCTATGCCAGCTACGTCCACCTGTTGCCCGCCACCGCCGACAACTACTTCAGCTCGCCTGCCGGTCTGCTGAACCTGGGGCTGGAGGTCGCGTTCTACAGCCTGCAAGGCACTGACGCGCACATCTTCTCCGGACGGTCGACGATCTCGGCGCGCCGCCAGCTTGAACCACGCTGGCGCCTGGCCACCTTCATCGGTGGCCTGTGTTGCGAACTGCACCGGGTGCTCAGCCACCTGATCGTGACCGACGATGCGGGTGGCGAGTGGCCGCAGTTCCTCGTCCCCCTGGGCGACTGGCTGGCATCGCGCAGTGCCACTCGCTACTTCGTTCGCTGGCGGCCGAACGCCACCGAGTCGCGCGGCCTGGGCGTGTTCGCACTGCCCTTGGTCGTGCCGGGAGCCACGCTCCAGTACCTGGCGCAGGACAACAGCGTCATCGTGCCGCACCTGCTGTCCAGCATCAGCGGGCAGCCGGTCTACCGTGACCACAACGTCCTCGATGGTCTGGTGCGTCGTTCGTTCGCGCTGGTGATCGACCGCAACCTGCAGGCCAACGCCGATCGCTACGGTGTGCCTCAGTTCGGCTCGCACCTCGAGCGCTACCTTGTCGACGCCATGCGCCGACTGGCATCCGGCAGTCCCAGTTGGTTCCCGAATCGGGAGAAGTCGCGCGCCTGGCTGGGGCCCGACGGGCTGTTCCTGCTGTGGCCGCAGGCGGCCCACGATGTCCAGGCACTCCTCGAAGCCGATCAGCTGGCCGGCATCCCGAAGGCGCCTGAGACGATGCTCGATCTGCTGCTGGAGGCCGGGGTCTTCGTGCGGCAGGCGGACGGCGCTTCGACGTGGTTCGTACTGCCGCCGGAGCTGAAGGCCGCCGCCGAGGCGGTCAAGGTTGCATCGCCGGCGGTCCTTCTGAACGGCGTTGCGCAGCCGGCTGAGCCGCTTGCCACCGCTTTGGTCTGCCCACCTGGCGCCACGCGGACCACCCAGAAGGCGCCAGCGACTGCGCCGGCGCCAGCCCCCGCACCGCCGCCCGGCACCCAATTCTCGTTGCTCGACGCGACCGAGGTGGCCACATCACCGGCAGCTCGCACATCTCCGCTGCCGCAGATATCGCCTACCCCGGAACCGCCCCCTGCCGTCGTCGCCGACCTAGCAGTCCCGTCGCCGCCCCCTCCGCCCTCCCCTCCGTCGGCCGCGGCGCCCACCTTCAAGCTGAACGCGCCCATGCGCCTGAACCCGGCCGTGCGCGATGCCCTCGCGGCCATCGTCAGCACCCTCAATGGGCCCGGCAGCGCTGCGGCCGCCGCACCTGTCGCGGCCGGCCTGTTCGTGCCGCTGGCTGAACTGGAACGGCGTGGCGTGCAGCCCGCGCTGGCGGGTCGGGCGCTGGCCGATGTCGACCTGCTGGTACATGCCAGGCGGGATGGCCCGGCCACCACCACGGCCGACTTCCGCGGCGAGCCGACCATCGGGCTCGTTGTCGCCCCAGCCTGCATCGATGGTTTCGACCCTGCCGCCTTCGAGCCGGCCGCGCACGAGGAGCCCTGACATGCTGATGCGCCGCTACGAGATGCCCTGGCGGCGCGCCTACGAGGTGTACGCCGCCGCCGTCTGGGCATCCGCCCTGCTGTTCTTCGCCGTCACCGGCGGACTGGGCCTCCTCCCGCGACAGCTCGCACTCCCGCTCGCCGCTTTCTGCCTGGCGATGGGCGTCCTGCGGCTGGCGCAGGGGGTTCACACGCTGGTGCTGCGTGCCTCGCTGTCCGGCCGCGGGATCCAGGTGCTGAGCACGCGGGCCGTCGCCCGCTGGACGGAGAAGCCCGACGCGGTGTTCCTGGGCTTCGGCTTCGAGTGGCGGCCTGTCCACTCGCAGCGTCTCTACGAACTGGCCAAGGTCGACTACCGCGAGTTCGCCGTGTCGCCCCGCCTGCTGCAGATCCTGGGCTACGACGCGCGCCCGCAACCCGATGCCGAGATCGGCCTGCCCTACATCCATGGCGTCGAGCCACGCGAGGTGCCCCTGCACCGGCCGCTGCAGAACTTCGAAGGCGGCACCTTGCTGGTGGGCACCACCCAGTCCGGCAAGGGCGTGGCGCTCGCCAACCTGGTGACGCAGTCGGTGCGCCGCGGCGACGTGGTCATCGTCATCGACCCCAAGAACAGCCGGCGCCTGAAGCGTGTCACCCAGCGCGCCTGCGAGGACTGGCGCGACCCCGACACCTTCCTCGAGTTCCACCCCGCCTTCCCTGAAGCCGGCGTGCGCCTGGACTTCACCTTCAACTGGCAGAAGCCCACCGAGATCGCGTCGCGGATCCAGTCGATCATGCCGCCGGACACGGCCGGCGCCTTCTCCGCCTTCGGCTGGGACGCCGTGAACGTGGTCGTGCAGGGCTTGGTCGAACTGGAGGAGCGGCCGAATCTGGTCAAGCTCACCAAGTACATCGAGGGCGGCATCGAGCCCGTGCTGGAAGCGACGTTGCGCCGCTTCTACGAACGGCTGCTCGGCGCCGGCTGGCGCGACCAGCCGGAGATGAAGAAGCTGCTGCACGACGCTCACCGGGGCAACATGAAGCGCCCGTCGGAGGCGGCCAGTGCGGACCTGCTGGCCCTGGTCGCCTTCTACGAACACCACGTCCCGCAGTCGCAGCGCAACAAGGTGCTCGACGCGCAGGTGCGCACCTTCCGCCACAACCGCGAGCACTACCAGAAGATCACCGCCAACCTGCTGCCGGTGCTCTCGATGCTGACCTCGGGCGACCTCGGCCGGAGCCTGTCGCCCGACCCGTTCGACACCGGCGATGCGCGGCCGATCATGAACTTCGAGAAGATCGAGCGCGCCGGCCATGTGCTGTACATGTGCCTGGATTCCCTGCCCGACCCGTCGGTCGCCACCGCGATCGGCGCGCTGGCCCTGGCCGACCTGGCCGCGCGTGCGGGCATGCGCTACAACCTGGGCGGCTACAGGCGCATCTCGCTCTTCGTGGACGAGGTGTCGAACGTCATCAACCAGCCGCTGATCGAGATCCTGAACAAGGGCGCCGAGGGTGGCATCTTCACCACCTGCGCGATGCAGACGCTGGCCGACCTGGCCAAGCGGCTGGGCAGCGAAGACGCGGCGCGCATGGCGTTGGGCAACCTGAACAACCTGATCGCGCTTCGATCCAAGGACCGGCCGACGCAGGACTTCGTGGTCGAGACCTTCGGCAAGACCGCGATCCACTCGGTGCGCGTGGGCCTGAGCAGCGGCGCCGATGCACACCTGGGCGACTTCTCGTCGAGCTACTCGACGCAGCTCACCGAGAGCTTCGAGGAGATGGTGCCGGCCGACGTGCTGGGCAAGCTGCCCAACCTGCAGTACTTCGCCTCGGTGTCGGGCGGGCGGATCATCAAGGGGCGGTTTCCGATCCTCGACCCGGATGCGAATGAGCCCAGAGCAACAAGTTCGGCGCCACCGAAGGCGATCCGGACTCCAGGTGCGATGACGGGGCAAACGTCGTGATCCGTATCGTCAGCATCGCCGCCCTGCTCTGCCTGCTGGTGCTGGTGCTCTACCTGCCATCGGCGCATCCGCCAGAGCGGTTCCTGGCGCAGATTCGAAGCGAGCACCAGGCCATGGAAGCGCTTTGGGGCGAGGCGCCCGCACTGCGGATCCTCGACCGAGCGCTGGGCCTCCAGGGCGCGGCACGAGAGGCAACGCCCATTCCCCCGACCGCCGGTGCGTCGGCGGCCAGCGGTGTGGACGGCGCCGTGGCGCGGGAGATGGCTTCCGTCAACCAGCGGCTGTTCGGGAACAGCTACTTCCGCGCGATCGACGCGCTGGTGCTGCTGGCCGCTTTCAGGCTGTCGGCGATGCTGGAGTGGCTGCCGTGGATGGCGGCGTTTGTGGCCGCAGTACTGATCGACGGTTCAATCTCCAGGACGATCAAGTCGCGAGAATTCCGGCAGCACGACCCCGAGCGATTCGCATTGTTCGGGTCCCTGGCCGTCATATGTACCTGCTCCACGGTGGTCGCCGCAGTCGTCCCGTTCACTCTGCATCCGCTGATCCTGCCGACGGTCCCAGCCGCCATTGCCGTGCTGTTGGGTCGAACCTTGGCTCACTTCCATCTGAGGCCGTAGTCGCGTCCCGTCGGAAGACAGTGCAAGCACACTTGCACTATCCGGTGCAGTTAGTTCGGTTTTGCCGATCGAGAGGTCACTCACGAAGGCAATGCTGAGATCACTCAGCTTGGCCCGGAGGTGCTGCTCTGCGGCGAGCACGCGACCCCCTGGTCTGGAACGCGGGCCACCATTCACCGAGCCGTGAGCGAATCGTTGCAAGAACCGACTCGTCGGCTTGAATCGACTGCAAGATGTGCGCAGGGACCTCTGTAAATGCGTGGTGCGTCAGTCGCTCTGGGGAGATCCGAATGAAGTGCCGAATCTCGACGGGGGAGATCGCACTCTCGCTTTCTGCCGCGAGATCAAACACGCAGATGTACGCGTTGAGCTGCGGTTCCGCTGGCGCGTCCGGGCCTACCTGCAGCCTCTTCACCCCGGGTGACTCGTCCTCGAGGGAGGGCGCCCCAAGGAACGGCTGCCAGCTGTCCCACACGGACTGAGGGATTGCGAGGACAGTACCAGCTGCGGCGCTTCCATCTCCTGCGAGCCTGAACTTCAGCAGCATTTGATAGAAGGTGCGCTTGAACACATTCGCGATGTTCGGGCCCTCGACGCCTTCGCCCGTCCACCGTCCAAGATTTGCGCGGAGTGCATCGGCGAAGGTGTCTTGATGCAAACGCAGACCGTCACGCAGGTTTGAGACGGCATGCTTGTATGTTCCGTGGTAGTCCATCGTCTGCAGCTCGAGAATTCCGTACCGCGAAACCATGAACCCGCCATTGGCGTCGGGCTTGATCTCGACCAAGGTGACGTCAAACGACATCTCCGGCGACCGCCGCGTACCGATGACGGAGATTTCACCTCCAAGCTTGTCCTGGAAGAAGACGTAGCCGGCACCACGTCCGTGGATTCGCTCGACGAGCGCGGCGAGTTCAGCCTCATCGCTCAGGATCGACACTGGCACCGGCTCTACCGGCTCGGTCAGTCCAAAAATGAGCTCGCACCCGCGCGTGACGATGGATGAACTGATAACGCGGTAGGGGCAGACCAGCCAATCCTGCCGCGGACCATTGCTCGAACTGCTGATCGTGCAAACGCCCTTTGAGTTCTCGTTCTTCGTGCAATTCGCGGCCCGGTGGAGCACCTCTCCCAAGAAGGGGCACTTGCCAGCGTTCGCCCCAGCGACAGCCGAAACCTCCAGGCGAACCTCGGGGTAGATGCGCTGGCCGAACCACTCACTGACGTAGTTTCCGCGCTGGCCGTTTGCAGTTGCCATTGAGCTTTGTCTTCTGTAGTTGAACGAACTCCAGCTGCGCATCGAAGCCGATGGCATGCCTCCCGTGTTCCAAGGCAACTTCCAGCGCTCGCCCCGTCCCGGAGAATGGATCAAGCACCACGCCCCCAGGCGGGCAGGACGTGAGAATCCGGGGGCCGATCAGGTCATGGGGAAAGGTGGCGCTGTGCCCTGCCTCCCCAGGTGCGACGTTGACCGTCACAACGTCTCCCGCGCGCGGCTCGGCCTCGCCGATGTCGTAGTAGTAGGTTGCCCTACCAGCTGACGGCTTCTTCACGAAATGGAAGAAGTGCTCGTGAACGCTGCGCAGCCGATCACCTTCGGGCCGCGGCACAGCATTCGGCTTGTGCCAGATCACATCGTTTCTCAAAATCCAGCCACGTTCTTGCATTGCAATAGCGAACCGGGCTGGAATCAGCAACAGGTTCTTCTCGGCGCGAATTCCACCCAGAGGCGTCTTGCGGCGATACCGCTCATCAGTTCCGAGGCCTTGTCTTCCTTGCTCGCGGATGCTGGCCCACCGCGCGAAGTATGTGTCGCCGATGTTGATCCACATCGACCCGCTTGGCTTCAGGCCGGCCTTGGCCTTTTCCAGGATCTCCGCCAAGTGCTGGACGAACCACTCTGGGTAGGGCTCAAGGCCCAACAGTCCGCCTTGCTGGCGATACCACTGGTAGCCGGGACTGACAGGTCCGATCTTGCGAACTGTCGGGATGTCGTTGAAGTAGTCCCAGTTGTGAGGCAACCCATAGTCACGGTGACCCCAGTAAGGCGGCGAGGTGATGACAAGGTCGACCGAACTCTTCCGAAGCTGGTCGAACAGGTCGAAGGCGTCCCCGTGGCGCACTTCCGCCAAGGGTTTACCCCCGACTTCCCGCGACTCTGGCGCTACCGTAGCTGACACATGTTCTTCCATCCAGCCATTCTAAGTAGCCCAGGTCTGCGTCGCGAGTACGCACCGCAGGGCAAGAGCGCCTGAGATCAGCCACTGCACTTTGTGCGACGGCGAGCTGCGCCCGGCTCGGCGTCGAAATCCCCCTCGCAAACGCGCCATTCCGCGGCGCTGCGGCAGCGGCCGGCTCCTACCCTTTTGGTCACGCGCTCGACAGAGCACGGCCTTCAGATCCTGAAGCCACCGAACGAGGACCGCGCCATGTACTCTGCATTGCCCGCTGCCCGCTGCGACGCCGCCACCCAGGCTGGCCAGACCGGCTCCGGCGCCCACGACGGCGAACACCCCGAGACCATCGAGACCCGGCTCTGGCTCGAGGAGCACGACTGGCTGTTCACGGTGCTGCGCAGCGAGGGCAACGTCTCGCCGACCTTCCGCTTCCCGGACCTCATCAGCGCCTGCGTGTCGCTGGTCTTCCTGCACGATGACGCGCCAGCGCGGATCTTCGACTTCCTGGGCACGCAACTGGTGCTGCGCCCGCCGTTGACGCCCAGGCGCCGCGAGTCGATGTGGCGCCCGCAGTACGAGCTGCTGCTGGCCGTGCAGCGCTCGCCGGCCAACCGCCATCCGAACCCCAAGTTTCAGCTCGACCAGCTGACCACGGCCTGCGTCGCCCTGTGCCGCCAGCACGAGGGCGCCGACACGCTGGTGCTGCGCCAGGCCCGGCTGAACATGGCCGACCGAGCCGCGCGCGGACGCCCATTCCGCCCCGGATGAGGCGAAAGGTGACGGCGCGGTGGCGCTGGGGTTTCGCACCACACGCGCCGCAGGTCGCCTCCCCGTAGACCCGCTCTCAATACCCGCTCGGTACCCGCTCCACACCCGCTTCCGACCCTGACCGCTTCGCCGGTCCGCACCCGTCGCTCGACGCCCCGCACTCGGCCACGCCTGGCCGACAGGAACGGCGTCGCCCTGTCCACCAAGACGTCACGGGTCGATCCATGCAGGTGCCGCTGTTGTTCCCCGCGCGACTGTCGCCGATCCGGCCGATGCCAGGACCCTGGCTGCTGGCAGCGCTCGCCACCGGCTGGGCGCCGTTGCAGGCCCAGGCCTGCTGGGAGCAGGCGGCGCAGCGCTACGGGCTGTCGCCCCACCTGCTGGTCGCGGTGGCGCGTGTCGAGTCCAACCTCGACCCACGCGCCGTCAACCGATCGCATCTGCAGCGCACGGGCTCCTACGACATCGGGCTCATGCAGATCAACAGCTCCCACCTTCCCAAGCTGGCGCGGCATGGCATCAGCGAGGCACAGCTCTACGACCCTTGCACGAACATCCACGTCGGCGCGTGGCTACTGGCTGACGCGTTCGCTCGGCACGGTGCCTCCTGGAACGCCGTCGGCGCCTACAACGCCGCCTGCAGCCAGCTCAAGGGCGAGGCCTGCACGGCGGCGCGTTCCAGCTACGCCTGGAAGGTCTACCGCCGGCTGCCTTCCGCCAGCGGCGAGGCTTCCCGTCCCGTCGCGACGAGCCCGCAGCGGCCTGTGCACGCGGCGCAACCGGCGCCCATCCTCCTGGCTGCGAGGGTGGCGCCATGACGCGACATCCGCTTCGGCTCTTGGCCGTGCCTGTGCTGGCGGTGACGGTCGTTGGCGCCGCGTCGTCGTGCAGCGCACCCCGAACTGGCGCCCTCCCTTCACGGCCAGAGGCCGCTCAACCGCCCGCCACTTTGGCTCGCGCCGCAGCTGGGCTGTCGATTGCCCAGCTGGACCACGGCCGCCAGGCTCGGTTCGCCACGTGCGCGCCGCCCGCCTGCCCCGTCGTCACGCCGAAGACGCTGGCCGTCGATCCGCCGCGTGCAGCAGCGGCTGAATCGCGAGCTGACTCCACCCCGGGCTCGGATGCGGTCATTGCACAGTCCCTGAGCCCCAGCGAGACCTTGGTGATCGCCGGACCGCAGGCACCGCTGCCCCCTGCGCAGCGAACCGCGATCGGCCCCGACGACGCGGGCGAACCGCTGGTGTCCGAGATCGTCGTGAGCTTTCCGTTCGGGAGCGCGGTGCTCACGGCCGCTGCCCGTGCCTTGATCGATGCCGCGGCCAAGGGCGACGGCATCCGGCGCATCGACATCCGGGGCCGCACCGACAACGTCGGGCCTGCGGCGGCCAACGACCTGTTGGCCCGCCAGCGCGCTGCTGCGGTCGCGCAGTACCTGCGGGCGCGCCACCCGCACCTGGCTGGCGCGGAGGTGAAGGTCGATGGACGCGGCGTCTGCTGCTACGCCACGGAGAACGACACCCCGGAAGGCCGTGCGCGCAACCGGCGGGTCGAGATCGCCTTCTGGCGCGTTCCCTCCGACCTGTAGTGCACCTGCAGTTGCCTGACCCTCATCCGCACACCCGGCCCTGCCCGCACCTGACCGAACCCAGCCACCGACCCGCTGATCACCCGCACGCGACCCGACCGCCACCGCCATCCACCTTCGTCTCCCAGCACTGAACCCTCGGAGGACTCCCATGAACACCGCTCTCGCCTCTGTGCATCCCGCCCGTGCCACGGGCTCCCTCTCAACCGACGGCGCCGGCGACCCCGGTACGGCCAGCTTCGCCGGCAACTGCCGCTCGAAGCGCCTGCTGTCGCCGGTCTCGCTCTTCGTGCTGATGGCGCTCGGCCTGTGCGTCGCCTTTCCCGGCTACGCCCTCGACCTGGTCGCCTTCACCGGCATCACCGGCCCGCTCACCTCGGCGCTGACGCAGATCGCGAGCCTGGGGCCGGGCATCAAGGCCCTGGTCGGCTTCGTCGGCTTCGTGGTCGCACTGATCTCGCTGGCCGCACTGCGCAACTTCGGCCCGGTGCTGTTCTATGTCGGGCTGGCCATCTTCGCCGCGGTCGGCCTCGTGATCGCGGGCGCGATCATGGGTGCGGTGATCTGACGCGCGCGCAGCCGACGAGCAGGAGGCCCGCATGCACGCCGACACCTACATCCCGCGCCGCCTGGACGACCAATGGAAGATCGGCTTCTGGGACGTCGACGTCGCCGCACCCCTGCTCTTCGGGCTGTTCATGGGCTACATGTCCGGCTCGAAGTTCTCCTTCGCGCTGTGCCTGGCTGCCGGCTTCCTCACGTCGCGCGCCATCGCCCGCATCAAGGCCGACAAGCACCCTGCCTTCGCGGTGCACTGGCTGTACTGGCACCTGCCCACCAGCCCGCTGACGGCGATGCGCGCCACGCCGCCGTCGCACATCCGGCGCATGGTCGGTTGACCCCAAGGCCGCCACCATGGACTTCGAACGCCTGAACGGGGACATCAAGGAGATGCGCCGCCGCAACCGTGGCCTGGCGCTCACCGTGGGCCTGCTGGCCGCCGCGCATGTGCTGGCCCTGGTGGTGATCCTCAACCTGCTGGGAACGGTGCGCACCGTCGTCGTGCCGCCGTCGATCAACAAGTCCTTCTGGGTCTCGCGCGACAAGGCCAGCGGCGAGTACCTCGAGCAGATGGGCGCCTTCATCGCCTGGCTGGTGCTGGACGTGACGCCGGCCTCCATCGACTGGAAGAAGGACATCCTGCTCGGCTATGTCGAGCCTGACCAGCATGGCGAGCTCAAGACCCGGCAGGAGCTGGAGGCGGCGCGGCTGAAGCGCATCAACGCCAGCACCTTCTTCATGCCGCAGCAGCTGGTGCCCAGCGAGGACACACAGACCGTCGTTGTCCGCGGCCGGCTGCGCACGCTGGTCAACGGCCTGGAAACGGCCAACGACGCCAAGGCCTACGAGGTGGGCTTCGCGTACAGCGGCGGCCGGATGCACCTGAAGACCTTCAAGGAGGTGACCCATGCCGCGCCGTGACTCCCGGCCGCAGCGCCGTCGCCACGCTGCCCCGGCAGCGGTGGTGTTCACGGCGCGCGGTTGCCTGACACCCCGCTGGTTCCGCTCGGTCGCCGCATGGGCGGCCGTGACATGCCTCCTCGCAGCCGCAGCGCCGGCAACCGCGCTGCAGGTGCTGGACGCCCGCGACGGCGTGGCCGTCGAGGCCGTGCTGTCGATCAAGGAGCCCACGCGCATCCGCATCGACGGCGCCGCGATCACGGACGTGTTCGGCAACATCCATTCCAGCAACTGCGGCCCCGCCGCGCCGTCCTCCACCAGCAACGGGGCACCGCCCGCTGCCGCCCTGCCGGCCGTGAACCCGGCGGGGGAAATCGTCCTCGAGTGCGACCGCGACAAGGGCGAGATCTACATCCGCCCGGTCGGCGACTCGCCCAAGCCGGTCAACCTGTTCATCTCGTCGGCGCACGCCACCTACACGCTGGTGCTGCGCAAGGCAGACACCCCGGCCGACACCATCGTCATCCGCGACCCCGGCCAACGGGCACTGCAGGCGATGCAGTCCCCGACCGGCGCCGCGGGCTCGCAGACACCGCTGAGCACCGCCCCCAACCACATCCGGGGGATGAAGACGCTGCTCCTGGCGATGGCGTCCGACCGCGTGCCGCCCTACATCCGTGTGGACGAGCTCAACCAGCCCATCCAGCTCTGGGCGGAAGCCAGGTTCTCGCTGATGCGGCGCTACGAGGGCCGGGGTCTGGTGGGTGAGAAGTACCTGCTGCAGAACGTGAGCCAGGCCGTGATGGTGCTGGCGGAGCAGGAGTTCGACCGACCCGACAGCCCCTTGGGTGGGCAGGTGCTGGCCGTGGCTGTCGAGCACCACAACCTGCGCCCGGGCGAGACCACCAACGTCTTCGTCATCCGCCGCGGAGGCCAGTGATGGTGTCGCCCCTGCCTCCCTCCGCAGCCGCCCTTCGCCAGTCGGCCACCCGCCTCGGCGCGCAACTGGCGGAGCGGATGACGCCGCGCCAGCGCCAGTTCGCGCTGCTGGGCGTGATCGTGGCCGCCGGCGTGGGCCTGCTGTGGCTGATCTTCGCGTCCACGGACACCGGCTCGTCTTCCGGTGCGCGCAAGCCCGCCGCTGGCGCGCCGGGGCCGGTCACCAACATCGGCGTCATGCCGCCCGGCCAGCAGGTCAACCCGGTGGACCAGTGGGTCGGCACCGCAGGCAGCAAGCTAGCCCAGTACGAGAGCGAGCGCGAGGAGCAGACCCGGCTCAACCGCGACCGCCAGGCCTTCGAGGCCCGCACGATGCAGCGATTCGCGGAACTGGAACAGCGCCTGACCTCGGCGACGCAGGCGGCCCAGGGCGCCGCCGCTCCGGCGCCCGCTTCAGCCCCGGTTCCGCCCGTGCCTGCACCACTCCCACCCGCCTTGCCGTCGGTCTCGGCCGGCACGACGCCGACCGGGCTGCCGCCGGCGGCCAGCCTGCCGCTCCCCTCGACCTACGGCCCGGGCACGGCCGGCCGACAATTGCCGGCGGGCATGCCGGGGCTGCCGACGGCCGACCCCGCACCGGCGGCACCGGTGGCACCTGCGATCAGCCGCGTCACGCTGGTCGATCGCAGCATGCAAGGCGTCGCCGGCTCGAGCGGCAGCGCTTCGGAGCGTGCCGGCACACCGGCGGCCGAGCCTCGGACGGTGTCGACCTGGCTGCCGGTGAGCTTCACGCGCGGCACGCTGCTCGGCGGGCTGGATGCACCCACCGGCGGGCAGGCGCAGTCCAACCCCCACCCGGTGCTGATCCGCCTGTCGGACAACGCGGTGCTGCCCAACCGCTTCCGTGGCGAGTACCGCGAGTGCTTCGTCATCGCGGCTGGCTACGGCGACATCAGCTCCGAACGGGCCTACCTCCGCACCGAGAACCTCTCGTGTGTCCGCGCCGACGGCGCGACCCTGGAAGTGAAGATCCAGGGCAGCGTCTACGGCGAGGACGGCAAGGTCGGCATGCGCGGCCGGCTGGTCACCAAGCAGGGCCAGATGCTGGCCAACGCCCTGCTGGCCGGCGTGGTCAGCGGCATCGGCCAGGGCCTCGCCACCTCATCCACCAACGTCAGCACCTCGCCGCTGGGGACGATCACCAGCGCCTCGGGTGCCGACGCCTACCGGGCCGGGCTCGGCACCGGCGTCGGCCGCGCCCTCGACCGGCTCGCCCAGTACTACATCAAGCTGGCCGAGAACACCTTCCCCGTGATCGAGGTCGACGCCGGCCGCGAGATCGATGTCGTCATCACCAAGGGCGTCCGCATCGACGTGCCGATGAGCGCCGCTGCCGCCGCGCCCCTTGCAGTCCGACCGAGCAACCCGCAGGCCCCCGACGATGCCAACGACTGACAAGCCCTCGCCAAGCTTCGCCTTTACCTCCCCCGCCCTGCGTGCTCCCGGCCGGCATCTCCGGCCCGCGGCCTGGTTCATGGCCGGTCTGGCGGCCCTTGCCGCAGGCCACGCCGGCGCCGCTGCCGCAGATGAGGCGCGGCTGCTGGCCGCTCTGCGCAGGGCGCACCCCGGCACGCAGTTCACGCAGGTGCAGCGCTCGCCCGTGGCCGGCCTCTACGAGGTCTGGATGAACAGCAACGTGGCCTACGTGTCGCCGCGGAATCCGCGCTACTTCATCTTCGGCCGGGTCTTCGACACCCAGACCATGCAGGACCTCACCGGCCCGAGACTGGCTCGCGCGTCCACCATCGCTGCGCAGGCCGGCCAGGCGCCCGGCGCGGGCGATCCCTCGGCGCAGGCCGACAGGATGCCGGCTACCGACGCGCCCATTGCGTTCGACCAGCTGCCGCTGGCGGACGCGATCAAGACCGTGCGAGGCAGCGGCGGCAACGAGCACCGTCGCATCGCCGTCTTCAGCGACCCGGGGTGCTCGTTCTGCCGCCGGCTCGAGCACGAGCTCGCGGGCCTGGACGACGTGACGATCTACACCTTCCTCGTGCCCTTCCAGGGCCGCGCGCGCCCGGTCTCGATCTGGTGCGCGGTGGACCGCGAGAAGGCCTGGCACCAGTTCATGCTGCAGGGCGACACCTCGCTGCTCAGGCCGGCGGGCGACCCGGCAGCCCCGCGTGCCCCGGAGTGCGACAACCCGCTCGACCGCAACCTCGCGCTCGCGCAACGCCTCGCCGTCCAGGGCACGCCCACCCTGGTCTGGGCGGATGGAACACGAACCGACGGCTACGTCGACCGGACCGTGCTGCTCGCCCGCCTCCAGCAGGTGTCGAAGGTGGCGGGGGGCAAGCCATGAAGAAGCCCGCCGTCGTGTTCCCCGCAGCTCCGACATCGCGTGCTGCCCCAGCCACCGGACTGGCCGCGGCGTCGGTGCTGCTGGCCTGGATGCTGAGCGGCTGCATGAGCATGAGCGGTCTCAGCGGCAGCTCCAGCTATGCCTGCAAGGCCCCGGACGGCGTGACCTGCGACTCCGTCTCCGGCACCTACGCCAATGCTGTGCAGAACAACCTGCCAAGTCAGCGGCGAACGGCCGGTGCCAGCCCAGGCACGCCGCAAGCTCCGCGCGCGACGGAGGGCATCACCGGCGCAGCCGTAGCGGGCGCTGCAGGCGCGGCAGCCTCCCGCATCGCCGTCTCACGAACGGCGCCGCCCTCGCCCACGGCCATGCCGCTCCGGTCGTCGGCCCGCATCCTGCGGCTCTGGTTCAAGCCTTGGGAAGACGCCGATCGCGACCTGCACGACCAGGGCTACGTGTACGTCCGGGTCGACGATGGCCAGTGGCTCGTCGAGCACGCGCAACGGCAGATCCGCGATGCCTATGCACCGCTGCGGCCTCCGCCGCCCGCATCCGCACGTCCTGCAGGCGGCGCCACCGAGTCGCGCGACCCCAGGACATCGAACCAGTCCGGTCGGACAGATCAACCGAGTGGTTCGCTGTCCCTGCCCGGCCTGACACCTCCTGCGGGCCGGCCGCAGATGCCCGTCGATCCGCGTGGCAACGAACCCGACGACTGACCTGACATCTCTTCCGGCCATCCCTGCGAGGCACACGCCATGCCCACTCCGTTCGCCCAGACCGCTTCGACCCGATCCGCCGCCTTTCCCAGCGCAAGCCGCCCCGGCCACGGCAGCCTGGGCTGGCTGGGCCTGGGCTCGCCTCCCGACACGCCGGCCGAGCAGTTCGCGTCCTGGCTGCCCTACTCGGCCTACCTCGCCGACGAGAAGCTCTTCGTCAACCGCGACAGCCTGGGCTTCATGCTCGAGCTGATGCCGCAGTCGGGTGCCGACGACCGCATGGCCGAGGTGCTGATCTCGCTGTACTCGACCTGCCCGCCAGCCACCGGGATCCAGTTCCATCTGTTTGCATCGCCGCACGTCCGCGAGCAGCTGCGCCGCTACGCCAACCTGCGCGTCGAGGATGCCGATCAGGCCGACAAGGCCAAGCACTGGGGTCGCCCGGCGCGCAACGACAACCTGTTCCACCGCCTTGCGCGGCAGCGTGTGGGGCACCTGCTGCACGGCGCGCAGCAGTCGCTGACCACCGGCTTCCACTACACGATCCGCGACTTCCGGCTGATGATGAGCGTGTCGGTGCCCGGCGGCGTGGAACAGGCCGGCGACCTGACCCGGCGCGACGAACTGGTCGCGCTGCGCGAGTCCATGGCGTCCACGCTGCGCTCGGCGTCGCTGCCCAGCCGTGTCTGCGACGCCGCGGACCTGATCAACTGGTGTGCGCTCTTCACCAACCCGGACCGGGTCTCCCAGACAGACGCCCCCAACCTCCACTACGACGACGGCCGCGAGATCCGCGACCAGATCGTCGATTTCGACACCATCCAGGACCCGCATCCTGCCGGCCTGACCCTCTGGAAAGAAGGTCACGAGGGATCGCTGGAAGCACGCTTCTACTCAATCAAGTCCTTCCCCGAGCGTTTTGCGCTGTGGCAGATGGGCTCGCTGATCGGCGACCTGATGCAGCCGGCGCTGCAGTACAGCGCGCCCTTCCTGCTGACCATGGGCGTGCACGTGCTCGACCCCAACGTCATGAAGTCCGTGGTCACGGCCAACCACGTGCGCGCGACCCAGAACGCCCGCAGCAAGATGGCCGAGGTGATGCCTGACGTGGGCAAGAAGCTGCAGGACTGGACCGCAGCGGCCAACGCCATCGACGTGGGCAGCAGCCTGGTGAGCCTGTACCACCAGCTGGCGATCTTCTCGCCGCCCGAGAGAGCCGTGTCCGCCCAGGAGACCGCCAACGCGATCTGGCGCGGACGGGGCTTCCAGCTCAACGCCGATGTCTACATGCACCGGCAGGCGCTGCTGGCCAGCCTGCCGATGACGCTGTCGGAGGCCTTCCACAAGGACCTGGCCAAGATGCGCCGCGTCTCGCGCAAGACGATGGCCAATGCCATCCACCTGGCGCCGCTGATCGCCGAGTGGCGCGGCACGCGCACGCCTGCCCTGGTCTTCGGTGGCCGGCGCGGCCAGCTGATGACGCTGGACATCTTCGACAACGACCTGGGCAACTACAACTTCGCGATCATCGGCGCGCCCGGGTCCGGCAAGTCGGTGCTGATGAACGAGATGGCGTGGTCCTACCGGGCCATCGACGCCAAGGTGTGGATGCTCGACCTCGGCCGGTCCTTCGAGAAGCTGTGCCGCAAGGCCAAGGGCACGTACATCGAGTTCCGGCCCGACGTCGACATCTGCCTCAACCCCTTCACGCACATCGTCGACATCAACGAGGACATCGACATGCTGGTGCCGGCCATCTCCAAGATGGCCTCGATGTCCCGGCCGCTGGACGAGGTCCAGTACAAGGCCATCTCGGCGATGGTCATCAAGCTGTTCCGCGAGCACGGCAACGCGCTCACGGTGACCGCGCTGCGCGACGCCTTCAAGGCCGGCACCATCGAGGAGCTGGGCGTGCGCGAGGACCCGCGCATCCGCGACCTGGCCGTGATGCTGAACCCCTACGCGCGCGGCGGCCAGTACG